>DASYJF010000024.1:0-12580 GCA_035996815.1 Thermoanaerobaculia bacterium | reverse complement strand
ACAATGTCACGCAGGAGTACTACATCTACACGCCGAACGACGAACGGATCGGGGTGCAGAGCCACGGCTGGTGGTGGTGGAGCATTCGCGACGAGAGCGGCGAGGTGCTCCGCCAGTACAAGAGCTCGGCCACAAATCCATCCATCCCTGCCCTCTGGGTGGAGGATTTCATCTGGCGCGACGGTCTGCTCCTCGGCTCGCAGCGTCCCGTAGAGATGGGTGGCCGCCGCCACTTCCACCTCGACCACCTCGGCTCCCCACGCCTGATCACCTCCGACAGCGGCCAGCTCGTTTCCTACCACGACTACTATCCCTTCGGCGATGAGAAGTCGGGTTACTGGCAGGAAGTTGCCGGCGGCTTCGACCGCGAAGAGCCAATGAAGTTCACCGGTCACGAGCGCGACTACGCGGGCGGAATGGGCGCGGAGGATGGGCATGCGGTGGATTACATGCACGCTAGGTATTACAGCGCGACGGTTGGGCGGTTCCTCAGCGTAGACCCGGGCAGATACGAGCTGGAGCGACCGCAGTCGTGGAATCGTTACGCCTACGTCAGCAACAACCCGACTACGTACAACGATCCAACCGGTCGCGAACAGCCCTTCAACGCCGCCTCGTACGATTGGTCTGGTTTTCTGAAGGGCGTCGATTCGGTCGTTTCGGCTGTGACGGAGGACTATCGCAACGCTAGAGAAGCGATCGCCGGCATGGGCACAAGCGCGAGCCTAAACGAGAACGTCATGGGCGTAGCGGTTCTGGGCATCATCGCCGCCAACACGTCCGTCGCAGCTATCGAACCCGAGCAGCGAGGAGGAGTACAGATTCTCAAGAATGCCGCGCAGGGGAAGGCAGCTGAATTAGCTGTCGGCACCGAATTGAAAGCAGAGGGGAAAGTCATTCTTGGGAGTCAAGTTTCAGCAAAGACCTCCGAAGGGACGCGTGTCATCGACCATTTGGTTCAGAACGGATCGGGCGTTCGCGCAGTAGAAGTGAAATCCGGGAATGCAACTCGGAACGCAGCGCAGGTAGCAAAAGACGGCGCGATGGCTAAAGACGGCGCGACGTTAGTTGGAAAGAATGCACCGGCACAGTTGAAAGGGCAAACCATAAAAATAGAGACAGAAGTGAGGCGACCAAACGAATGACGACAGGTGATCATGACACGATCGATCACATTGCTTACGATGAGCCCGCTCGGACCGTCATTCTAGTTATTGTCGAGGACAGACCTTGGGGTGAATACGGCCTGTTGTTGCCCGACCTTCAGGCGAAAATGAACACCTACTTTTCTTATGTGGTAGACGGACGTCTTGTCGCTGACTACCCCGCACTGGAAGATGAGCGTGTGCGCATCGAGTTAAGGTGTGCGTATCCGCCGGGCGACCGTGAGACCGAGTTCATCGATATTGTTTCTCGCGAGCATCTCAAGCCAGCCGAGATTGACTTCCGGTGGGCTCCCATCAAAGCCTCAGCAGCGTAACGGGGCTTAAGACCCCGAGCCGCTACTCCGTTGCACCGAGCGCATGACGTGCTTGGTGAAGGCGCGGAACAGCTCGGCCGGTAGAACGCCGAGAGCGGCAGCCAGGCGGACGAGGGTGATGGCGGAAGCGTTCTGTCGTCCCTTCTCGATGGAGATGATGAAGGTGCGGTGCATCTCGCAAAGATCGGCGAGCTGCTGCTGTGTCATGCCGCGCTCGATGCGCATCTCCCGCACGGTCTGACCGATCAGCGTAAGGACCGGAGCAACGGCCATCGTGGAGCGATCGTAGGAGCCGCTCCGAGGTCTAAAGTCGCCTTTAGCTCACGTCGTCGAAAATACGTTGAGAGTCGGACGTCGACCGCTCAGCCACTCTTTCACCGCGGCGGTGTCCGACAGATGACGAAGGAGCAGCGATGTTTATCCGGCGACTCTTTGCGGTGGTGCCGATTCGACACCGCTTTGGGGGTCAGGGCTTTGTTCGTTGCGCAGGACGCGATCATCGCCTTTTGAAGTTGGTGAGCTTGTCCCACAGACGATCCTCGAAGCCGATCTTCGCAAGCGCGAACTCACGATAGCGGTTGCGCCGATGCGGCATCGGGACGGAAGAGGCGATGCACCGCTCTCACATCGATCTGAACGTCCTCACCCCCCGCGAACGCACTACAATGCGCGGCACTTTTGCGGATGAGGTGCTCATGAATCCTGTTCAACCGATCACAGTGGCGCAGTACGGAATCGGACCGATTGGTGCGGAGATCGCGCGGCTGCTGCTGACCAAACCGTGGCTTCGGATCGTCGCCGCCGTCGATGTCGACCCGAACAAAATCGGCAAAGACCTGGGCGAAGTGATCGGGCTCGATCGCGAAGTCGGCGTCAAAGTCACGCGTGAGCTGACCGGACATCCGAACGTGGTCTGCCACTCGACCGGTTCCCGCCTCCGCGACGTTTCCGGACAGCTCAAGGAGCTTCTCGAGCGCGGTTGCCACGTCGTGTCGACGTGCGAAGAGCTCTCCTTCCCGCTGGATCATCAGATTCGCGAAGAGTTGCAACAGGTGGCGCGCGCGAAGAACGTCACGCTCCTCGGCACCGGCGTCAATCCCGGCTTCGTCATGGACAAGCTGCCGCTGACGGTGACCTCGGTCTGCCAGCACATCGACGCGGTCGAAATCATCCGCATCCAGAACGCATCGACGCGCCGCGAACCGCTGCAGCGCAAAGTCGGCGCCGGAATGACGCCGGACGAATTTCGCGCCGCTGTCGATGCCGGCAAGATCAAGCACATGGGCCTTCGCGAGTCGCTGATGATGGTCGGCAACGGCCTCGGCGTCGAGTTCGACTCGGTGAGCGACGAGAAGATCGAGCCGATCATCGCCGAGCGCGAAGTGAAGACGCAGTACCTGACGTGCGCGGCCGGGCAGGTGGCCGGCGTTCATCAGACCATCTACGGCAAGGGCAGGATCAACGTGAGCCTCGAATTGCGCATGTACGTCGGCGCCGAGGATGTCGCGGCGGATCGCGTGATCGTGCATGGCGTCCCGAATGTGGAGATGGAGATCAAAGGCGGAATCCACGGCGACCGCGCCACTGCAGCGATGGTGGTGAATTCGATCCCGCGCGTCGTCAGCGCGCGGCCGGGGGTGCTGACGATGGACGACATTCCGGTGTCGTTTCGGTGATTCAGTAGATTGGTGGATTAGTAGATTAGAGACGTAGCGCAGAATAGGTTTCCTAATCTACTAATCCACTAATCACTAATCCACTGCTTCACGACGAATGGTCGTACACGATCCGCCACCCTTCCAACCGCCGGTGAAAAATCAGCGTAAAGCGGCCGTGGGGTGAATCGGCGTCGCGCGTGAGTTTCCAGGCGCCGGTGACGATGACGTCTTCCCTGCCGAGCGGGCGAAGATCGAGGTCGGAGAAGACGAGCGTGCCCATCTTCGCGCGGGAGTCGTATTTCGCTTTGTAGCGGTCGCGAACTTTCGTCCAGCCGCGCGTCACGTCGGTGCCGACGAACATCGTGTCGTCGCTTTGCGCGTAGCCGGCCATGTAGGCGTCGATGTCGCCGCGATTCCAGGCTGAGGATTGCGCGTCGAGGACGGCGCGGATGGCAGCGAGATCCTTCGCCGACACCCGCGTCGCGGCTGTGGCAATCACCGGCAGCAGCATCACTGCAACGAACAGCAAACGCTTCATTGCTCGATCGTCTTCACGCGCGACGCGAGGAACATGGCCGTGTCGCCGAAGAGCCCGAAGCGCGCTTTCAACGGAGCGCCGGTTTTCGCGTCGACTAGTTGTCCGTTGTCAAGCGTCAACTGATTCGATTCGATTAGTTGACCGGCGGCATCGCTGATCGTGTAGACGACGCGGTAGCGGGTGATCTGTTCTGAAGTTGTGTTTTCAAAACTGAACGACGGCTCCGAAGAAATGGGCATCGGCGTCCACGGCCCCGAAGAAACGATTCTCGATATCCATTGTTCGCGCGATGTGACATCCAGCTTCACGTTCATCGTCATCGGATTGCGCGCGTTCGGAACCTGTTCCGCGATTAACGCAAGAGTCGTATTGCGGAACCACTGCAAGTCGACGACCCCCTTTCCGGCGGTGTCTGACTTGATCGTGATCGTGAGAGCGACAGGCGTGGACCTATGGGCAGGCGTCGTCGCACATCCGCTGATGAGCAGAAAGCCAACGGTCACAAACAGCGCTGCGTGTCGGGTCATGACTCTCTCTCCTTACTGAGCGCCGCGGCGCTTCATTGATCGAGCGTCTTCACACGCGACGCGAGGAACATGGCCGTGTCGCCGACCAGACCATAGCGCGACTGCAGCGGCGCACCGGCTTTGGCGTCGACGAGGTGTCCGTTGTCGAGCGTCAATTGATTCGATTCCACCACTTGACCGGCGGCGTCGCTGATCGTGTAGACGACGCGGTAGCTGGTGATCTGCTCTGTCGTTGAGGTTTGAAATACGGAATTGTTGACCGGCACCGTCGGCACCGAGCCGTCGCTGTATGGGTCGCGGCTTAGACTCGACACCGGCCGCTGCTCATTGACCGGGGGCAATCCGCCACCCATTCCCGGCGTCGATTGCATTTTCTCGGTCACATCGAGCTTCACGTTGATCGTCATCGGGCGCGCGTTCGGGACCTGTTCCGCGATCACGTTGATCGTGGTATCGCGGACCTGCTTCACGAACTTGTCCGTGGCTGTGTCGGACGTGATTTTCACAGCTACGGGCGTCGATGTGCGAGCGTGCGTCGCGCATGCGCTGATGAGAAGAGAACAGCTTACGAGAACGATTGCAGTGCGTCGATTCATGAGTCCCTCCGGGGGTGCCGTCGAAGCGATCGCAACGCAACCGGCATGCCGAGGGCAATCAATCCGGCAGTGCTCCAGAGGATTACCCACGCGGCGGGGACGGAGCGCATCCAGTTCCACATGGCCAAAGTGATCGACCATAGACCGTAAACGATGACAAAAATCCTGCGATGGTGACGGTCATCGTCCACTCCGGCCGCGATACTCGCGCCGAGGATGAGCGTGGGGATGAGCCGAAGATGATGTTGACGATGTGGATCACGTGCGATACCGCACATCGATCACTTTGCGCACGACGTCTTTCGCGACGCCGGGCAGATTCTGCACGTGCCGCAGCGGAGACTGCATTTGGAGGTCAGCTCGAGGCCGACTTTGATGCGGCTGGGGTTGAGTATCACATGCGCGCGAATGCGGTGACAGCCAGAAAGGCGGCGCCGAATGCGAGGATGAGAATTCGACGCCGCATTTCAGTTCCTAGTTGGCCTTCGAATGCTGCCGGTCTTCGTGGAGCCGCAGCCTTTCATCGACGAGCATGAGGCGTTCCGCGAGGAACTGAGCGGCCGCTCGCATCGACTGCTGTTGCGCGCGCGGTCCCGAAAATTCGGGATCGGTGGACCGCAGGACGATCGGCTCCCACTCCAGCTTCGCGCCCATCTCGCCGACGATCGCGTAACTCCCGACCACCACCGGCCGTCCGGACTTCTCGTCCCGGATGGTCATGGCGCGCATTTCGTCGGCCGAGTGTTGACCGGCGCCGCCGTGGAGCGGTTCGCCCGCGCCATCGAAGACCGACTTCCAGGAGATCGTTCTCCCCGACTTCAGGCGGTCATGCGGCATCGTGAAAAGCTCGTCCCTCGAATCGAGGTTGATGGCGACGGTGAGTTGGATCGGACGAGGATTGGTGAGCGTCACGTGGCTCACTGCCAATTCCGTCATGCGCTGCAATGCAACTGCGTCGAATTGACGCGCCACTTCAGGCGATGCGTTGACGACCACGCGAACCGGGATCGTCTTCTGCGAAAGCTGATGGGCACAACCGACCGCGAGGAACAACGTAGTACAGACAAGCAACGAGCGTTTCATGGATCCCTCCGAGAGTAACGACGAAGCGACCGCAACGCAACCGGCATGCCGAGGGCAATCAATCCGGCAATGCTCCAGAGGATTACCCACGCGGCGGGGGCGGACCGCATCCAGTTCCACATGGCCAGAGTGATCGACCATAGACCGTAAACGATGACAAAAATCCTGCGATGGTGACGGTCATCGTCCACTCCGGCCGCGATGCTCGCGCCGAGGATCAGCGTGGGGATGAAGCCGAAGATGATGTTGAGGATGTGGATCACGTGCGATACCGCACATCGATCACTTTGCGCACGACGTCTTTCGCGACGCCGGGCAGATTCTGCACGCGTGTCAGGACGTCGTTGAACGCGTTTGATTCGCCGCCGTGTTTGAAGCATTCCGCGCAACGCGGCAGGTTCGTGAAATCGCGGCGGGCGAAGGCGTCCTGCATGATGGCGAAGCGCGGACCGTCAAGGATTTCGTTCAGCGTCTGCGTTTTCAGATCGCCGAGGACCTGATCGCCGTGCGCGTCGTAGCAGCAGTGCGTGACGCGTCCGTCGGCGAAGATCACCACCCACGTGAAAAACGCGCCCTGCACGCAGCCGTAGAACTTGCCGTGAAGGTCAGTCTCTTCATTGACGTCGAGCGCTTCGCACGTTTTTTCGATGACTCGCGCGTTGCGGTACTTCTTGAGATCGAACAGATTGCGGAAGTCGTCGACGGTCTCCGTCAACGTCAGCCGCGAGCGCATCTTCTGGATCTCAATGCGGATCGGATGACCTTTGGCTTGTTCGAGAAACGCCTTCGTAAGCACGACCAGCTTGTCGAAATCGCCGCCGGTCCGCAGCTGCGGATAGACCTCGGGATTGACGGAGTCGACGCAGATGCGGATTCGTTTCAGCGGCGATGCCAGCAGCTTCGCGCCGATCTCATGCGTCAACACCAGCCCATTCGTCGACAGACTGGCCTCGGGGAAAAGGCGGATGGCGTCGTCGATCCGCGCGTAGAGCAGCGGCTCCCCCATCTCGTGCAGCCACTTGAGTTTCAGCCCCGCGCCGTGAATCTCGCGCTCGGCTTTCTCGACCATCGGCCACTCCATGTCCTCGTACGGACGGCGCAGCACCGGCAGCGGACACATGCCGCAGCGGAGGTTGCACTTGGAGGTCAGTTCGAGGCCGACTTTGATGCGGCTGGGGTTGAGTTTCATCGACGGTCCAGTAAGGCCGCGAACACAGCAGCGTATTCCGGCCAGGAGTAGCGGCGCGCTGAGTCCGCGGCAGCGCGTTCCATGGCGACGCGGTCGCGTGACGTGAAGAACTCGTCGACGGCGTTCGCCAGCGCGGATGGATCCTCAGGCGGAATGAGAATGCCGTTACTGCCGTCGATGATCTCCGGCAATCCTCCCACGGTCGTGGCGATGACCGGCCGCGCGAAATGAAAGGCAGTGAGCGCGACGCCGCTCTGCGCTTCGATGCGATACGGCGCGAGCACGACGTCCGAGGCAGCGAAGAAGGTTGCGATCTCGGAGTCGGGGATGAAGCGGAAATCGAAGCGGACGTTCTCCCCTGCTAACGCCTCGTACTCCGCGGCTTTCTCCCACCACGCCTCCCCTGCCACGACCAGCAGAACGTCCGTTTTCAACTCCTGCCATGCACGCAACGCGATGTCGAGTCCTTTGAACGGTCGCACATGACCGAAGAAGAGCGCGACGTTCGTTGCCGTGATGCCGAGCGTCGCGCGCGCATCGGCGCGCGACGGAATCGCGCCGCCGAGCTCGTGGACTGGCAGGAACGTTTTCACGATCTGTCTGCCGCCGGACCGCGTCCACGCTTCGCGCGCTTCCGACTGCGCATGAACGACCAGCGCGTCGCCGCGGCGAAGGACGCGATTCGTCAGCCAGCGCTTCCACGCCGCCGGCTCCTTGTCGCCGATGTTGTGGCATTGCAGGATCACGCGCGTGCGCCGCCGCAGCAGCGCGATCATCGTCAGATACGCGGGCGCGAAGAGCCACACCCACCAGACGAAGATCACCGCGTCGTAGCGCCGCAGCCGCCATCCGGCGCGCAGCCACGTCAGCGGATTCATCACATCGATGATGAAGTCGCCCTTCGCGCGCGGCAGCGTCGGATCGACATCATCGCCGCCGGGATAGAAGCGCTTTGGAAACTGCCGCGAGAACGATACGACCTCCGCGCCCAACTCCTCGGCCAGCCGCGTCGTGCAATACGCGATGCCTGCGCGGAACGGGAACACGGGCCCGACGATGGCGACCTTCACGCGCGGCATCGTAATGTCACACGAAGATCCGGATCTCTTTCAGCTCGCGCAGTTTGTCGCGGATCTCAGTCGCCTTTTCAAAATCGAGATTCTTGGCCGCATCCTTCATCTCTTTCGTCAGCCGCGAGATTGCTTTGTCGAGGTCCTCCCCGTCCGTCAGGTCGAGGCGCGCTTTCGAAGATGGGCCGCCGGGCACTTCGAAATAGTCGAGGTTGGCCATCTTCACCAGATCGCTGTCGATCGCTTTGATAATCGAGGCCGGCTCGATGCCATGCGCCTCGTTGTACGCCTGCTGAATGGCGCGCCGCCGCTTCGTCTCGGCGACCGCGAACTTGATGGAGTCGGTCATCTTGTCCGCGTACAGAATCGCTACGCCTTCCAGGTTGCGCGCGCATCGGCCGATGGTCTGGATCAGCGACGTCTGCGACCGGAGAAAACCTTCCTTGTCGGCATCGAGGATGGCCACGCACGAACATTCCGGGATGTCGAGCCCTTCGCGCAGCAGGTTGATGCCGACCAGCACGTCGTACGTACCGACGCGAAAGTCGCGAATGATGGCAATGCGCTCCAGCGTCTCGACGTCGGAGTGCAGATAGTTGACCTTGATGCCGAGCTCCATCAGATACCGCGTCAAATCCTCGGCCATCCGTTTCGTCAGCGTCGTCACCATCACGCGCTCGCTTTTCGCGATGCGTTCTTTGATGACGCCGATCAGATCGTCGACCTGTCCCTTGACCGGCCGGATGATGATGTTTGGATCGAGCAGCCCGGTCGGACGGATGACCTGCTCCGCGAAAAGTCCGCCGGTTTTTTCCATCTCGAACGGGCCGGGGGTGGCCGAGACGTAGACGATCTGCGTGAACTTTCCTTCGAACTCGACGAATGACAGCGGCCGGTTGTCGATCGCGCTCGGCAGGCGGAATCCGTATTCAACCAGCGTCTGCTTTCGCGCGCGGTCGCCGCCCCACATCGCGCGCACCTGCGGAATGGTCTGGTGCGACTCATCGACGACGAGTAGAAAGTCTTTCGGGAAATAGTCGATCAACGTCGGCGGCGGCTCGCCGGGCTGGCGTCCGGACAGATGCCGCGAATAGTTCTCGATGCCGTTGCAGTAGCCGAGCTCCGCGATCATCTCCAGATCGAACATCGTCCGCTGCGACAGCCGCTGCGCTTCGAGCAGCCGATCGTTCGCACGCAGCTCGACCACGCGCTCATCGAGCTCGACGCGGATGTTCTCCATCGCCACCATCAGCCGGTCGCGCGGCGTGACGTAGTGCGTGCGTGGATAGACAGCCAGGCGGTCGTATTCGCGCCCCGAGGTGCGGCCGGTGATCGGATCGATACGGGTCATCTTGTCGATCTCATCGCCGAAAAACTCGATGCGCACCGCGTCGTCCTCGTACGCCGGCCACAGCTCGAGCACGTCGCCGCGTACGCGGAACGTGCCGCGCGAGAGGTCGTACGGCGTGCGCTCGTACTGCATTTCCGTCAGCCGGCGCAGGTACTGCGTCATCGGCTTGTCGACGCCGCGCTCGAAGAAGACCAGCATCGAGTGGTAGAGATCGGGATCGCCGATGCCGTAGATGCAGGAGACCGAGGAGACGATGATGACGTCGCGGCGTTCGAATAGAGCCTTGGTCGCGGCGAGCCGCAGCTTGTCGATCTCGTCGTTCTTGGTCATCTCCTTTTCGATGTACAGATCGTTCTGCGGGATGTAGGCCTCGGGCTGGTAGTAGTCGTAATACGAAACGAAGTACTCGACCTTGTTCTCAGGGAAGAAGTTCTTGAACTCCTGGTAGAGCTGCGCCGCCAGCGTCTTGTTGTGGCTGAGCACGAGCGTGGGGCGATTGACGTTCTCGATGACCTTGGCCACGGTGAACGTCTTGCCTGAACCGGTGACACCGAGGAGGACTTGATCGCGCGTGCCGGCGGTGACGCTTTCCGTGAGCTGGCGGATGGCCTCGGGCTGGTCGCCTTGCGGAGTGAAGGGGGAGATGAGTTTGAAGTCCATGAGTTCGTAGATTAGTGATTCGTAGATTAGTAGATCAGGAGGGCTCCTGGGAACGCGGGCGTCTCGCCCGCCGGTTCTTACGCAGTTCTCCAAGGCTCAACAGCGGGCGGGACGCCCGCGCTCCCAGCTACTTCACGCTGCGGTTGACGTCCCGAACCGCGGCGATCAGCTTGTCCGTCTCGGCCGGATCGATCTTCTCATCGGAGTCGACGTCGGTGGCCAGTTTGAGGAACGTCTGCGTTTTGTCCAGCTTCAGCTTTCCCGCTTTGGCAGACGCGCGCAGCGTCGTCATCTCCGCGGCGAACTCCGCCTTCTGCTCCGGCGTGACGTCCTTCGCAAAGTGCGGCGTCATGTCGGTCTGGATCTTCCCGAACAACCACTCCAATGCGACCCCCGACTTCGGAGCAAACGCGCCGGCGACGAAGAGCAGGACGACGAAAACGAGCGCCGCCCATCCGCATCCGATCGGAACCCATTTCGGAAAAAGCGGACGGAGAGTGCTGCCCGGAGTCGAGTAGTAATCCGCCGGACGGCGGAACGGAAGAGCGTCTGCGGGAGGCTCGGGCGGCGGCAGAACGGGCGGCGGCGCGGTGAGATTGAATTCGTCCATGTCGTTGCGGCGGCGGGAAAATGTATCATGCGCGAAATCGCGTCCCCGAAACATCAGTGAGGAAGGAAGTCCTGCATGCCGCCGT
Organism: Thermoanaerobaculia bacterium; assembly: GCA_035996815.1. GTDB lineage: Bacteria > Acidobacteriota > Thermoanaerobaculia > Gp7-AA8 > Gp7-AA8 > JADGNZ01. The sequence goes on along the minus strand of DASYJF010000024.1, from coordinate 1,733 downwards.
CGTTGCCCAATGTCGCCGTGTTGATTCTCGACGACAACCCGCTCGTGCTGAAGCTCGGCCGCGCGCTCCTCGAGCGCGAAGGATGTACCGTTCTTACCGCCGCGAGCTGGATCGAGTTCAATCACGTCCTGGCGGGCAACTCTCCCGACATCATCTTTCTCGACGTCAACCTGCCCAGCATCAAGGGCAACCGGCTCAGCGAAGTGCTCAAGTCGCAGTCGAGCAAGAAAGACATCCCGATCGTCCTGATCTCCGACCTGCCCGAGAAATCGCTCGAGGAAATGTTCCCCAGCTCCGGCGCTAACGCCTGGATGCGCAAGCCGCTCACGCGCGACAAGATGGTGGACATGATCAACCGCTACGTGCGATGACCGACGAGACGCGGATCCTCCGCACCGTCGGCATCCCGATCGTCATCGGCATCGTGCTGCTGGTCGCGATTCCAAAGTCCTGCGCGAAGGCCGTCATCGCCTCGAAGGCGCGGCAGGAAAAAGCGGCGCACGAACCAGGCCTGCGCATCGAGTCGATGCAGAAGCCGGTTTCGTATCCTTCGGGACTCGACGCCGATCGTATTCGCTACCTGGTCGAAACCGACACCGGATTCTCGATGCCCTACACCGCGCGCCTTTCGAAAGCCGGGGCGACCCTCGGCGACCTTCAGATTCTCGCAGCGCTGCAGAAACTCGGCTACGTCGAGCGAGGCGCTGACGGAACGCTGGCGCTGTCACGCGACGGCCTGCTGCATCTCGACGGCGTCGTCGACGACGGGACATCCTGGACCTTCCCCGTCGCAAAGCGGCAGTTCGAAACGGTCGCTGGAATCGAGGGCGATGGGTCGAATGCGAATGCCACCATCGCCTGGAAATGGCAGCCGAACTCCGTCGGTACCGCGCTCATCCCAGACCCGAAACGCCACGAAGCGAAAGGGCAGTTTGCGCATGGCGCAACCGGTTGGACGATGACCGCCCTGACGGTCGACAGCGATCTGGATTAACGTGCACGACGGAACGCGGGCGTCCTCGCCCACGAGGACGCCCGCACTACGCGACCTCTTCCAACGACGCTGGACGTCTCTGATCTCTTCTGAGGCCTGAAACGCGATTTCAAAGGCATTTCTGCTCAAGGCCACGCTCACCGCCCTCTTCGGAAGGAAAAAGTGCTCCAGCGCGAAGGCCATGGCCCTCCTACGCAAGCACAATAGCCTGTTACGCTACCTCCATGGACCTATTTTAGCAGGCTTCGAATGCCTCTTTGGAGGTCGGAAACGCGATTTCGAAGGGCATTTCTGCTCAAGGTCAGGGTCGGCGTCCTCTTCGGAAGGAGAAAAATGCTCCTGCATAGATCCCTGGACCTCTCGATCAAGCAAAAAATGCTGTCGCTTACCTCCATGGAGCTATTGAATAGGCTTAGAATGCTTGTTTGGAAGCCAGTTTTTGCTCACGAAGAGGATGAAGCTCCTTCCAAAGAGGGGAAGTTCCTTGCTGAGAAGGTAAAAATCCTTACTCGATAGGGCCATGGACCTAACGATTAGGGTATCTCGATCATTAATCAATCCATGGTTGTATTATTGAGGCCGATGCCGCGATCCAAACGTGCCGATCCTGACGCAGTCCGCTTCGGAGAGATCCTGCAGCGCGAACGCCTGGCTCGCGGATGGACGATTCGCAAGCTCGCGCAGCGCTCCGGCATGAACGCTCAGTACCTCGGCGTCGTCGAGGCGGGCGGGAACGTTC
>DASYJF010000023.1:0-1570 GCA_035996815.1 Thermoanaerobaculia bacterium | reverse complement strand
TCGCAGCTACAATCGCCTCCGTGCCCAAGAAACGCATCCTCTTCCTCTGCACTGGCAACGCCGCGCGGAGTCAGATGGCCGAGGGATTGATGCGGGCGTTTTATGGAGACGTGGCCGATGTGGTCTCGGCGGGATCGCGTCCGGCGGGATGGGTGCATCCGCTGGCGATCAGTGCCCTCGCGGAGATCGGCATCGACATCAGCGACGCGCAGTCGAAACCGGCCGAACCGTTTCTCGATCAACCATTCGATATCGTCGTCACCGTCTGTGACTTCGCCGCGCAGGACTGTCCGGCGTGGCCCGGAACAGCACGCATCGAGCACTGGCCGATCGAGGATCCGACGTTCGGCGATGGAAACGGTGCGGAACGGTTTGCGGCGACAAGGGACGAGTTAGCGAGGCGGATCGAGGAGTTGGCGGAGACGTTAGTGGATTCGTAGATCCACTGCCTCAAGGCGACAGCCGCTCCACCACCCAGTCCTTCACGTCATTCCGCAGCCGGTACCAGAAACGGTCGTGCAGACGATCGGCGCGGCCCTGCCAGAATTCGAAAAGAAGTGGAATGACGCGATAGCCGCCCCAGTGTGGCGGTCGCGGAATCGGGAGGTCGCGATACGTCGTCGACAGCTCCTCGAAACGGGCGTCGAGGCCGCCGCGTCCGGCCAGGACACGGCTCTGTTCCGAGGCCCAGGCGCCGAGCTGACTGCCGCGCGGGCGCGTGGCGAAGTACTCGTCGGACTCTTCTTCCGTCGTCCGCACCACCGCCCCTTCGATCCGCACCTGCCGTTCGAGGGATTGCCACCAGAAGACCAGCGCGGCGCGCGGGTTGTCGTGGATCTGCTTCCCTTTGCGGCTGTTGTAGTTCGTGTAGAACGCGAAGCCGCGATGATCGAACTCTTTGAGCAGGCAGACGCGCGCCGCTACTTCGCCATCGAGTGCCGACGTGGCCACCGACATCGCCTCGGGCATGAGGATGCCAGCCTCTTTGGCGGCGTCGAACCATCGCCCAAACTGCACGAACGGATCGGGATCGAGATCGGTTTCCAGTAGCGGCGTCACGGACAACTCCCGGACGGAAGATATCGCACGCTCATGCCGCGGGGTACCACTGATAGAGAAAAAAATAGACCAGCACGCCGGTCACGGAGACGTACATCCAGAGCGGGAACGTCCAACGTGCGATGCGCCGGTGCTGCGGCACCCGCATCTTCAACCCGTTGCGCACCGAGAGGATGGCCATCGGCACGATGGTGATGGCCAGGATCGTGTGCGAAATCAGAATCGAAAAGTAAACCGGCCGCACCCATCCCGTCGCCGTGAAGTGCGTGACAACGCCGTGCCGCAGAATGTGATTGAGGACGTAGCAGCAGAGGAAGACGATCGACGTGACACACGCCGCCAGCATGAAGCGCTTATGCAGTTGAATCTTGCGCTGCCGGATGAGGACGTACGCGATGAGCAGCAGCACGCCGCTGGTGCCGTTGAGTATGGCGTTGATGGCGGGGAGGATGGTCATAGATTTACGGGGTTGCAGAAAAAGTCGCTGTCATCCTGAGCCGCCGAAACCCCG
>DASYJF010000022.1:0-49605 GCA_035996815.1 Thermoanaerobaculia bacterium | reverse complement strand
ATTTAAAAAAAAAAGCCGCGCCGAAGCGCGGCTTTAAAAGGCATCTGACGGGTTTCTAGAACTGGTGCTTGACGGCGCGATGCATGGCGCCGGTGCCACCCTTGGAGTTGCAACCGGCCACATCAGGTGAGTAGATACAGGTAATGGCGTTGTTCGTGAGCGGCTGGAGGTACTGCGGCTCAAGCGTGGTCGGGTCGTTGGTCTGGTTGTCAAGCGTCGAGCCGAAGGCGAAGAAGGCCGGGCAGCCGGTCGGGCAACCGTTCGCGGCCGCGTCCGGAGTCGGGTTCGTGCTGCCCTGCTGGACGACGACATATGCGCCCGTTGATGTCGAAGCCTGCACGAAGCTCGGGAAGAGAGTGCCACTTCCGACAGCGGGCTGGATGAAGCCGAGCGGCTGAAGCGTGAAGCTGTTCTGCGCAAGCTGCGAACCCGAGCCGCTGAAGAGCGTCGCGGTGATCGTCGTCGTCGAGAACTGCGACGCGTTCACGAAACCCATGTTCGTGCGGTACTGCGCCGTGTTGCGGATGCCGGTGATGAAGATCTTGTCCAGGCCAGCGCCAGAGGCGGACTCGGACACAAAGTTGTACCAGGGGATCCCCGAAAACAACTGGCCGGTGGTCGGCGCGGTATTGATCGTATTCGCATCGGCATTGGCCGGGCTGACCGAGTAGATGCGGCTTTCAACGCTGATGTTGCGGTAGTTGGCATTCAGGCCGGTGGTCGGATCGGGCGTGCAGTCCGCGGTCGCTTTGCACGCGTTGAAAATGAGCTGTCCAAGCGCCGACGACTGATTCAGAGTGTTCTTGACGAAGTCACGCAGCTCGCGGCGCTCCCGTGGCAGGAGCGTCAGGATCTTCGGAAACGGCGTCTGCGTTCCTGCGGTTCCCGTTGCCAAAATGACGGAGATATCGACGCTGTCATCACTCAGGTTCGAGATGAAGATGTCAGAGACGAAGGTGGCGGACGAGCTCGATGCATGTCCGGCTGCCGGGACGTAAACCTGATCCGCAGCGCGGAAGTTGCTGGCCATCGCCGCACCGGCGAACAACGTGATCGCCGCGGTCACGGCCAACTGTTTCACTTTGAACATAATCTCCCCTTTTGCTACGAGTTTTGTAATCAGACTGCCTCGATCAGAAAGTGCGTACGCATTCTAAACGAACTTCGAAGGCGCTAAAAAATGAAATTGCAAATGGTGATACGGTCCAGCAGAACGAAACGTCACGTCGCGGAGTTTGAGGCTTACTTGGCCGGACTATGCGATTGTAGCATGACGTTCTGCGATCATGAACGTCACATTTCTCGCCGAGGACGAAGGTACCAGACTCGACCGCGCCCTTGCCGCGCGGATGCCGGAGCATAGCCGAAGTTTCCTCGCCCGTCTCATCGATGAAGGACGGGTGATGCTCGACGGGAGGCCCGCGCCGCGGCCTTCGATACGCGTCGCGGAGGGGCAGAACGCCGCGATCGACATCCCCGAGCCCGTCCCTACTTCCGCCGAATCGCAGGAGATCCCGCTCTCGATTCTGTTTGAAGACAGCGACCTTGTGGTCATCAATAAACCGGCCGGACTGGTGGTCCATCCCGCGGCCGGCCACGCCGACCGCACGCTCGTCAACGCGCTGCTGTTTCACGTGCACGATCTGAGCGGCATCGGCGGCGAGCTGCGTCCCGGCATCGTTCATCGGCTCGACAAAGACACCAGCGGCGTGATGGTCATCGCGAAGAACGACGCGACGCATCGCGAACTCACCGCGGCATGGTCTACCGATGCCGTGCGCAAAGAGTACGTTGCCATCGTCTACGGAACGCCGTCGCAGATGCGCGGCACGATCGATGCGCCGATCGCGCGCGATCCGCGCAACCGCAAGCGCATGGCCATCGTCGCCGGCGGCCGCAACGCCATCACCGACTACGAAGTGATCGAGCAGCTCCGCTACGCCTCGGTGATCCGCTGCAGTCTCCGTACCGGCCGCACGCACCAGATCCGCGTCCATCTGAAATCGCTCGGCCATCCGATCATCGGCGATCCCGTCTACTCCGGTCCGCAGTGGCGCGGGATTCCGGACAAGAAGCTGCAGAAAGCGATCGCAGGATTGGGTCGTCAGGCCTTGCACGCAGCTCATCTAGCGATCTCACATCCAAAGACGGACAAGCGGATGAGTTTCGCGGCGCCGCTGCCGGACGACATGCGCGATTTGATTCTCGCGCTGCGCTGACGGCACAGAAACTTTGTCACGAATTCAGTGGCGGAGCCTTGGGCAACCTACGCCGCGGGCCGTGCCCGCCGGAAATCTTTCCCAGCGCGCTTCGTTACGCCAACGGATGAAAGCCAGACAGACCCGCGAGGTCCGCATCGGCAACGTCACCATCGGCGCCAATCACCGCATCGCCGTGCAGTCGATGACGGCCACGAAGACGCAGGACGTCGCCGCCACGATCCGCCAGGTGGAACTGCTCGAAGCGGCGGGCGCGGACGTAATCCGCATCGCCATCGACACGCCGAAAGATGTGACCGCGCTCGCCGAGGTCCGCGCAGCGCGGCCGAACGCGAATCTCGTCATCGATCTGCAGGAAAACTACCGCCTCGCCGAGCGCGTCGCGCCGTTCGTGCAGAAGCTCCGCTACAACCCCGGTCACCTCTACCACATCGAACGCGACAAGCCGATCAGCGCGAAGGTCGCGTATCTCGTCGATGTCGCCCGCGCTCACGGCTGCGCGATCCGCATCGGCGTCAACGCCGGCTCCGTCGATCCCGAGAAGCTCGACAAGTACCCGAAGCACGATTCCATCTCGCCGATGATCGACTCCGCGCTCGAACATTGTTTGATGCTCGACGACCTCGGCTTCGATCAGTACGTCGTCTCGCTGAAAGACTCCGATCCGAACAAAGTCATCGACGCCAACATCCGATTCGCCGAGGCGCGGCCGGACGTCCCACTGCATCTCGGAGTCACCGAGGCCGGCATGCCGCCCGACGGCGTCATCAAAACGCGCGTCGCATTTGAACAGCTCATCACGCGCGGCATCGGCGACACGTTGCGCGTTTCGCTCACGCTGCCGTTCGAGAACAAAGGCGACGAGATCACCGTCGGCCGTCAGATTCTCAAAGACATCGCCAGCGGCCGCTTCCGCTCCGTCGCCCGTTTCGAGCAGAAGGGGATGAACATCATTAGTTGTCCCTCCTGCTCGCGCGTCGAGAACGAAGCGTTCATCGATCTGGCCCAGAACGTCCGCGAGATGACGATGTATGCGAAGGAGCACGACATCACGATCGCGGTGATGGGCTGCCGCGTGAATGGACCCGGCGAAACAGACGACGCGGACCTCGGCATGTGGTGTGCGCCGACCTACGTGAACCTGAAGCGCGGCGAGGAGTCGCTCGGCCAGTTCACCTACGACGAGATCCTCGGCCGCCTGCGCACGGAGCTCGATAAATTGATCGATGAGAAGCGAGGCGCGCTCGTTTGAAACGCATCCCTTATCTCATCCTCTCGCTCGTCATCATCGTGGCGGATGCGTGGACCAAGTGGCTGGTCTCCTCGCGGATCGATCTGCATGAGTCGATTCCGCTGATCCCCGACTTTCTGCAGCTCGTGCACGTCCGCAACACCGGCGCCGCGTTCGGGATCGGCGCGAATGCCGATTCGCGCATCGTTCCGCTTTTGCTGAACCTCGGCGCGATCGGCGTCTTCTTCGTCGTGGTCGCGTACGCATTTCGCGCGGCGGTGACGGATCGCGTTCTACAGACCGGCCTGCACCTGATCCTCGGCGGCGCGATCGGAAATCTGATCGACCGTTTCCGTCTCGGCTATGTCGTCGATTTCGTCGACGTCTTCGTGAAGTCGCACCACTGGCCGGCGTTTAATGTTGCCGACTCCGCGATCTGCATCGGTATCGCGCTGCTCTTTCTCGATATGAGGAAGAAGCCGGACTCCGACGACGTCACCGCGGCGGAGTCTGCGTCGTAGGCTCAGGATCGAGCGTGACGTCCACTTCGCCCGGCACCTGCTTGTACGCGCCACCTTTGCGCGCGTCGAACGCATCCGCCGGCGCCGCGGCGACCGCAGTTCCTGCGGAGTAAATGCTTCCGGCAATGGCATCAGGGTTCAATCCCTGGATTTCACTCGTCAATACGTACCCAAGCACCGCCGCGAAAATCCCCACAGGCGCCGCCGCGACTTTGTTCGCCGACGTGGCGCGCGACAACTGCCGCTGAAAATCGACGCGCGCCGCAACGTATCCCTCTTTCGCCAGCGTAATGCTGCACGGCGAAGCCACACGCGGCACGGTGATGGTGGTCGGCGTCACGCCGCCATACAGCGGCGCATTGCCGCAATCGACCGACACCACCGCTCCCGCCGGCGTCGACCGCACCGGGATCTTTTCCGTCGTGTCATTGACCATCGTGGCGCAACGGCCGGCGGCAATGACGACGGCGGCGGCAAGAAGAGAGCGTTTCATGGCTGGACATGGTAGCCCCGAAGGGGCGTAGAGCGTAGCGCCGGCGGGCCGCCAGCGCTACGGGCGCTACGCGTACGTGGCTCTACGACAGCCGGCGCCGCACCAAGGGTCACGAAACCAATGAGGTCAAAACGAAGGGGGTCACACCTCCGTTCGGTGCGCTGAACACGCAAAAATGCATTATTTGCAGTCATGGATGGACAACGAAACGACGACCGACCCCCATCACACAGGAAAGCATTGACCACGTAGGATAGAGGCGAATCGCGTATCGTGACGTTTCAGGTCGGCGACGTGACGCTCGGATTAGCGGACGTGACCTTTTCGTCGGGCGGGCGTGACACGCAGGTCCGCGGACGTGACGTTCAGGTCCGCGGGACGCGACGTTCAGGTCCGCGGACGCGACGTTCAGGTCCGCGGAACTGACCTTTCAGTCGCGCGGACTCGACGCTCAGTTCCTCGGTACTGACCTTTCAGTCGCACGGACTCGACGCTCAGTTCCTCGGTACTGACCTTTCAGTCGCGCCGACTCGACGCTCAGTTCCTCGGTACTGACCTTTCAGTCGCGCGGACTCGACGCTCAGTTCCCCGGTACTGACCTTTCAGTCGCGCGGACTCGACGCTCAGGGCGGCGGACGTGACGTTTAGCTTCCGAAGCCTTTTGAATATGGAGAGAAATCAGCCATTTCTTTGACGCCGTTGCTGCGTTCGGAACAATCCGGCTGAGAGGATGTGAGGAAACGTCGCGATCCGTCGCGCTCGCCTCTCCAACGGTCGCGCGCGACTGAAACGTCCGAGGCGCAGATTTCTTCACACGCTTTGAGGTGGTGGAGGTAGGGTGGGTTGAACCGCCGGCGAGCCGCCGGCGGTCAGGCAGCGGCCGCCGGCGCTACGGGCGCTTCGCGTTACGTGGGCTCTGCGGCAGTAGGCGCAGAATCCGTCAACTGGCGTTGCGCCATTGCGGCCATGCCCATCAAGCCGCCCATGCCCATCGACTCGACCGCGGTCGACGGCACGATCATCATCGCGCCCTTTTCCTTCAGGCCTTCGTAGAGCATGTTCATGGCGCGCAGGTGGAGCGCGGTCGGATTGTCGTGATAGGAGATCGACGCGGTCTGGAACAACTTCGCGATCTCCACTTCCGCCTCGCCGAGGATGATGCGGGCCGCTTTCTCGCGCGTGGCTTGCGCTTCGCGCGACATCGCGTCCTGCAGCGCGTCGGGGATGATCACGTCGCGCATCTCCACCGACTGCACGGTCACGCCCCATGGATTGCAGCGGTTGTCGATCAGTTCCTGGAGCTGCTCTTCGATCTTCTCGCGGCCGCGCAGCAGATCGCTGAGCGACGTGCGGCCGATGATGTCGCGAAGCGCCGTCTGCGCCGCCCAGCTCACCGCTTCCTGATACTGCTGCACTTCCAACGCGGCCTTCTCGGCGTCGTAGACCATCCAGAAAAGAACGGCGTCGACGTTGACCGGCACGGTGTCGGACGTCAGCGTCTGCTCGGCCGCGAAGCTGGTCGTGATCACGCGTTGATCGATCCACGAAGACACCGTGTCGATGAACGGCACGATCCAGAAGAGGCCGGGCCCGTGCAGTCCGATGAACTTGCCGAGGCGGAGTACGACCGCTTTCTCCCACTGCTTCGCCACCTTCGGCGATTGCATGAGGATCAGGCCCACGATGATTCCGCCGATGAGCCAGAACGGACTTCCGGTGGCGATGAGCATCCCCACTCCCGCGAGAAAGGAAACGAGAAGCACGAAAATCGCCACGATGTTCGGGCGGGGACCATTGAAATTGCGAGCGCGTTGCTGGTTTGCTGCGACGACGGGAAACATGATCAGTTTTCTCCTTCCTTCAGTCGCCGTGTGAGCTCTTTGATGGCTTCGCGCGGCGAATATCCGAGGGCTGCGGAATCGGTGAGGAAGCGGTCGATGTGCGCGTGCAGGCGGCGCTCGCGATGTCCGGCATGCGCCGCCTTCGGCACATGGTCGGCGATGAACGTCCCCACGCCGCGCTGCGTCACGAGCACTCCCTCGCGCTCGAGTGTGACGTAGACCTTTGCCACCGTATTGGCGTTGACTCGAAGATCGACTGCCAGCTGCCGAACGGTCGGCAGCTGATCGCCGGAACGAAGGCGTCCGGTGGCGATGGCCACGCGGATGCCACGCTCGAGTTGCGCGTAAATCGGCGTGCGGTCAGTAGCATCGATGGAGATGGGGGCGGTCACTCGCTGTCCTCTTGTACTACTAATTTAGTACATGTTTCGCGAAAGTCAAGAGGGAGGGCTGCGTTTCGCCTGATTTACGTTTCCCAGCCGCGGCGCGCTTCCGCGAGCTTCGCGTCCGTCGCGCGTTGCAACGCGCCGGTCTGCCGCGCAAGTTCGCGCATTTGCTCCAGCATCTGCAGCCGCGCGGCCGCGGTCGTCCGGCTCCAGACTTTCCGATAGAAATCGCGCTGCTGCTCCCATCCGCCCCGCCAGTCGTCGCCCCAGTCGTCATCCATCGATCTTCTCCAGCTCTGCGATGTCGCGCAGGTCTTCGGGCCGTCCCGACAGGCGTTTCAGTGTAATGAGGTCCGGGATTGCGGCGACACGCAGCGTCATGTCGTCGAGCGATACAAGCTTCGCACGCCGGTAAAGATCTTCGAACGCGATGGGCGATTCGGCGAGGAGGTCAATCACGGTCGGGGGCATTTCACCGTCGTGGAGCGATAGAGCCTTCATGTGCTTGTCGACAATCCAACTGCGGCGCACGTTTTCATCCGCGAATTGACGGATATCCACCGGTACTTCGGCAACGAACCCCGCCTGTAGCAGAACATCGATCGCTGTGCGTGCCTGCGCCGGCTCCAAGTCGATGATGATGTCGAGATCCGCCGTGAGTCGCGGAGTGCCATGCAGGATGACAGCGATGCCGCCAATGATGACGTAGCGAACGTCATGCTCATCCAGTAGTCGAAAGACTCGCTCAAATGGAATCATGCGTGCCTGCCTACTCCCCCAACTTCGCCTTGAGCTCGCGCAGTTCGGTCATGAGCGCCGCCACTTGCGATTCCAGCCGCTGCACGCGAACGGAAAGTGGCTCGCCGGCAGCGGCGGGAGTGTCGTCTTCGGCCGGCGGCGCTTCGATCACGGCGCCACCGAGGATGTGCGTCCAGCGCGCTTCTTTCTGGCCGGGACGGCGAAGGAGCTCGCGGACGATGGCGTCGTCGCCGGTGCCGAGGCGTTGGAGGGTTGCTTCGACGTCATCGATCGCTTCGAAGGAGTGGAGGCGATCGCTGCGGCCGCGCAGTTCGCCGGCGGTTTGCGGGCCGCGCAGAAAGAGCAGCGCGATCACCGCTTTGGCCGGGCGTTCGAGGTGCCAGGTGGCGTCGAGGTTGTGGTCCCATCGCGTGGCGCGTCCGCCGAGGACTTTCCAGACCAGCTTCTCGTCCTGAAGGCGGTCGAGCGCGCGCTGCACTCCGCTCTCGCCGACTTCCATGACCGGCTCGCGATTCGACTTCTGATTGCACGCTGCGATGAGCGCGTTGAGCGTCAGCGGGTAGTACTCGGGCGTCGCGAGCTGCTTCTCCATCAGACAGCCGAGGATGCGAATCTCGATCGGATCGAGCTCGCGCGCGGGAAGGCGCCGCGGCTTGCGCTCGCCATCGAGCGTGGTGACGGAGTAGGACATGGGTCAGTAGATTAGTGGATTAGTAGATTAGTAGATCAGGAAAGACGACGTCGTTGATTGTCGATGAGTGAACCAGGAACGGCCATTGCCTAATCTACTAATCGACTAATCTACTAATCCACTGAATCTCGCTTCCCGCGCCACTCGCGGCGAACCGAAATAGTTGTCGACGCGCATGGCTGCCTTCTCCGCCAGCGACCGGAACGTGGTCATCTTTCCGCCGAAGACGTTCAGCAGGTTGCCGCGCCGTTCCAGCCTGTAGTCACGCGCCAGTGCGCTTGGATTCGTGGAGCGGCCGACCAGCGGACGGACTCCGGCAAACGTCGAGGCGATGTCGTCGCGTCCGATCGGATTGCGAACGTAGCGGTTGAATCGCGCGATCAAATAGTCGATCTCCTCATCGGTTGCGGAGACATGTTCGAGCGAGCCGCTGTGCATGATCTCCGTCGTGCCGACGAGCGTCGTCCCCTTCCACGGCAGGACGAAGAAGACGCGCCGGTCGCTCACCGACTGCAGCAGCATCCCGGCATCAGCCACGCGATGTTTCAGCACGAGATGCGAGCCGCGGACGAGCGCGAGCCGGTAGCGCGATCGGATTCGGTTCTCCGCCAGCAACCCGTTCATCCACGGGCCGGCGGCGTTGACGACGAAGTCGAAACGCTCGTCGCCGGATGCCGTGCCGACGATCCACTGCGTTCCGCTGCGGCGAAGCGATACAACCCGCGTTTCTTCGCGGACGTTGGCCCCTTCGCTGATCGCGGAGTCCACGACAAGCCGCGCTAACGCGTAGTCGTCAACCTGCGCGTCGGAGTAGACAAATCCGCCGCGCAGATCGGCGCGCGTCAACGGCAGGCGTTCGATCAACTCGTCCCGGCTCACCGCGCGATGCCGCGCGATGTTGTTGCGTCCCGCCAGCAGGTCGTACAGCGTCAGTCCGACCCGGATGGTGAAGCGGCTGCGCGGGCTGTCGTCGTACACCGGCAGCAGAATCTCGATCGGCTTCACCAGCGACGGCAAATGCTCGAGCAGCCAGGCGCGGTCGCGCAACGATTCGCGCACGAGTCCGAAGTGCAATCGCTCCAGGTAGCGGATGCCGCCATGGATCATCTTGGTCGTGGCGGACGATGTCTGCGCGCCGCAGCGGCCCTTCTCGAACAAGGTCACGTCGTAGTCTCGCCGCGCCAGTTCCCACGCGATCCCTGCGCCATTGATTCCGCCGCCGATGACCGCAAGCCGCACGGCGCGATCGTATCGTTTAACGGGGGGTGGGGGTGGGGGGTGGGGGGTGGGGTCCTAAGCTCGATGACTTCCGCCGGCCACTCACCACGCCCCCGCTCCCACACCCCACACCCCACACCCCGCCCTCTTGGCGCACGGTTTGAAACGGCTGAGCCGCAAATGGCGATGGAGCTCGTCCAGCCGAGGGAAGACGCGCCGGTGGAAAACGGGGGCGATCTCGCGGTCATGCTCACCGGCGGCGGCGCGCGCGCGGCGTATCAGGTCGGCGTCATCAAAGGCCTGGCCCGGCACTTTCCTGATCTTCGCTTCCAGATCATCACCGGCGTTTCGGCCGGAGCCATCAACGCGATTTTCCTGGCCGCCCATGATGGGCCGCTGCGCGAAAGCGCGAACGATCTCGCTGACCTCTGGCGCTCGCTCGAATGCCGCGACATCTTCCGTCCGAATTACGCCGCGCTGCTGCCGTTCCGTACGGCATTGAAAGCGATCCTTCCGCCGCGCATGTCGAAGCGTCCGCACGGATTGCTGAATGCGGGACCGCTGGCCGAGACACTTCGCGACGCCTACCACTGTCCCATCCGTAATCGGCCCATTGACGGCATCCGCCGCAATCTGGAGAAAGGCGACCTCAAGGCCGTCGCCCTCATCGGACTCGATTACACGACCGGCCAGAGCGTGCGCTGGACGCAAGGACGTGCCATCGACACCTTCGAAGGTCCGAACCGCCGCAGCGTTCAGGCCGAGATCACAGTCGAGCACGTCCTCGCCTCGGCCGCGCTTCCTTTCGTTTTCCCGGCTGTCAAGATCGGCAGTCGCTGGTACGGCGACGGCGGCATCCGTCTGGCCGCGCCGCTCTCCAGCGCCGTGCGGCTGGGCGCGAGCCGCATTCTGGCGATGTCCACCGGCTATCAAAGGACGCCGGACGAGGCCAACACGCCCGAAATCGAGGGATATCCTCCGGTCGCGCAGATCATGGGTCAGCTCAACAACGCCATCTTCCTCGACGTCATCGACGAGGACGTCAACCGCATGCAGCGCATGAACGAGATGATCGAAAAGCTCGACTCATCGCAGCGCAACGGCTTCAAGCCGGTGGATCTCTTCGTACTGCGGCCATCCACGGACCTCGCCAAAATCGCCAGCGTGCACGAAAAGTATCTCCCTCGCAATATGAAGCTGCTCACCCGCGCCCTCGGCACACGCGAGACGGAGTCGTCCGACTTCATCTCCATGCTGATGTTCGAGCCGCACTACACGACGCTGCTGATGGAAATCGGCGAAAAGGACGTCGCCTCCCGCCTCGACGAATTGCGAACGTTCCTCGGCCAACCGTCAGTGCCGGCAATCAGCGCGGTGTAGGAGGCTCTTGCGCTGCGCTGACGCGGAGCCGGGTGAAAATTATCGTCGCGCGCGGAGGCGCGCTTGACAATGCAGCCCCGCGCTCGGCGCGGGGATGGTGCATGCCAGGAAATGCGTGGCCGCGGAGGCGGCCACTACAAAATCTCACGCCGCGCGGACATCTTGTGGTGACCGCCTCCGCGGCCACGACTTCCATCACTCGGTTCCCCGCGCAAAGCGCGGGGCTGGATTGCCGAGCGCGCCTCCGCGCGCGACGTCACTCGCCCTACCTCGGCCTGCTGGCCTACGCCACCGCGACCGCTTCCCTGTACTGAATCTCGTACAGCTTGCGATACAGCCCGTCCTGCTGCATCAACTCCTCGTGCGTACCGCGTTCGCGGATTTCGCCGTGGTGGAAAACGAGGATGGTGTCGGCGGAGCGGATGGTGGAGAGGCGGTGGGCGATGACGATGGAGGTGCGGCCGGTCATCAGCGTTTGAATTGCTTCCTGGATCAGCACCTCAGTCTCGGTATCGATCGACGATGTCGCTTCGTCGAGGACGAGCACGGGCGGATTGAACGCCAGCGCGCGGGCGAATGAGAGCAGCTGCTTCTCGCCCACTGATAGTCCGGCGCCGCGTTCTTTCACCTCGGAGTCGTAACCGTGCGGGAGGCGCTGGATGAAACGGTCCGCCTGCACGCGGCGGGCGGCTTCGCGGATGCGTTCCGGCGAGATGGTTTCGTCGCCGAGGGAAATGTTCTGGGCGATGGAACCGGTGAAGAGGAAAAAGTCCTGCTGGACGATCGCGAAGAGCGCGCGCAGCGACGTCACCGAGTATTGGCGGATGTCGATTCCGTTGACGAGGATTTCTCCACGCTGCGGTTCGTAAAAGCGCAGCAGCAGCGATGTCACCGTCGTCTTGCCCGCGCCGGTGTGGCCGACCAGCGCAATGCGATCGCCGCGCTTGACGCTGAAGGAGACGTTCTTCAGCACCCACTCGGGCTCGTTGTATGCGAAGCAGACATCGCGGAACTCGATCGAGTCGACGTGATCGATCTCCAACGTTCCGTCGTCGAGGATGCGCGGCGGTGTGTCGAGCGTTTTGAAGATGCGTTCGCTCGCGGCCATCGCCGCCTGCAGGATGTTGTACTTTTCGGAGAGGTCGGAGATCGGCTCGTAAAAACGTTGCGCGTATTGGAAAAACGCGATCAGCGTCCCGATCGACAGCATGCCGCGCAGCACCTGACCGCCGCCGTACCAGACGATGAGCGCAAGGCCGATCGTCTCGATCAACTCGATGACCGGATAGAAGATCGAGTAGTAGAAAACCGATTGAAGGTTCGCGTCGCGATGCCGCTCGTTGAGCCCTTCGAACTTCTCCGCCTCGTCGGCCTCGCGATTGAAGAGCTGCACGGTAGCCATGCCGGAGATGTGCTCCTGCAGAAACGCGTTGATCGCAGCGATGCGAACACGCGTCTGCCGGTACGTCACGCGCGCGCCGCGGCGGAACCACGCCGTGATGAGCACGATCAGCGGCACGATCGAGAAGAGCACCAGCGCCATGCGCCAGTTCATCCAGAAAAGCATCCCCACGATGCCGGCGAGAACGAAGATGTCGCCGAAGATCGAGACGAATCCGGCCGTGAACATCTCGTTGAGCGCATCGACATCCGTCGTCACGCGCGTCATCAGACGTCCGACCGGATTGCGATCGAAGAACTGGATGTCGAGTTTCTGCAGGTGGCCGAAAATCTGTTTGCGGAGGTCGTACATGATGTACTGCCCCATCAGATTCATCAGCACCATCTGCGTGTAGAGCACCGCGAAGCCGCCGATCAGGACGACGAAGTAGAGCGCGGACGCGACGTTGATGCCGCTGACCGGATCGAGCGCCCAGCCGTGCGAAACGAGCCACGTCCCGATGCGCTGGCTGATGGCGGATGCATGCGAGCCCTGCATCGGCTTCACGTAGAGATCGATGGCCACGGCGACGATGGCCGGCCCGGCGATCTCCATCATCGACGACAGAATCACCAGGAACACCGAGAACGTGGCGCGCGCACGATACGGCTTCAGATAACGCAGCAGCCGCCGCGCCAGATGCGGATCGAAGGCTTTCGCTCCTTCGTCTTCGTGTCGTTCGATGTCAGGCATGGTTCGGGGCGTCGGTGGACTAGTAGATCAGTGGATTAGTGGATTAGGAAAGACTGCAGCCGCTTCGAATCCACTGATGTACCGTCCCACCGATGACTCATCTACTGATCGACTGATTTACTAATCCACTAATCCACTAATCTACTGATCTACTATTCCACTGTCTTACGCGATTTCCTCGATCTCTTCCTCGAGCGTCTGCCTGCGATACAGGTCGGCGTAGTAGCCGTTGCGGGCCAGTAGCGTGTCGTGCGTGCCTTGCTCGACGATGCGGCCGTCGTCGATGACGATGATGTGGTCGGCGTCTTTAACCGACGAGGTGCGGTGCGAGACGATGAGCGCCGTCCTCCCCTTCCGAATCTCCCGCAACGCCCGCAGGATCTGCTCCTCGGTATTCGTATCGACGGCGCTCAGCGCATCGTCGAGGATCAGGATGGCCGGCTCGCGAACGAGCGCGCGCGCGATGGCGGTGCGTTGCTTCTGCCCGCCGGACAGCGTGATGCCGCGCTCGCCGATGACGGTTTCCAAACCCTGCGGAAACGCGGCGACGTCGCCGGAGAGTCCGGCCTGCCTGGCAGAATTCTGTACTTCCTCGGCTGACGCATCGCGGCGCCCGAAGCGGATGTTTTCGGCGATCGATTCGGAGAAGAGGAAGGTTTCCTGCGGCACGGCGCCGATCGAATCCCGCAGTTGCGACGGCGGGAACGACTCGATCGGCCGGCCATCGACGAAGATCGTGAACGGCGGCGGCTCGAACGTGCGCGTGATCAGCGCCAGCAGCGTCGACTTGCCGCTGCCCGTGCGGCCGACGATGCCGACGGTCTGTCCGGCATCAACATGCAGGTCAATATTGCGAAGCGTCGGACGTGACGCGCCGCCGTACGTAAACGTCAGATCGCGGATGTCGATCTCGCCGCGCAACGGTGCATCGAGCGGCTCGCCGGAATCGGCGCGAACGTCCGGCTCGATCGTCCACACCTCGTGCAGTCGCACCATCGAGGCCATGCCGCGCTGGAAGAGATTGGTCACCCATCCCAGCGCGATCAGCGGCCACACCATGCGCCCGAGGTAGAGCTGGAAAGCGATGAAGCTGCCGATGGAGAGCGTTCCGCGAATCATCTGGCGGCTGCCGAGGAAAAAGATGATGCCGAAGAGCGCCCCGATCATCGCGTGCAGGCCGGGATAGAAGAGCGCGGTCAATCGGATCACCGTGCGGTTCCGTTCGACGAATTCGCGGTTCATGCTCGCGAACGTTTCCTGTTCCTTGCGCTCGCGTCCGAACGCGCGCACGACGCGAACTCCCGCCAGGTTCTCCTGCACGCGTGCCGAGATGTCGCCGAAGTAGTCCTGCACCGCTTTGTATTTGAGGTGAATGCGCTGCCCGAAGTACTGCACCATCCAGACGACTACCGGCACGCCCGCAAGCGCCAGCAGCGACATCTCGCGATTGATCCGCAGCATCATCACGAACGCGCCGACGACCACGACCAGCGATGACAGGGCGTGCATCACCGCGGGTCCGATCAGCATCCGCACCGAGGCCAGGTCGTTCGTCGCCCGCGAAAGCAGATCGCCCGTGCGCTGCTCCTGGTAGTACGAGACCGGCAGCGACTGCAGATGTCCGTAGAAGTCGTTGCGCATGTCGTATTCGATGCGCCGCGATTCGCCGATGATGATGCGGCGCTGGAGGAACAGGAACAACCCTTCCATCGCCGCGGCGCCGACGAGGAGCAGTCCGTACCGCACGAGCGCGCCGCGCCTGACCGCCGTCGAGAGCTCGTTGACGGCGTTGCCGACGATGAGCGGCTTCATCAGCGAAAACGCCGCGGACGCCGCCACACACAACGCACCGAGCGCGAGCCGCGTTTTGTGACGGCCGAAGTATCCCAACAGCCGGCGAAGAGGAGAGAGCGTCAAAGCCAAGGTTGGATGATGAACAGCGATGCGGCCCGCATCTATTCAACATTCATGGGGGTGCGTACACAACGTTTTCGCGCGGAGACGCGGAGGACGCGAGGTTGTTCTCCGCGTCTCCGCGTCTCCGCGTGATCACAACGTCTTCAACTGTTCCGCTGGATAGCTCCTCGCATCGACTTTCGCGTGCGCCTGCGCGATCTTGCCGTTCTCGTCGATGACGTACGCGATCCGTTTCGCGTATTCGTCCTTTGGCGATTCGGCCGCGCCGTACGCGAGTCCAATCTGCCGATCGGTGTCGCACAACAGCGGGAAGGGGAAGTCGAACTTCTCGGCGAACTTCGCGTTCGCGGCGATGTCATCAAAACTGACGCCGAGGACTGTGGTGTTCTTCGACTCGTACTCGGCGATGAGGTCCCGGAACCCGGAACCCTCGGCCGTTCAGCCAGGTGTGTCGGCCTTCGGATAAAACCACAACACGACTTTGCGTCCGCGCAGATCGTGCAGCGCGACCTCGCGGCCGCGATGGTCGGTCACTTCAAAATCAGGAGCCTCGTCACCAACGTTTAGCATGCGTCCTCCTCGAAACGAATTCAGTACGAACCGCAACTTGCCTGCCAAAGACACGCGGCGATTGTAGTGGAGGTAGGGAAAGCGGTTCCGGCGACACTCCTCAGGTATGCCAGACACACCGCCGATCGTCAGCAATCCCGAGGCTGAACGCCTCGAAGACACGCTTGCCCTCTGCCTCTCCGGCGGCGGCTATCGCGCGATGCTCTTTCACCTCGGCGTTCTGCAGTACTTCAACGATGCCCCGCTCCTCGGCAAACTCGATCGCATCTCCAGCGTTTCCGGCGGGTCGATCACGGCGGGCGTCCTCGCCATGCAATGGAACACGCTCGTGTTCGATACCGCCGGCCACGCCACGAACTTCGATCGCCTCGTGACGGCAAACGTGCGCAAGATGGCCGCAACGACAGTGGACGTCGGCGCCGTCATCCTCGGCGCACTGCTGCCGGGAACGATCGGCGACCGCGTCATCAAGCGTTACCGCGAGGTTCTTTTCGGCGATAAGACGCTGCAGGATCTTCCGGACCGTCCGCGCTTCGTGATCAACGCTACGAATGTGCAGACCGGATCTCTGTTTCGCTTTTCGAAACCGTACATCGGCGACTGGCGGATCGGACGTTTTCCGAATCCGGACCGGCTGCTGGCCGAAGCCGTGGCGGCATCGTCGGCCTTCCCGCCGATCCTCTCGCCGGCCCGGCTCTCGTTCAAGCCGACCGATTTCTCGCTCGACGGCGGCGCGTGCAATACGCCGAAGTTCACGGCGAACGTTCTGCTCACCGACGGCGGCGTCTACGACAACATGGGAATCGAGACGGCGTGGAAGCGATGCAAAACGATTTTCGTGAGCGACGCCGGCGCGAAGATGCAACCGGAGTCCGACACGAAGACGGACACGGTGCGGCATTCGCTGCGAGTGAACTCGGTCATCGACAACCAGGTGCGCAGCCTGCGGCGGAGGCAAGTCGTCAACACCTTCATCAACGGCGAACGAAAGGGCGCGTTCTGGGCGATGTCGAGCAATCCGGCGGACTTTCCGGCCCCGAGCGCGCTGGCCGTCCCGCTCAACCACACGCAGGAGCTGGCGGCCGTCTCCACTCGCCTGAGCGCGCTCAATGACGAGATGCAGGAGCGCCTCATCAACTTCGGCTACGCGATGGCCGAGCGCGGCGTACGTAGTCATTTCGACCCGGCCGCGTTCGCGCCCGTGCAGTTCCCCTATCCGCGCGGCGTTTGAGGAGTGATGACCATGGCTGACGAAATGGAGACGCCTCCGAAACTCGACCGCACGCTGATGGAGCAGTTGATGTTCGGCGCCGGCACCGTACGCCGGTTTACGCAGGACTCTCCGGTGTTGCCCGACGTCTGGCTGCAATATGTCAACGAGGCCGCCAATGAAGGGAGTCGCGGCACACATCGAGCAGCCGGCAGCGTGCCGGATGAAGAACCGTCCACGGACTTTCCGGCAGTGAAGGTGCTGCTGACGCCGTTCCGCGAAGCAAGCGCCGGCGAAGTCCGCAGAGTGCTTCACGATCGCTTGGTGGCAGACCGGCAGAGGAGGGGCCACCAGACCGAAAAGGTGTCGCGGATCATTTATAACCAGACCACGATCGCGGCCACGCTTTACTTTGAAGATCTCGTCCGTGTGGTGATCCCGATGACCGATTGGTGGGAGCGCATGGTGCGCCAGCTCCGCGTCACCGACATTTCGGTCCTGAACGATCCAAACGTTCGAGCGGTCATCGCCGCGGCGCTGGTCGATCCGGAGCATCGACCGAAGTCGCCTGCCGCGAAGGAGCAGTACCCACCGCCACGCGAATTACCGGCGAATCCACAATATCCACCGGACCTGCTCTGGTTGATCCGCGTCGTAGGCGCGATGGCGGTCGTTCGCCGGGGTGAATCGCTTCCAGCGGTCTTCAGCAGAAAGAACGGCGTAGCGATCGCTTCGGAGGACGATTGGCAACCGATCGTCGCCGCCGTCGCAACGCTGATCGCAGACATTCCGGCGATGACCGAAGACCCGCCGCCAGACGACGATGCCGACAGTCCCGTCGCGCTGGCCAGAGAGCCCGCCCGCATCTACTCCGTAAGCCTCAACCGCCAGGCCACCGCCACCATCTCGCGCTCTACGCTCGCCATCAAGGCCGACGCCGCGCGACGCCTCTTCAACATTTCCTGCAGTCAACTCGCCTGGGCCATCATCGACAGCGGCGTCGACGCACACCACGCCGCGTTCCGCGCTCGCCATGAAGACAACGGCACGAAGGACGTTCCGTTCAATGAGCCGTTTGAAAAGCAGCCGAACGGCAAGTGGGCCAATCAGACGCGCGTCGTGGCCACGTATGACTTCACGCAAATCGATCTGCTGCTCGATCCCGCCGACACGAAGCAGCCGGACCGCATCAAGCACTTGCGCAAGGATCCTGCCGTTGCCGCAAAGGTCGAGGAAGCTCTCGATGAGCTGAATAAAGGTCTCAGCCGCGGCCGGACCATCGACTGGAAAATCATCGCGCCGTTCCTGCAAATCCCGCACGACGATATGTACGTCGCGCCGCCCTTCGATCACGGCACGCATGTGGCCGGGATTCTTGCCGGCGACTGGCGCGCCACCGAGCAGGGAAAAGATGCCACCGATCTGATCGGCGTCTGTCCCGACCTGAAACTGTACGACCTGCGCGTGCTCGATGCGCAGGGCCGCGGCGATGAATTCGCGGTCATGGCCGCGTTGCAATTCATTCGCTATCTCAACTCCACCAACGATTACGTCAGCGTCCACGGCGTGAACCTCAGCCTCTCCATCCCGCACGACATCGCCAACTACGCCTGCGGACGGACGCCCGTCTGCGACGAATGCGAACGCGTCGTGTCCGCCGGTGTGGTCGTCGTCGCCGCCGCCGGCAATCAGGGCTATCGCAAGCTCACGACCGAGGAAGGAACGACCGAGGCGTACAACAGCATCAGCATCACCGATCCCGGAAACGCCGACGCGATCATCACCGTCGGCGCCACGCACCGATTCCGTCCGCACACCTACGGCGTCAGCTATTTCTCGAGCCGCGGTCCGACCGGCGACGGGCGGATCAAGCCGGATCTCGTAGCTCCGGGCGAGAAAATTACCGCGCCGCTGCCGAACGGCCAGTCCGGCGTCAAAGACGGCACGAGCATGGCCGCACCGCATGTCAGCGGCGCCGCCGCGCTGCTGATGGCGCGCCACGACGAACTGGTCGGCCGCCCCGCCCGCATCAAAGAGATTCTCAAATCCACCGCCACAGACCTCGGCCGCGAGCGCTACTTCCAGGGCGCCGGCATGCTCGACGTCCTGCGGGCGCTGCAATCGGTGTAGGAGAAAACAATGACAGTCAGGTTCGAAGCACTCCGCGCAAAGTACGGCGATTCGCTCATGCTTCATTTCGGTCCCGACGACGACCGCCAGCTCGTCCTCATCGACGGCGGCCCCGACGGCGTCTGGGACGACGCCCTGCGACCTCGCCTCGACCAGGTCCGCGCCGAACGCAATCTGGATGACGGCCAGCCGCTCCAGATCGCGCTGATGATGGTCAGCCACCTCGACGCCGATCACATCACGGGAATCCTGAAGCTGATGCGGCTGCTCGCGGCCGCCGAAGGCAAGGCGGCGTACAACGTGAAGCGCGCCTGGGTGAATACGTTCGACGATCTGACCGGCGAGAAGGCCGCGGGGGCATCATTCGGCGCCGCCGACATCGACGGTCTTCCGGCGACTCCTCTCGGCGGCGCGCTCGCTCAGACGAGCTCGGGGATCGAGCTGGCCAGCGTCGGTCAGGGACGCGAACTTCGCAATCTGATCAATGAGCTCATTCTGCAGGGTAATCAGCCCTTCAATGATCTCGCTACCGTCGACAGCCCTAAGAATCCCGCCACCATCAAGGGACTGAAACTCACCGTCGTCGGTCCGTCGAAAAAGAACGTCGAAGCATTGCGAGCCGATTGGGCTAAGAACGTAAAGCCCAAACTAAAAGAAGCGAAGAACGCCGAAGTCGCCGACTATGTCGATAAATCGGTATACAACCTCTCCAGCATCATCGTCCTCGCTGAAATCGACGGCAAACGCATCCTCCTGACCGGCGACGGCCGCGGCGATCACACCCTGGCCGGCCTCAAAGAAAAAGGCTTCCTCGACGCCAACGGCAAAATGGAAGTGGACATCCTCAAGCTCCCCCACCACGGCAGCGAGCGCGACGTAAAACTCGACTACTTCCAATCCATCCGCGCCAAGCACTACGTCATCTCCGCGAACGGCAAGTTCAGCAACCCCGATCTGCCGACGCTGAAAATGATCTCCGAAGCCCGCAAAGGCGACGATGACTTCACGATCTGGCTCACCAATCCCACGAACGAATTCGAGCTCCCCGAAATCGGCAAAGGAGTGCAGGCCTTCTTCGACGCGGAAACCGCCGCGGGGCGCAAGTACCGCGTCAATCAGCGCAAGTCAAAGGACCTGTCGATCGTGATCGATCTTTAGGTTCGCCGGCCGTGTGCGCGCGGTCACAACTTCGGGTATCGGCGCGCACACGACGGAATGCCGCGATCACCAGGATCCGTTCGTCCTCGTGATGCGCCGCCTCTTTGCAGCCGTTGCCGTGCTCATGCTGAGCGGGCTTTTGATGCTCGCGGCAGGGTTGTGTGGTGGGAAGGCGTGCTGCCACTCGCAAGCGCCCGGCAGCGCCGCATCTCTCGATACAAACCCGCCGTGCTGCGACGAGACGAACTGCGATACGACCCTTTCCGTCGATGCGACGGCCGCAAAGACCGCGATCGTGCAGCCGCCGCAGGTCGCCGCCATCACAGTCGCCGTGCAACCGCTGCTACTCCAATCCACATCGCCTCGCCCTCGCATCCAATCCGGACCGCTGGGCACGCGGCAAAAGCTCGCCACACGTTCCATCCTCCTCATTTGATCCACACACGCTCGTGACCTTTTCGCGCGGACGCCCTCGCCCGCGACCCGAGCCTGTGAGGATTTCATGTACCGAAGACTCTTCGCCTGCATTGCAGGCGCACTACTGAGTGCCGCGACCGCGTCAGCTCTCGACTGGAACGATCCGCATTCCATCGTTGCAGCGGCGATCAGCGATTCGCCGTCGCTGCGCGAGGTCAACGCGAACCTGACCGCTGCTCGCGCCCAGCTCCGCGGCGCGGGCGCGATGCCGAACCCGATGCTGATGGCCGGCGTGCGCGATCAGCAGATCGATCTTTCGCGCGATCCGATGATGACAATGTACATGGCCGGCGTGTCGCAGACCTTCGTGCGCGGTGAACGCCGCGACGCGCTGCGGCGCGCGGCGCAGCTCGGCGTCGAACGGCTGGAGCACGAAGCGGAATCGCGGCGCGCCGAAATCACCCGCGACGTGCTGATGGCGTACAACGAGGCCGCGGCAGCGAGCAACCAGATCGACGCGAATGACGAGATCGCGAAGCTGGCCGCGATGATGAGCGATGCCGCCCGCGTTCGCTACGAAGTCGGTGCAACTGCGCAAAGCGACATCATTCGGGCCAAGGTCGAAGCGAGCAACATCCGCCACGCCGTCCTCATGCAGCGCGGCGTTCGGGACAGCGCGCTGGCACGGCTCCGGGCTCTCCTCAACCTGCCGTCCGGCGAAACGATCCCGCCATTCACACTCACGCACGCGATGGAGCACCACGCGCACGCAGAAAACGTAGCGCTCGATCCTTCCACGCCGGCGATCGCCGCGCTCGAAACAGAAGTGTCGCGAAGCGAAGAAGACATCCATCTCGCGAAGCTCGCCACCAAACCCGATTTCAGCGTCGAGGCGTCATACGGAATGCGCCCGGAACAGAAGGACACGTTCAGCGTCGTCGGCCGCATCGAGCTTCCGATTCGAAAGAAGACGACCATCGAGCCGCGCATCGCCGAGGCCATCGCGCGGCGCGACGCGGCAGATGCGCAGATCGGCGTACTCCGGCAGCGGCTCGCCGCCGCGTTCGGCGAAGCGCTCGCATCGCGCAACGAAGCGGTCGAACAGATCAACCTCCATGTCGAGCAGCTCGTACCCGAGGCGAAGCTCGGATTCGAATCGGCACTCGCTTCCTATGAGACAGGGAAGACCACATTCGATTCTGTGATCGGCGCGCTGCAGACGTATCGCACGCTCAACGTCGACTACTACGAATTTCTGCTCCAGCTTCTCATCGCCGATGCCGAGATCGACGCGCTCCAGCACGGTGCAACGAGCCGAAGCGGAGCGGTGGCGATGGGAGGAGTGCAATGAAACGCGCCTGGCTCCCCTGGCTCGTCGCCGGCCTCTTCGCCGTGGCCTTCGCCATCGTTCTCATCGTTCTGCTGTCAAGGCGCGGAGACTCAACCAACGAAATCGACGCCGTCGCGCAGAACAGCTCCGGCAGGCGCGTGGTCGCATGGGTCGACCCGATGTACTCGCAAGGCCCGCCGCATCTGTACAAGTCGAATCACCCCGGCGTCGCACCCGACTGCGGCATGAAGCTCGTCCCGCAATACGCGCAAGAAGCGGCAGCGAGTGGCGCGACATCGACGGTCGTCGGATATGCGAACGTCTCGGTTCCCCAGCAGCGCCAGCAGCTCATGGGCGTGAAACTGGCGACGGCCGAGCTGCGCGATCTCTCGCGCACGATCCGCACCACCGGAAGAGTGACGGCGGACGAGCGCCGCGTCGCCCAGGTGCGGACGAAGTTCGACGGTTTCATCGACGCGCTCTACGTGAACGTCACCGGTCAGCCGGTGCGGCGCGGCGATCCGTTGCTCGCCGTCTACAGCCCCGATCTCCTCGCCACGCAGAACGAATTGATCCTCGCCGAACGCAATCACTCAGACCTGGGGCGCATGCTCGCCGGCGCCGCACGCACGCGCCTCCGCTTGTGGGACATGAGCGCGGCGGACATCGACCGCGTCGTGCGAACGGGCCAGGCGAAGCGCGACGTGGTTCTCCGCTCGCCGGCGACGGGCGTCGTCACGACGAAAAACGCCGTTGCCGGTGCGCGGGTGATGCCGAGCGACACACTCTACGAGGTCACCGATCTGTCCCACGTCTGGGTCCTCGCCGACGTCTATGAATCCGAGCTTCAGTCCGTGCCCCTCGGCACGCCCGCCCAGGTCATCGCCGGCGGCCAAACGCTCGCCGGCCGCGTGACCTTCATCGATCCCGTCGTGGCAACGCAGACGAGGACAGCGAACGTCCGCATCGAGCTCGATAACGCGGCCGGTCTGCTCAAGCCCGACATGTACGCCGACGTGCTCCTGCATCAATCGATCGGATCATCCGTCTCGATTCCCGACAGCGCCGTGATGAACACCGGAACGCGCTCAGTCGTGTTCGTCGCATCCGCCACCGGCACGTTCGAACCGCGGCAGGTCACGACCGGCGCGAAAGCCGATGGCTTCTACGCAATCCGCTCCGGCATACAGCCCGGCGAGCAGGTGGTCGTCGATGCGAACTTCCTGGTGGATTCGGAATCGCGCCTGAAATCGACGCTGTCGCAGTTGAAACCAGAAACCAGAAGTCAGAAACCAGAAGGGGCGACGCGTGTTCGCTGATACCGATTGCCGTTTCGGGCTTTCGTCAGCGCTTCGCGTTCTTGATCAACTTGACCAGAATCGCCGTGCGCTGATCGGTTTCATCCACCAAGGCCGTCAGCTTCACCGACGGAGTGACTCCGGAGTGATCGAGCAATTCGAGCCAGTAGAGCGTCTCTTCCAATTCCATCAGCCCGGCGTTCATCTTTGCGGCGTATTCGGCAGCGGAACGGCTGCGAATCGCTTCACGATAGTGAGCACCAACGGAGGTCGCACTGCGAAGGCTTTGGTCTCCCAGAACTCGTGCGACACCGCGCTTCGCCAACGAGTCGTAGAGCTTGATCACCCGCAATGCATAGCTCCGAGTTCGAACCTTCAGATCCTCCATAAGCTGGCCTCCTCCTCGCATTTTCCGGTTTCTGGTCTCTGGTTTCACTTTCTGGTTTCTGATTTCTGGTTTCTGGTTTTCCAGGTGTCGCCGTGATCGATCGCGTAATCCGCTGGTGCGCGACCAACAGCGTCATCGTCGTCATCGTCGTCGGCGTGCTGGTGGCGATCGGCGTCTGGAGCATTCAGCACGTCGCTGTCGATGCGCTGCCGGACCTCTCCGACACGCAGGTCATCATTTTTTCGAAGTGGGACCGCAGTCCTGACATCATCGAAGACCAGGTCACATATCCCGTCACCACCGCGCTCCTCGGCGCGCCGCACGTGAAGGCGATCCGCGGTTTCTCCGACTTCGGCTACTCGTACGTCTACGTCATCTTCGACGAGGGGACGGACATCTACTGGGCGCGCAGCCGCGTGCTCGAATATCTGTCGAAGGTTCAATCGCAGCTGCCGCAAGGCGTCGAAACGTCGCTCGGTCCCGATGCCACCGGCGTCGGCTGGGTCTTTCAGTACGCGCTGGTCGATACGACCGGGCAGCACTCGCTCGCCGATCTCCGCTCGCTCGAGGATTGGCACATCCGCTACGAGCTGCAGTCCGTGCCGGGAGTGGCGGAGGTGGCGAGCGTCGGCGGGTTCGTGCGGCAATACCAGATCACCGTCAATCCGCAGAAGCTCGCCTCGTACGGCATCCCGCTCATGCAGGTGAGCGACGCCGTGCGCAAGTCGAACAACGAAGTCGGCGGGCGGCTGATCGAGTGGAGCGGCGCCGAGTACATGGTGCGCGCGCACGGCTACATCCGCAGCAAGGCCGATCTCGAACAGGTCGCATTGAAGGCAGCGAACGGCACGCCGGTACGCCTCGCCGACGTCGCCGACGTGCAACTCGGACCCGAGCTGCGCCGCGGCATCGCGGAGCTGGACGGCAAAGGCGAAGTGACGGGAGGTGTGGTCGTGATGCGTCACGGCGAGAACGCCATGAACGTCATCAGCGCCGTCAAGCAGCGGCTGGCGCAGATCGCGCCGTCGCTGCCGAAGGGTGTGCAGATCGTCACGACCTACGATCGCTCCGAACTGATCGCCGCATCGATCCACACGCTGAAGCACGAGCTGCTGATCGAGATGCTGATCGTCTCGCTCATCATCCTGCTCTTTCTCTGGCATGTCCCGAGCGCGCTCATCCCGATTTTCACGCTGCCCGCGGCCGTGATCCTCGCGTTCATCCCGATGCGGCTGTTCGGCATCAACGCCAACATCATGTCGCTCGGCGGCATCGCCGTCGCCATCGGCGCGCTGGTCGATGCAGCGGTCGTCGTCGTCGAGAACGCGCACAAGAAACTGGAAATGTGGGAGAGCGGCGGCCGCGTCGGCGACTACAAAGAAGTGCTCATCACCGCCATTCAGGAAGTGGGGCGGCCGAGCTTCTATTCGCTCCTGGTGATCGCCCTGTCGTTCCTGCCGATCTTCGCCCTCGAGGCGCAGGAAGGAAAACTCTTCAAGCCGCTGGCCTTCACAAAGAACTTCTCGATGGCCATCGCCGCGCTGCTGGCCATCACGCTTGATCCCGCGCTGCGGCTGATGTTCACGAAAATCAAAAACCAGAAAGCAGAAACCAGAAACCAGAAAACTGCCCGGAGACCTTCTGGTTTCTGGTTTCTGGTCTCTGGTTTATTCACCGGACGCATGGTGCCCGAGGAGCAGCATCCGATCTCGAAAGTCCTGTTCCGCATCTACGGTCCGCCGATTCATTGGGTGCTCCGGCATACGCGCATCGTTATCGCCGCCGCGCTGCTCGTCGTCATCGCGACGATTCCCATCTACTTCCGGCTCGGTCACGAGTTCATGCCGCCGTTGAATGAAGGCGTGATCCTCTACATGCCGACGACGCTGCCGGGCATTTCGGTGGCCGAGGCGAGTGCGCTGCTGCAGAGGCAGGACGAGATTCTGCGGCAGGTGCCGGAAGTCGCGCGGGTGTTCGGAAAAGCGGGCCGCGCCGACACCTCCACCGATCCTGCCCCGCTGTCAATGGCCGAGACCACCATCGTCCTCAAACCGGAGGCGCAGTGGCGCGCGAAACCGCGCTGGTATTCGTCATGGATGCCGTCATTCCTCACGCCGCTCGTCCGTCCGTTCTGGCCCGATCGCATTTCGTGGGAAGAGCTGACGAACGATCTCGATCAACGTCTGCAACTGCCGGGACAGACGAACGCCTGGACGATGCCGATCCGCAATCGCATCGACATGCTCACCACCGGGATTCGCACGCCGGTCGGGATCAAAGTGTTCGGCGCGGACCTCAAGCAGATTGAAAACATAGGCAAGCAGTTGGAGCAGATCGTGAGCCGCGTGCCCGGCGCGCGCAGCGTGTACGGCGAGCGGGTCTCCGGCGGCTACTTCGTCGATTTCGATATCGACCGCACAGCAATCGCGCGCTACGGCCTGACCATCGATGACGTGCAGCAAACGATCATGACCGCGATCGGCGGCGAGAACGTTTCGACCACCGTCGAAGGGCGCGAGCGCTATCCCATCAACATCCGCTATCCCCGCGAGTTGCGCGATGAGATGGACAAGCTCGGACGTGTGCTCGTGTCCACGACCAGTGGCTCGCAGATTCCGCTCGCGCAACTGGCCACCGTTCGAATCGCCGAAGGCCCGGCCATGATCCGCGACGAGAACGGCAAGCTCGCCGGCTAC
This sequence comes from Thermoanaerobaculia bacterium, assembly GCA_035996815.1. Lineage (GTDB taxonomy): Bacteria > Acidobacteriota > Thermoanaerobaculia > Gp7-AA8 > Gp7-AA8 > JADGNZ01. The sequence continues at coordinate 23,618 of DASYJF010000022.1, read as the reverse complement.
GTCTACATCGACGTCGACACCGCGCGCCGCGACCTCGGCAGCTTCGTGGACGACGCGAAGCGCTCGGTCGCCTCGCAGCTGCGCATGCCCGCCGGCTACACGATGCAATGGTCCGGGCAATACGAAGCGATGGAGCGCGTGCGCCAGCGAATGATCGTGGTCGTGCCGCTCACCCTCTTCGTGGTCGCGTTCCTCATCTTCATCAACACGCGATCGATGCCGAAAACGCTGCTCGTCCTGCTCGCTGTCCCCTTCTCCGCCGTCGGCGCCGTCTGGCTCCTGTGGATCCTCGGCTACAACATCTCCATCGGCGTCTGGGTCGGCCTCATCGCCCTGCTCGGTCTCGACGCGGAAACGGGCATCTTCATGCTGCTGTATCTCGACCTCGCGTACGACGAGATGAAGCCGCGCAACCGCGAACAACTGCGCGAAGCGATCTACCACGGCGCCGTAAAACGCGTGCGCCCGAAAGTGATGACCGTAGCCTGCGCCTTCTTCGGCCTCGTCCCGATCATGTGGTCCATCGGCGCAGGCGCCGACGTGATGAAGCGCATCGCCGCCCCAATGATCGGCGGCCTCTTCACGTCCTTCCTCATGGAGCTGCTCGTCTATCCCGCCATCTATTACCGCTGGAAATGGCGCGCCGAAGTCCGCCACGCCGAAAGTGCCGCGCTCGCCGCGAAGGAGAACTGATTGAAAAGACTGATGATCCCAACGCTGTTCGTTCTCGCAGTTGCGTGAGCGAAAGAGAACACCTACCCGATGACGTGAACGGGGCGACCTTTGCTTTTTCGCTCGGAGTCCTCCCCTTCCGCGGTCACGCGCGAGCGAGAGCGGGCCAGCGGGGGTGAGCGCTCATCCGCACGCGCGGCGGCGTGCCGCACGGCAGGCAGCGCGTGATCAGCGTAGTTCAGTTTCCTGGGTCATGCCTGTTGCGGGCCGTTCAGCCTCGGACGCCGTATTTGTCATGACTTGCATTTGTACGTATGGCATCTCACATTAAATGTTTTCTTTTTGAATGTGGCTGTTTCTCGGCCGCAATCGAGTGTAATGACCAGCGCCGCGTCGCTATCGTTGATTCCGTATTCAAGATAAGCGGGGCCCGTCTCTTTCCGTAGTATGTTCTGCGCGAGGAGTAACGCAGCGCTCGGGCCAGCGGTTCCGGGCTCATCCCTGACGGTCGCGGAGTCGCTCGCGGCCAGTATCTCCGGGTTCTCGAGCGCCTCCTCCATCGCGTCATCCATCGCATCGAGGAGATCCCGTTCAAATTCAAGCAGGAGAGTCGGGCTCTTAATGAGATAGTAAACCGCAAGATCACAGTGATTTTCCCATGTGACAACCCAATGATCCGTGCCATGGACGTAATCCTGATCGTATTGTAGTGGCCCACCCTTGGCAGTAACGTATTGTGGCGGGTCACCTTTTCTGATAATCCCGTTAAACTCCTGTGTTTTGTTCACGGCACCGCCATCATTTTTGCCCTGGTGATGCGCAATCACCAGGTTTCGCAAGGGATATTGCGCGGGGTTTTGTATAATTACGTTGATCGTTCCGCTGGACATGGCCGTCTCCTTGTTGGTGGATTGTCATTGAAATCTCAGCAAGTCGACCGATCGCGAACGAAATGCAGTCGCGACCGCTGGCCGGTCTCTCGAGGCATCGTTGAAACTTCGGGTGGACTTGGATCCAGTATGGACTACCGCCATACCGGATGCAAGAGACTTCCGTCCTTCCGGAGCTGCAATTTGCCTACGATCAGGCACTGCCCGGGTCGTCGTCGCAGGGATCTCAATATCCGGCCGGCTACGCGTTGTTTGCGCGCGCACGCCAGAGGTCGCGGACTCAAGCCCGTCACCCCGCTAATCCAAATGCTGATTCGCCGCCGCATGGGGAGTTTCGTTTTTCTGCGACATTCTGTCTGCGCGCGTCGTGGAAATACGATGCTGTCTCGACGGAGCAATACGTCAGACAGTGGTGGGATGAGCGCAGAAATGGGACGAGGACCGCGCGAAGAAACCCCTCATCACGCCGGCGCGTAGGCAGGTCGAGCAGTTTCTTTCATGAGAGAGCTTTCGCCGGCCTTTAGCTCTCCACCAATCCCCTCAACTGCCTACTCGCCACCGTGAGCATGGCCAGGTCGACTGTCTGGGCGGCGCGGAGATCGGTCATTAGTTGGTCGATGCGTTCGACTTCGCGGGGGCGGGTGGAGAGCCATTGGTCGACTGGGTCTTTGGCGCCGTCGCTTTCGGTTAGGACTTTCGAGGCTAGCGTGCTCTGGTAGTTGAAGAGGTCGTCGACTACGGCGGACAGGGCGGCTTTTTGCCAGGGGGTTTCGGCGGGGATGGAGGCGCCGGCGTTGCGGAGGCGGTCGAGGCCGAAGCGGGCTCCGACGCTGAAGTAGACGCGGGCTACGTCCTCGACCGGGCGGCCGGTGCGGGAGAGGCGGACGATGTCGAGGGCGGCGCCCATCACGCCGAGGCTGGCGATTCGGTAGGCGACGGATTCGGGGACTCCGTCCATTTCCAGCTCGCCTTGGCGCGCTTTCAATGAGCCGAGGAGCGAGGCGGGAAGGATGTCGTTCAGTTTGTCGGAGATGGCGGCGATGGCGGGGCGGAACTCGCCGACGTAACGCGCGGTATCGAGCGACTTGTAGTCGCTGATCAGCAGCCAGTTCATGGCGCGTTCGAGAAGGCGGCCAACTTCGATCAGCATCTCGATTTGCACGCGCGCGGGAAGGACGTTGTCCTGTCCCTCGATCGCGGACCAGAGCGAGCGCAGGTCGAACGACTCGCGGATGATCGTGAAGGCGCGGGCCACGTCAGCGGTGGGCTTGCCGGTTTCCTCGCTCATCTGCCAGACGTAGGTCGGGCGGATGCGATTGATGATGTTGTTCGTGACGTAGGTGCCGATGATTTCGCGGCGCAGACGGTGGCGCTCGATCGTGCTGCGGTATTGCTGGCGCAGCGGCTTCGGGAAGTAGAGGACGAGGTCTTCGACGAGGAGCGGATCGTCGGGAAGATCGCTGGCGAGCAGGTCGGCGTAGAGCACGATCTTGCTGTACGCGAGGAGGATGGCCAGTTCGGGACGCGTCAGTCCGATGTGCGCGGTGTGTCGTTGCGCGATCGTCTCGTCGTCCGGAAGACCTTCCAGCGCGCGGTCGAGGCGCCCGGCGCGTTCGAGGGCGCGCATGAAACGCGCTTGTTCGTCGAGGACGGATTCGCCGAGGGCTTGCGTGAGCGAGATGGCCTGCGTCTGCTCGTAGTTGTCGCAGAGCACGAGGTGACCGACTTCGTCCGTCATCGATGCGAGCAGTGTGTTGCGCTCATTGAGCCCGGCCAGTTCACCGCGTTCGATGGCGTCGTAGAGCAGGACCTTGATGTTGACTTCGTGGTCCGAGGTATCGACGCCGGCGGAGTTGTCGATGGCGTCGGTGTTGATGTGGCCGCCGGTCATCGCGTACTCGATGCGGGCCTGTTGCGTGAAGCCGAGGTTCGCGCCCTCCCCTACTACGCGAACGCGCAGTTCGGTGGCGTCGACGCGCAGCGCATCGTTGGCGCGGTCGCGGGCGGCGGCGTGATCTTCGTCGGTCGACTTGACGTACGTTCCGATGCCGCCGAGCCAGAGCAGGTCGGCGCGCGCGCGGAGGATCGCTTTCATCAGCTCAGCCGGCGCGAGCGTTTTCTTTTCGAGATCGAGCACGCGGACGACTTCATCCGAAACCGTGACCGTCTTCGCGCTGCGATCGAGAACCGCGCCGCCTTTCGAGAGCAAGTCCGCGTTGTAACCGTTCCAGTTCAGGCGCTGATCGAACATCCGCTGCCGCTCGGCGAGGCTGGTGATCGGATCGGGATCGGGGTCGAGAAAAATGTGCGAGTGATTGAAGGCTGCGATCAGTTTCGTGTGCGTCGAGAGCAGCATGGCGTTGCCGAAGACGTCGCCCGACATATCGCCGACGCCCACGACAGTAAAGTCCTCGCGCTGGATGTTGACGGCCAGCTCGCGGAAGTGGCGCTTGACCGCCTCCCAGCCGCCGCGTGCGGTGATACCCATGGCCTTGTGGTCGTAGCCGGCGCTGCCACCCGAGGCGAAGGCGTCGCCGAGCCAGAAACCGTATTCGCCGGAGATGGCGTTGGCGATGTCGGAGAACGTGGCCGTGCCCTTGTCGGCGGCGACGACGAGATACGGATCGTCGGCATCGCGGCGGACCACGTCGCGCGGCGGGATCACGTCGGCGCCGCGAAGGTTGTCGGTGATGTCGAGCATGCCGCGAAGCAGCGTCTGGTACGCGCCCACGCCTTCTTTTTGAAACGTCGCGCGATCGGCGGACGGATTCTTGACGACGAAGCCGCCTTTCGATCCCATCGGCACGATGACGACGTTCTTCACGTTTTGCGCTTTCATCAGGCCGAGGATCTCGGTGCGGAAATCCTCGCGGCGGTCGGACCAGCGGATGCCGCCGCGCGCGACTTTGCCGGCGCGCAGATGGATGCCTTCCATCGATGGCGAATAGACGGAAATCTCGAACATCGGCCGCGGCAGCGGCAGCTCGCGGATCGATTGCGAGTCGAGTTTGAATGAGAGGTACGGCTTGCGATTGCCGTTCTCGTCGCGCTGGTAGTAGTTCGTCCGCAGCGTCGCTTCAATGAGCGTGAGGTAGAGACGGAGGATGCGATCCTCGTCCGGATTCTTGACGCGATCGAGTGCGTCTTCGATCTGCGCGCGGATTCCGCCGGCGGCGAGATGGCGTCCGGTGACTGTCTCCGAGGCCATGCTCGCACCGCGAAGCGTGGCGGAGCCGAGCGACGGATCGAAATGTGTCTGGAAAAGTTGGATCAGCGTCCGCGCGACGTCCGAGTGCGCCGACAGCGTCTGCTGGATCAACTGCTCGCTGACGTTCACGCCGATCTGGCGGATGTACTTGCTGTACGCGCGCAGCACGACCACCTCGTGCCACTCCAGCTCCGCGGTGATGACGAGACGATTGAAGCCGTCGTTCTCGGCCTCGCGATTCCAGACGCGGACGAAGGTCTCCTGAAACTTCTGCTTGATCGCGGAGAGATCGTCCTGCAATCCCTCGGCGGCCAGACTGAAATCGCGGATGCGCACGACCGAGGCCGCGCCGAGCGGATGCACTTCGTACGGCTCCTCGGCGAGCACCTTGAGGCCCATGTTTTCGAGCCGCGGCATGATGTCCGACAGCGGCACCGGCGGACCGGAATGGATGATCTTGCAGTGGAACTGCCGCTCGTCGGTCTTGTGACGATAGAGATCGACGACGAGCCTGCCGTCGGCCAGCACTTCTTCGATGTGCTGGATGTCGTACATCGCCGCCTCGGCGGTGAAGCGCTCGCTGTACGCGGCCGAGAATGCCCGTTTGTAGCGTCGCTGAAGCTCGATGCCTTCCTCTTCGCCGTGACGTTGGCAGAGTGTGTCGAGCAGCCGGTCGGCCCACGTGCGTGCGGCGTCGGCGAGCAGGGCTTCGATGCGCTTTTCATCGACCTCGGGGATCGCGCCCGGAGTCGTCTTGACGACGAAGAGAATGCGTGCGAGCGGCGCGTCGGTGACGTACTCGTAGACGGCGGTCTCGCGTCCGTTGAACTGCTCCTCGAGGATCTGTTTTGCCTTCTCGCGAAACTCGACGGTGTTCTGATCGCGCGGCACGAAGACGTAGCAGGAGACGAAGCGCTCGAAGACGTCCTTGCGCGTGAAGAGCGCGACGCGATGCCGTTCCTGCAGCAGGAGGATGCCGCGCGCGATGTCGTAGAGCTGCGTGTCGGTGATCTGGAAAAACTCGTCGCGCGGAAAGGTCTCGAGGATGTCGACGAGCGCTTTTCCGTTGTGACTGTGCGGATCGAGGCCGGCGCGCTCGATGGTGCGCGTCGCCTTGAGGCGCAGCATCGGAATCTCGCGAACGCTGCGGCTGTACGCGGCCGAGGTGAAGAGGCCGAGGAAGCGATCCTCGCCGGTGAGATTGCCGGCGTCGTCGTAGCGCTTGATGCCGATGCGGTCGAGCGGAACGTTGCGGTGCACGGTGCTGCGGCTGTTGGCCTTGGTGATGATGAGAAGGTCTTTGGTGCGCGCGTATTCGCTGAACTCGCGGCTCAGCGGCACGGCAGCGCGCGCGGATGACTCCTGGCGAAAGTCGCGCAGAATTCCGAGTCCGCTCTCGATCACGGGCGGCAGGTAGTCCTTGTCATCGTGCGTTTCGAATCCGTAGCGGCGGAATCCGAGGAGGATGAAGTTGCCGTCGTCAAGCCACTGCAGAAACGCACGCGCCTCGGCCACTTCCTCCTGCGGCATCGGAAGTTTGGCGTGTTCGAGCTCCGCGACGTCGGAGCGAAGCTGGCCGCGCATGGCCTGCCAGTCGCTGACCGCGGCGCGAACGTCGTGCAGCACGGTCTCGAGCGAGGTGCGCATCGCCTCGAGCTCCGCCGAGTCGCTCTCCTGATCGATCTCGACATGCATGTATGACTCGACGATGGCGTCGATCTTCGCTTCCTGCGTGGATGTCAGCTCGGCGCGCTTCGATCCGGCGTCGCGGCGAACGCGCACGACGGGATGCAGCAGCAAGTGGATGTTGCGCCCCAGCCGCGTGACCTCAGCGCTGACGGAGTCGACGAGGAACGGCATGTCGTCGTTCACGATCTCGATGACGGTGTGTTCGAGGGCCCAGCCATTCGCTTCAACAGTTGGATTGAAGAGGCGCACTTTCGGCACGCCGGCCTGGCGGATTTCGCCGAACTGCCAAAGCGAAAGCGCCCCGCCGAGGAGCGTCTCGAACGAGGTGTAGATGATGTCGTCGGGAGAGACGAGCGCGAAGTAGCGCCGGACGAATGCCGCGGCGCTCTCGGCTTGGGTATCGCCGACTCGTTTTTGTGCTTCGGTAGCAAGCCGGTCGACGAGATCGGCCTTGCGCTGCTCAGGGGTCATAGTCATGAATCGAGGCTCCTGCAACTGCGGGCGCGGATCATATCGCGGAGGGCGCGGACGGGAACGGCGGTGTCGGCCTGGCGTCATCGCGACGTTTGGTGCTTGCGCGACTCGCGGCACATTTCGCGAAGCTTTGGAGTCGGTGGCGACCGAGCCACCGCTTTGGGAGGGCGGCGGACGGAGCAAGCATCACACTCTGCGGATCATCGCGATTCCACCTCCCTCCCAAAGCGGCGGCCTTGCCACCGCACTCCAAAGTGCTTCGCACGAAACGGGCGCCACGCCGCCAATCGGAACTACTCTGTCACCGCGGCGCACTGCCGTCCTTCCGCCTGTGATGGTAGGGTGCGCGCGGCGCGGATGTTGCTGTCGGATCTGCCGGACCACCGAAAACAAGCGGGAGAGATGATGCTCATGACAACTGCAAGGGATGAGAAAGTGCCGACGTCGTCGATCGTGATGAAGGCGATCGATGCGAAGACATTCACGGAATTGCAGGCATTCGTCAAAGATTTGGAGAGCCGTCCGACGGAACGGTTGCTGCGCGATCTTCCCGATCTGGTCAAGTTGTCCGACGCGAAGGCCGAGATCATCACCTACGTCATCGCCACGAAGTTCCGCCGCGCGTCGAGCGAGGAGCGGCAGAAAATCCGGGAGAGCGTGCAGGCGACATCCGACGGGTTACCGCATGGGCAGGAGCGCTCGCGCGTGCAGGACATCCTGGAGAGAATCCGCGGGCTGGCCGTCTAAAAAAGGCTTTTAAAACAGCGCGGGCTCCTGATACGTCCCGAAAACGTCCCGCAGCGCGTCGCTGATCTCCCCTACGCTCGCGTACGTCTTCACCGCGTCGATGAGATACGGCATCGTGTTCTCGTTTGGATCGGCGGCGGCGTTGCGCAAAGCCTGCAGCGATTCCTGAACCTTGGCCGCATCGCGCGTCGCGCGAACCTGGTTGAGCCGGGCGATCTGCTCCTCGCCTACGGCTTCGTCGATGTAGAGAACCTCGTACGGATCCTCGGTTTCCATCTTGTAGCCGTTGACGCCGACCACGATCTTTTCGCCGGAATCGACAGATCGCTGGAACTGGTACGACGCGTCCCAGATCTCGCGTTGCGGGAAGCCGGCTTCGATCGCTTCGACCATGCCGCCGAAGGCGTCGATCTTCTCGATGTAGTCGAAGCAACCCTCTTCCATCTTGTTCGTCAGCTCCTCGATGAAGAACGAGCCGGCGAATGGATCGACCGTGTTGATGACGCCCGACTCGTGGGCGATGATCTGCTGCGTGCGCAGGGCGATGCGCGCGGCGGCTTCGGTGGGAAGCGCGAGCGTCTCATCGAGCGAATTCGTGTGCAGCGACTGCGTGCCGCCGAACACCGCCGCCAGCGCCTGGATGGTGACACGGACGATGTTGTTGTACGGCTGCTGCGCCGTCAGCGAACAGCCGGCGGTCTGCGTGTGGAAGCGGAGCTGCCAGGAGCGCGGATCTTTCGCGCCGTAGCGGTCGCGCATCACTTTCGCCCACACGCGGCGGGCGGCGCGGAACTTGGCTACTTCCTCGAACAGGTCGTTATGCGAGTTGAAGAAGAACGAAAGGCGAGGGGCGAAGTCGTCGACGTCGAGACCGGCGCGGACGCCGTACTCGACGTACTCCATCCCGTCGCGCAGCGTGAATGCCAGCTCCTGCAGCGCGGTCGAGCCGGCTTCGCGAATGTGATAGCCGCTGATCGAGATCGGGTTGTACTTCGGAACGTTCTCCGCGCAGAACCGGAACGTGTCGGTGATCAGCCGCATCGAAGGACGCGGCGGGAAGATGTACTCCTTCTGCGCGATGTACTCCTTGAGGATGTCGTTCTGCAGCGTGCCGGAAATCTTCTTCCAGTCGGCCCCCTGCTTCTGCGCCACGACGAGGTACATCGCCAGCGCGATCGGGCCGGTGGAGTTGATGGTCATCGAGACGGTGATGTCCTCGATGTTGATGCCATCGAAAAGCGTTTCCATGTCCGCCAGCGTGTCGACGGCGACGCCGCACTTACCGACTTCGCCCTTGCTGTAGTGATGATCGGAGTCGTAGCCGTAGAGCGTCGGCAGATGGAAGGCTGTAGAGAGACCGGTTTGACCGTGAGACAGCATGTATTTGAAGCGCTCGTTGGTCTGCGTGGCGCTGCCGAAGCCGGCGAACTGGCGCATCGTCCAGAGCCGTCCGCGATAGCCGGCCGAATGAATGCCGCGCGTGTACGGAAACTCACCCGGCATGGCGAGATCGCGCTCGAAGTCGAGACCGGCCACATTGTCGGGAGTCGCCAGCGGATTCACTTCCATGCCGCTGACGGTGGTGAAGTCTTTCTTCCACGCCGGCTTCTTCGACGCGGTCTCGCGCCACTTCGCCGCGTCCCGCCGCGCAACATCGAGCGCGGCCTCGGAGAAGAGCGGAAGCTGTTCGGCCTGGTCGTGCGGAATCAGCGGCGGGGCGGAAGCTGGGGAGATGTCGAGTCGAGTCATATCAGCCGGTCACTCTACCGGATGACCTCTGCACGCAACAAGCCGGAACGGCCTTAGGTGATGCTTCCGCGGGAGAACCTCTGTACGATGCCGTCCATCGCATGCGTACGTCCGTCGCGGCAAAACTTCGCACTGTCTTCGGTCTCAGTCTGTTCATCCTCGTGGTGATCGGCGGGATCGCGTTCTACGACACCCAGCACCTCGTGGCGGTGACGACGGCGCGATCGCAGGCGCGGCAGTTTCTGTGGGATCTCGAGCAGGTCGTCTCGAACCTGCGCGCGGCCGAGAACGAGCAGCGCGGATATCTGCTCACCGGCGATGCGTCGTACCGCGAGGCGTTTCAGAAATCGGCCGGCACATTCGAAGGGGCCATCTCCGATCTCAAACGGCGCGATCCGGTGCTGAGCGGACGGCTTGACTCTCTTGCGCCGCTGATCGGCGGTGTCATTCGCGAGTTGCAGCACGGCATCGACGTTCGCGACAAGAGCGGTGTCGACGCGGCGATTGCCAACATACGCGGCCATGGCAGTGCGGATGCGATGTTCACGGTCCGCACATCCGTCACCTCGATCGAAGCGCAGGAGACGGACGTGCTCAAGGCGCGCGCCGATGAGGCCACCGCAATCGCCAGACGTACGTTTCTGACGATTGGATTCGGAACTCTCATTGCCCTCATCGCCCTCTCCTTCGCCTCGGTAGTCATGTCGCGCGGCATCACGGGGCCGGTGCAGAAGCTCGTGGCGGGAACGGAACGCATCGCCGCCGGGGAACTCTCGAGCCGGATTTCCGCGAACAGTAATGACGAGATCGGCGAGCTGGCGGGATCGTTCAATCGGATGGCGGAGTCGCTGGAACTGCGCACACGCGCGATGAACGAAAGCGGCGGCGCAATCACTGGCGGCATCCGCGTGATGTCGAACGGCAGCGACATGCTGCTCGTCCGCTCGACAGAGCAGTCGCAGCTCGCCGAGCGCTCCGCACAGTCGCTGATCAAGGTCCGCGACATCACCGAGCAGGTGGTTCGCACGGCCGAGGCGGTCACCGCGCGGACCGAGGACGTTGCCGCGCGAGCGACGGAATTGCGCGCATCGAGCGAGCAGGTGCGCACGACGATGTCACAGCTCTTCGAGTCGGCGGCGAAAACGTCGTCGTCGACGACCGAGATGTCCGCCGCTTCCGCGCAGATGTCCGCAATGACCTCGGCGCTCGCAGCGGCCGGCGACGACGTGCTCGCATTCGTCTCCGAAATGGAAGCGACATCACGCGAGCTCGGATCGCTCGCGAAAAACACGGCTGACCTCTCGCACCGCGCCCGCGAAACAGCGGTGGCCGGACGCGCGGCCGTCGATGAAACCGTCGCCGGCATCGAACACTCGCGCGAACTGACCGAGCGCGCTGCCGATGTCCTGGGCGATCTCGCTGGACGCGTGGGACAGATCCGCCAGATCCTCGAAGTGGTCGGTCACGTCACGCAGCGCACGAACTTGCTCGCGCTCAACGCCGCCATCATCGCCGCGCACGCCGGCGAGCATGGGCAGGGATTCAATGTCGTGGCCGAGGAGATGCGCGAGCTGGCCGAGCAGACCCGCAAGTCGACCAACGAGATCAGCGCGATCGTCAACGGCGTGCGCACGGCCTCGCAGGCGGCGGTTGCGGCGATGCAGGACGGCGTCGACCGCATCCGAGGCACCGTCGGTCTCGCACGCAACGCCAACGATTCCCTCGGGCGCATCGTCGATACCTCGGCGTCATCATTCGAAATGTCGGAACGGATTTCCGCGTCGCTCGAACAGCAAGCCGCGGCGACAAGAAGTCTGCATCGGACGGCGTCGAAGATGAGCGATCACATCGGCGAGAACCGGCGCTCGATCGAGGAGCAGGCCCGCGCCGCGACGCTGCTGGCGCAGGAGGCGGAGTCCGTTCACAACATCGCGGCGCAGGTGCGATCGGCGAGCGATCATCAGTCGACCGCCGCGCGAGGAATCGCCGAGGCGATGGAGCAGATCAACCTCGACGCGCGAACGATCCGCGACATCGTGCGCAAGCAGCTGGGTCAGTTGGAAGAAGTATCAGGCGCGTCGAGCTCGATGCGCGACATCGCCCAGAAGAACAATGCCCTGGCCGAGGAGCTGACCGCGACCGTGCGGACGCTGGCGCAAAGCGGCGAGAAATTCGAGCAGGTCGTCCGGATGGGATCGCAGTAGGTTCTCGTAGCCGGCGGCGCTACTCTTTCGCATCCGCGATCGCGTTGCATAAAAAGAGCGGCGGCGGGCGCCGCCGCTCTGTATGCGTCAATTACGGCTTGTATTCGGCAGCCGAGATGAAGCGGCCGTCGTTTGTGGCGTTATCGACGACGACGGCGTAACAGACGGCCGAGTCCGTCGGATCGAACTGGACGTTTCCATTGCTGACGATCGAATTCACCGCCGTCTGTCCCCAGCCGTTCGCGGCGAGGTTCACGGTGACAGTGCCGATGGTCTGCTTGCCGGTGTTGTCGAGGATCGTGGCCTTCACGGAATTCGCGGCACCCGACTGATCGAAGCAGCCGATGTTTGTGCGCGTGTTGGAATCTACGGTGATTCCGGGCGCGAAGGAGCGTGAGCTGGAGCCGGGAAATTCGAGCACAGGAATCGGCGTCGAATAGCGCGTTCCCGCTGTGCGTACTTCTGTATTGATAATGAAGCGGTTGTTGCGCGTACCGCCAGAAGTGTCGGGGCTCGTGAACGTGACCCCGCCGGCGCCACTGAATCCGTTGAACACGGCGTCGAGGAAGTTGTTGTACGTCTTCAACTCTCCGGCGGCGAGCGGAATCTGCGCCGTGCGCTTCGTTCCGGTCGAGTCATAGAGAGTCGCCGTGACGGAAAATGCGGACGATGTCGGATTGAAGATCGCCACATACGATTGGAAGGCGCCGCCGATGCCTGCAACGTTCGTCACGACCGGTACCGTCTGAAAATCGGAAGCGAACGCCAGGCTGCGGACGTGCTGCTGTGCGAAGGCGGAGGTTGTAATTACCGCCGCCATTGTGAGAACCATGAGCGAAATGCGTCTCATGCTGTCAATCTCCTATTTGTTAGTGAATCGTTCATGGCTGCGGCTGCGTGGGATCGGGGATGACCGGCGTCACGACAGAGTTCGTTCCGCCGTGACCTTGCAGCAATCCCTGATGAGGCGGTGCGAGAAATGGGAAACGCGGCAGGAAGTCCTTGTCGTTTGTTTCGACACCTTTCGCGAGACCGGCGCCAGGATCACCGGCAACGATCAGGCTGAGGAGCACGGTATTGACATTCACCTGATGCTTGTTCGGTGCGGTTCCTCCGCCGAGGCGGCGGCCATTGGGAAACTGGGAGTCGATGGACGCATCGATCGTAATGACGTCGCCTGTGGAGCCGTCCGCAACCGGAATTGGCCGCCCGAGGTTGATGGCATTGATGATGTCGAGGCGAGGTCCTTTGAGCGTGGTCACCGCGGACGCCGGAACACCAAGCGCTTTGTAAATACCGAGCGCTTCGGCGTCGCGGACGAGAACCGGGTAAAGAATATCGGCGCCGAAACGCGTCACGTCCTTCATCGGATCGGTATGCAGATAAAGCGTCTGGCGCTGCGTGCCGACCAGTCCGGCATTGAAGAGCGGCAGTGCATTACGGCCGACTTGCACGTAATTACCCGAGCCGCGGACGCCGGTCACGATATTGCTGTTATCGACGGTCTGCGTGGCCTGGCGGCTGATGCTGACCCAGACCCGCAGCAGGCTGTCCGTGGATGACGCGTTGAGCGTACCGTTGTGGGGAATGCCGTTCGGAAAGAGGTCGGCGGTCGGAACTTCCAATGCGATCGACGAGACATTGAAGCCGGCGAAGACGTCTTCGATCGGCGTGCTGCGCGCGCCCTGAATTCCGCCCAGGTCGCCCTTACCGAGGTTGACGAGATCGAAGATGCCCTTCTCGTCGAGCTGATAGGGATCGTCGAAATCGCCGGCGATGATGCGCGCGCCGCCGGCCAGCGTCTGGATGTAGCTGTCGATGAAGGTCTGATCGAACAGACCGCGCTCGCGGCTGGCCGGATCGCCGGAATCGTAGCCTTTGAACGCGCCGAGGCCGTAGACGAGACGATCGGTCTGCGGGCCGTGATTGTTCGGCAGGACTTTGATGTTCTCACCGAGCACCACCGGATTCGGACTGCCCGGCGCAATGACGCGCATAACCGTCATCGTCTCCGTGCCGCCGGTGAGCTGCCAGAGCAGTTCATTGCCGCCGCCGAGGGCGTCGGTCGGTCCGGGCGCGGGTGCGGGATTGAGGACGTGCTTGAATTCGACGCGGTAAACCGCCTCATCTTTCAGGCTCGTTCCTTTGCCGATGTGAAACTCGTAGCGATAGCCATCGCACGTGCGGAATCCCTGATTGCCCTGGCCCGGCTCATGGAGCGGGTTGTAGTCCATGATCAGGTAGAGCTTGTCGTGCGCACCGTTGGACACCCAGGCGAAGGTGTCGGTGTTATCGGCGCACGGTTCATTGAGAATGGCCAATGCCTCGCGATGACTGGAGGCCCAGGCCTGCGGTGCCACAATGGCAAGCGCGACGAGGACGGCGCCGGCCAGACGTACTACGGGGGAGACTCTCATAGTTTCTCCTTGTTCTAACAGCGTTATCGACTGCGTTCGTTACAGTCGATCTACGGCGCGTCCGGAGAAACGGTCGTACGATTTGTTATGTCGCAAAGAAGACGCGCTGAATCGACCAGTAGAGTCCGATCGCGGCGATGAAAAGCGAGCCGGGAATGACGATGCGTTGCCGGTACCACGGCTTTCTGCGGAACGGCAGACCGAAAAGCAGGAACGCGGCAAGGATTACCGTGAGCTGCCCGCACTCCACGCCGGCATTGAACGACAGTAGCGCCGGGATGAACTCGGAACGCGGCAGACCGATCTCCGTCAGCACGCCGGCAAACCCCATTCCGTGCAGAAGACCGAAACAGAAGACGACCACCGGCCTCCACGCGTGCAGTTTCGACGTAAAGATGTTCTCGACGGCGACATAGACGATCGATAGCGCGATGAGCGGCTCGACGATCCGCGGCGACAGCGACACGACGCCGTACACCGTGAGCGCCAGCGTGATCGTGTGGGCGAGCGTGAACGCCGACACCTGCCACAGCACCGGCTTCAGATCGACCGCGAGCAGGAAAATGCCGAGGACGAAGAGAACGTGGTCGAGTCCGCGCGGCAGGATGTGCGTGAATCCGAGGCGGAGATAGAGCGTCACGATCTGCCAGCGCGTCAGCGGCACGACGGCGCGATCGAGCGGAAACGGTGTGCTCGTCTTGCCGCCATCGATCCATTGCGTGACGACGTCGCTCCTCCCCTCGCTCTGCAGCTTGAGGACGAAGTAGCCCATGATCGCGTCGTCGGCGAATGTGAACCGCGAGACCGACGGCGGAGTGCGTCCCGTCAGCCGCAGCCGCGTCACGTTCGGCTTTCCTTCGACGGCCGCGTTCGCGACGTTTTCGTGCACGGCCGGCCTGCCATCGAATGCGATGACGGCAGACTTCTCGATGCTGCGCAGAAAAACATCCGGCGGCACCGCCATCCCCTTCGCCTGGAGCGGAAGATGTTCGCGGTCGACGAGCAGATCGACGATGTAGGTTCCGTCCTTCCGAAAGTTCGCCTCGACCTGCACGAGGCCCAGCTCGTGCGCGAGCAGCGGCAGTCCGAATGCAGCGACGAAACAAAGCGCCGCGAGAAAGCGCCGGCTCACTTCGGCAGCTCGAATGTGATCGAAGCCCACCAGCTTTCCCAATCGACTCCTGCATCCGCCGGCGCCGCTTCCATGTGTACGGCCTTGATCAGCCAGAAGCCGGCGTGCGCGAGCGGCAGAGTCACGCGCCCCTTCGCGTCGGTGCGCGCGCGGACCGCTTTCTCCGGATCGCTCTTGCTCATCGCCACGACCAGCACGTTCGCGATCGGCTTGCCGCGAAACGTCAGCGCGAGCGGCAATTCGCCAGCGCTCTTCATCGCGTACGGATTCTTTCGCGGCACGAGCTCCAGCGTAAACCCAAGGGGAACATCGAACGCCGCGGCTCCGGGAGTGTCGAGCAGCGCCTTCGCACAGCGATAGAAGCGCTCGCGACCCGGCGCCGCCGACTGCCCGTTCTTCTTCCGCGACTCGATGATGCGCTCCAGCCCTTCGTCGCGAAGGTAGTCCTCGAACTTCGGCCCCTCCAGCGCCACCGGATACGGATTGCTCTGATATCCGATCCAGTGCAGCCCCCCCTCGGCGATGAACGCGATGCCCGCGGGATCGGCGCCTGCCCGGCCGACGACCGGCCGTTCCCCCGCGGAACCGCGCAGCACGAATCGATCGATGAGCGGCGGGATGTTCGGCAGCGGATCGCCGGCCAGCTTCTGTCCGACGCGCAAGGCCGCCGTCACGCGATCACCGACCGCGGGATGAAACGTGGAAGGCTCGATCCAGAAATCGTGCGCCGAGGCCTGAACGGCGACGAGGGCAACGAAGATGGCGATCGCGAATCGCGGCATGTTCCTCTACTACGCGTCTGCCTCACCGATCGGATGTGCGCCCTCAGAAAGCGCCACCAATAGGATGTCAAGCTCACGGCCGGAGCGCTGGCGTCCTCGCCGGCTGGCGCGGCGGCGTCTCGCCGCCGCTTCGGTGGTCAACAGCGAATGTCGAGGGTCCGGCGGGTCGGCAGCGGGACGCAGCCGAGCCAGCCGGCGTGACGCCAGCGTTCCGTCTCCAGTCAATGCAGCAGTTCCAGCACGGCCAGAGTCATCGCCTTGATCGCGCTGCGCAGCGTCGGTTCCGGCAGCGGCGCGAAGCCGGACGAATGCAGCGACGGCAGCCGTTGTCCGCTGGCGATCTTCGCCGGATCGACTGCACCGACATTCAGCATGCAGATCGGGATCTTGCGATCGATGCCGAACCGTCCGAAGTCCTCGCTGACCATGAGCGGATCGATGCGAATCACGTTCGCGCCGCCCATCCCTTTCGTCAGCGCCGCCGCGATCCGTTCGGTGAGCGGCGGATCGTTGTACGTCGAGTCGACCGACTCCCCCGCCAGCAGTTCGACCACCGGCATGCGATCCTCCGGAACGCCAGCCGACATCGCAATCCCGCGCGCGATCCGCTCGATCGACGCCACCACCCGCTTCCGCACCTCCGGTTTGTACGTCCGCACGGTCATCAGCAGCTGCACTTCATCGGGAATGATGTTGCGCTTCGTGCCGCCGTGGATCGAGCCGACCGTGACCACGACCGGATCGAGTGGCGAATCTTCGCGGCTGACGATCGTCTGCAACGCGTTGATGAACTGCGCGGCCATCACCACCGGATCCTTCGTCGATTGCGGCGACGCGCCGTGCCCGCCGAGGCCGCGGATGGTGACGTTGATGGAATCGGCGCTGGCCATGAGGTAGCCGGGCGTGTAGCCGACCTGCCCCGCGGGGAGGGTGGCGTTGTCGTGAAACGCGATCGCGTAGTCGGGTTTCGGGAAGCGCTCGTACAGATGATCGCGCAGCATTCCGTCCGCGCCCTTCACCACCTCCTCGGCAGGCTGGCCGATCAGCATCAGCGTCCCATGCCACTGCGATTTCATCTGCGCCAGCATCTTTGCGGTGCCGAGGAGCGAGGTCATGTGGATGTCGTGTCCGCAGGCGTGCATCACCGGCACGTCATCGCCGGTCTGGCTCTTCGCGCGGACCGTGCTCGCGTACGGCAGGCCGGTCTGCTCCTGCACCGGCAGCGCGTCCATGTCGCTGCGCACGAGCAGCGTCGGACCGTTGCCGTTGCGCATGATGGCCACGACGCCGTAGCAGGTCGCGCCCGGCTCGGTGTACTGGCCGACCGGATACGTGACGTCGTAGCCAAGCTCTTTGAGCCGCGACGCGACGAGCGCAGAGCTGTTCTTCTCCTGCATCGACAACTCGGGGGCGGCGTGAAGCTGCTTGTACGTCGTCAGCAGCGACGGAATCTCGCGATCGATCATCGAATCGAGTGATTGCGCGGCTGCGGAGGTTGCGATGAAAAGGAGAACGATTCCAATTCGCTTCATGCGGTGATTATGCGGCGATAATCGCCGCATGTCGTGGGAAGCAGTCATCGGCCTCGAGGTTCACGCGCATCTCTCCACCGCTACGAAAATTTTCTGCGGTTGCTCGACCTCCTTCGGCGCCGCTCCGAACACGCAGGTCTGCCCCGTCTGCCTCGGCTATCCCGGAGCGCTGCCGGTGCTGAACAAACGCGCCGTCGAACTGGCCATCCGCGCCGCCATCGCCACCGGCTGCACGGTTCACGAGCGCTCCATCTTCGCGCGCAAGAACTACTTCTATCCCGACCTGCCGAAGGGATACCAGATCTCGCAGTTCGATCGCCCGCTCGCCA
Organism: Thermoanaerobaculia bacterium; assembly: GCA_035996815.1. Lineage (GTDB taxonomy): Bacteria > Acidobacteriota > Thermoanaerobaculia > Gp7-AA8 > Gp7-AA8 > JADGNZ01. The sequence continues at coordinate 5,793 of DASYJF010000022.1, read as the reverse complement.
CCGGCGGCAGCATCGGACGCGTGCGCATCCTCCGCATTCACATGGAAGAGGATGCCGGCAAGTCGATCCATCGCGGCGACGTCTCGCACGTCGATCTCAATCGCGCCGGCACGCCGCTCGTCGAAATCGTGTCCGAGCCGGACATCCGATCGGCAGATGAAGCCGACGCGTACCTGACGCGCCTGCGCCAGATCCTGATGTACACGAACGTCTGCGACGGCAACATGGAGGAAGGCTCGCTGCGCTGCGACGCCAACGTGTCCGTCCGCCACCCCGGCGATCCCCTCGGCACGCGCACGGAAGTCAAGAACGTGAACTCGTTCCGCTACCTCCGCAGCGCGATCGATTTCGAAATCGCGCGGCAGACGGCGATCCTCGAATCCGGCGGGACGATCACACAGGAAACGCGGCTCTACGATCCGGCCGCCGGCGAAACGCGTCCGATGCGGTCGAAAGAAGAAGCCCACGACTACCGCTACTTCCCCGATCCCGATCTGCCTCCGCTGGTGGTCGAGCGAACGTGGATCGACGAGATCGCGCGCTCGATTCCCGAGTTGCCGCACATCCGCGCCGATCGCTATCAGCGCGACTTCGCGCTCAGCGCCGTCGATGCCGAGGCGCTGGTGACGTCGCTTTCGCTCGCAGAGTATTTCGAGAAGGTCGCTGACACCAGCGGCAACGCTCGCGCGGCCGCAAACTGGGTTCGCAACGAACTGCTTCGCGTCCTCAACGAACAGAAGTCGGAGATTAGCGACTCGCGCGTGACTCCCGCCATGCTCGGACGCCTGATCCGCCTCATCGACAGCGGCGCAATCGGCGGCAAGTCGGCAAAGGCCGTCTTCGACGAAATGGCCGTCAGCGGCGCCGATCCCGATGCAATCGTCGAACGCCAGGGACTCTCCCAGATCAGCGATCCCGAAGTCATCCGCGACGCCGCCCGCCGCGTCATCGAACGCAACGCCACGCAAGTCGAGCAGTACCGCGCCGGCAAGTCGCAACTCTTCGGATTCCTCGTCGGCCAGTTGATGAAGGAGACTCGCGGAAAAGCCAACGCCGAAATGGCGAATGCAATCCTGCGCGAGTTGCTGGGGGGGTAGTGCGGCGTCGACAGGATACGGTTCACGCGGAGGCGCGGAGAGGCGGAGTTGAGAGCTCCTCGGCCGCGTCGCGATCTTCCTGCTGTGCTTCGACGAAACGCAGCATGTCGGCCGCTTCGGGATGTCCTTCGAAGAACAGTCGGTAGTCCATGATCACGCTGCTTCCCGGCTCGCGTTGCTCGTTCGCGAGTTTCCACGACGGCTCTTCGTGCGACTGCTCGCTCAACTTCCACGCCGGCGTCGCGCCGAAGGTTTTCTGCGCGTGATCGAGAGCCTCGACGTCGGAATCCGAGAAGACATCCAGATCGGGCTCTTTCCTGGCGCGGAAGACCGGGTACTTCCTGAACATCGATCGCTCGACAGTCAGATACTCATCGAAGAGATCTTTCGCCAGCGGCAGGAAGTGCTCGTCATGTGCGATCACGTCATTCATCACGTTGAGCGATGCCGACGGAACCGGACCGTACTCCATGCACGCATATTGATCGCCGATGACCGGCCGGCCGTACTTGAGCAGATGGTATTTGTCGGCGTGAAAGAGCAGCTTCGCCGCTTTCATCTTGTCGAGGTCGCGAACCCCCCGTTGCGCAAAAAAGACGAGCGCCTGAACCAGTTTTTCGGGAGCAAAGCGAAATCGAATCTGCGCCATAGAAATGTCTGGATGAGTGTACCTCGGAGTCACTCGCGGAACGAGGCAACGACATCAACCGCGCGGCGGATGTCCTCTGCGTTGTTCGCGAGCCCGATCGATGCGCGCACTGCGCCGACGACGGTGTTGTTGCATTCCGCAAAGCGTTCCGGCGTGAATTTGGTGCCGAGGTTGGCGAGGCAGGCGGCCATTCGCGTTGGGTCGAGCGCGAAGGCCGACTCCGATGCGCCAGGGTTGCAGAAGCAGCCGCCGCGGAGCGAAACCTTGGCGCGTCGCGCGCGAGTCTCGACGAGCGAGTACGGAATCGGCGTTCCCTTGCGGTCGCAGACGTTGAAGGCGACGGCGCCACCGCACTCGCTGCGATGGCGAGGGCCGTAGATGCGGACCAGCGGCGTGCCGTTGGTGTGGCGAAGGGCGCGAAGATCATCAACGAAATCGCGCGCCAGGTGCGAGACGTGCGCCGTAAGGCGCGGCATCCCCACTTCGTCGAGCAGATCGAATCCCGCGTCGAGCGCGGCGATGCTGAGAAAGTCCGGCGTGCCGTCTTCGAAGCCTTCGTGCTGCGGGCGGAGGAGATGCGCATCCGCGGCGACCGATGCGTACATCACCGTTCCGCCGGCGAACCACGGGCGGCGCAATCGCGATAGGGCGTCGCGGCGAGCTACGAGTGCGCCGAGTCCGGTCGGATAGCCGAAGAGTTTGTAGAACGAGAGCGCGGCGAAATCAGCCGGACATCCGCGGAGACTCAACGCGCGACTCGGAATGTACGCGGCGATGTCGAGCAGAACGTCGAAGCCGAGGGCGTGCGCTTTCGTGACGAGATCGAGCGGATGCTGGACGCCGGAGAAATTCGACTGCGCCGGAAACGCGACCAGCCCTTCGCCATGCAACGACGCCTCGGCAAGCAACAACTCCGCATCGAGCAGACGCAGATCGCGATCGAGCGGCAGGTAGCGAACAGCCGCGCCGGCGCGGCGTGCATATTCGCGGATGCCGTTCACAGAGTTGTGATTGTCCGCCGCGAGAAAACACCCTCGCTCCTCCGAAAACGGATACGCCTCGGCCACAAGCTTGATCGCGGCGCTGGTGTTCGCGGTGAAGATGGCGTCGTGCGTCGACTCATCGACGTCGAGAAATCGCAGCAGCCTTCGCCGCGCGTTCTCCATCGCCTCGGTGCTCGCACGCGACGGCGCCGAATCGGAATGTGGATTGCCGAAGATACCGTCGCGCAGGATTTCGTGATGCGCGCGAAGCTGCGACTCGCCATACAACGCGCTGCCGGCGTAATCGAGATACGAGTGATGCTGCGCATCGAGACGGCTGAACTCGCGGTCGCGCAGCTCGTCGAAAAATGTGCGCGTCTCGATCGACGCAACGCTCAACATCCGCGCCTCCGCACTGACTGCGCGGCCGGACGTTTATCGACGACGCGCGGAACGCCGCCGAAATAGCGGCTGACGACGCTTGCGCGCTCATACGCCGCACGCGCGGACGGCGCCGCATCCGCCGTGATCGTCGGATTCAACACCTCATCGATCCACGCCTGAACCCCGCCGCGAAGAACATAAACGTTTCGCGCGCGAACGGAGCCGCCAGCGACGAGAACGATCGTGTCGTCCGCCGCGAAGGTCGTCGCCTGCGTCATCCGCTCCGCACGCGGCAGGTGATACTCATCGAACTCCGCCTCGGCACGCACATCAACGACGCGCAGATGCGGTCTGCGATCGCGAATCCATTCCGCCAGCTCGACTGGCGTGACGTTTTGAATCGCCGGCGTCTTTCCCGCAAACAGCGCCAGGATGCCGAGGATCGCGGCAGAAGCGGCGAGAACGCGTCTCACGCCCGCTTCTCCAATCGTTCCGCAAGTTGAAACGCGATCAATGCCATCGCCACGATCGCGCACACAACGACGCCGGTCGGAATCCGCAGCAACTCCGGCAATGTCAGCGATCCGCGTGCGGTGCTTTCGTAGAAATGTTGCAGCGGCGCGAACGCCAATCCCGTGACGAGCACGCCGGCAAACATCCCGATCATCACCATCGCGCCATCGCCGCGGCCTGTCGCCGCGGCCACGCATGACGTTCCGGGACACAAGCCGGCCACGACGAATCCGACGCCGAAGAGCAGGCCGCCGGCGAGTTGCGGCAGGAGAAACGTTTCGGGGATGTAGACCTGCGACAGATCGAGGATGCCGAGGCGCGACAGCCAGAACGCGCCGAGCATCGCGGTGACGATCGCGCTGAACATCACTTTGAAAACCGTCAAATCGGTCAGGTAGAACTGGCCGGCCAGCTTTGGCGCGCTTCCCAATCCCGCGCGCTCGAGCGTCCAGCCGAAGGCGATGCCGATCAGCGTGGCGATGATCAACGGATTCATCGCCAGGCCCTCTTCACGAACGGCGCGAAAACGTACGCGCCGGCGAATGCGGCCATCATGAACAGCCAGCTTCCAGCGCTGAGCAGCGCGCCGCCGGTGAGCGCGAGTCCGCTCGTGCATCCGCGCGCGAGGACGGCGCCGATGCCCATCACCGATCCGCCGCCGAACGCATACACGAGTCGCGATCCGCGGCCGAGGTGCGGTCCGCGTTCGATCGCCGCGCGCAATCGTCCCGCGAAAAGCGCGGAGAGGAATCCGCCCACGATCACGCCGCCGATCTCGAAAAGCAGCCACTCGCGCCACGGTCCGTCGCCGCCGAGGTAGCGCGCAAAGTACGGATTCGCGGCAGCGCGCGACGGCGACGCCGCGGCCACGATGCCCGCCGCGCTGCTGGCGAACGCGCCCGACGCGCCGAGGCCGCGTCCGGCGAAGACGAAGGCCGCGAGCAGCACCAGTCCGAGGCAGACGCCGGCCAGGTACGGATCGGCGTAGCGGCGAGGCGCGGTCACTTCCCGGCTTTCTCCGACGGATTGTCGACCGGGTAGTCGGTGTGGCGCGACCAATCCTCGAACGATCCGTCGTACAGCAGCACCGGATGCCCGAGCGTGCGCGCCGCGAAGAGCATGGCCGTGGTCTGCTGGCCGATGTGGCAGTAGCCGATGACGGTGTCGTTCGCCTTCACGCCGGCTTTCGCGAAGATCGTGGCCAGCTCAGCGTCGGATTTGATCAACAGCCGGTCATCCGTGATCGACGTGAACGGGATGCTCAGCGCGCCGCGGATATGTCCCGTCCGGTGCTGCTGCCCATGCGCGCCGCCGGTCTCGACGCCATCGTAGTAAGCCGCATCGCGTCCATCGACGACGGCCACACCCGGCGTCCCGAGGCGCGCCTTCACCGTCGCCGCATCGACGACGATCGAACGGACCTTCAACGCCGACAGCGACCCACTCTTCGCCGGCGCCACATCCTTCGTCACCGCCCCGCCCGCGCGAACCCACGCCTCCTGCCCCCCATCGAGCAGCGACGACCGCGCGCCGAGCCCCGCATAGTCAAGCGTGAACATCACCCGCGTCGACGGCGACACCCAATCCTTCCCGTAGTAGACGATGACGCGCGATGTATCCGAAATCCCCAGCGCCTCCAGCCGATGCCGCAAATCCTCCGCGGGAGGCATCTCCAGCATCAACCCATGCCCGCTGTGATCCGAAATCGAAATGTCGTTCAGCGACACGAATCGCGCCCCGGGAATGTGCGCCGCCTCGTAATCCGCCTTGTCCCCAACATGCAGCAGGACGAGATCGGCATCGGCGATGTGCGCCTTCAACCAGGCCGCATCGACGACGAGCGATTGCCGCGGACTGCCAAACGCCGCCGCCGCAATCAAACACGCGAGCAACAGAACCATCTTCTTCATCGAGGTCTCCTTCGATGATGAGGATGCGTCTCAAACGTTCGTTGCGTCGCCGACTTTGCAGCGAAGTGGATTGGGAGGGGTGCGAACGGGAGGAAGCGCGGGTCTGGATTGGCAACGGCCTTGACGTAAGGGTCAAGCTACTCGCGGCTGGAGCGCTGGCGTCCTCGCCGGCTGGCTCGGCTGCGTCTCGCTGCCGAACCGGCATACCCTCGAATGTTGCGGGTAACGCAGCACTTGCGCAAGCCTCCCATTCGGCA
>DASYJF010000021.1:0-32500 GCA_035996815.1 Thermoanaerobaculia bacterium | reverse complement strand
TAACGAGTCAGAAGTGAGTCCAGGCCGTCGAAAACGGCCACGAGATACCGGACAATGCGATCAACTTCTCTTTTTTGGAGACTTATTCGCTCTATATTTATGAAACTGCGCGCCATTCGCTCTTGTGCAGAGGTTCCCTAGTCGGACCTGCGAGTGTGAGCACATAATTGGCGGGACTCGCCTGATTTGTGACGTTGTTTGCCACCAGCACCGTGTAGGTGCCGGTCAGAGGCGCTCGTATATCAACTTGTACTGAGTTCTGGGAACTGAAGCCGGCGAGATCTTGTCCAAGCAGCAATCCGTCCGGTCCCTTGATACGAATCCAAGGGTAGAAGATCGGATCGGAACCACTCCCCGGCACCTTGCCAAGACTCACGACAATGCTACTGTTCGCCGCCGCTTGAACAGTCCACGCATCCAGATCGCCCACTCCGAGGACGGCCGAGTGAGCACCATTGGTCAGAGGCCCGCCTTCGTCGCCCGCAGATACAACGTACGGACCGGGCGTTTTGGCAAGCGTGAGCACATAGCCGGCGGGACTCGCCTGATTCGTTGCGTTATTTGCGACCAACACCGTGTATGTTCCGGTCAGCGGCGCTCGAGAATCAATTTGTACTGAGTTTTGGGAACTGAAGCCGGCGAGATCTTGGCCGAGGAGCAATCCGTCCGGTCCCTTGAGACGGATCCAAGGATAAAAGATCGGATCCGGTCCACCCGTCAGCACCTTCCCGAGACTTACTGCGATCCCATCATTCTTCGTAGCTGTGAACGTCCACGCATCCAAGCCGCCAACCTGAAGGACGGCGACGTGAGTGCCTCCGTTGCTGAGGGCGCTCTGGGCGAACGACGCCGGTGCAAATACCGCAACCATCACCGCCACGACTGAAGACGACAATACGGATGCAACGCTTACTCGACGCATAACTCGAACCTCCTGAAATTCAACGATAGAGATGGTTGCCGGTTCGCACCGGCTCACTTGCGAACGATCGTGGTTCCCTCGGGCTCACACACCTGGCGCTCGGTGAGCTCCATGTGGCTGCCGTCGTAATGAAGATTCGCTACGTTCCAGATGCGGAAGTTGCAATCCGGAGGCGGCGTGAACGTCTGTATGTGGCAACCGCGCGTGTAGACCTGCACCGTCGCGTTTGCGTCCGCGATCGTTCCGGCGCCCTGAAAGACGTGGATGAAATAGCGGTAGTCGCCGACCGCGGCGTTGCGCACGGTGAGCGTCTCGTACGCGCCGGGATAGAGCTCATCGACGTCGAGATGTGCGAACGTGCTCCCGTTCGGCAGGAGTCCGGTCTTGTTGTGAAAATAGACCGTCGTCGCCGTAGGAAACCCCGGCGCATCCGATTTCCAGAAATGCGTATCGAGGTCACGCGGCTCATTGCGCCAGCCGAGGACGAAGCGGGCCATTTCGTCGCCAGTGAGATCGGGAGAGAGCGGGAACGAAACCTTCGTGATCATCCCGGCACGAACATCAAACTCGCGCTGCGACTCGCAGAAGCCGGGCGCCTGCGCGGACAGCTGGTGTTTGCCGGGAGAAAGATCGATGGTCATTACCCGCTGCGCCTCCTGGCTGAGTGCATGCGAGCCGTCTTTCAACGTCGCCGCGACCGGCTCGGCGGCGCGCATGGCGTTGAACGTCGAGATCACCACGCGGCCGAAGGTCGGCGCGAGCTCGATCGGCGCCTGAATGCTCTGTAGCGCTGCCGCATGGAAACGCGCCGTGCCGGGCCTGTAGCCGGCAATTCTCGCGGTGTATCGCCCGGGGCCGCTGTTGATGCGGCCGATGCGCGCGATGAACGCGTTTCCCACCTTCCGGATCGACGCGCTTTTCGTCCGGCCGGTGCTGTCATCCGTGACGACGACGCTCTGCGCGCTGAGATCGGAATCGAAGGCAGCGTCGCGCAATGCGAGGTTGAGATACGCGGGAGGAGTGAGGAACCATGGGATGGCAAGCGTCCCCAGTCCCGCGACGATCATTCCGGAGAGAAGGGCCAGCGCTCTCCCCTCGCTGCGAAGCGCGCTCATCGCCGCTCCTGTCTCACGTGCGCGGCGATGGCATCCCGCACGAGCAAACGATGCGTCCACTGCAGGTCGATGACCGCCAGCAAGGTGACGGCGAACCCGAAGAAGAAAAGAAAGAAAAGGAGAATGGTGGCGCGGCTCTGGCCTCGGTCGCTCATGTCACCTCGCCTCCAGCACGTTTTGGCAGACCGAGCAGCGCGTATCCCGTTTGACATTGGCGTAGCACGTAGTGCATTGCACGAGGAGGTCGTGCAACGGCTCGGCGGCCGTCACGATCGGGGCCGGATCCGGCATTTGCGCGACGTTGTCCGGCGGAGCCGGTTCGGCGATCGGCATGACAGGACCGAGCTTCGGGTCGTAGCTGCAGTTCGGGCAGGGAAATGCGTCTTCATACCCTCGCCAACTGAAGCATTGAGGGCAATCGATCTGCTCGTCCTGGCGCATCCGGAGCTCGCATTTCCAGCAAACTTCGAGGTCGTCCGGCACACGCAGCTCATTGCAATTCGGACAGGCGACGTGCTTCGCGATCGTTTGCTTGCAGTGCGTGCAATAGACGGCGCGCTTGTCTACCGGTTTCGCGCACTTCGGGCAGGGCCGGTCACCGAAATGTTTTTCGATCGGGATGACCTTCGCCCCGCTGCGTGCCGGAGCGGCCTGTTCCTTGACGGCCTTGTCGATCTTGGCGATGTCGAGGGCGGGGATGTCGTACCACTGAAGATCGTTGTGAACGACACCGTCCTCGGCCATCCGTGAGAACTTTCCGGCTGGCTTGCAATGCGGCGCGAGTGCGTCTTCATACTCTTTGTAGGTCAGCTTCGCGTTGAGTTCTTTTCCGCCGGTGAGTGCCTTGAACTTCTCCTGGAATTGTTCCTGTTCCCTGGTGTCGCCGATGATCTGGCTCAGCCGGCCGCGGGCCTGGTCGAGCACTGAGTTCTCCGGCGAATACTGCTGCATCGTCAGATCGGGGATGCCGCTGTCGAATACGCGCGGCGGATACACCTTCTCGAGATAGAAGTCGAGCAACAGACGATAGACATGGAGTTTCTTCTGCTCGCGCAGGGTCTGGATCGTCTTCTCGATTTTCTGCAGCAGGTAGCGGCGATGCGTGGTGTGCTCGCTGCGTCGGTCGCGATAGAGAAAGTCGACCGCGTGCGCCTCGCCGCCGAGGTTCACCTCTTCGGCGATGAAATCGGTGGTGCGTTCATAGCTGAAGCGGAAGGTGAGGTGGTCGCCTTCCGGCGGCAGCGGATGCACCGTGAGGAGTCCCAGCAAGCGCGCGAGGACGAACGCCTGCAGTGAGTCGCCATATTGGCGTGCCTCGGTCGCTTCCTTCGGAATCAGGTCTGCGAACTGGAAGCGATTCTTGTCGGTGTGCAGTTCCTCCTTCTCCGGGAACGCGTTGTAGGCGGCGCGCAGGCCGAGGGCCGCGGTGACGGAGCTTGGATAGAACGCCGGGATGCCGGCGAGCTCGTGGTAGAAAACGATCGTTCCGCGATGCTGCTCGCCGATGTTCTGGTAGCTGGGCATGGTGTCGCCCGGCGAGCGCGCGTTTTCCACGAGCCGCTTGAACTCGACAACGCGCTGGACGTTGCCCGCGTCCTCGAAGCCGATGAGGCACGGCCGCTGATCCGTGCTCACTGGCGGAAGACCGGTGTGCTCGAGGCCGTGCTCGCTCGGCGCCGCCCACACCTTCGCCAGACCGTAGGCTTGGCGCACCATGTCCGTCCGCTGGCGCACGTCGAAACGATTTCCATCGAAGAGCATGGTCAGCGCGTCCGGCTGCTTCGGCTTCCGGACGATGAAATCGCGGCATTTCGAGAGGATCAGCTCCTCGACCGTCTCGGATGGCGTGCGCTGAATTTTCTCCAACGCCGCAGTGACGCCGTCGACTTCGAAGACATCGCTGAGGATCTGTGCGCCGAGGGCTTTCAGCGTCTCCGCTTCGGTGGCAGGCTCTCCGATCCAGGTCCGGTACCACTCCTCGACGTCGCCGTCGCGGAAGAGCGAGAGCGTCAGTTCCGATTTTTCCGGCTTGGAGAAGTAGGCGTTCTTTTTCTGCAGATGCTCCTTGACGCGGGCGAAGCCAACGAGCAGCTCGTAGTAGCGGCCGAGAAGTCCGTCGGCGCCCTGGTGATCGGCACCGAGGAAGCGATCGAGCTCGTCGCAGATCAGCCGGCCTCGCTTGGCGATCTGTTTGCCCACCCGTGCATGGAAGTGGTTGTAAAACGCGCCGCGATCCTCGTCGCCGTCGTCGCCGACGATCTTCTCGTAATCGCGCTTCAGATCGGGCGAGCGGAACAGAACCTGGCCCTCGTGGCGGCCGACGTCGAGCTGCATCTGATCGAGAGCGTAGGCGTAGTACTGCACGCGGTCCCGCCATTGTGGAATCCGCTCGTCGAAATAGTGCATGTAGCGGAAGTTCTCATTGCGCAGGAGCGCCTTGAGCTCCTGGAGCAGGGAGAGCGTGTACGTAATGCCGTACTGCGGATTGTCGGAGAGCTCGGCCGCGGTCGCCTCAATGCCCGCTTTGACGCGATCGAGGTACACGCGCATGTTTGTATCGAGGTGGCGTACGCCCATCCCCCACTCGTCAGGATTTTCGGAGTCTTCTTTGGCAAAGAATTGATCGAGCTCGGACCGGCGCTGACTGAGCAGGGCCGCCTTTTGTCCGTTCGGTGTCGCCTGCAGCTCGACGCGTAGCGTCTGCGCTTTCTGCCAGAGGAAATTCTCGAATGTACGGCCGCCGCCGGCGTCGTAAACCATCAATGCATTTTCGATGTCGACCCGTTCGATCGTCCCTCCGCCGTCGCGCCGCTCATAACTTCCCTGTGCGAACTGCACCCGCTCGTCGATGAGGAACTTCGTGAAGAGATGCTCCAGCGGATCGTCGACGATGCTCTTTTGCCAGTAGTCGAGGATCTGCGAGGCGAGGCGGGTGGCGCAGGCCGCCTGCACGCGCTCCGTCGGAAAGGAGATCGAGGCCAGGCCGAACGAGCCGAAGCGGCAGGGATAGGTATCGCCGACGATTGCTTTATGCGTGTCATCGCTGTTGCGGCGCAATGCGTCGTTCAGGAAGTTGTGTGTGTAGACGTTTAAATTGAACTGCTCGAGATTGACCCTTGTCGCGCGTTTCATGCCGGCGAATGCGCCGATCGAATAGTCCTGATACAGCGTCTCCGCGACCATGCGGTACGCGTCGTACTCTTTCCCTCCTGAACCGATCGATAGTCCAGCCTCGTTGCGGCCGTCGATGAGGTAGGTGCTACTGAAGGGCGGCGGGCCCATTCGCTCGGTCTGGTGTAGGTTCCAATCCGCCGTGAACGTGTGGCCGAACGTGTAGTGATTGAGCTCCATCAAAGCGGCGTAGCCGTTGGCGCGTACACGCTCGGCACCGGCGTAGCCGCTGAAGAAGCCCGGCAGGAGAAGAATGCCGACCCGCTCGGCGTCGGGAAAGTAGCGCCGGACGAGAAACCCCATGTCCAAAAACGTTCCGCTGCCGGTGCCGCCGGCGAGCGACGACACGATCACCACGCGCATATTTTTTGCGTTGAAGCTGAATCCGGCGCGATCCGCCTCGGCCAGGATCGCGGCATCGCTCAATTCGCGCCGGCACTGTTCGAGACGGCCTGTGATCTTCTGATGATTGGAAGCATCGAAGAACCCGAGGCGGCTGGCGGTGCGGACCTGGCCGGCGCCTTCGTGGAGGTCGCCCAGTTGCGAGATCTTGCTGCCGGCCGGAAACCAGCGCTGGATGTTCGGGAAGTTGGCGAGGTGCGTGACGTATTTTCCCGTGCCGCCCGTCACGGTCAGGTCGATGCGTTCCGTGTTCGTGAACTTGATTTCGGAGTACAAGGGATCGTCCGCACTGCGGAGGTCGTACTGTTCCGCGGCGGTCTGGTTCTTGTCCGTATCCACGTGCATGAAGCGGAGAAATGGCAGTCGCCCGAGCGAGCCATAGCCCTCCACGATTTTTCGGCGAAGGCGGAGGAGGACTTCTTTGCCTGTGCCGCCGAGGCCGATGATCAGCGTCGGACCGACCGGCTTGTCGTGGACGAGAGTGACGGGCAGGCTTGCCTGCAGGATTGGATCGAGACTCATCGCATTTCCCCTTATGCCGGTACGCGGCGAAGCAACAGGACGGCGCCGGAAATCAGCCACCACAGGGCCAGAAAGACCGCGGCCCAGGGCAGCCATGCCCAATAGAAGCCGACGTCGAGCACGACGTAGAACGACACGAAAAGCCAGGTCAGGGTGTAAAGAGAAAAGAGGTTCCAGAAGATCGTCTTGCAGAATTCATCGCGGTAATAACGGAGAAAGAAGGGATAGACCGCTTTGTAGAGAACGACCCAGATCATGACGACGGCGAGGAAGATCGCCGCGCCGCGCAGGAGCGTGTTATCCGACTGTTGTTCGAGCGCGGGAACGTCCGGCCGGGCGATAAGAGGCAAAGCCAGCAGCAGTGTGGAAAAGATGAGGGCCATGTTTCGACGATTCATTGAGCGAGTCCTTTCAATCATTCACCGGCCGATTTTTGGCGGACGGCCTGTCGATGCACCGGTTCGTGGCAATGGCGGCGGAGGGGGCGGCGCACCGCGCGCTGCCGGCGCGCTCGCCGGCGGCTTCTTCAGATTGCCGCCGCCTTCCGCCTTGATCGATAGACGCCGGCTCGGACCTCCGATGAATTTGACGTCCCACGTTTCGCCGTCGCCGGAGGGGACGACGGTGAATGCAGGATTTCCCGTTGCCGGGATGAAGTCGTAGCCGTTGACGAGACCGCGTGAAAGGCGGCCGAGGAGATTCCGGTCGTCCATGACGTTGTGCGTGCCGAGGCGGCGCAATGCCACGATCGATGCGGGAGCATTCGCCACCACGATCCGGAACGTCTGCTTGCGGGAAGCCATGAACGCGCTGGTAGCCGCAACGACAGCGAGGATCGACAGAATCAGCAACAGGATTGCCGTACGGCTCGAGCCGGTGCGCAATGCGAAGCTCACCGGAACGACGCTCGGCTGAATTCCGTGAAGGACGGTGACGTCCTGAAACGCGAAGACCGAGGTCGCATGGTCGATGCCGAAAATGCCGGCCATCCGCTGTTGCTTGAGGCGCACCTTCACGTCCGCAAGCGACATGCGCACGTTTCCCGTATAGCGGACGGTGGCGCCGCTCCACGCCAGCCGGAGCCATTCGCCGATCCCGCTGGGCGTGAACGACACCGGCTGATTCGAGCCGAGTTGCGCGTGTACCCGGCGGCTCCCATTCGGCGGAATCTCCTCGGCGATCTCCCCGCCGGCGGAATCGAAGAGATCCGGCGCAAGCGGCTGCGCGCCGAGGTCGCGTTGCGCCCACGGCTCTGCCGCGAACGGGGAGGCGATTGCCAGCTCATAGTGGCCGGCCGTCACCGCGTGCTGCGTCAGATGACTTTGAATCTCACCGTCGAGATCGAGCTGGACGCTCTGTCCTTCCTTGAACATCCCTTTGTCGCGGTCGGCCAGTACGAGTTGCAGATCGGCATGCAGCGTGAGCGGCTCGATGGAGAGGTTCTTGAGCTTGAGATGCTCGTGGCCGGGAAAGAGATCGCGGAACTTGCGGTCATAGTGCGCGAGCGTTTCGGGCGGGATCTCCTGTGCCGAGACGAGGATTCCATAGACCGCGAGCGCGGACGACTGTCCGTTCTCTTCGAAGGTGTGCTTGAAGAGATGAACGGAGCGAAGATCGTTCGATCGCGCCAGAGTCTCGAAAAACTCTTGTACGCCGGCGTCAGGCTCCCCCGCTCGCTCCTCGACGATGTTGTCGGTGATGAGCCAGACCAGCCCGGTGAAGTCGCGCGTGAACGCATTGAGAGTTTCCGTCAGATAGGTGTTGTTGCCGGGATGAGGCGGGAAATTCGCCAGGGCGGCTTCTGTGCGGAAATCGCGCAGCGGCACGACGGGATGGACTTCATGGATATCGGCCGGCGTGAACGCTCCATTGGAGGTGAAGGTCCACATTCCAGCCGTATCGCCGCCAATGGCCGCCTGGCCGCGCACGAACTCGTCGAGCCATTGTGCGAATCCCGGTGCCTGATAGAAATAATGGACGCCGAGCTGATCGCGGCTGTGCCGGCCGGGCGAGCCAGGCGGACGGTAGCCCGGATACATGCTGCCGGAGTTGTCATAAAGAATTCGGACCGGCAGCGGCGAGCCCGGCGTGATCGGAGCGGCATCGAGGGCGCCGGCGATGCAGAGGGCGGCGATGGTCAGGAGCGCCTTCATCGCGCCGTGCCTTTCGCGACGAGCTCGCGTACTTCCACGACGCCGTCCTTGTTTCCCGCGGCAATGAACGAGTCAAAGGACGCGAGGGCGGTGATCGGCGCGGCGCCGTTGTCCGCGAGGCGCCAGATTTCGTGCTGTGGCAGCGCCGCGAGGTCGTAGATGAGGACGCGGCCGTCCTCCTGCATGGCCACGACGACGGCGCAATCCTGAACGATGATCGGCGAGCCGCGCCACGGCCGCTCGTGCGGAGCGAAGGAGTCGCGCACCATCGTGCGTGAGAAGAGAATGCCGCTCGTATCGATGGACACGCCGCTGCGGTCCCACTCCTCGCCGCGATGCGTGAGCGCGAAGAGTTGCGTGTCCTCGCCAAGCAGTTCTTCGATGCCGCCCGTCGCAGCGTCGATGCGGTAGAGCCGGCGCTCGCTTCCGAACGTCGCGAAGATCGTGTCGCCGAGGAGCGCGATGGGGTGATCGCTCATCGACTGGAGCGAAAGCGGAAGCGTGACCATCGCGTCGCTGACGACGTGCAACTGCACGCGCCCGTCCTGCTCGGAGAGGAAAACCGCGCGCGATCCGGCGGCATCGGCAGCGATCCAGCTCACGCTCGGAGCGCCATGCACGAGCGTCGTGCGCTGCTGCTCGATGACATGAACCTCGCGCCAGGCGGCCGAGGCCAGCGTGACGAAAAGACGGTCGCCGGCCGGAGTGAGTGCCTGCACCGGAGTGCCGTTCACCGCGACCTGCCAAAGCGGCCGGACGCGCGGCGATTCGAGAGCCATCGCCATCAACGCGTACGCGGTCACTTGGCCGCGCGTGGCGAGATAGAGCACTCCGTTCTCGATGCACGGTTCCGCGGTGATCGGACCTTGCGCCTGAAAGCGGCAGACGCTCTTCCCTCGTTTCGGATCGGCGACCTCCACGACGCCGTTGAGCGAGATGGCGATGATGTGACCGTCGTAGCCGAGGATGCTGCGGCACTCGTCGCCGAGGCGGAGACGCACGCCCGTCGCACTGGTCATGCAGCCGGGCGGAATGGAAGCATCGTTGACGCCGGTGCGGCGGGAGCCGCCTCTGTAGCCAACCCAGTTCGCCGTCGACGGCGCCAACACGGTTCCGCAGCCGCGGCAGAAATGCGAGAAGGCACGGTTGCGCGTACTGCAGCGGCCGCAGCGCTTCACGTATCCGCCGCAGCGGCAGCGTCGCGCGGCGGCGGGGACATCGGACGCGCAGTTCGGCTCCGAATAGGGACAGCTGACGATGCTCTCCATCAACGCATCCGATTCACGATCACTTCAGGCTGACGGATCACCAGTTGCCCTCCCTCGATGAAACCATTGCGGACCACGCCGGTAATGACACCATCGGCGAAGCGAGGGTCGTTGCTGGTGGATCGGCCGACATGTCGCGTGCTGTCAAAGAGCGTCTCGCCGGGCGTCACTTCGATCGGCTCGACGGCGGCAATTCGGAGCATGTCGCGCACGAGGGTCAGGCCTTCGCTCATCGCAACGTCGCACTTGTCGATTTGCGCCTGCTGGCAACGCTGCAGATACAGGTCGGCAAACGGCAGGAAGGAGTCGGTGACCCAGCTCTTCACGCGGAAGTCGAGGACTTTGCCAAGCTCGGAATTCAGCAGACTCGCCAGCTCGCGGGTGCGGCGGATCTCCGCCGCATCGGTCGTGAGCCGGCCGATCTCGCCGTCGAGGATGCGCGGGATGAGATCGATGCGCTGCAGCAGCGATCGGTGCTCGCGGCAGGGAACGATGACGGCGTCGAACGTCGGCTTGAGATCGCCGGGGACGATGCTGGCTAACTGATCGAGCTGCTGCGTCCAGGCGCGATCTTGCAGCGCCTCATCCAGCGCCGCGCTCAACTCACTGTTCTTGCGGACCTGCTTCCACGATTCGCTGAGAATCTGATGTTCGAGCGCAATCGGATCGCCTGGCGACGGAGGCGGTTCAGGCGGCGGCGTTGCGAGAGTGTGCTCGATCAGCCGCTTGAGCTCCGCGACGTCATCGCGCACATCGTCGATTCGCTCCATCAGCGGATCGAGGCTGGCGGATGTGAGGAGGTCCGCGGTGCGAAACTTTTCGTCGAGCAGCGGCCCGATCAGAACGGCTATCGGCTCCCGGCGCCGCTCGCGCCGGAAGCGGACGAAGAGGTAGCCGGCCAGCGTCAAGGGCGCGGCACACACTGCCGCGGCGTCGATTAGCAACTGAATGTTCGGAGTCATCGCGTTACCTCCAGTTCTTCGGTGAAACGGGCATGTGCGACGACGACGTCGCGCGGCATCCGCGCTTCGAACGTGCCGTGCAGCCGCGAGCCGCCGCGGCTTCTGCGAAGGTGGACCGACAGCCGGACTTCGTCCTCGCTGTGCAGTTCCAGCGGCATCGCGCAGAGCGTTGCGTCGCCCCACAGCATTTGGATAAGAAACGACTTGCCGGCGCCGTCGCCGGCCAGGCGAAAATCGGCATCGACGCGGCATGCCTCGCCGGGCGCGGGGAGCTGCGCGTGCGCAAGAAGCTCGACCGGTGTGCCGCGAAACGTATTCACGCGCAGGCCGCCGTTCGATGCGGCCGTGAACCGCGTCTGCGCCGCGAGCGCGACGTTCCGCACAACGTCGTCGAGCATCGGCGTGTGTACCGCCGGCACGCCGAACAGAGCGCGGATCGGTGCAAGCGTGAAGAGTTCGCCGGCAAAGATCACCGGCAGGTTCTGCCCAGCGACGTCGGCAAGCACGTCGCGGAATCGATCCGCCAACGCGTTTGCATCGATCCACGTCTCATCGAGCGCGTCCAGCAGTGCGGCGTGCGTGAACTGCGGCGGCAGCGAATCGGGCGAGCCGGTGAGAAGCGCCGTCAGCGACCGGCCGAACGCCGCAGACGGCGTCGCCTGCAAGGCGTCGGCGATGCGTCCGAGCCAATGATTCCAGCCGAGTCCCGTCAACACGATCGAGGCCGTGGTGCGGAAGCGCGGCTGCTGCGGATCGCCTTCGATATCGACGCGATGAACGTGCAGGTCGTTCCTGGACGTCTCGACGACGATGCAGGCGCACGGCGTTTGCGCGATGAGCGCCATCGCCGCAGCGGTCTCGCGGCGGACGATCGTGATGCGGCGCATGCCGCGATGGCGAAACACCTTCTGCAGGATTAGCCGCGCGCGACGTCCGGTCCGCGCCGGAAGGACGACGAAGGCATCAATGTCGGATGCGGCGACTTGCCGCTCGGCGACGAATGCGAATACCGGCTCCAGCAGCGCATCGAGCAGCGCAAAGCCAACCTGCGGAAGGTTGGCGGCGGCAAGGCGGTCCGCGAGCGCCGCCGGAGAAGACAGCACCGCCAGCGGCGCGGCGAGCTGCAGCGCCTCGGCGGACGTCTGCGGATCCCACGGCCGCCGCAATCCGATGCGCCGCGCGCGTTGAAAGAAGTTCCGCGCACTCGCCTTCGACAACGTTTCGAGCGCGTCCTCCCAGATGAAATCCGAGTTCTCCACGACGCGCGGTTCGAAGAAGATCGCCGGCGAGACATGGCGCGTCGCCACCTGCTGCACTTCCTGGCTGCACGGCACGAGATCGCCGTCGGCGCTCACCAGCAGCGCGGAGTGGACGACACCGCCGCAATCGATGATCAGTTGCGGCCTCATCCCGTCCAACTTTCAGCCTCCTGCAGGCGGGCCGGCTCGATCGTGACGGGACTGCCGTTTGCGAAGACGCGGAGCGTGCGATTCGCGCCGATCGCGAATGTGACCTCGCAGCCCGATTGTCCGGCGGTGTCGATCGAAATCTGCCCGATCAGACTGACATGCGGATTGCCGACGATCGCGTTCGACGTGCCGGTGTTCTGGTAGAACTTGAGATTGAGGTTGCCGCTGGGCGGAACCATGTCGGGCGGGTACGGCTTCGTACGATCGATCGGATACTGCGCGCCGCGTTCGATGACTTCATCGAATTCCGGCTCGACAGGATTCGTGAACGTCTCGACGCCGTAGCTGTGCGGCAGGCGGCGTCCGTCGCTGAGGAGGAGGATGCGCGCATCGCGCTTGATGAGCCGGTCGCGCATCGATCCGTACAGCGCCGCTCCCTTCGCGACACAGACCTTCAGATGTTGTTCTTCCAGAAGATCGCAGCCGTCGCCGAGGCCCGGGAACATCGCGCGAACGCACGTTCGGATCTGCGGCAGGAGGCTTTGTCTGCCGGTGTGGAGGATGTAGTCGATGTCGCGCGCGTCGATTTCGGCGAGTGCAAGCGAGGCGCGGATCAGCTCTTCAGATCGCGCGAGGACCGGTTGCAGCAGGCTCTTGATGGCGTCGGCGCCGAGCGGCTGAATTTTGATCCCTCGGGGCGCCTGCTCGACCTTGCCGCCGTTGATGCGAACGAGAAGATCGGGACGGACATCGATGGCAGTCTGTTTCGACTGCGCAATGCGGATCTTGACGTCCTCGGCGAGGTCCTTCCATTGCGCGCGAACGCGCAGGAGGTCGCGCCAGACGTCGGCGTTCCACCCTTCGACCTCGCTGCGCCGCTCGAAGTCGCTGAAGTTGCTTGCGATCAGTGTCGTGTCGAGATCGAACTTCGGCAGCTCCTGTTTGCAGCGCCGCAGCAGTTCCTTCATGACCAGAATGTCGATGTGATCGCCGCCGATGTCGTTGTCGCCGAGGCTCGCCAGGATGCGGAGACCGGTTCCTCCGCCAGGCACCTGCGTCACGCCGGCCACGGCCACGTCGAGCGTTCCGCCGCCATAGTCAAAGACGAGGAGCTTGAGTCCCTGCTCGCGCGCGATGGCCTCGCTGATCGCGGCTGAGCTCCGCGTGCGCCGAAGAAAATCGAGGTAATAAAGAACGGCAGCGGACGGCTCATCGAGGATGATTCCCGCGCTGACGGCCGCACCGACCTCCTCGCTCTGCTGCGCTTCGACACGCTGCGCCCTCTCCTCCTCGGTGTCGAGGCCCGCGGCGGCACACGCTTCGAGCACGTCGCGGATCTGGAGGTCGTGAAAATTCGCGGGGACGGTGATGATCGCCTTGCGCACGTTGTAGTGCGCGCCGTTTCCCGACTCGACATGCAGCCGCTCCTCCGCGAGCCGCACGAGCTTCCGGATGATGAGCGACGCCAGCTGCGCGGCCGAGTACGAGCGGTCGAAGAACGTGCGATCCCGCTCGTAGCCCATCACGCGCTTGATCGAGCGGACGGTGCGGTCGGGCGCGGTGTCGGCTTCGTTTCGCGCGGCCGCACCGATCTTGTACGTTTCGGGATCGTCGAAAACGAGGACGCTCGGGATCAGGTCCTTGCCTGAGGCCTCGTCCTGCACCAGCGCGACGCCACTCTTGTCGCGGCTGCTGCGGATCGCCACGACAGAGTTCGTCGTTCCGAAGTCGATGCCGATGTAGTCGGGGTACTCCTTCGGCCGCACAACCGTCAGCTCCACAGGCAACTGCACCGGTTCCTGCCCTTGAGGACGGACGGTGACGGTCCCTCGGTGCTTGCCGTCCGCGAGCTCACGCGGGGAGCAGATGACTTTGATCTCGATCGAGCGCGCGAAGATCGTCGGCGAAACGGATCGTTTCGTCGCGGAATCGGCGCAAAGAAGCGTGAATCGCGAGGCACGAGCAACGACGCCGATCCATGGCTGGTCGGTGTCGATCGACAGGATCTCGACGTCGGTGGTGCCGAGGTTCTCCAGGCGGATGGACGTCGTGTAGTCACGCTTTGCGAGCGCCTCGGAAAATCGCAACGCGGCCGGCTTCAACTCGAGGCGGTAGCGAAACGTCTGCGCGGTCGCCGGCACGAGCAGCACGTCAGGATGATTTGCGAGCTCGATGCGGATGAACGCGTCGTGCGCCGCGCCCTCACCGAGCCCCGTCTGCCAGACTATCGGGATCGACAGCATCTCGCCGCACTTGACGAGGCGGTCCGCATACTCGCCTGCCACGCGAAGTTGCGGCGATCCCTCGGCGCGTACGCTCCTGATTCGAAGCGGTACGCTGCCGTCGTTCATCAATTGCAGCGGGCGCTCGACTGCTTTCCCTTCTTCGATCTGCTCGAAATCGAGCGCCGCGGTCAGGAGCCGCGGCATCGGCCCCGAGCGGACATCGAGCGTCAGCGTTCGTTGCCGGCTCGAGTCGCCGTCGACGATGCAGACGTACTCGACGACACGTTGAAATCCAGCCGGCAGCCGCTGCGCATCGACGCTCACGCGCACGCGCACCTCCGCGTCGGCCGCGATCTCGAACGATGCACTCGGCTCCCAGAGCAGGCCCGGAACCGAAACGCCGTCCCGCGGCTCGATCGAGACGCGCATGGCGCGCGCGCCTTCGTTACGAAAGCGCAGCTCTTTGGCCGGAGCGATCGTTGAGATCAGCACCGCGTTTGACGGCTCGACTTCGAGCGATAGCTGCTGCTTGCCACAGCCGCTGCAATACGCGTCCTCGCTCGACGGCTCCCACTGATGGCAGTAACGGCACTCGCGACGGCTCATGACACTCCTCGGACGATGACGAACAGCAAGGTGAGAAGAAGCAGCGCGAAGAGCGCCGCGATCGCTTCGGGACGCAGGACGGAACGCCGGGGCGGATCGACGTCGAGCTGCACGGGAACGTCGATCGTCGCGGGATCGCCGCCCTCGATGCGCAGCGTCAGCGTCAGTGAATGCGCGCCCGGATCGAGGTTTCGCGGCGCGACACGAATCGGCAGTGTCGCACTTCCGGGGCGGCCGTCGTGAGCCGCTGGAACGACGGGAGCTTCGCGAATCGACAGCGCACCCGGCACCGCTTCCTTCGATGTTTGCGCGGCGACGCGGCCGAGGTTCTCGAGCCGAGCGACGGCTGTGATCGTCTGATCGGCGCGGAGACGAACGCGGTCCGGACTCGTCACGCGCACGCACGGCGTTGCGGCGACGACGCATGCGGCGAACTGCAGTTCGATCGCCTGCAGTTCCGGCCGCGGGTCATTCGTGCGAACGCGCAGCACGCCCGCGTGTACGCCGAGTTTGTGGGGGCGAAGCTGCACGGCAAACGGCGCGGCGCGCTCGAAAAACGCACCATCGGCCGGACCGCTCCGACTCTGTCCGCCGGCCTTGAACGTCAGCCAGTCAGGAAGATCCGCAAACGTCACGACGAGCGGGATCGACGTCGCGTTCGCGACACTGAGCGCGTACGGCTGGTCGCCGGCGCCGAAATCGAAACGAGCGGGAACCGGCGAACCGTTGAAATCGAACCGGGCGGCCGGATGCCAGCTCCGCGCCGTCATTTGCACGCTTAGCTCTTCGACACGATCGGCGATGTGGAATCGAAGACTGCCGCGAAACTCGCGCTCTGCATCGTGCGGGACGATCAACTCGAGCGTTGCGCTCTGGCCGCTCGCGAGCGACGCCGTATCGCCGTCGCGTTCGAGCCACGTTGCGATCAGCCACGCCGGCGGCTCGTCAAGGCGGACGTCGGCCTGTTCCGCGCCTCGATTGCAAACGCGGACGAGACGGCGCTCTTCGCCGGGCGAGGAGACGCTGCCGAAGTCCACCACGCATCCATCGGAGTGCGAGCGCATCGCATCTCCGATGAAGACGAGCGGTTGCGACGGCAGCGGCTCCAGCCACGTGCGCGAGGGCGCGCTCAACGCGCCGAGAAAGTGGCGCTGCAGCGCGAAAATCGAGTCGCGGGAGAGAGTCATCGCGCCGCCGTTGCCACTCCGCTGCGCTGCTGTGCGCGTGCAACGATGTAGAGCGCGCCCGTGCCTACGGCCTGAGGAAAGCGTCCCTTCGAGTCCTCCAAAAGCGCCTCGATGCTGTACGTCCCCTCGGGCGCTTTCTTCGGCAGCGTCAATTCGACTGTCGAGTCGACGATCCCGCCGCCCTTCGGGACGATGAACTCGTTCGGACCTGCCCCAAAGATGTAGTCGTCGCCGTACTTCAGTCCGCGGAACAACCGGATCGTCAGATCCTCGTTGGCATCCGGGCCGAGCACGATGTAGCGGACGAACAGTTTCGCGTGCTGCCCCGGCTTCGCGTTCGGCGGATCGAACGCGACGTTCTCAACGCGCGCCATGTAGCCTTGCGAGTTGTCGTAGACGGCCGTGCGAATGGCGAGGTCGCGTCCTGCGAAAATGCGGTCCTGGTGCTTGCCGACGGCGAAACCGATCGTTGCGCCGATCACCGCGCCGGCGACGATTTGTGCGAGAACTTCGTCACCCTGTTTGTGGGTTAGCACTGCGAGGGCTCCACCCCCCAGGCCTCCGAGGATGCCGCCGATGATGGCGTGCCCCTTCGGGCGGCTCTGCTTCGCCAGCCATTCCTTGACGTTCTTCGGTTTCTCCGTCGAGGTCGTGTTCTTCACGCCCGTCGTTGCGCAGGCCGAGAACAAGAGGGTGCAGATGAGGACAGATGCGATTCGTTGTTTCATGCTCAAGCTCCTCAGACGTCAGTTCCCCGGCGGCGACGAGGGTTTCCGGATCGTGTTGTTCGTAGTTCCGACCTGTGTGTCCTTGAAGGCGTTCTTGCGGCCTTCCTTCGCGCGCTCCAGCAGAGTTCTGGCGCGGGCCGCGATGTCTTCGGGCGCGTGGGTGTCGTTCGCGATGCCTTTGGCGAATCGCTCCGCCTCCGGCCAGTGCTCTGCGCGAAGGTCTTCCTCAACGCCGGCCAGGCGAGACGCCCATTGCGCAGCTTCGGCCTTGGCCGCCTCCACCGCGACGCGCTTTTCGACGACACGCGTGCGCAGTTGCGCAATCTGATCGCGCTCTTCGAGAAAATCGGCGGGATCGCGCTGCGCCATTTCGGCGGCCCGATCGAGATCGGCGATCGCCGTGTCGAAGTGCAGGACGACGAGCTCCTGTTCCGCCATCGTCAGATCGCGGCGAATCGACTCGCGCAGTAGTTCGAGCTCGTGGCGCCGGTTCGCTTCGAGGTCCACGACCGGCTCCGCCTTCGTCGGCGGCATCAACGGAGGCGGTTTTTTCGGCGGCTCGGCCGTCGCCGTTACGCGTGCCGGCGCCATCGTGTCGACGCGCACTAGTGGCGGCATCACCGTGGCGATGATCGGTTGAGGGACGCCCACAGTCTGCTGTACCGGAGGCGTGACCGGCGGCACCGTTTGCCGGTGCGGGTGCGTCAGGATGATTGCGCCTGCCGCCGCCACGAACACGCTCGCGATGACGATCGGCGCGATGGTCGCGGATGGCCGCCGCTCGGGTTCGCGAGCGGGAGCATCGGGCAGCCGCTCCGTCGGGATGTCGTCCTGCTTGAGAGGCGGGTCGACGATCACCTGCGGCGGCGAAATCAGGAAGCCGGCAGCGCCTTCGTGCAGCGCATCGCGGAATGCAGCGGCAGAGTGAAAGCGCTCCTCGCGATCGTAGCGAAGCGCAATCGCGATCGCGTCGCAAACGCCTGCCGGAACCTCGGGAGCCGCCGTGTGGAGAGCGGCAGGCCCGGCCAAACGCGCGTGAATGTGCGCGAAGTAGTCCAGCTTCCCGAATGGCGGAGTGCCGGCCAGCATCCGGTAGAGCACGAGCGCCGCGCTGTAGATGTCGCTGCGCTGATCGACACTCTTCCCTTCCAGCTGCTCGGGCGACATGTACGGCGGACTGCCGAGGAGTTGGTGCGACGCAGTGATGTGCGGCGATTCGGTGAGTAACGCGATACCGAAGTCGGCCAGCTTCAGATGACTGCCGGCGATGAGGAAGTTCGACGGTTTCACATCGCGATGAACGATCTTTTCGCCGTGTACGTACGCGAGCGCGTCGAGCGCCTGCGTGAACAACGGAAGCGCGTCGTCGAGCGTCAAACGGCTGCCCGGCTGCCGCTCGACCAATGCCGCAAGCGTTTCACCGTCGATGTACTCCATGGCGATGAAGAGCTCGTCGTGATCCTCGATCAGGTCGTAGACGGTGACGATGTGATCGTGTTTGAGGCCCGCCTGTGCCTGTGCCTCGCGGCGAAGGCGCGCACGCAAGCCCGCATCGCCCGCGTCTTTCGGCAGCAGCGTCTTGATGACCACATCGCGCGCAAGGTTCTCGTGACGGCCTTTGTAGACCAGTCCCATGCCACGATCAGCCAGGACTCTCTCGATCCGGTACGACCCTATGCGCTCTCTCACGGCGATACCGGGAGAGACACGATTCCTACGATCCGGTTTTTTTTCGCGCCGGCGGTGCGCTGCAATCGGCGGTTCCCACCGAAAAACCGGACCAGCGATCGCGAAAGACTTCGAATCGGTGACCGCCGGTGTCGATGGCGGTCACGCGGACGTCGGTCCAGTAGCGCCCAGGCAACGGGCATGACGAGTCGTGGACGCTGCGGAACGCGCCCGTACCCAACGCGGCATCGCGGTTCATGGCTACGGAGCTGCTTCCGCCGCCCGGGCGGGCCAACATCACGTCGAGCGAAAGCGCGTAATCGCGGAGTTCCTGGAGCGGTTGACCGCGGCCGTCCAGCACGCGATACGCGAGCGGCACACCTTCACAACGGCGCAGCGTCGCCGTTTCGGCCGGAAACAGCAGCATTCCTCGTGGGAAGAACTGCTGCGACAGCACCCGCACGCGGGCATCGGGACGCGATTTTCTGATCGTCCACTCCCCTGCCGCCGGCCGCGGTACGACCAGCGTCGCCAACACGTCGCCGACCGGCAGTGACATGATGCCGCCGACTCCGGCCCGGATCGGCCGGGTGCTGCCCGGCGGAAAAATCTCCACCGCCGCATTCCGCGACACCCGAAAAATATCGAAGACGATGATCTCGAGGTACGGCGGCACGACCAGAGTGTCGATCGCCGGATTCGTTTTTGCCGGCGCACTTTCCGCCGTACGCGTTCCGGCGAGCCGTGCGATGACGCCGTGCGCGCGTGGCAGAAATTCATCGGGCGCGCTGCCGGAAGCCTCTACGCGTGCGAGCTCGGACCACATCGCACTCTTGCGCGAGTCGAGAAGGAGCACGTCGATCGTGATGCCCGCGCCCGACAGACGCGACGTGACGAACGTTCGTAGGTTCGTCCGATACGCCGCCGGGTCCACGCCGCGCACGTACGGGACTCCATCCGTCAGCAGCACGATCGCGCGGCGCCTCTGCGCATCAGCGGGAAGAGCGCGGAACAGCCTCTCGGCAACGACGAACGCTCGAAGCACGTCCGTGTCGCCGAGATCTTCGTAATGCAGCTTTGCCAGCGAGCTTCTGAGCCTCGATTGGTCGCCGGCGACAGAGGTAAACGGCACGTCAACCCGCGCCGCGGAACCAAAGCTGATGACGGCGATCCGATGATCGACGCGGTTCCCGTCTGCATTTCGTGCGAGAAGATCGAGCGTCATGCGCAGCAGGACATCCTGGTTTCGCGACCTGTGCGCCATGCTCGTCGAGCGATCGATGAGCAGCGCGACGTCGAGACCCGGCGCCGCCGACGCCGCGGTGCTCACGAAGAGCAGCAGCGCGAGACCGCTAACGCTCCATCTGCCGCTGTACATCGGCGATCTCCACCGCGATGTCCCCGACCGCGGACTCGCTTTTCGCCACCTCGGCGCGTTCCGCGGTGAGCTCCCGCTCCGCCGCCGCGATCTGCTCCTTCAACTGCCGCACGTGCGCGTCTGCTTCGCCGAGCTTGTCGGCAACGCGCGTCACCTCCTGCGCGAACTGCGCGTTGAGCACCCCGACGCTGCAAAGCGCGGAGCCGAGGCGCGTCATCGCCGAAACCTCGTGCGAGAACGTGCTGTTGTCGCCCCACGTACTTCGCGTCGCCCGGATACATTCGGCGGCGATCCGGTGCGCGGCGATGTACGAGCGGATGTCGGTGTTGTACGTCGTCAGTTCCGAGTTCAACGTGTCGAGCCGCTGCCCCGCATCGCGCAACGTGTTCCTGTGTTGTTCTAGCCGCTGCGTCAGCGATGCGCGCTCCTGCTCGAGAACGGTGAGTTGTTCCTGCAGCCGCTTGCTCTTGCAACTGCAGGCGAGCAGGAGGCTGCACAGCACTGCGAAACGGATCGGCGCGCGCATCACCGGTCCGCCTGCTTCCAACGCCCCTGTGGATCGCCATTGAGAGTGAACGCCGCCCAATACGCCGGATCGGGATACCGCGCCTTCACCGCAAGTTGCGCCTGGCGCAATGCATCGGCGACAGACGTTCCGCCGGCAAGCCCTCGGTAGAACTCCTGCATCAGTTCCGCCGACGCCGCATCGTCGATGTTCCACAGCGTCGAGATGACGCCGGGAGTGCCCGCGTAAAGCAGCGCACGCGTGAGCCCCACGACCTCGTCGCCGCCGCTCCGCGCGCCAACGGCCGATTGGCAGGCCGAGAGAACGACGAGATTCACGCCGGTGAAGTCGACCGACGAGAGGATGTCCTGCACGGTCAGGTTGCCGTCGTGAGCATCACCGGAGGAGAGCTCGATGCGGCTGAAGAGCGGATTCGCGGCGTCGTAGATGCCGTGCGCGGCAAGGTGCACGAGATCGGTCGTTCCGTGAAGGTCGTAGAGCAGCGCCTCGCGCGCGTCACTGCCGAGGTGCGGAGTGGTGTGGAGGATACGAGCGACGATGGCCGCTTCCTGCGCTGCGCCGGGAAGTCTGCCGGACGCGGTCACCGGATCGCCAAGCACGAGCGCTCTGCCGTCAACTGCCGACTCCTTCGCCCGCAGGAAACGGAGAGCGCTCGCACTCGGCGCATACGTCAATGTGAAGTCGTCGAGCAGGTAGCGTCCCGTGGCCGGATCGTGAAGAGCCGCGAACGGGACGTAATGCAGCACGCCGTGCGGGATGAGAATCAGTTTCGGTCCGCGGATCCAGGCGTGAATCGGCTTGATGAGCCACTCGAATGCCTCGTCACTGGTCGCGGCATCGTCGCACTCGCCCGGCAGCCTCGCGCCGCGCGCTTCCGGCAGTGTACGGAGCGACCGCGCCCAGCAGACGATGCGCTGCAATCCTTCGCGATCGATCGGCAAGCGTGCGTAATGGGCATCGCCGCGGCCGATCACCCACGCGTGAACGGCATTTGGCGACACGAAGTAGCTGATCAGCGTCGTGTCCGGCGCGAGCTCGTTCTGCACCTCCTCCAGACGCAGCGGCTCGACATTCGTAAGCGACGCGTACTCGGGATTCGAGATCTTCACGCGCGTGAGCAGCGTCTCGTAATGTTCGCGCGCGCGGATGAGCTCACCGGCGCGCGCGTTGCCCGGCGCATAGTCGCGCTTGGCGATGTCGTTGCGGAGAATTTCCGTTTCGCGCAGAAGACGCGGGTCGGCGCCGCGCTCGGTGTTCAACCGATGATTGCCGACCATTCGAAGAAATGCGCGGGCGCGCGCCCGTTCCGACTGCCCGAACGCCTCGCGCCAATTGCCCTGCCGCACGAGGGTTTCGATGAGCAGATCGAAGTACCAGCGCCGGTTGCTGCCGAGATAGCCGGCGAGCATCTCCTCGACCTTCACGTCATCGACGGTGCGCTCGATCGTGCTCGCCGCTTTCGCGAAGTACTGAATGCTTTTCTCGCGCTGTCCGTCGACCAGATACGTCGCGCCGATCACGCCATACAGACCGGCGCGAATGTCATTGTTCGGATTGGCGTCCAGTCCCCGCAGCCAGGCCGCGCGCGCTCCTTCGTAATCGCCGCGATTCATCAGAAGTTTCCCTTCGATCATCAGCGACATCACGCGGAAGTACGGAGCGCCGACTGAGAGCTGCGCGTCGAGCGATTCAGGCAGGCCAAGCCGGGCTCGCAACATGCTCACCACTACTGTGATCAGGTCACGCCAGAGCGGCTCTTTTGCCTCAGGCAACGCGAGCAGTGCGTTGACGGACTTTTCGATGTCTCCCGGCGAGCCCTTGCCCGTCATCATGCCCTGCGCGGCACTGATGGCGTCCACCATCACCGCGACGAGTTTGAATCCGCTCTTGCGCGCCAATGCGCGGGCGTTCGCCAGTGCATCAGCAACTCCGTCCTGCATGCCGACCTGCATGTCGACCTCGGCGAGAAGAATCCACGTTGGCGCTTCCAGGAACGGCTCGTTCAATGTTTGGTACAGCTCGATCGAGCGCTCCAGATGCCGAGCCGAGGTGCCGTAGGTGCCCTGAAACATGTGCAGCGCTCCGAGATCGGATTCAACCGAGGCCTCAAGGGACAAATTGGCATTCGTTTTCGCCACCGCCAGAATCTGGTCGTAGAGCGCGACCGCCTCCTGATACCGGCCGGCCTTCTGCAGTAGACCGGCGCGCTTCTGAAGAATGTCGGTTTCGCGCTGCGGCTGTCTCGTTTCCCGTACGAGAGCCAGCGCGCGATCGTTCCATCCCAGCGCTTCCTCAATGCGACCGCTCGACAGGTCGAGATCGGCCAGCCGCTCCAGAATCCATAGCTCCTGAATGGGAGCGCCAGCCGACATCATGCGGGTCGTCGGCCCGGCGGCGAGCGCGCGCAGATAGCTGGCGCGCGCGTCGTCGAGACGCCACTGCCGCTGGCGGAGATCGCCGAGATGCATCGCGATCTGCGCATCGAACAGACCGCCGAACATCGCGTCGTCTTCATTCGCCTGCGTAAGCTGTTTCTCCGCTCTCTCCAACTGGCCGGTTTCGAGAAGCGCGGCACCATACGAATCGTGCGCGAGAACGCTGGCGAAACGCAGCAGGATCGGCTTGACGACCTCGGGATATGCCGCCATCGGCCCGAGCATGTCGGTCGAAGCGCCGAAGACGGGGCCGAGAACTTTCAGCACGGCCAGCGAAAACCGCGATCGCGGATCGGCGGCGCGCTGCAGGAGCGCCAGTCCACGCTCGTGCGTGGAGATGGCCGTCTCCGTTTGTCCCTGCTGCCGCGCCGTCTCCGCCAACGCGAAAAGGCTCATCCACGCAGAGAACGGATCATCGGCGGCGATGAACTTCTCCGCTGCTTCTTCGATCTCCGCCTGTGCCGAGGCCATGTCGCCCATCGAGCAATCGGTAATGCCCAGCAGCAGCCACGCCGACGCTTCGCCGGGGACATCGGATTGCTGCTGAAATGTGTGACATGCCTTCACCAGCTCATCACGCGCCTCGGCGTGGCAGCCGGACGACAGGAGATCCCGCACGTGCGCAAGCGGATCGTCTTGTGCGAACGCGACCGAGGGAAGCAGCAGCACGACCAGCCTGGCGGCACGCAGGAATCTCATCGTTCACTCCTCGGCGGAACGGTTTCGAAAAAAACCCGGTCAATCGTCCAATTCGGCGGAGTCGGCATCGGCTCGTTCGGTGCTCGTGTACCGGCCATCGTCTGCGCGAGCAGTTCCTCGAGCCCATTGTGTTTGGCGGCGCGGGCCGGGCCGCGGACACCTTTCCATTCGAGCCCGGAAAGACTCGGCAGCGGCTCGTCGGTACAGAGCAGTACGTACGTGTCGACGCCGTAGGGCTCGCCCACGACAAACGGCCGGGTGCTGCTGAGCGGAATCTCCCCAGGCGCGTCGGCCAACGCACGGCTCGGCGTCGCCGTCACCGGCAAGAGGTTTTCGACCGACCCGACTTCCGGCGGAGGAAACAACAGAACGCTGCTGCCATCGCTGGCGATGACAAACACATAGATGTATTGCGCGAAGAGCGGCTCGTTCGCGAACGCGCCGCGTTGACGCAGCACGAGGCCGTATCGGCGATTTCCGATGAGTCGTCCGTCATCGACCAATGCTCCGTCGGAGATGCGGCGCACCGCAATCCGGTAGTGCGATGCCGCGCCTGCCGGCGAGCGGAGGTCCTGCCACGCCTGGACGGCGCGCAAACGCACGATGTCATTGCGCAACGCGATGCTTCGCCCTTCGTCGGCCCATTCGGTCCGCAACGGCAGAAGACTTCGCGCGCGATCTCCCGCTGCAACGAACGGGCGGATGCATGCGTACTCGATCCGGCCGTGCGTCCAGCGGCCTGCAACAACATAGTCGGCCGACTCCGGCGTCGCTGCGAGCGCGACGCCGCTGATGCCGCCGAGGGTCTCGATGACCTGCGCCGGCACCGGAAGCTGCACGAAAAGCGACGCGCCGGCGGGCACCTGCGCGAGCGAAGGCGCGCCCGTGCTGACGCGACGGCCATTCGCGATGAGCTCCCATGCGGCATCGCGCCAACGGAGGAGATGCGTCGGCGTCGTCTCGGTCGGATCGTCGATCCATCGGATGCCGCGATGCGAAGCTTCATCGCGGAGAGATCGCGCAACGGCGGCTTCGTCGCCTGACGCTCGCGGAATCCAAATGCGCAGTGGCGGGCTCGGAGGCGCCGCCCACGTTACGATCTCGAGCAGCGCGCCCGGCTGCAGGTGTATCGCGCCGCTGGTCAGGCGCGCCATCGAGTGCGCCACTCCGACGAGGGACGTGACTTCGAGCTTTACGTCGTCACGCTTGGCGAGCCGAAGCTCGCTTCCCGCGGTAACGCCGTTCGCCCATCCGCCCTGGAGCAGGTAGTCCTTCGATCCGGCCGCTCTCTCGACCGCGATCACCGCGCGATGATTGCGACGGTCAGTACGAACCCCGAGGAGCGGCGCACCGAGCGCTTCAACACTGCCGGCGATCAGCGGCTCCTGCGCAGGACGCTCTGCATGAAGGCGCGCCGCTGCACGAAGAAACGTTTCGCTCGCCGGCTCGCCTGCGTCGGCATCGCGCATCGCGCGCGCCAGCGCCCACGTGAAGGCGCCGCGGATCTTGCCAGTGTCATCGAGCGTCTCGAACGCGAGATCAAAATCCTGCGCGGCGGAAAGGACCAGCGCTCCGCGCCGCTCCGGCGATGGCGCGTCGAACGGATCGGCGACGTCGCGCAGGTCGGGACTCACGCCGCGGTGGTGCAGACCACCATCGAGTCCGCGCGCGCCCGATCCGCTGTGGCACGTGTCCAGGACGATCGTGAGCCGTGCACCGCGATCGAGGATCGCGTTGAAGATCGCGAGCAGCTCTTTGTCGCGGATGTCCGGCGCACCGCGCCGCGAATCCGCGGGCAGGATGGACTCGTCGAGCCGATCGGCCTCGCGCGAACGCGAGTTGCGCACCTGCGAGCCATGGCCGGAGAAGTAGAAAAAAACGACGTCCCCGCGGCGCGCCGGCTCGACGAGCCGCCGTCCGAGCTCCTGGAAGATCGCACTCCGTGTCGCCGTCTGGTCCGTCAGGATGCCGATATCGGAGGCTTTGAAGCCGTACAGCGTGATGAGGAGGTCGCGCATGATCTGCACGTCGTTCACCGCGCCGTCGAGATTCGGCACGTCCCGCTCGGGAACACTCCGGCCGCGAATCACCGGCAAACGAGAGGCGGAGTAGTCGTTGATGCCGATCAGAAGCGCGTGACGACCTGCCGCCCGCGCTTCGAGCGCGCCTCCAAGCAGGAGGACCATCGCGATCCATGTTCGTGCGGACATCGCTGTGAAGGACACGAAATGCGGACGGGCGTTGTTGCCGACTTTTTTCGCCAGCCCGTGTCCATCTCCTCATCACCAAAAAGGAGGAGATATGAGTGCATCGATTGTTGCTGTAGAGAGTTACTGCCGCGACTGCGGCTCGGTCATCCAGTCGCGCACGGAGATCTGTCCGAAGTGCGGCGTACGCCAGCGCATGGCTCCCGGTGCGAACCGCAACCGCTCCAGCGCAGGCATCCTGGCGATCTTCCTGGGCGGACTCGGCGCGCACAAGTTTTACCTCGGCCAGACCGGCGCCGGAATCGTCTACCTGCTGTTCTGCTGGACGTTCATCCCGGCCTTCATCGGATTCATCGAGGGCATCGTTTATCTCTCGACCTCCGATGCCGCGTTCAACGCGAAGTACAACGCCGCGGTCTGAAAACGAAGAGCGCCGCGTTTCCGCGGCGCTCTCATTTGCCTACTCTCGCGTCAGCGGGCAGAGCGCCAGGTCGTACGGCGACTTTCCCCGGGGACTGAGATTCAGTTGCTCGAGCAGATTCGACCAGAGTGCCTGCCGCGGATGCAGCATGGCCCAATCCGCTTGTGGATCGGTGGCCGACGAGGCGCTCGTCGCGAAGGGCACGAGACGGTCAGCGCGCGCGGGAGGCGCTTTGACCAGGTCGTAGTAAATCTGGAAATGCTGTCCGGGCGCTGGCGTGGGCGCGACCGCATCCGGCGCCGGCGCTTCGAACGGCGGCAGATTCATGATTGCCATCTCCACGACGCCGTCCTGCGGATGAAGCTTCATGGAGCGGCGCTTCGCGCTGTCGTTGAAGTTCTGGTCGACGATCTCGACGAAATCGCCGGGCACATGGATCTCCGCGGCAACCCAGTTGGCGACCGCCTGCGCATACGGCGCCTCCGGACCCTCGCCGGACGGCTTGCGGAAATGCACCGGCCGCGCTTTGCCGTCGATCTTGACCAGAGAGTACGTAAAGAGTTTTCCGCTGCGCAGTTTCAGGCGCGCCACGACCATACAGCCCGGAGGAGCCTCGGTGCTCGTCACCGCGGCCTTGAAGCCTTGCGACGCGGGAGCGACGTCGCTCATGGCAGCGACCCAGGTGATGTCCTCGCGCTCCGCCGGCGTCGTCGGCACCATCTGCAATGCGCCGTTTTCGTTACGCGCACGCACGTTGCGGCGAATGTTGAGAGGCTCTTCCGGACCGTTCAACGTCAGATCGGAACTCGAAAGAAGCCACGCACCACCGCCGAGCACCGCGCCATTAAGCGCGGTCACGGCTTGCTGCGACGTCTTGTTGGCGTAAAGAAACTGCGCGATCGAAGCGTGATCTTCGGTGGTACACGTTCCTTCGCAGCTTGCCGCACGCGCCACGACGACCGGCATGTGATGCGCAAGAGCCGTTCCGTCGGACAATGCGTATTCATGCGGAGTGTTGACCAGAAGCACGGTGACTTCGGTGCCGTCCGCGCTCGGACGGAGCGCAATAAGTCCCGTGAAGAAAATACGCAGGATAAATTCAGTCATTTGATTTCCTCTTTCGTGATCGGCCGAAGCCGGAATGGAGAGGACGCGCAGCCATACATCTGGAATGCGGACCACGCCCAGGCGGCGTGGTGCGCTTTCGATGGGTGCGCGATCATCTCCTGTTGCGCCAACTGCAGCGCCTGCGCGGCATCGCGGCCGTTGCGATAGTGCTGATGGAAGCTCACGAGCAGGTCCTCGGTAGCGAGGTTGTCGTTCACATTCCACAGCGTACCGACGACGCCCGGCACACCGGCGGCAACGAACGGCCTCACAAGCGGCGCGAGGCCTTCCGGACCGACAGGAGTGCCACCCGCGCTGCTGCAGGCGGAGAGAACGGCGAGACGGGTTTTCGTCAATTGCATGTCTTTCAATAGATGCTCTGCGTCGATGACACCCGTGTCGTCTCCTGCCGGCGCCAACAGGAAAAACGACCGGGAAGGAACCTCATGATTTGCCACTCCGTGAGCGGCGAGATGGATGATCGTGTTGCCGGCGGCGAGCCGCAAAAACTCGGGAACCGTAGCGGCGCCGTCCATCAGCGGCGGCGTGACCGTTGCCACACCTGCATAAACGGTTTGTATCCGCCGGGCTTCGGCGCGCGCTGCGTCCAGGCGCGCCAACTTGAG
Organism: Thermoanaerobaculia bacterium; assembly: GCA_035996815.1. Taxonomy (GTDB): domain Bacteria; phylum Acidobacteriota; class Thermoanaerobaculia; order Gp7-AA8; family Gp7-AA8; genus JADGNZ01. The sequence continues at coordinate 4,763 of DASYJF010000021.1, read as the reverse complement.
TGCGACGTCGAGATGGGGGTTGAACGCCGGATCGGCGAAAAGGAGCACGGACTGTCCGTCCGTCCGCGACAACTGCCGATCGCGCGCCGATGAATACATAAAGAGCGTCGCGCTGGCCTCTACAGCGACGGCATGGTCCTGAATGAGATATCGATCGCCATTGCGCAATGCGGCGAACGGCAGGCCGTGCATTGACCGGTCAGGAACGATGATTAATTTTGCCGCGCGCGGGACAGCCTTGAGCGGCTCACTGAGGAGCTCCTTATACGGAGCGGCGAGCGCCGCATCGAACTTCGCATCACTTCGCATCCCGGCGAACCGCTGGAGGTCATGCGTCCATTGCTTGATCGCGCTCTCGCCGACCGGCAGTATCCTGTGATCGGAAAAACCCTTTCCGACAATCCAGACATAGGTCCGATCATCAAGGACGCTGTACTCGAGGAGAAACGCGCCGGCTGGCATCATTTCTCTGATCGCGTCGAGCGGCAACGGCTCGCCATCGTGAATCTGATCGCGAAATTCGGCAGGAAGGTCGTTCCGCTGCAGGACGAGATGCAATGGCTCGTAGCCGCGCGCCTTCTCCGCGTATTCGAATGCTTCCTCAGCAGCGCCATCCTCGACGCGCAGGCGGATGAGGCGCCGATACGCTTCCTGCGAACGTGAAAAATACGCCGACCACAGGCGCTCCGCACGGCTCGGCTGGCCGCTCTTATGTTCGAGCGCCGTTTTCTCCTCCTTGCGCAGCATCGCGATCGCGCCCTGCAGATCGACCGTGGCGGCCTGCCGGTTGCCATCGAGACGATATAGCTCGGCGCGCTGCAGGCGAAGCGATGCGGTCAGCGTCTGATAGTACGTTGCGGATGCAAGCCGGATCGCTTCCGAGAGTTTTTCAATGGCCTTCGGCCGATCAGTACTGGCCAGCTTCTGTGCGTCCGTTTCCGCAAGCCGGGCGCGGAATCCGATGGGAATGTACAGATCGCCGTCGCGGATCTTTCCAAGCAGCGACGTTGACGCGGCGAGATCCGCCGCCGCCGCGGCGTAGTCCTTCAGAATTGCATAGATGCCCGCGCGGGTACGAAGCGCAATGCCCAGGTTGTGGCGAAGATTCTCTACGGCGGTTCCTGGAGCGCGTGAAAATTCATCCTGGAGCATGCGTACAGCCAGGTTCTGATAGTGGAGGGCTACCGACGGATATCCCAGCTCAACCGCCGACAAAGCGCTTTCTCCCAGGTACGTATGACGGAATTGGGCCTCAACGAGGTTCGGCAAATACCGCTGCGCGATCAGCGCGGCGCGCCACGTGAGGTTTTCGTCGCCGATCCGGCGGAGAAGCCCGATGATGATGTTCTGGACGCTACCCACGTACTCCATGTCGTTCACGTCTGCAAACGCCGCCTGAGCCAACGAGTACTCAGCGAGAGCATCAATGTCATAACCGCGTGTCATCAGTAGATATCCGCGGCCGGCGTGGACGCGTGGGAGCAGGTCGCGATAGTGATGCTCGTTTGCGTCGCGCTCTACGTTACGGAGTAGTGCGAGTGCTCCGTCATAATGGCCGGCCTTCGTTAGAGCCGTTGCTCTGCCGAGCATGGCGCCAAGCCGGAGAGGACTGCGCGCGCCGGCCAGGGAACTCTCTGCCTGCGCAAACGCCGCTTCCGCTGGTGCCGCCATTCCAAGCTCCAGGGTGCGTCCGGCGCTAAATGCCCGGTGGGCCGCGGCCAACTGGCCCAGCTTGTGAGGATCGTTGCACAAACGGATTCGGTCGACGACGTCGATCAAATACCGATCTCGTGTGATCTCCGCAAATGCGTAGGCGATCATTTCGGCGAGACGTACCAGCGCCGCGCTTTCCGCTGTTCGTTTCGAGGCGAACGCCACGCCCCATGCAGGCAGGATCTCGTCTTCCACGTAACGGCGGGCGGCGGTGCAGTAGGGCGCGACCAGCTGCCGGACCGCATTACGGTCGCCTACGCCGGCGGCGAGCGGCAGCCGCTCCTTGTTCAGCGTCCACCGTACGGCCTCCTCGCGGCTGCGTTTTCCGAGGAGCTTTTCATAATGGTGTGCCGCCTCTTTCGACCACTGAGGCGATGTTTCCTTACGAAGCGCGTCCCATGACTCGATCGCATCCGCGGAGAATCCGAGTTCCTCCTGCGCCAATGCGCGATTGAAACGGGCGGCGGTCGATGCCGGTGCTTTTCTGCACGCGCGCTCCGCGGCATCGAGAGAACGCACGAAGTCGGAAGGATGATCGTTTCGCTGTGCCCGCACGTAGTACGCGCCGGCCAGATCACTGAGCAGGCTCGCATCCGCTTCCGGCCTGGCGAGCATCTCCAGCTTTTCCACGGCGGCATCGGTGCATTGCGGAACCGAAGCAACGAGGTCTACAGCATCGGCTGCCGTGTTCATGGCGTCATCGCATTCATTGACGCTTAAGGACACCAGATCTTGCCGAAGGTTGGGCGTTCCGCATTCAGCGTTCTCCACGGCGTGGTCGGGAAGAAGAACCCTCGCGCACGGCCGCCAATCATCGTGTCTGCTGAAGCGCGGCTCCGCGGTGCGAACCGGGGAGGACTCCCGGGAACGACAGCCCAACGCGAGCACGCACAAAGCGATGGCGAGGCCGGACTTGCGTCCGGCAAGGAAGCGAAGATTCATTGGAAGCCCTCTCTTGAGCAGACGGAATGTTTACCGAATGATGGAGTCGGAAGATGATATAGGAAAGGAATGCCGGGAGATCACACCGCCGCCTTCGAGGCGCTCTTCGAGTACTACCCGGCGGTCGTCTCGCTGCTGCGGAAAATGGGGTTCGATCACGAAGATGCGCGCGATCTCGCTCAACAGGTGTTTCTTCGTGTCTATCAGCACATGGATGCGTACCGCGGCGACGCGAAATGGCATTATCTGGAGCAGGTGACGCGGCGTCTCGCGTATAACGACCAGCGCGACCGTCATGCCGCAAAACGGGAGGGCATTCGCGTCGCGACGGAGGAAATCATCGAGTTACCGGATGAGCGAACGCCGGCAGCCGACGCAGCGCTGGAAAGCGAGGAAACCAGTCAGCGCGTCTGGCGGGCCATCAATCAGCTCACACCAAGCGATCAGACAGCCATTCGACTGCAGATGGCCGATCTCTCGCAGGAGGCCATCGCCGGGAAGCTGGGCATCACCGTCTCCGCACTCAAATCACGCCTCAGTGTCGCCCGAAAGCGGTTGCGCGTTCTACTCGGCGATGAGCCGGAAGGATTGGATGGCCGCGAATGATTCGTAAGGAAGATTGGGACGCCGCATACCGCCGCCAGCTCGCCGATGGCCAGAAGCGCCTCGGGCCGCCGCCGACGTTCGAGGAGGTCGAAGCCCTCTCCAGCGGCCAATTGCCCGAAGAGGAGGCCGAACGGCTCCGCGAGCTGCTGTCGCACTACCCCGACATGCTGCGCATCCTGACGGAACCGTTTCCTGACACCGGCGACGGCGTTTTGAGCGATGAGGAACTGAAGGCGGATCTCGACAAACTCCGCGAACGAATCCGCACCACCGCTCCCCCGCCCCTCGCGTTCCCGAGGAAGGCATCGCCGTGGCGGACGTTACCGCTCGCAGCCGGCATCATCATCGCCATCGCACTCGGCGGCGTAGGCGTGTGGCGCATGACGTCGCACGCCCGCGGAGTGGTGACGCAGGTTCTCTATCCCGAAAGAGACCGTGGCATCGGCACCCGCGGAGTTCCGTCCGCGACACCGGCGCACCTCTCGAACGACACGGACTACTTGCTGGAGCCGGTCTTCGATTCACCTCGCGCATACCGCGAATACCGCCTCGAGCTGCTCGACCTCGGGACCACACCGCCCCGCCGCGTCTGGCTTCGCGAGAACGTGACCCAACAGCGGGATGGCACCTATCCCGTTCGCCTTTCGACCGGGGAGCTCGACCCGGGCCTGTATCATCTCGTTCTCTACGGCGTCGATGGAACCGTCGTCGAACTCGCTGACTACACGATCCGATTGAAAGCGAAGTAAGCGCACGAGGCCAAGCGTCCTCGATTTTCTCCGCGCCTCCCCGCGAAAACGTAAATTTTCTCCGGCTCGTTCGGCCCGATCGATGGCTTCTTACATCCAGCCGCGCTGTTTGAACGAGACGAAGCCGCTCGACGCCACGACGAGATGACGAGAACGTCGATACCGACCGTTCCGCCGCCGTCGATCAACTAGGGCGTGAACGCCAGATCGTGAGCGGAGGGAGACGGATCGCCTCGCGGGTGATTGTGAAAGACGATCACAGACGCTGCGTGATCCTGCAATGGGAAGCGGAAGACGTCGCGCGTGGCAACGTTGGCTCCGGTCAGACTTCCGACGAAGATCTCGCGCTCGCTGACGATCCGGTTCGCACATCGAGATAAATGCCGCAGAAGGTCTCCTGAACGCGGCTGGCGTATCGGTCGGCGGGTTGGTTCTTCGGTCTCCGATTTCTTCTTCCAGCGGGAGGGGCTGTGGGAGACGCCAGCTTCCATAGCCCGACTCCTCTTTCTCCGGCGGAGGATGAATCCGACCAACCAGTCACAGCCCACTATGACGCCAAGTTCGCGTGAGGATTCTCCTCCACGGGAAATTTACAAGTTTCCGAAAACCACCGGGTAGTCCGTACGCCGGACGATTGATTGCAGAAAAGCAAGGATTTCTGGATTCAATGAGCGAGAACGGCGGCGGCGAACTCGGGAACGAGGAAGAGGTTCTTAAGCGTGAGCCCTGCAAGAGCAACGTGCCGGCCGAAGT
>DASYJF010000020.1:0-2165 GCA_035996815.1 Thermoanaerobaculia bacterium | reverse complement strand
TTTACGAATGGCTTCCATCAACGAGAGTGCCTGGCTCTCACGAACGTAGCGCCCGAGCACCCTCGAGAACGTGCCCGACGTTCGCGGATGACCCGTGCCGTTCTGCCAATACGCGTCGCTGGCGATCATGGTGAGCGGAGTTGTTATCGCGGCTGTCACCATTTCCTCTGTATTCGAATGCACTACGATTGGCCCGCCGGTGCGCGTGTACCGCGCGAAGCTGTCGCGATTCAAACGCTCGCCCGTGCGGGGCCATTCTATGTCCGCCAGCCGCGCATCAGGGGCCGCTTTGTAAATGTCCTGGATGGTGGCTGACTGAATTTCCGTCATGCCTGCCGTATAAGGATATGCCTCCGCCGTCACATCTTGTCCGTCAGCTCGCGCAGCCTCGATCATCATCAGCATCATCGGCGTCTCGGACAGCGCCGAGCTGTTTAGATGCACCACCTGCAATGGCGCGTTCGTCTCGGCGGCGAGCGACAGAATGTCGCGCAGCCCGGCGCTGCCCGGAACAATGTGCACGTGTACCGGCGTCTTCGTCCTTGCGGCGACGCGGAACACGGCGAGCAGCTCCTCTCGGGATGCGGCCGGCGTGTACTGAATTCCCGCGCCAACACAGATCGCGCCTTCGCTCAAACCCGTCTCGATGCTCTCGACCATTTTGCGAACCTGCTCCGGCGACGCGACGCCATACGCTCCCTCGTCTACCGGAAACCAGTCCCCGGAGTCGTGCATCACCGACATCCTGACTTTGATGTGGCCGATGCTGACGCCGTAGTTGATCAGCTGTCCGGCGCTTCGCTCCCGATACCAGCCGGCGACGTCCGACGTGCCGAGCTCCAGCTCCAGCGTCGTCGTCACGCCGTCCAGCGACTGCAATCGATAGGTCTCGGCGGTCGTCCCGTGAGAGTGCAAGTCGATGAAGCCGGGAGCGACTACGAGACCGCGTGCATCGATTGTGTCTCGGCCTTCCAATTCTTCCGTCGCGATCACGGCGATCTTGCCGTCCAACAGGCCGATATTTCGGACGGCATCGAGCCTGGACTCCGGATCCATTACGCGTCCGCCAAGAATCACCAAGTCGTAGACGCTGCTCGTCAGTTCGTCACCCCGCATGCGTACGGAACCTCAGGCAAACCGGACTCGGCAAGTCGATCGTCTGGCGCGTCGGCGTCAGCTTGCCGCTCGCCTCGTCGCGCCCGAACACGTGGATGGTGTTCGACTTCTGGTTCGCCGCCAGCAGCCACCTCCCGCTTGGATCGAGGCTGAAATTGCGCGGCCAGTCGCCATTGGTAGAAATCACCTGATCGAGAGTCAGCGCGCCCGCTGAGGCCACCAAGAACACGGCGATGCTGTTGTGGCCGCGGTTCGATACATAGAGTGCGCGGCCTGATGGTGCGATGTGGATGTCGGCGGGATAATTCGTCCCGGTCCATCCGGCGGGGAGTGTCGAATGAGTGTCCACGAGCGACAGCGCCCCGCGCGTGGCGTCAAAGCGAAGCGTGGCTACCGTGGAATCCAGCTCGCAGGCAACGAAGACCAGCGGCAGCGTCGGGTGGAAAACAATATGTCGCGGCCCCGAGCCCGCACGCATGACCGCGTCGCGTCCTTCAACATGCTGCAGCGCTTTGCGCTCGAGATCGAGACGGTAAACGAACACGCGGTCCGCGCCGAGGTCGGTGGCGAGCGCAAACCGGTTGGACGGATCGGCAACGATGCAGTGCGCGTGCGGCTCGCTCTGGCGATCGGCAACCGGTCCGCGGCCGGCGTGCTTAACGACCGACGTCGCATGCGCGAGCGTTCCGTCGGACTGAATCGGAAGGAGCGCAACACTGCCGCCGTTGTAGTTGGCGACGAGGACGACCCGCCCGCTCCTGTCCACGCTGACGTAACAAGGCGCACCGCCCTCCGAAGGCTGTTCGCCGACCCTGGTGAGCGCGCCGGAATCGCCAATCGCGAAGGCGCTGACGGCACCGGACGCCTTCCCGCCGTAGTGATCCACTTCATTTACAGCGTATAGAACGTGGCCATTGGGATGGATGGCGAGGAACGACGGATTCGAGCCGGCGTCTAGTGATCCCCCCGGGCGCAATTCCCCTGAGCGCGGATCAAACCGCACGAGATAGATCCCGGCAGATTTGCCGTCGTCGGTATACGTCCCGACG
>DASYJF010000019.1:0-12288 GCA_035996815.1 Thermoanaerobaculia bacterium | reverse complement strand
TGCAAGAGACCCGGGGGGTTCTTGCAAGAGACCCGGGGGGTTCTTGCAAGAGACTCGGGGGGTTCTTGCAAGAGACCCGGGGGGTTCTTGCAAGGGACCCGGGGGGTTCTTGCAAGAGACCCGGGGGGTTCTTGCAAGAGACTCGGGGGGTTCTTGCAAGAGACTCGGGGGTTCTTGTAAGAAGGAGCCGTCTTCTTCGAAACCCTCTCCGGATCGCTCGGAAAGCGCATCTGTGACCTACGCAGCCGCCGTGGCGTCCTAAAAAGATGACAGGAGCACGGTTGGCGAAACGCCGAAGGATGACGGGCAGACTTGGCTTCACCACAGCCTCTTCGTACGAACTCAGATGCGATAGCGTCTCTCAATGTTCTCCAAACGCGCGCAATGGGACGCGGCCGTGAACCGTCTGACCCTCGCGCGTCAGGCCTATCGCGACACGCTGCTCGATTTGACGAGCTCCAATCCGACCAGAGCGGGACTTTCCTATCCGCTTGACGAACTGGCCGAGCTCATGAGTCGCGCGGCGCGGGCGCCGTACGATCCGCAGCCCCTCGGGATCGCATCGGCGCGCGCAGCGGTTGCCCGCGAGCTGGAGTGTGACGCGGCGGACGTCGTCATCACCGCATCGACGAGTGAAGCGTATTCGTTTCTCTTCAAACTCCTGTGCGATCCACGCGATGCGGTGCTGACGGCGAAACCGTCGTATCCGCTGTTGGAACATCTCGCCGCGCTGGAGTTGATCGAGCTTCACTACTTTCCGCTCGAGTTTCACAAACGATGGGAGGTCGATCCCGGCCGCATCCACGACGCGCTGACCGATCGCACGCGTGCAGTGCTCGTCGTCAATCCGAACAATCCCACCGGCTCCTACGTCACCGGGCCCGAGCAGGATGCGATCGCGCGAATCGGCCTGCCGGTCATCTCCGACGAAGTCTTCCATCCGTTCGCGTTCGGCGACGGCGCGCCGTCATTCGTGCGCGACGACGTCCTCACGTTCGCGCTCGGCGGACTCTCGAAATCCGCGGGACTGCCGCACTACAAACTCGGATGGATTCGCGTCAGCGGTCCGGGCAAGTCCGAGGCGATTGATGCTCTGGAGTTGATCGCCGACAACTTCTTATCCGTCGCCACACCGGTCCAGGTCGCCTTACCGGAGCTACTCGCGATCGCGCCGCGCATCCGCGAAGCAATCCGCGCTCGAACAGCAACAAATCTCGCCGCCCTTCAAGCGATAATCGCGAACGATCCGGCGGCGACTGTTCTGCCAGTGGAGGGCGGCTGGTCGGCGATCATCCGCGTTCCGCGTATCGAGTCCGACGAGGCGCTGGCGCTGCGGCTCATCGAAGAGCACGGCGTCGTTGTCCACCCCGGATACTTTTTCGATTTCGATGCGGACGGCTACATCGTCGTGTCGCTGCTGACGGAGCCGGAGATCTTCAACGAAGGAATCGACCGCATCATCGCGGCACGTTCTTGAAGCGGTCGGCCTCGCGACGCTCGCGTTTCGTCGGGCGGCCGGTACCGCGGTCGCGATACACAGTGCCGCCCGTATCGAACTTCGGCTGCACGGGCGTCTCGTCCGCGTACATCGTCCGCGCAAGCTCCTTCGCCTGCTGCCCGTCCGGCACGCCCTTCACCACCACGCGCCGAAACGTCTCGCCGGAGTAGAACTCGATCACGTCCTCCTCGCGCACGGGCGCGGCAGGTTTCACGCGCTGCCCGTTCACCTTCACGCGGCCGCCGCGGCACGCGTCCGTGGCCTCCGTGCGGTGCTTGAAGAGGCAGACGTGCTTGAGCCAGTTGTCGATGCGATGTCGCTGCGAGTCGCTCATTCGGAAGAGGTTATAATCCGCCGCCATGATCAAAGCGGACATCGTCAACAAGGTCGCGGAAACATCCGAAATTTCGCGCGTCAAGGCGGCCCAGGCGGTCGACACGGTGATCGAAGGATTGCGCAACGCACTCGCGCGCGGGCAGCGCATCGAGCTTCGCGGCTTCGGCGTTTTCCAGGTCAAGCAGCGGAAGAAAGGGATCGGACGCAATCCGAAAACCGGCGTCGAAGTGAAGATCCCGCCCGGCAACACCATCCGCTTCAAGCCCGGCAAAGAACTGCGGAACCTTCTGTAGTGTCCGAGACCGTTCTCGTCCTCGATTTCGGTTCGCAATACACGCAGCTCATCGCCCGGCGCATCCGCGAACAACGCGTCTACTCCGTCGTCCTTCCGTTCGATACCTCGGTCGAAAAACTCCGCGCGCTGGCGCCGAAAGCGATCATCTTTTCCGGCGGTCCGCAGTCGGTGTACGCAGAGTCCGCGCCGATCTGTTCGAAGGATGTGTTCGACCTCGGCGTTCCGATCCTCGGCATCTGCTACGGGATGCAGCTCACCGCGTATCTGCTCGACGGAAACGTCGAAGCATCATCCGAACGCGAGTACGGCCGAGCCGAAATCGACGTCACCGCGAACGACTCACCGCTCTTCGCCGGCACGCCCGCGCATCAGCGCGTGTGGGCAAGTCACGGCGACAAAATCCTGCGCGCGCCATCCGGCTTCCGCACCACCGCATCGTCCGACAATGCGCCGATCGCCGCGTTCGAGAACGTCGAGCGGCAGTGCTTCGGCATCCAGTTCCATCCCGAGGTTACGCATAGCGAGGCGGGGACGGCGATCCTGCGCAACTTTCTGTTCGACATCGCGCACTGCACGCCGTCGTGGGACCTCGGCGACTTCCGCAAACGCAAGGTCGACGAAATCCGCGCCACCGTCGGCGACCGCAATGTCATCGCTGCGGTAAGCGGCGGCGTCGACTCCTCGGTCGCCGCGCTGCTCGTGGCCGAGGCGATCGGCGATCAACTCACGGCGATCTTTGTCGACAACGGAGTCCTGCGGAAAAACGAAGCGACGCAGGTGATGTCGCGCCTTTCCGAAGGCCTCGGCATGCACATCATCGCCATCGACGGACGCCAGCGCTTCTACGACAAACTGGCCGGCGTCGAAGATCCCGAGACCAAGCGGAAGATGATCGGCAACGAATTCATCGCCATCTTCGAAGAGGAAGCGAAGCGGATCGCCGGCGCCGACTTTCTCGTGCAGGGGACGCTGTATCCCGACGTCATCGAGTCGGTCTCGATCAAGGGCCCGTCCGCGGTCATCAAGACGCATCACAACGTCGGCGGCCTGCCGGAGAAGATGGGACTCAAGCTCATCGAGCCGGTCCGCGAGCTGTTCAAGGACGAAGTCCGCCAGCTCGGCATCGAGCTCGGGCTGGAAGAAGAATTCGTCTGGCGCCATCCCTTCCCTGGCCCCGGCCTGGCAGTGCGCATCCTCGGCGAAGTGACGGCCGAGCGGGTGACCATCCTCCAGAACGCCGACGAAATTGTGATCGACGAGATCCGCGGCGCCGGCCTCTATCGCGAGATCGCACAGGCCTTTGCCGTGCTCCTGCCTGTGCGCAGCGTCGGCGTGATGGGCGACGAGCGGACGTACGAAAACGTGGTCGCCGTCCGCGCGGTTTCGACAACCGACTTCATGACCGCCGACTGGTATCGCATGCCGCACGACCTGCTCGACCGCATCAGCCGCCGCATCGTCAACGAGGTCCGCGGGATCAACCGCGTGGTCTACGACATCTCCTCGAAACCGCCCAGCACGATCGAGTGGGAGTAACCGGCCAAAGCTACTGGCAGTAGAGCAGCACGCCCGTCAGAACGGATTTCCCGCTCGGATGCTCAGGTGTTCCGAAATCAGTCCTTCAGGATGTTGCCGATTGGCCTCGGAAAGACTATTTTGTTCCGATCCGATTTCGGTAACGCGCTGCGGACGACGACGACCATCCCGGTGGAGACTGTCCGTGGCGCATAGCAGGAGGCGAATCTATGAGTGCCCACGTCCGGTCCCGGGTTTTACTCTCTCTCTCTGTCGCGATGCTCCTGGTCATCGTTCCCATGACGTTATTCGCAGCCACTCAAGGCTCCGAACCGATCGGCCGCATGACGGCAAATGCGTCGGGCCTTTCGATCCAGATCGGCTCAGATAACGAGAGCGCTACGCTCACGATCAGCGGTCCAAACAACTTCCAGTACTCACACGACTTTGCCTCGGCGCGCAGCATTTCTCTGCGGCTCCGGGACATCGGCGCCACGCTGCCGGACGGTTCGTACACGTATGAAGTGCGTCTCGCACCGCGTGTTTCCGACAGCGTCCGCGCGCAGCTCGCGGCCGCCCGTGAGAAAGGCGACGACGACGCCCTCGACCGCATCCGCAGTGCCGCAGGAATGAAGGAGATGCCTTCGCAGTCCGGCGCCTTCAGCATCCTGAACGGCTCGCTGGTCTCGTCCGACGTTACTGAGCCTTCCGCTCCGAAGACGAAATCGGCTCTTTCGAACAGCGGCAGCGGCACTGCCAGCTCGCAGGCGGTCCATAACGCACCGGTGCGCGCCCTTGACATCGTTCAGGCCGATGATGTGATCATCCAAGGCAGCCTTTGCGTCGGCCTCGACTGCGTCAATAACGAGTCGTTCGGCTTCGACACGATCCGTCTGAAAGAGAACAACACCCGCATCAAGTTTGACGACACGAGCACAGGAACGGGCTTCCCCAATCACGATTGGCAGCTGACGGCGAACGACTCCGCCAGCGGCGGCCAGAACAAGTTCTCCATCGAAGACATCACCGCGGCAACGGTACCTTTCACGGTCACCGGCTCCGCGCCGACGAACTCCATCTTCGTCGACAGCACCGGTCGCGTCGGCCTGCGCACCGCCACCCCGGTACTCGACCTTCACATCAGCACCAGCAACACGCCGGCAATCCGACAGGAACAGACCAACGCCGGCGGCTTCACCGCGCAGACCTGGGACATCGGCGGCAACGAAGCGAACTGGTTCGTCCGCGACGTCACCGGCGGCTCGCGCCTGCCGTTGCGCATTCGTCCCGGCGCGCCGACCAGCTCGATCGACATCGCCGCCAGCGGCAATGTCGGCGTCGGCACGGCCAGCCCGACCGAAAGACTCCACGCGCTCAACACCGCCGACAGCCAGACGGTTACGATGGTCGAAAACGCCAGCAGCGGTACGAGCGCCGCCGCGATCCATCGCTCCAAGTCCGACACGGCGCAGGTTCAACTGACCTCTCAATCGTCCACCCGCGCAGTGACACGCTTCGGCCAGTCCGCCGCCGGCTGGAACGAGCTGATCGAGGTCACAGGCAACGGTCTGTCCGTCGGAACGACGACAGCTGTGCCCTTGATCCTCGGAACCAACAATGTGAACCGCCTGCAGATCGACGGCAGCACCGGCGCCGTGACCGTCTCCGGCAACTTCACCGTCACCGGCGTGAAGAACTTCGCCGTTCCCGATCCGCAGAATGCGAACAAAGCGATTTACTATGCATCGCTCGAAGGCCCCGAGGCCGGCACGTACTACCGCGGCACGGCGAAGACGGTGAACGGCGAGGCCGTGATCGAGCTGCCCGGCTACTTCGGCCGCGTCACTGAAAAAGAGCGTATGACCGTGCAGATCACGCCGGTTGGCGCTCCGAATCAGCTCTACGTCGCCGAAAGGACGCCAGAGCGTCTGGTCATCAAAGTCGCCAAAGGCTCTGCCGACGGCGAGTTCGACTACTTTGTCCAGGGCGTCCGCAAGGGCTACCTCGACTTCGCCGTCGAACGCACGAACGACCTGCCGAAGAACTGATCCCCATTCAGCCGCATGCAAACGGCCGCCGGGCAACCGGCGGCCGTTTTGTTTTTGCGCAAAAAAAGGACGGGGCGCGGTGGAAGAACCGCGCCCCGTCAGAGCAGTTGATCCCGGGTCCCTCTCCCCTGGATCGCGTACGGCGCGCTGAGGGGCACGCCGGGGTTGAAATCGCTAGTCGCTCAAATTGCGGATCACCGTCGGAATATCGAGGTCATTGCCGAAATCGCTCGACGCCATCGGCCCGAAGCCGCCGGAACCGTCAGGCCGGCTGAATCCTTTGCGAAAAAAGGGCGGATCGTAAATCTCTCCTTCCGATCCCACCTGGGGCGGCGCCGGCGTTTCCGGTGCAACCTCATGCTGCGCGGCAATCTCCTTCGGCGCGAACGGACGGAACGGAACGGAACCTGAGTGAGACGTCGAGCTTGATGCCGCGCGAGCATGCGCGTGGCCCGACGAGAGTTGCTCGCCGCGCGTGTTCAGGAATCCCTTCGTAGCGGAGTCGAATCCGGTGGCGATGACAGTGACCTTGACCTCGTCCCCCATCCTCGGATCGATGACCGTGCCGAAGATGATGTTCGCTTCCTCGTCGGCCGCTTCCTGAATGATCGACGCGGCCTCGTGAACTTCGAAGAGCGTCATGTCCGGCCCGCCGGTGATGTTGATCAGGACACCTTTCGCACCCTCGATCGACGCTTCTTCGAGCAGCGGCGACGAGATGGCCCGCTGCGCCGCCTCGACCGCGCGATGCTCGCCGGAGCTGACGCCGGTTCCCATGAGCGCCATGCCCATGCCGTGCATGATCGTTTTCACGTCGGCGAAATCGAGGTTGATCTCTCCGGGGACGGTGATGAGATCCGAGATGCCCTGCACCGCCTGGCGCAGGATGTCGTCGGCGATCGTGAATGCTTCGTTCAGCGACGTCGCGCGCTCGACGAAATTGAGCAGCCGCTCGTTCGGAATCGTGATGAGAGTGTCGACCGTCTCGCGAAGCGCACGAATGCCTTGTTCCGCTTGAATGCGGCGGCGCTTCCCTTCGAATCCAAACGGCTTGGTGACCACGGCCACCGTCAGCGCGCCGAGCTCCGCGGCCAGCGAGGCGATGATCGGCGCGGCTCCCGTGCCGGTGCCTCCGCCCATGCCCGTGGTGATGAAAATCATGTCGGCGCCGGAGAGCGCTTCGAGAATGCGATCGGTGTCTTCGAGCGCGGCCTGTTTGCCGATCTCGGGATTTGCGCCCGCGCCGAGGCCTTTGGTGAGTTTGCCGCCGATCTGCAGTTTTACCGGCGCGAGCGAGGTGCGCATCGCCTGGACATCGGTGTTCGCTACCATGAACTCGATGCCCTTGATTCCGGCCTGGATCATCCGGTTGACCGCATTCCCGCCACCACCACCCACGCCGATGACTTTGATCCGTGCGCCGAGCTGCTCTTCATCGAGCATCACGGCCAGCCTGCCGTCACCAGGTTTTTCATCAAATGTGATCATTTACCGTCTCCAGGAAGAGTAACCATTTTTTATGACGCATTCAAACAAATTTTGAAGTTTTCTACGTCTGCGTGAAAAGCGACTTGAACGAATCGGCGATGCGCGCGAAGCCGCGCCGCGGACGCTTACGCACTTTCGTCCGGTCGCGGAAGCCCCACAACAGCAGTCCCGCCGCCGCCGCCCACTCGGGTCCGGCAATGGTGTCGGAGAGTCCGCTCAGTCCGCGCGGCACGCCTTTCCGCGCCTGCTGATCGAAGACCTGCTCGACCATCTCGACCATCCCGTCCATCTCCGCGCCGCCGCCGATGACGACCACGCCGCTGCGGATTTCCTTGTCCAGTCCGACCTTCTCGATGTCGCGATAGACAAGCTTTGCGATCTCCGCCGCGCGCGGTTCGAGGATGTTCGTCAGTTCGTGCTTGGAAAGAATCTTCGGCGCGCGTCCGCCAACCGTCGGCACTTCGATCGGATCGTCCTCGGTCACGAGCGAGCCGAGCGCGCAGCCGTAGCGTTTCTTGATCCGCTCGGCGTCTTCCATCGGCGTCCGAAGCACGACCGAGATGTCGCTCGTGAAATGTCCGGCGCCGACCGGCAGGACGTTCGTGTGGACGACGTTGCCCTCGAGAAAGACGGCGTAGTCGGTCGTACCGGCGCCGATGTCCATCAGCAGCACGCCCATCTCGCGCTCGTCCTGCGTCAGCACGGCCTCGGCGGCCGCGAGCTGTTCGAGCACCAGCTCCTGCACGGCGATGCCCGCCTTGTTCACCGCGGTCAGCACGTTCTGGTTGTGCGTTCGCGCGCCCGTGACGATGTGGACGTTCGCTTCCAGCCGCCCCGCCGTCATCCCCAGCGGATCGTGAATGCCGTCCTGGCCATCGACGACGAACTCGCGCGGAATCACATGCAGCAACTCCAACTCCGTCGGCACGTTGATCGACTTTGACGCCTCGATGACGCGATCGATGTCTTCGCGCGAAATCTCGCGGTGCTTACCGGTGACGGAGACGACGCCGCGCGAATTGACCGAGCGAATGTGATCGCCGGCCACGCCAACGTACACCGATTCGATCTGCAGCCCCGCCATCACCTCTGCTTCATCGACAGCCTTCTTCACCGCGTCGATGGCTTGATCGAGATTGATGATGTTGCCGCGCCGAGTCCCTTTCATCGGCGACGTGCCTTTACCGATGATTTCGAGCTGTCCGCGGTCGGTCACTTCCCCCACCAGCACGCACACTTTTGACGTTCCGATGTCGAGCGCGACGATGTATTTCTCTTCGGTCTTCGGCATTCGCTGTCTCCTGACTAATTCGTGATCTGCGTTGCAATCGGTTGCTGCGGTGCCACGGGCGCGAGCGCGGCCACGTGAACCGGTTTGACGACGATGCGGCCGGCGAAACGGAGATCGGCATATTCGATGTCGTGCACGCCGAGGTGCTCCGCGCGCGCGACGGCGTAAAGGTCGCGCCACTTCGCAGAGAGGTTTCCCTCCTCGGCATACACGAATGCGCCGAGCTCGCGATCGAAGAGCGCGAAACCATTCGGAGCGACCGGCCTGACTTCGGAGATGCGCGAGTAAATCTGCGGGTCTCGCGTGCGCAGCTCGCGCACGAGCGCGACGCAACGCGCGAGCTCTGCGCCCGAGGCGTTAGTGATGAGCGGCAAATCGGAGTCGCCGACCGACGGCGACAGTTCCGCGAACGCGACGCCGTCTTCGTCGACGTACGTCATGCGATCGCCCGAGGCGGCGAGCGCCACCGCCTCGCGCTCGACGATTCGGATGCGCAGCGTGTTGGGAAGTTTCTTCTCCGCTTCGATCCGCTTCACCCAGCCGAGGCGCCGCAAATCGGCCTGCAGCCTCGCGATATCGATGCGGAAGAGGTTCGCCCCGATGTATTGATTCGTGACGGCGTCGATCGCCGCGCGCGGCGTGTGCGTTGCGCCGACGATCTCGGTCGCCTTCACCGCGAAGCGCGCGTCGCCCTGCGTGTGGCGATACGCGAGCAGCAGTCCCACGGCGATGCCGCCGGAAACGGCGACTTTGCCGGCGATCGACGCGAATCGCTGAAGCTGAATGCGCCGCTGATTGCGGCGAAGACGCGCGACGTCGGCCGGACGGAAGAAACGCGGCGAGGTGCTGTCGTAACCTGCCGACATCAGCCCCTCCCCTCGTCCGCGCCGCGCACGAGCGCTTCGGCGATTTCGTGAACGTCGCCCGCACCCATAGCGATGAAGATGTCGTTCGGCTGCAGGCGGCGCCGCAGTTCGTTGATGATCTCGACGTGGCTGCGGTCAAGAAACTCGATCCGCTCCGAACGCTCGGCAATCATGCGCGACGAGATCCCTTCGATCGGTTTCTCACGTGCGGCGTAGACCGGCGCGATGAGTGCGACGTCGGCGCCGCGCAACGATTCGGCGAACTCCGGCGCGAAATCGCGCGTGCGCGAATAGAGATGCGGTTGAAAAAGCGCGACGATCCGGCGCTCGGGATAGCCGCCGCGCGCTGCATCGAGCGTCGCTTTGATCTCCGTCGGATGGTGCGCGTAGTCGTCGACGACGATCGCGCCGTTGTAGTCGCCGAGGATCTGGAAGCGGCGATCGACGCCGAGGAACTTGGCAATGCCGGCGCGCGTGGCGTCGGTACTGACGCCGAGCTCGCGCGCGACCGCGATCGCGGCGAGCGCGTTGCGCACGTTGTGCTCGCCGGGCACGAAGAGTTTGAAGAAGCCGATGCCGTCCACTTCGAACGACGACCCGCGATCATGGAACTTCAGATCGCGCGCGGTGACATCGGCGCCAGACCCGAGGCCGTAGCGGATGATCTTCGGATCCTTGCCGCGTCCTCGGCGGTCGAGCAGCGCCACAACCGCGGGATCGTCGACGCAGCCGATGATCGCGCCGCCGGGACGCACATTCTCGGTGAAGATCCGGAACGACTCGATGATGTTCTCGAAGGTGCCGTAGTACTCGAGGTGGTCGGCCTCGATGTTGGTGATGACGGCGATCTCGGGCCGCAGCTCGTGAAAGGTGCGGTCGTATTCGTCCGCTTCAACGACCACCACGTCACCTTTGCCGTCCTTCGCGTTCGAGGCGATGTTCTGCAGGATGCCGCCGATGATGATGGTCGGATCGAGGCCGGCATCTTCGAGGACGGTGGCGATCATGGCCGAGGTCGTGGTCTTGCCGTGCGTGCCGGAGACGCCGACGCCGCGCTTCTCGTTGACGATCGCCGCCAGCAGGTCCTTGCGCCGGATGATCTCGATCCCCAGCTCGCGCCCCGCATCAACCTCGGCGTTCGCGCCTTTGACGGCAGCAGTGACGACGACAGCATCGACGCCGGCGAGATGCGACGCGTCGTGTCCGATGAGAACGTGCACTCCGCGGCCAGAGAGAAGCGACGTGGCAGAGGAGCGTTTCAGATCGCAGCCGGAGACAGTTTTTCCGCGCCCCTTCAGGATCTCTGCGATCCCACTCATTCCTATCCCGCCGATGCCGACGAAATGAATGTTCTTAATCTTGTCTAAATTCATTCGGATTGGTGGCTAGTAATAAAGGATTTTATTCGCTTCGTTCAATTTTTTCGAGTAAATCAACGATCTTTTTTGTGGCGTCGGGCTCTGCGAGCGTCTTCGCGGCCATCCCCATCGCCGCCGTCCGGCCGGGATCGTCGACGATCCCGCTGATCGCGAAGGCCAGCCGCTCGGGCGTCAGTTCCTTTTCGGTGATGACGATTGCGCCACCCGCGTGCTCCACGGCGCGCGCGTTCAGCTCCTGGTGGTTGTCGGTGGCGGCAGCGAACGGAATGAGGATCGCGGCGCGTCCGACCGCGGCAAGCTCGCCGACCGTCATCGCGCCGGAACGGCAGACGACGACATCGGCGGCCGCGATTTCATCGACGATCGGATCGAGATAGGGGACCACGCGCGCGTCGGCAAACGCGGAATCGCGATACGCCTGCTGCACGCGCTCCAACTCTTTCGGCCCGGTCTGATGGACGATGAGCAGGCGCTCGCGCAGCGGCGCCATGAACAGGAGCGCGGCAGTCATGGCGTCGTTGATCGTGCGCGAGCCTTGCGAACCGCCGAAGATGAGCAGGCGTTTTCGTCCGTCGCCTGCAGGCTTCGCCATGGCTTCGAAGAACTCTTTGCGAATTGGATTGCCGGTCAGGACGGCGTCGGAACGTTTCAGCCGAGGGGCGGCCGCTTCAAATGCGATCGCGGCCGCCGTGGAGAAGCGCGCCAGGATTCGATTTGTCAGACCAGGGAACGCATTCGCTTCGTGAATCGCCGTGGGAACGCCGCGTAATTTCGCCGCCATCAGGACCGGCCCCGAGGAGTAGCCGCCGACCCCGAGGATGACATTCGGACGGTGGCGCCCGACGAGTTTGAAGGCTTGCGCGAATCCCCCGGGCAAGGCGGCGAGGTTCCGGATCAAGTCGCCGAGGCCTTTGCCTTTCAGACCGCCGACGGAAATGAACTCGAGCGGAAAGCCGGCCTTCGGAACGATGGTCTTCTCGAGACCGCGTTCGGTGCCGACGAAGATGACGCGGCGCGTGGCGTCGCGCGCCATCCACTCCTGCGCAATCGCGATCGCGGGGTAGATGTGTCCCCCCGTCCCGCCCCCGGCGATCATCAACGTTTCCCCCACACCCTGCACGCCCATAACGCCGATTCCTCAACCTGATTGCTGCGATAAATTCAACAAGACCCCGACTGCGATGAGACTGGTGATCAATGACGAGCCACCGTAGCTGACCAGCGGCAGCGGCAACCCTTTCGTCGGCAAAAGACAGAGCGCGACGCTGACGTTGATCAGCGCCTGGATGCCGATCAGCAAGGTGAAGCCGAGCGCCGCGTAAAAGTCGAAACGGTTCTGACTGAAGCGCGTGATTCGGAAGCCGCGCCACACCAGAAACGCGAAGAGGCCGATCAACGCGAACGCGCCGATGAAGCCGAGCTCCTCGCCGATGATCGAAAAGATGAAATCGGTGTGCGGCTCGGGAAGGAAAAAGAGTTTCTGGCGGCCGTTCCCGATGCCGAGGCCGCGCAATCCACCGGTGCCGAGTGCGATGAGCGACTGCATCGCCTGGAACCCTTTGCCCAGCGGAT
>DASYJF010000018.1:0-27057 GCA_035996815.1 Thermoanaerobaculia bacterium | reverse complement strand
TAACGAGTCAGAAGTGAGTCCAGGCCGTCGAAAACGGCCACGAGATACCGGACAATGCGATCAACTTCTCTTTTTTGGAGACTTATTCGCTCTATATTTATGAAACTGCGCGCCATTCGCTCTTGTGCAGAGGTTCCCTAGGTCACGTAAAGCTCGGAGAAGGCGCTGTCGTCGGGGCACTCCGCGTTAGTAGAAAACGAGCGCTCCTATCGCGTCGGCTGCTCATTAGGAAGGAGGAGGCCTCGCGGCTCGTGCGGAAGGCGCCCCAGGTAGCAATGGAAGTTATGGACCCAACCACTGCTAGTAACAGTCTATTCATGTATGACTTCCGCGCTGGATTCGCGCCGGGAGTCGTGCCACTGTTTTGGACCGCAATGCCCATCGCAACACTTAGGGCAATTCTTCTACGTGAAGTGATGGTGTTTGTCTTCCTGAATCCTTTGCATCTGGTTCGCAAACTACGCGCGGCCGGTTTTGAAGTCGAGACCGA
Organism: Thermoanaerobaculia bacterium; assembly: GCA_035996815.1. Classification (GTDB taxonomy): domain Bacteria; phylum Acidobacteriota; class Thermoanaerobaculia; order Gp7-AA8; family Gp7-AA8; genus JADGNZ01. The sequence goes on along the minus strand of DASYJF010000018.1, from coordinate 26,567 downwards.
CAGAAGAGGTCTGCCGATCAGAGCATTCAAAGACACCGACCGAGGCCCGATCCAGGTCAGCCAACTTGTCACGATGATCAATTTCTGCATCGATAGGTTGGTTCCCGAAGATGAAATCGTGCGAATGGTGCAAGACGGCGTCGATTTCGCTGTTTCGCGCGAAATCAAGGCGGGGCAGAACATCAACATGAAGTTGCAGCAACAACTTTGGCGTTCGATAAATGGAGATCCCAAGACAGAACGAGGCATAACTGATCCTCCTCAGGACCCTCTTACTACTAACGAAGAAATGGATTGAAGGAACGGCTGGTGGCGCCCTTAATCCAAACTTATTTGAGCCCGGACGCAGTTACCGCTTCTGCGCAACCTCGCGAACGAGATCGGCGGCATGCACGTCCAGTGCGCGCGCGAGGTTAAGCACAATCGTCAGTGTCGGGACATTCTCGCCGCGTTCGAGAAAGCCGATGTAGCTGACGTTCAGGTCGGCCAGCTCCGCGAGCTTCTCCTGCGTCAGGCCTTGCTTCGTTCGTAGCCGCCGAACGATCGCGCCGAAGGCTTCCGCGTCCGGGTTGGGCTGTTTTCTTCGCGACATCCCTTGCATCTTGCCCATGGTAGTTCTATATTGTCCAATGACCATGGTAGTGATCGCATGTGGAGGCAACGGTGGCTAAGAAGAAATCGCAAGCGGCAAAGCATCCCTTAGGCATGCCCGACGATCGTCGGCCGAGCAGGCGTGGCGGCAACGGTGGAAAGCGGGAGTTGGTGGTCACGGCGATGCATCGCGAGAGCGGAACCTATCAGCGGCGGCAGACGGTCGTGCCGTTCATACGCATGTCTGGCGTGTGGCTGCAGCAACTCGGGTTCGATCGCGGAGATCGGATCGAGGTCACCGCGGAGCGTGAGCGGCTCGTGCTGACGGTCGTTCGCGACGAGTGAATCCGGTGCGCTCCGTCACCTTGCGCCGTGACGCTCCTCCTGCGAGCGACGCTCGTCCCGCTGCTAACGTCCTTTCATGAGTGCCGGAGCCTTCGACGCTAGATTTCGAAGCATCGTTACTTCGTTTCGAACCAATCGCCGTTCGTTTCGAACCAACGTTGCTTTGTTTTGAACCAATCACGGTTCGTTTTGAACGAATCGCCGTTCGTTTCGAACCAATCGTCGTTCGTTTTGAACCGATCACCGTTCGTTTTGAACGAATCGCCGTTCCTTTTGAACCAATCGTCGTTCGTTTTGAACCAACGTTGCTTCGTTTTGAACAAAAACGTCCAGAAAATGGACGGCGGCGTCCTTGAAGCCCCTCAACGCCACTTGCGTAGCTCGAAATCCTGCGGCCCGCTAAGGCGTCGTCGCCTGCGGCTCGCGCCTTCGCCAGCCTCAGGACGACAATCCGGATGACAACCGAACCTTTCCGTGTTGGAGCGAACCGTGAAACTTGGAATCGAAGACTTTGAGTACTCGCAGCTCTATGACGCCGGCCGGCTGCAGGAGCTGGCGCTGGCGTTTGATCGGTATCTACTGGCGAACGACAACGCCCTGTTGCAGCGGTTCGAGTCGTATCGGATCGGGATGCAGAGCGGGATCGCGTCCGGCGGGTTGACGAAGCCGGAGGAGTCGGCGCTGCTCATCGCCGTGAGCCGTCCGCTGGGGAAGTTTCTGGAGCAGCTGTTTCAGACCGATGCGGCGGCGATCGTGGCGCGGACGCAGCGGGACTCCGAGGTGGCGCGGTTCAAGAAAGAGTTCGTCGCGAAGCGCGTCGCCAAGGTGGCGGCGGTTTCGGAAGTTGATCGAAGCGCGGCGGTCGATGTGCTCCTCCGCGCCATCGCTCCGGGGCAGGAGCGCGATCCCGAGTACGCCATCGCCGTCACTGCCAACCGGTTGCTCGATTTCGAGCGGGAGTATCCGCGGAGTGCGAAGACGCCTGCGCCGTCGGCGCAGACGCGGGCGGCGCTCGGGCAGTTGCGCGATGAACTGCGGGCGTCCGGCGCGTTCGAAGACGCCATCGTCAAACGCGAGTACGTCGAGTCGAACGAGGCCATCGCACGCGAGGCGGCCACCGTCCATGCCCTCGGCGACCTGCTCGTCGACTGGCTGGCGAGCCGTTGGAAAGCTGGAGCCTTCGAGGATTGGACGTCGTTCCGGTTGCCGAAGCCGATCGTCTTCGATCATCTCGTCGAGACGACGCGCGTCGATGAAAACAGCGTCGTCGGGCCAGCGGACGAGTACCGCCGCCGCGATGGATTCAAGCTCACCGATGCGCGCATGACGCCGCGCGAGATCACCGACGAGGCGCACTACTGCATCTATTGCCATGAGCGGAAGAAGGATTCGTGCGCAACGGGGTTCATTGATAACGCTGATAAGTACAAGGTCAATCCCCTCGGCGTGCCGCTGACGGGGTGTCCGCTCGATGAGCGCATCGGCGAGATGAACGCGCTGCGCAAAGACGGCGACTCCATCGCCGCGCTGGCCATCGTTATGATCGACAACCCGATGTGCCCAGGCACCGGCCACCGCATCTGCAACGACTGCATGAAGTCGTGCATCTTCCAGAAGCAGGACCCGGTCAACATCCCGCAGATCGAGACCGGCGCGCTGACGGACGTGCTCTGGCTGCCGTGGGGCTTCGAGATCTATTCGCTGCTGACGCGCTGGAATCCTCTGCACGTGCGCCGCCCGATGGCCCTCCCCTACAACGGCAAGAACGTCCTCGTGGTCGGCCTCGGGCCGGCCGGCTACACGCTGGCGCACTACCTCGCCAACGAAGGATTCGGCGTCGTGGCCATCGATGCGCTGAAGATCGAGCCGATCGATGATCAATGGCTGCGCGAGCCGATCCGCGATGCGCGCAAGGTGCTGTGGGAAAAGCTGGACGAGCGCATCCTGGCCGGTTTCGGCGGCGTGTCGGAGTACGGCATCACCGTGCGCTGGGACAAGAACTTTCTCAAAGTGATCCGCATCGCGCTGGAGCGGAAGAACAACATCCGCGTCCACGGCGGCGTGCGCTTCGGCGGGACGCTGACGATCGAGGATGCCTTCGACACGCTCGGCTTCGATCACATCGCCATTGCCGCCGGCGCGGGCACGCCGACCATCGTGCGGATGAAGAACAACCTCATTCGCGGCATCCGCAAGGCCAGCGATTTCCTGATGGCGTTGCAGTTGACCGGAGCGGGGAAAAAGTCGGCGATGGCCAACCTGCAGGTGCGCCTGCCGGCGCTCGTCATCGGCGGCGGACTTACCGCGATCGATACGGCTACGGAGTTGTTCGCGTACTACCCGTTACAAGTACAAAAGATCCTCGACCGCTACGAAACGCTTTCCGATGAATTCGGCGAGGCGGCGGTTCGCGGCGGGTATGACGCCGAGGAGTTGATCATCCTTGATGAGTTCCTCGGGCATGGTCGTGCGGTGCGCGCGGAGCGGAAGCGTGCTTTCTCTAGCGGTGAAGAACCCAACTTCATCCCGCTCGTTCGCGCGTGGGGCGGCGTGACCATCGCGTATCGCAAATTGATCAGCGATGCGCCGGCATATCGGCTCAATCACGAAGAGGTGATCAAGGCCTTCGAGGAAGGGATCGCGTATGCGGAGAGCCTCTCGCCGATTGAAGCGGTGGCAGATGAGTTCGGACACGTGAAGTCGCTGCTATTCGAAAAGCAGGTCGTCGAAGACGGACGCTGGAAGGATTCGGGAACTGTCATCGAGTTGTCCGCACGCAGCGTGATGGTGGCCGCGGGCACCAGCCCGAACGTGATCTACGAGAAGGAGCATCCTGGAACGTTCAAGCTGGACAAATACGGACAGTTCTTTCAGAGCTTCGCGGTGTCGGACGCGGAGCTCATCGAGGTTGATGGCAACACGGAAACCGGCTTCTTCACCTCCTACCAGCGCGGCACGAAGCGGATCACGTTCTACGGCGACAACCATCCGCGCTACGCCGGCAACGTGGTCAAGGCGATGGCGTCGGCGAAGGATGGATATCCGTTCGTCACGAAACTCTTCGCGCGCGAGTTGATGGAGCTCGATCGCTCGCCGGAAGCGCAGTCGGTTCGCGAGTCGCAATGGAGCGATCTGCTGCGCACGCTCGATGACGGACTGCTTGCCGTCGTTCATCAGGTCAATCGCCTCACGCCGACCATCGTCGAAGTGGTGGTCCGCGCGCCGTTCGCGTCGCAGCATTTCGAGCCGGGCCAGTTTTTCCGCCTGCAGAATTTCGAAGCGCACGCGCCGGTCGTCGAGGGAACGAGTCTGACGATGGAAGGGATCGCGCTCACCGGCGCGTGGACTGATCCCGAGCGCGGGCTCTTGTCGCTGATCGTTCTCGAGCTCGGCGGATCATCGCGCCTCGTCGCGCAACTCAAGATCGGCGAGCCGGTGGTGGTGATGGGTCCGACCGGTGCGCCTACCGAAATCCCCCACAACGAGACCGTCCTCCTCGCCGGCGGCGGCCTCGGCAACGCCGTCCTTTTCTCGATCGCACGCGCGTTTAAAGAGGCGGGTTGCAAGGTCGTCTACTTCGCCGGCTACAAGAAGAGGGATGACGTCTTCAAACGCGACGAGATCGAAGCAGGAACCGATCAGGTGATCTGGTCCGTCGACGCCGGTGATCCGATCGCGCCGCGCCGCCCGCAGGACCGCGGCTTCACCGGCAACATCGTGCAGTCGATGCTCGCCTACGCGCAGAACGCGCCGGAGACCGACCTGCGTAACGTCACTCGCCTCATCGCCATCGGCTCCGACGGCATGATGCGCGCCGTCAAAGACGCGCGGCACGGTGTCCTCGCGCCGTACCTCAATGACGCGCACGTCGGCATCGGCTCGATCAACTCGCCGATGCAATGCATGATGAAACAGGTCTGCGCGCAATGCCTCCAGCGCCACGTCGACCCGATCACCGGCAAGGAGTCGTTCGTCTTCTCCTGCTTCAATCAGGACCAGCCGCTCGACAGCGTCGACTTCACCAATCTTCGCGCCCGCCTGCGGCAAAACACCGTCGTCGAGAAGATGACGAACCTCTGGTTGACGCGGCTGCTCGCCAAGGCGAACGCGCCGGTTGCCGAGGTACCATTGGGGACGTCATGAAAGAAGTCGAGCTGACGCCCGAGGAGATCGCCGAACTCGACGACCGCGCCGACGCAGTCGAGCGCGGCGAGTACGTCGATGGCGATGAGGTGATTCGGCGTCTTCGCAGCGGCTACTATGCGAAGACTGATCGTTGAGCCGCGCGCCGAGCGTGAGATCGCGGTCGCATCACGCCTCCGGAGGAGGCTCGTAGGGTAGCCGGTGGTCCGAGCGAAGCGAGCGACCACCGGACACGTAGACGACGATTTGAAACACCGACCCCGGCAGGGGTCACGGAGGATGCTCGCCATGCCCTCGACTCACACCAGCCTGCACATCCACGTTGTGTTCAGCACGAAAGGACGCGTGCCATTAATCGACAATGCATGGCGATCGGACCTCCATGCGTATATCGGCGGGTGTCTGAAACGGCTCGACGCGTTTCCGCAGGAAATTGGCGGCGTCGCCGATCACGTACATCTCCTCATTGGGATAAAACCGGTGCATGCGATCGCTGACCTCGTGAAAGAAACGAAACGCGTCTCGACAGAATGGGTTCGGGAGACAAAACGAATTCACGGTTTCGCATGGCAGGAGGGCTACGGCGCGTTTTCGGTGAGCAAGTCCGCCGTCCCGTCGGTCCGCGAATACATTCGGGAGCAGGAGAAGCATCACCAGCGTCGGACTTTCCAGGAGGAGTATCGGGAGTTTCTCGAAAAGCACGGGATCGACTTCGACGAACGATATCTCTGGTGAAATCGCGGGCGGCGCGAGCACCGTACGTGACCCCTGCCGGGGTCAGATTCCCCGGGCGAACGCGTGTCCGGTGGTCGCTCGCTTCGCTCGGACCACCGGCTACCTTACGAGCCTCCTCCGGAGGCGCTCCACGACAACGACGTGTGGCACCTGCGTGAAGCCGCCCGCCTTCCGCCCCGCGGCCTGTGAAACAATCCTTCCGATGTTCTCTCTCCCCACGGATACCACGGAGATCATTCTTCGGCTCTTCGCCGCGGCGGCCATCGGCAGTTGCATTGGGCTCGATCGGGAAGTACGCCGGAAACCGGCAGGGATGCGGACGCATGCACTGGTCGCGCTCGGCGCGGCGCTTGTCACGCTCGTCGTCGTTCGCGTCGATCCGGCAGGAGTGCATGTCGATGCGGTCAGCCGCGCCATTCAAGGAATCATCGCCGGCGTCGGATTTCTCGGCGGCGGCGCGATCCTCAAGGCGGAACACGAGATGGTGCATGGACTCACCACCGCCGCTTCAATCTGGCTGGTAGCGTCGCTCGGGATTGCTTGCGGCGTCGGGCAATGGGTGGCGGCGTTGATCGCGCTCGCGTTCGCGATGATCATCCTCATCGTCGGCGGGCCGGTCGAAGGGTTCGTGCATCGCATCGCCAGCCGGCGGAAGATTCCGCCTGACGTGCCGGCGCCGTAGCTACCGGACGATCGCGCTCGCGCACTGGTCGGGATGCGAGAAGTGGCAGGCGTGGGCGCCGGGCAGCAGCGTCAGGTTCGGCATCGCCTTGCGGTCGACGAGCGGATCGCGCTCGCCGGCAAACAGTTCGACATCCGGCGGCGCGGTGCGGATGTCGCCGGCGTAGCAGCGAGCGGTGGCCACCCAGCGGCCAACCCCGGATTTCAAGTAGGCGCGTGCGACGTACGGGTAGAGCGCGAGCGGCTCGCGAAACGAATCGACGATGAGCGCGGGAAGCAGACGCACCGGAGGACGCGGTGACCAGAGCGGCCCGATGCAGATGGCGCGTTTGACGATGTCGGGACGCAGCCGCGCCAGATTCGCGACGGCGTTGCAGCCGAGGGAGTGGCCGATCCACGTGGCGTCACGAATGGAGAGCGCGTCGGCCCAGGCCGCGAGAATCTTCGCGTGCTCGGCGGCGCCAACCGCTGGGCTGACGACGCTCTCGCCGAATCCGGGAAGGTCTGGCGCGATCGCATGGACGCCGCGCGCGTACAGCGCTCGCGCGAAGCGGTCGAAGTAGGCGCTGGACATGCCGAGGCCGTGGATGAGAACGACGTCGCATTTTCGTCCTGCGGAGCGGTAGGCAATACCGTGCGTCCGCGCGGAGAGGTCCCACGAAAATGGCTCAGGCACGGCAGATTTACCGCCGGATCCGTCCCTCTTCAACCATCAGACAGCGGTCCTGCACCACTTTGATGCCGGCCTCCGCCAGCCGTTGCGCGGCCTCATCGTTGCGGATTCCGAGCTGGAACCAGACGCTCTTCGGCTTCGCGGCGATGATGTCGTCGACGTGCGGCGGAATGTCGTTCGGACGCCGAAAGACGTTGACCATGTCGATGGCCCGGCCAACCTCAGCGAGCTTGCGGAACACCGGCTTGCCGAGGATTTGCGTGACCTCGGGGTAGTAAACGGGGACGGGGATGATGTCGTAGCCGGCCTCGGCCATGTGTGCCGCGACGTAGTAGCCGGCCTGATCGGCGTGCGATTCGGGCTTGATGCCGAGGACGGCAATCGTCTTTGTGTCGCGGATCACGGCTGCGATTCCGGCGGAGTCATTAATTAGGTTTGTTTTCCAGTCGGTCATGGCAGCGCAGAGTAGCAAAAAGTAAGCTACCGTATCGTGATCGAGCGAGCTAGTTACACGGAATAACTAAATTGGCGCAGCGTTGTCCTTCGCAATCAACCCAAGTCCAAATCCAGGAAAAAGTGAGGTCCACGACCTGATGAAACGCGCAGCTTTCGTCGTCCTGTTGTTCATCGCCCCGCTCACCGCGTTCGCTTCGACGCCGACGCAGGCCGTCATCGTGATGACGAAGCCGAGCACCCACTTCGCCGCCAAATCGCTTTCGGCGATGTTCGATCCGAACATCAGTGCCGACGAGCGCGACCTCCGTGAATTGCCCGGCATCAACGGCTTCGCCGCGAATCTGACGGACGGGGAGGTCGCCGCGCTGAAAGCGTCGGGGACCACCATCTCGATCGAACCCGATCTAGAGCGTCATGCCTTCGCCGACGACGTCATAACGCCCGGCCAGCAGACCACCCCCTATGGTGTGAACGACGTGAACGCGCCAGCGGTCTGGCCGGTGACGCGAGGCAAATCGCTGGCGAACGGACCCGCCATTCACGTGGCCATCATCGACACGGGCATCGACTATCACCACCCGGAGCTCGCCGCGGTTTTCAAAGAAGGATTCAACTATCTTTCTCGGACGGCGGATCCACTTGACGACAACGGTCACGGTTCTCACGTGGCCGGCATCATCGCGGCCGCAAACAATGGCGCGGGCGTCGTGGGAATTGCTTCTGACGTCGATATCTATTCATTGAAGGTCCTGAGCGCGTGCGGCAGCGGCCGGACCACCGACATCATCCAAGCGGTGCAGTGGGTCGTGGACAAGAAGAAGGAGATCGGCGGAAACTGGATCATCAATCTCTCCCTTGGTTCGGATACGGCCTCCGTCAGTGAGCAGGCGCAGTTCCAGGCAGCCGCGGATGCCGGAGTCCTCATTTTCGCAGCGTCGGGCAACGCTTATGTCGGCGACAATGGGCTTGCGTATCCAGCCGGCTACCCGAGCGTTGTGTCCGTAGGCTCCGTCGACTCAACAAACAAAGTGTCCAGTTTCTCGCAGCGCGGCGCCGATCTGAAAGTCGTTGCGCCCGGTGAACTTGTTCTCTCTACGTTTACGGAGGGGAAGGTAACGTCGGGGGGGGTTGGAGCCGAAGCCCGCTTTGCTGAGGGTTTTGATAAGGATAGCAACCCAATCTGTCTGTCTGACGGCCCTGTGACGGCAGCGACGGTGTTCGCTGGAACAGGCGCTCCAAACGAGTATCCGGCGGGTTCAGCCGGCAAGATTGCTCTCGTTCAACGCGGCGGCACAGATCCAGCCGATCCGACGGGCTTCTTCTTTATCGCGAAAGCGAAATACGCCAAAGCGGCAGGCGCGGTCGGCGTGATCATCATCAACATTATTGACACCGCTACCAATGCTCCTCGTCCATTTGTCAGGCCCGCATTAACCCCTATAACTGATGCCGACGTCGCCAAGGTCGTACCGTTGGCGCTTGTCTCGATAGAGGATGGCGCAGCACTGAAAGCCAAGGTCGGTTCTTCGGTTTCGATGACCTTCAACGGCAACGGTTCCAGCGATACCTACGAAACGCTCAACGGGACCTCGATGGCCTGCCCGCACGCGGTCGGCACCGCGGCGCTGGTGTGGGCTGTTTCTCCGAACTCCACTGCGACCAACGTTGCCACAGTGCTCGAACAGACTGCCAAAGACCTCGGCGATTCAGGCAAAGACACGACCTATGGCTTCGGTCTCGTCAACGCCTATGACGCAGCGAAGATGCTCAACCCCGCTGCATTCGGCGTGGGCGTTACTCCGGTAATTGGACCGGTGCACGGGCGAATGGCCGGGCGTCGCGGACACTGATGGTCGCGAAATTGACTTATTGATCGCCTGAAAGTAAAGTGTTGCGCGGGAGGTTCATATGAAAAACGTCACAACCCGTGCAACTGTGCTATTCGTCGTTCTTGTTATTGCAACACTCACGCAACCGGCGGCCGCGCTTCCGCGATACTCGTATTCTGACATCTACTATACGGCAAGGGCAAATGTGTATTGGCTAGCGGATGGTTCCGGTCCATTTCCAGATGGTACGTACTGTGTGGAGTTCGAAACCGGGCGTGACACTTTGTCGTGTAGCGGTGTACGCGACCGTAGCGGTACACTTGACGGCCGATTTCGGCACTACGTTCAATATGAGTGCAGCTCCCACACCCTAGTCGAGGATCAGTGGTACTTCTATACTGAGAGTTGCGGTGGAAGATGGATAGCTATTTCTGATGGCTACTGTTACAAAGATGTGTGTGCAATGTGACGCCGGTTTCGGTTACCAGACTATGCAAGACGACTCGCTATAACTACTCAGTGGTGACTATGGTATTCGCTTCTCGGTCAACAGCTCGTCCAAGCAACCAGGTTCACTTGCAGCGACTCACGTTCCCTCCAACAGCGCGGCGCCACTCCGGCGCCGCGTTTTTTATTGGTAGACCTCACGCTTCACTTCAAGCGAGGACCGCAATCATGAAACGGACAGCGTTCGCCATCCTTTTTCTCACCGTTTCATCCGCTGCCGTCGCGCAGCAGACGCAGCGCTACATCGTGGGGATGAAGTCTGATGCCGTGCACGCGGCGAAGCGCGCCGTATTCGCGGACCGCATCACCGAGGACTTTCAGTATCTCGGCTCGTTCGTCGTGAATCTGACGGATGCCGAGGTACAGACGCTCCGGAACGATCCTTCCGTTCGGTATGTAGAGAGCGCCGACATCAAGTTCTTCGCGCTCGATATGCCCGCGCCGGCGAAGCACATCGCGCCGATGTCGCATCCCGCGAATGCGCAGGTCACTCCGTACGGAATCGCCATGGTTCGCGCTCCGATCGTCTGGCCGATTGCGAAAGGCGACGGGATCAACGTCGCCATCGTCGATACCGGAATCGACTACACGCACCCCGAGCTCAAAGATCACTATCAGGGCGGATTCAACGCCGTGACCGGAACGAACGACCCGAGGGATGACGACGGACATGGGACGCACGTCGCCGGCACGATCGGCGCGGCGGACAATGGGATCGGAGTGGTCGGCGTCGCCCCCAATGTGAAGCTCTGGTCGGCGAAGGTGTTGGCGCCGGACGGCAGCGGCAAGGCGACGGGCAGCAATGCGACGATTGCGTCGGGTTTGAACTGGGTGCTTTCGAAGAAGACGGAGCTGGGCGGCAACTGGGTCGTCAACATGTCGCTCGGACAATGCACCGACGTAACGGTGAGCGATCAATGTTCACCAACGCCGTCGCTGACGATGCAAACTGCCTGTCAGAACCTCGCGAACGCCGGCGTGCTGGTGTTCGCCGCGAGCGGCAATGACTCGACTGCGAGTCACGTCGCGACCGTGAGCTACCCGGCCGCCTTTTCCAGCGTCATCGCGGTTGGCGCGCTCGATTCGACGAGCAAAATCGCTGACTTCTCGAACCAGGGTCCGGAGATCGCAGTCACGGCTCCGGGCGTCGGCGTTTTCTCGACATACATCGTAGGTCGGGGAGTCAACGCATTCCTGACGACACCGAGCGCCTCCTTCGATAACTTCGCGCTGACGGGATCCGCCAAAGGGACACAGAGCGGCCAATACGTCTACTGCGGCCTCGGCGCCACGGCCGCCGATTTTCCCGCCTCGGTCAAGGGCAACATCGCGCTCATCCAGCGCGGTAGCGCCACGTTCAACTTAAAAACGAAGAATGCACTCACAGCGGGTGCGAAGGCGGTGGTCATCTACAACTGCTCGATCGCCGCGACACCGGCCACGTGTGGCAGCGACTCACTCGGCGGCTGGACGCTCATCGGACAACTGAACGGTGCCGATGATCCCGCGGATCTCGCGTTCGCGTGGCCGGTCGCAACCGGCATTTCCTACGCCGACGGAGAGGCGCTGCGCACCACTTCCGTGGCCTCCGCCCTCACCGAAACGACCGTTGTGGACGACTACGAAACGTTGGCCGGAACGTCGATGGCTTGTCCGCACGCCGTCGGCGTCGCTGCATTGGTCTGGAGCGTTGCGCCGACCGCCTCGGCGTCCGCAGTGAAGAATGCCCTCTTCAATTCAGCGACGGACCTCGGCGCAGCAGGCCGAGATACTACGTTCGGCTTCGGCCTTCTCGACGCGTATGGCGCGGCGCGGTTGCTCAATCCGGGCGCGTTCCAGGTCCACGCGCGCCTGCAGGGACGGCGCGGACACTGACACCTCGGAAAAGATCCTGATTGATCCGGCCCGAGGAGTGCACAGGCTCGTTCGGGACTAGAATGCGCCCGCCGCGCGAAGCCGCGCGGGATCACGTTTGACGGAGAACGAAACGATGCGGATCGGCGTACCGGCTGAGATCAAGAACAACGAGTACCGCGTGGGGATGACGCCCGCGGGCGCGCAAGACCTCACCACGGACGGTCACACCGTCTACATCCAGGCCGGCGCCGGCAACGGCAGCGGCTTCGCCGACGACGAGTACACCGCCGCCGGCGCCACGATCCTCTCCACCGCCAACGAGGTCTACGAGCGGTCGGACATGATCGTGAAGGTCAAAGAGCCGATCGATGCCGATCTCGCTCGCTTGAAGGACGGACAACTCCTCTTTACCTATCTCCACCTCGCGCCCGTGCCCGATCTCACCGCGTCGCTGCTGAAAAAGAAAATCACAGGCATCGCGTACGAGACCATCACGGACGAGCGCAAACGGACGCTGCCACTGCTCACGCCGATGTCAGAAGTGGCGGGACGGATGTCCGTGCATGTCGGCGCGTACTACCTCCACAAGCCGAACAACGGCCGCGGCGTGCTCCTCGGCGGTGTGCCGGGAACGCTGCCGAGCGACGTCGTGATCATCGGCGGCGGCGTGGTCGGTACGAACGCGGCCAAGATGGCGGTCGGCCTCGGCGCGCGCGTCACGATTCTCGACAACAACCTCGATCGGCTACGCCAGCTCGACGACATTTTCCGGGGAACAGTGCAGACGTGGGCCTCGAGCGGAGCGCATCTCGCCGAAGCCTGCAAACGCGCCGACCTGCTCATCGGCGGCGTTCTGATTCCGGGCGCCTCGGCGCCGAAACTCGTGACGCGCGAAATGGTCCGCAGCATGAAGAAGGGTTCGGTCATCGTCGATGTCGCCATCGACCAGGGCGGCTGCGTCGAGACCGCGCACGCAACGACGCATTCGGATCCCGTCTATGAGGTCGACGGCGTCATCCACTATTGCGTTGCCAACATGCCCGGCGCGGTGCCACGGACGTCGACGATTGCGCTCACGAACGCCACGCTGCCGTACACGCGCAAGCTGGCGTCGCTCGGCCTGAAAGCGATGAGCGATCCCGGACTAGCCGAGGGCGTCAATGTTTATGACGGGAAAATTACCTATAAAGCTGTGGCTGATTCGCAAGGAAGAGAATACACAGCCCTCGATAAGTTGCTGTAATCTTGCTTCCGTGAAAATACGCAAGAGCTGCCTTCTTTTCGCCCTCGTCTTCGTCATCGCCTCCGTAGCGCACAGCGCCCCGGCTCGACGAATCAGGCCGGCCGGAGCGGCGACCACTGCCGACCTGGCCGTCTTCAAGAACGCGCCACCGAACGCAACGGCCGGCAGCGATGTCCCTTTCGACGTCACCGTCTCCAACTTCGGACCGGATGACGCAACGACGGTCTCGCTCACTGACCCCTTGCCGCCGGGCATGACGTTCGTTTCTGCAACGCAGAACAGCGGGCCGGCGTTCAGTTGCTCGACCCCGAGCGCGGGAGTGAACGGAACGATTACCTGCACGATCGCCCTCTTCACGGCAGGATCGAGCGCCAACTTCACCTTCGTCGCGAATATCCCGCCGGCGACGCCAGATGGCACGACGTTCACGAACATCGCGAGCGTGTCAACGACCACCTTCGACCCGAATGATGAGAACGACTCGTCGACGGGGACCACGACCATTCCCTCGGCGCAGGCGGACGTCTCGGTGCTGAAGACCGGCCCCGCTTCCGCGATGGCCGATACGGACGTCTCGTACTCGATCACCGTAACGAACGCAGGCCCCGCCGCAGCCGCCAGTGTCTCGCTGACCGACAAATTGCCGGGCACGATGACCTTCGCTTCGCTGGTGCAGAACAGTGGCCCGCCCTTCAATTGCGCCCCCCTTCCCTCGGTCGGTGCCGGCGGCATCGTGACCTGCACGATCAATCCTCTTGCATCAGGCGCGACCGCCACGTTCACGCTGACCGGCCACATTCCGATGGGAACAGCCTCGGGCACAGCGTTCAACAACATTGCCGACGTCACCTCGACAACTTCCGATCCGAATCCCGACAACAACGAATCCTCGCAGCTCACGATCGTTTCCAGCAGCGATCTGGCCGTCACGAAAACGGGTCCCGGCACGGCCACCTCCGGCGGAACGATTGCGTGGACGATCACCGTCAGCAACATCGCAGGCGACACCGAGCAGAATCCGTCATTGACCGACACCTTGCCGGCTGGGACGACGTTCAATTCGTTGGTGCAGAACACCGGCGCCGCGGCAACCTGCGGTACGCCCGCACCGAACAATCCAGGCACTGTGAACTGTTCGCTGCAGCCGCTGGGATCGGGCGGATCCGCGCAGTTCACTCTCACCGCGAACATTTCTCCCTCGTTCTCAGGAACGCTCAACAACACCGCCACAGTGACGGGCGGCAACGCCGATCCGAACCCGAACAACAACAGCCAGACCGCCTCCGCGACGGTATCCGCGTCCGCCGACCTGACCATCAACAAGACCGGCCCCGCCAGCGCAAACGCCGGCAGCGACATCACCTACACCATCACGCTCACCAACAGCGGTCCATCCGCGGCCTCGGCGGTTTCTCTCACCGACAGTACGCCGGCGAACACGACCTTCGTCTCCGAGTCGCAGACCACCGGACCGGCGTTCTCCTGCAGCAACCCGGCGGCCGGCGGAACCGGGACGACCACCTGCACGATCGGCTTGTTCCCCGTCGGAACGGCGACCTTCTCCATCACGCTGCACATCGCCGCGGCAACCCCGACAGGCACGGTCATCACGAACACCGCGAACGTCTCGAGCACGACGGCGGATCCGAATCCGACCGGCAACAATCCCTCGGCCAACACAACCGTGACCGCCAGTCCGAACGCCGACCTCTCCATCACCAAGACTGCCGCACCAGGTCCGTACGGAACGGGCCAGCCGCTGACTTACACGATCGTGGTCAGCAACGGCGGACCGTCAGCGGCAGCTGCCGTCACCGTCACGGATACGTTGCCTCCCGGGACGACGCTGAGCTCTTCGACACCAGCCGGTGCGTGTTCGGGCACGACCGTCGTGACCTGCAACGCCGGCACGATCACCAACGGTGGCACCGCGACCTTTACCCTCACCGTGACCCTGCCGTCGACGACGGGTCCGCTCACGAATACCGCGGTCGTCAGCGCGTCCCCGGCCAACCCCGATCCGAACCCCGGGAACAACACCGCCACATCGACGATTACGGTAGTTCCTGCGGCGAACATCCCGATGATCTCGCCGCTCTCACTGCTGCTCCTGTGCATCGCCCTCGCCATCGCCGGCGCGTTCGTGCAGAAATCGTAGCGCCGCCGTTCCCCATCGCTTCTTCGAACGGCGCCACCGAAAAGGTGGCGCCGTTTTTTCATCGGCGAACGAACGCCACAACTTTGTAACCTCAACCAGTTCTGCAACTTGATGCAATCAATCGTACGAGCTTCTACGCAATGCGCACGCAGCCCTTTCAATCACTGATCCTTCTTCTTCTCGCGTCCTCCTGCGCGAGCATTCACAACATCGGCAACGTCGTCGATCCCGTTTCGCACGGCGCCGGCACTCCGGCATCGCCCGCGACAACATGGACGCCGCCGGCGAACGCGGTTCCGCCAAAAGTTCCGCCGCCGAACGACCTTGTCCTGCCGCCAACCGGCGTTCCGCTCGAGCTCGCGCAGATCATCGATCTCGCGCTGTCGAACAATCCCGCCACGCGCACGACCTGGCTCGAAGCGCGTCTGGCCGAGGCGAACCTCGGCAGTGTTCGTTCGGCGTATCTGCCGACGGTCGGCCTCGACGCGTCGCTCACGCACTCGAACACAAGCACGGTCGGCACCGCCACGGCGTTCAGCGGTCCGAACCTCTCACTCGATTACCTGCTGTTCGATTTCGGCGGGCGGAATGCTTCCGCCGAGGTCGCGCGGCAGACACTCATCGCATCCGGCTACACGCACAACCAGACCATTCAGGACGTCATCCTCAGCGTCGAGCAGGCTTACTACGACTACCTCGACGCCAAGGCGTTGCTCACCGCGCAGGAAGCAACGATCAAAGAGCGGCAGACGAGCCTCGACTCCGCCGATGCGCGGCACAAGGCGGGCGTGGCAACGATCGCCGACGTTCTGCAGGCGCGCACGGCGCTCTCGCAGGCGAAGCTGACGTACGAAACGATCGAGGGCAACCTGCGCCGGTTACAGGGAACGATCGCCACGTTGATGGGAGTGCCGGCATCGACGCCGTTCGTCGTCGGTGACTTGCCGGCGGATATCCCGACGCAGCAGGTCAGCGACGCCGTGGAGTCGCTCATGACGCGCGCCGTCACCGAACGTCCCGACCTCGCTGCTGCACGCGCCGAGGTCGAGCGCGCACGGCAACAGGTGCAGGTCGTCCGTTCTGCAGGGTTGCCGTCGGTTGGCGTCGGCGCAAGCGTTGGCAACATCTTCACGAACGGACTCAATAACCGGTTCACGCCGTACTCGGCCGGCATCTCGCTGCGCGTTCCGCTCTTCACCGGCTTCAGGAACACGTACGACATCCGTGCGGCGCAGATCGAGACGCAACTCGCCTCCGAAAACGCGCGCAACGTCGAGCAGCAGGTCGGTCTCCAGGTCTGGACGAGCTACTACGCGTTGCAGACGGCAATGCAGCGCGTGGCCACGAGCCGCGATCTGCTTCGCGACGCCACCGAGTCGGTCGACGTCGCCAGCGGCCGCTACAAAGCTGGCATCGGCAACATCCTCGATCTGCTCACGGCTCAGTCCGCGCTCGAAAATGCGCGCGCCGAGGAAGTTCAGGCCCGCACCGACTGGTTCCTCTCGGTTGCACAACTCGCACACGACACCGGCACGCTGACGCGCGCCACCGCATCGCAAGGAAAGTGATCACGATGATTCGAATGAAGTCCACCGGCCTTCGCGCCGCAGCCTGCGCCGCGATCGCCGCCAGCATCCTCGGCTGCGCCGAAAAAAAAGAAAAAGTGCGCGAGGAGCGCGTCCCCGTCACTGTCGCAGTGGCCGAACAGCGCGACATCCCCGTGCAGGTGAAAGCGATCGGCAGCGTCCAGCCGATTTCGACCGTCGCGGTCCGCGCACTCGTTGCCGGGCAGCTTCAGCGCGTCTGGTTCCGCGAGGGCGACGACGTCCACAAAGGCCAGCGACTCTTCACCATCGATCCACGTCCGTATCAGGCCGCGCTCGCGCAGGCCGAAGCGAATCTCTCTCGCGATGAAGCGCAGGCGCGGAATGCCGATTCCGAGGCCACGCGGTATGCGGGGCTGGTGAAGAAGGACTACGTCACGCGCGAGGAGTACGACAAATTCGCGTCAGGCGCCGAGGCCGCGCGCGCCGTCGTCGCGGCGGACCGTGCCGCGGTACAGAACGCGCAGCTGCAACTCGCCTACTGCGACATCCGTTCGCCGATGGATGGCCGCACCGGCAGCGTTCAGGTCCAGGCCGGCAATCTCGTCAAAGCGAACGACACCACGCCGCTCGTCACCATCAACCAGATCACTCCCGTCTATGTGACGTTCTCCGTCCCCGAATCGCAACTCGGCGACGTCCGCGCACGCGGCCTCGGCAACGTGCCGGTGTCGGCCGCGCCGCAGCAGGGCGGAACTCCTGTGCAGGGCGGCAAGCTGACGTTCGTCGACAACGCCGTCGACCCGACCACCGGGACGATCACCTTGAAGGCGACATTCGCGAACGAAGGCCGCGTGCTTTGGCCCGGCGAGTTCGTAAACGTCGCGGTGACGCTGTCGAATCGCGCGAACGCCGTCGTCGTCCCGCTCCAGGCAGTGCAAAATGGGCAGAAGGGGCAGTACGTTTATGTCGTGACCGACGGCAACGGCGTGCAGATGCATCCGGTAACCGTCGTGCAGCAACTGGAAACTCAGGCCGTCATCGGACGCGGCGTCAAACCTGGCGACACCGTGGTCACCGATGGCCAGATCCGATTGACCCCCAAGAGCAAAGTAGACGTGAAGAAGTCGCTGTAAAACGTTGCAGCAAGGCGCCGAGCAAACCCTATGAATATAGCCGCCCTCTTCATCCGCCGCCCCGTCATGACCACGCTGGTCATGCTCGCAATCGTGCTGTTCGGCATCATGGCGTACCGCCAACTGGCCGTGAGCGATCTACCGAACGTCGATTTTCCGACAATCAACGTCAACGCATCGCTGCCCGGTGCGAGTCCGGAGACGATGGCCTCGGCCGTTGCGACGCCGCTGGAACGCCAGTTCTCGACGATCGCCGGTCTCGACTCGATGGTGTCGTCGTCGTCGATCGGATCGACGTCCATCACCCTCCAGTTCAATCTCAACCGCAATCTCGACAACGCCGCGCAGGACGTGCAAGCCGCCATTGCCGCCGCCGGCCGCCAGTTGCCGCCCAACATGCCGGCGCCGCCGTCGTACAACAAGGTCAATCCCGCCGACACGCCGGTCCTCTACCTCGCCATCACCTCGGACGACATGCCGATGTATCAGCTCGACGAGTACGCCGAGACGATGATGGCGCTGCGCATCTCCGCGATCGAGGGCGTCGCGCAGGTGCAGGTCTACGGCGCGCAAAAGTACGCCGTTCGCACGCAACTCGATCCGCGCCAGCTCGCCACGCGCGGCGTCGGTATCGATGAAGTCGCGACCGCGATCCGCAACAACAACGTCAACCTCCCCGCCGGCGTGCTCACCGGGCCGTACACGAATTACACCGTTCAGGCGAACGGGCAACTCTTCAAAGCGGCCGACTACGCGAAGGTCGTCGTCGCGTATCGCAACGGCCATCCGGTGCGGCTCGGCGACCTCGGCAAAGTCATGGACGACGTCGAGAACAACCAGACCATGGCCTGGTTCAAAGGCAAGCCGGGCTTCATTCTCGCCGTGCAGAAGCAGCCCGGCACGAATGCCGTCGAAGTGTCCGACCGCGTCCGCGCGCTGCTGCCGGCGTTCCGCGGCCAGTTGCCCGCGTCGGTCGATCTGCAGGTGCATCGTGACCGCGCCGATTCCATCCGCGCCTCGGTCGACGACGTCAAGTTCACGCTGCTGCTGACGCTCTTCCTGGTCATCCTGGTCATCTTCCTCTTCCTGCGAAACGTCTCCGCCACGATCATCCCGAGCCTTGCGTTGCCGCTCTCGATCGTCGGCACGTTCGCCGTGATGTACATGTTCGACTACTCGCTCGACAACCTCTCGCTGATGGCGCTCACGCTCTCGGTCGGCTTCGTCGTCGACGACGCCATCGTCATGCTGGAGAACATCGTCCGGCACATGGAGATGGGCGAGCAGCCGATGGAAGCGGCGCTGAACGGATCGAAAGAGATCGGCTTCACGATCATCTCGATGACGATCTCGCTGACGGCCGTCTTCATCCCCATCCTCTTCATGGGCGGCATCCTCGGCCGGCTCTTCCACGAATTCGCGGTCACGATCGGCGCGGCCATCCTCGTCTCCGGATTCGTCTCACTCACGCTCACGCCACTGCTCAGCGCGAAGTTCCTCCGTCCTCACAAGAACGAGAAACATGGCAAGCTCTATCAAGCCACCGAGCGAATCTTCGACGGCATGCTGGCGCTGTACGAGCGCGGGCTGCGCATCGCGCTCAACCAGCGCGCGCTGACGCTGGTCTTCTCGCTGATCATCCTCGCGGCAACGGTGTGGCTCTTCATGGCCGTCCCGAAAGGCTTCATCCCGAACGAAGACCAGAACGAAGTGCGCATCAGCCTCGAGGCCGCGCAGGGAGCGTCGTTCCCCGAACTGATGCGCCACCAGAAGATGGCCATGGATATCGTCGCAAAAGACCCGCGCGTGGCCGCGTTCTTCTCGTTCGTCCGCGGCGGCAACAGCAGCGTGATCTCGCTGCGCCTCGTGCCGAAAGGGCAGCGCAAGGCGTCGATCGACGACGTGATGAACGATCTCCGTCCGAAACTGAACGCTATTCCCGGCTTCCGAGTCTCGCTCCAAAACCCACCGCCGATCCGCCTCGGCGGCCGCCAGTCGAATTCGCAGTATCAGTACACGCTGCAATCGGCCGACACGGCCGTGCTCTACGACGCGTCCGAAAAAATGCTGGCGAAGATGCGTACGCTGCCGGGATTCGTCGACGTCAACACGGATCTTTTCCTTCGCAACCCGACCGTCAATGTCGAGATCGACCGCGACCGTGCGGCCACCCTCGGCCTCACGCCGAATCAGGTCGAGGACGCGCTCTACTCCTCGTACGCGACGCGCCAGGTATCGCAGATCTACGCGCCCAACAACACCTACCAGGTCATCATGGAGCTCGATCCCGAGTTCATGAAGAACCCGGCCGCGCTGTCGATGCTCTACGTCCGTTCCTCATCGGGCGATCTCGTCCCGCTCGATGCCGTCGCGAAGATGATTCCGACCGTCGGTCCGCTGGCCGTGAATCACAGCGGCCAGTCGCCGTCCGTCACGCTCTCGTTCAACCTCAAGCCGGGCATCTCGCTCGGCGCCGCCGTGAATGAGATCGACGCCGCCGCCAAGTCGACATTGCCATCGACCGTATCGACGTCATTCCAGGGCACCGCGCAGGCGTTCCAATCATCGATGCAAGGACTCGGACTGCTGCTCGCCATCGCCATCGGCGTCATCTACATGGTGCTCGGCATCCTGTACGAGAGCTTCATCCATCCGCTGACGATTCTCTCCGCGCTTCCGTTCGCAGGATTCGGCGCACTGCTCACGCTGCTCATCTTTCACGTCGATCTCTCGATCTACGCCTTCGTCGGCATCATCATGCTGGTCGGTCTCGTCAAGAAGAACGGCATCATGATGGTCGACTTCGCGCTCGAGTCGCAGCGAGGCGGCAAGGACGCCACCGAGGCGATTTACGAGGCCTGCGTGGTCCGCTTCCGCCCGATCATGATGACCACGATGGCCGCGCTCATGGGCACCATCCCTATCGCCCTCGGCTTCGGAGCCGGCGCCGAGTCGCGCCGCCCGCTCGGCCTCGCGGTCGTCGGCGGTCTGCTCTTCTCGCAGACGCTGACGCTCTTCGTGACACCCGTCTTCTACGTCTACATGGACAAGCTGCGGAAGAAGCCGCACGCAAACGGACCGGATAGCGACGCAATCGGCGACGAATTCGCCGCCCTGCAGCCGGTCGCCGAGGAACAGCCGGCCGGTGTGATGTTCGGTACAGTCAAGCCCGAACCGGCAACATAAAGTTACGCGTCATGCGCCGCTGCCACAGCATCCGTTTCGCGCTCGTGGCAGCGTTCATTGCGCTGGGCGCGAGCGCGCAGACGGCCGATCTCCTCGTTTCGAAGAGCGCTCCCGAGTCGGTGTCCGCGGGCGACACGATCGACTACTCCGTCTTCGTCTTCAACAGCGGTCCCGCGGTCGCGCAGAACGTGACCGTCACCGACACGCTGCCGTTCGGCACGACCTTCGCCGCTCTCAACGTATCAACGACGCTCTTCAACTGCACGACGCCATCGGTGGGAAGCACCGGCACCGTGAGCTGCACGGCCGCGGCGTTCGAAAACGAGTCCGAGACCAGCTTCACCATCTCCGTGAAGACCTCGCCGGGCGCTCCCTCGGGTCAGATCAGCAACACGGCCACGATTACCTCGGGGACATCCGATCCCGACACTTCCAACAACTCGAGCACCGCCACGACCGGCATCGACGCGATCTCGTCCGCCTCCGCCGATCTCTCCATCGACTCGATGCTGAGCTCATCGAGTGCCGCCTCGGGTTCGACATTCAGCTTCCAGTCCGTCATCTCCAACAAGGGACCATCGACCGCGCATCACGTGCAGTTCACCGACAACGTCCCGGCCAACGCGACATTCGTTTCCGCCACGGTTTCCGATCCCATCGGCGTATTCACCTGCGCCACGCCAGCCGTCGGCACGAGCGGAACGATTACGTGCTCGGCGTCGAGCCTGGACCTGCGGTCAGCGAGCGATCAGCCCACGTTCATCTTCACGTTCCGCATCAACAACGGCGTCAGCGCCGGGACGATCCTAACCAATACGGGCACGATCGCCGCCGACGAGACCGATCCCAACTCCGCGAACAACGGCGCCAGCCGCACGACGACCGTCACGTCCCAAGCGGCATCGGCAGACGTCGCCGTGGTCACATCGGGCGGCGCAGACACGTTCGTCGTCACCGTCTCGAACGCCGGCCCGAATGACGCGGCGAGCGTGACGCTCACCGACGCCGTTCCATCCGGCAGCACATTGGCGACATGGGTGCAGACCTCCGGTCCGCAGTTCACCTGCAGCACGCCAGCCGCCGGCGGAAGCGGAACGATCTCCTGCACGATCGGTGTCTTCCCCGGCGTCGAAGGAAAGACGATCAGCGCCATCTTCGAGCTCACGCTCAACACCTCGACGCAGGCAACGAACACCGCCACGGTGTCGAGCTCAACGACTGACCCGCGGCCCGACAACAACACCTCGACGTTCCCCTCCTCCGCAAGGCTGACCGTGGATGATGCCAGCGCCGTCGAAGGAAACGCCGGCACGACGCCGGCAGTCTTCACCGTTCACCTGCAGCCCGCAAACGCGATTGTGACGGCCACGGTCGACTATCAGGCCTTCGGCTTCACCGCCAACGCCGGCTTCGATTTCGTCGCGACGCAAGGCACCGTCACCTTCCGCGCCGGCGAGACGCTGAAAACCTTCAACGTTCCAATCATCGGCGACACGTTGAATGAAAACGATGAGACCTTTTCCGTTCAGCTTTCGAATCCCGTCAACGCCACGATCGAGCGCGGCACCGCCATCGGCACGATCGTCGACGACGACCACGGCGGACCTCCGATTCCTTCCGCGAGCATCGACAACGTCCGCGTCAACGAAGGAAACGCCGGCCTGAGCTCCGCGACGTTCACGGCGCGCTTGAGCATTTCGTCTGCGACCTTGACGCGCGTCCGTTTCCAGACGCAGGACGGCACCGCCACCGCCGGCTCCGACTACCTCGCGGCCAACGCCGACATCACGTTCCAGCCCGGCGAGACCGTGAAGACGTTCACGGTCTCCATCATCGGCGACGTCGCCTTCGAACCTGACGAGACCTTCAACGTCGTCATCACCGGCGCCGACAACGCCACCTTCTCGAGCTCACCCGCGATCTGCACCATCGTCAACGACGACGCGCAGATCCCGCCCCGCCACCGCGCCGTCGGTCACTAGCGCCGCGATCTCCGGCTATTTGCAGCGACGTCCGCTTCGAAGGGACTTGGGGCTTTGAACGAGGACTCGGGGGTCTCTCAAAAATAGACACGAGGGGCTCTTCGAAGAGACTCAGGGGTCTCTTGCAAGAGACTCGGGGGTTTCTTGCAAGAGACCCGGGGGGTTCTTGCAAAAGACTCGGGGGGTTCTTGCAAGAGACTCGGGGGGCTCTTGCAAGAGACTCGGGGGGTTCTTGCAAGAGACCCGGGAGGTTCTTGCAAGAGACTCGGGGGATTCTTGCAAGAGACTCGGGGGTCTCTTCGAAGAGACTCGGGGGTCTCTTGCAAGAGACTCGGGGGTCTCTTCGAAGAGACTCGGGGGGTTCTTGCAAGAGACTCGGGGGTCTCTTCGAAGAAACTCGGGGGTCTCTTGCAAGCGACTCGGAGTTGATTAGAAGAGACTCAATCTGCTGTCACTGCCACCTGAGAGCTTGTGAGGAATCGCTGGGAACAATTTGTCAGAGAATGTGAGGAAATCGTCGAACGGTTGCGCGCGGAGGCGCGCTCAACAATCCAGCCCCGCGCTCAGCGCGGGGAAACCGATTGCGAACGAACGCCGTGGGCGCGGAGGCGCCCACTACAAATGAACGCGCCGTGCGAGGCTCTGTGGCGGCCGAGTCGTGCATGCGCCCACAACCCCGCGCCGAGCGCGGGGCTGGATGGTCGAGCGCGCCTCCGCGCGCGACCATCCGCGAATGCGCTTGGGCTCCAGGTTTGGCGAGAGGAACGCTCTGGCGGCGGTCCGCGCGCGAAGGCGCGCTGAACAAGCCTAGCCCCGCGCTCGACGCGGGGAAAACGGACGTGCCGAGTTTCGTGGCCGCGGAGGCGGCCACTACAGAGTGTTCCAGCAGCGCGAGATTTTGTAGCGGCCGCCTCCCGTCGCCGCATCCCCGCCACCTCGGAACCCCGGGCGCGGGCGCTTGTCGAGCGCGCCTTAAACGTCCGAGGCCAGATTTCTTCACATGCTCTGAGGCTGCCGGAGGCACGGAGCCGAAGGCGGAGATGCCGCCCCACGACCCGCTTGACAGAATAATGTCCGCCGCATATTGTTTAGCACTCGTGACGCGTGAGTGCTAAACACTCACCTCTCGAATCAGCAACGAATCTCGCGGCGTTCTGCCGCGAAGCAATCCACGAATTGGGTGAAAGGAGAGTCACAGATGGCTATGAAACTTCGTCCGTTGTATGACCGAATCGTCGTTACGCGCAAGGAAACAGGGGAGCAGGTGCGCGGCGGCATCATCATTCCGGACACTGCCAAAGAGAAGCCGCAGCAGGCGGAAGTGGTCGCGGTCGGCGAGGGTAAGTTCGCCGAAGACGGCAAGCGCATGAAGCTCGACGTCAAGGCCGGCGACACGGTCCTCATCGGCAAGTACTCCGGCACCGACATCAAGATCGATGACGTCGAGTACACCATCCTCCGCGAAGACGAAGTCCTCGCGGTGGTCGAGTAAGCAACATCAACTAAGGAGAAAAACCAATGGCAAAGCGCATTACGTATGGTGAAGATGCCCGTCAGGCCATTCTTCGCGGCGTCAACAAGCTCGCCGACGCGGTCAAAGTGACCCTCGGCCCCCGCGGCCGCAACGTCGTCATCGAGAAGAAGTTCGGTTCGCCCACGATCACCAAGGACGGCGTCACCGTCGCCAAGGAGATCGAACTCAAGGATGAGATCGAGAACGCCGGCGCGCAGATGGTTCGCGAAGTGGCTTCGAAGACTTCCGACACCGCCGGCGACGGCACCACCACCGCCACGGTTCTGGCCCAGGCCATCTACCGCGAAGGCATCAAAAACGTTACCGCCGGCGCGAATCCGATGGACGTCAAGCGCGGCATCGAGCTCGCCGTGAAGGCTGCCGTCGATTCGATCGACAAGCTGGCCAAGCCGGTCGAGGGCAAGGACATCGCCCACATCGGAACGATCTCCGCGAACAGCGACGACGAGATCGGCACCATCATCGCCCAGGCGATGGAGAAGGTCGGCAAAGACGGCGTCATCACCGTCGAAGAAGCGCGCGGCCTCGACACGGTCCTCGAAGTCGTCGAGGGCATGCAGTTCGACCGCGGCTACCTCTCGCCGTACTTCGTCACCGACCCGGAGCGCATGGAGTCGGTCCTCGAGAACGCCAAGATCCTCATCTACGAGAAGAAGGTTTCCTCGATGAAGGACCTGCTCCCGATCCTCGAACAGACTGCTCGTCAGGGCAAGCCGCTTCTCATCATCGCGGAAGACGTCGAAGGCGAGGCTCTGGCCACGCTCGTCGTCAACAAGCTGCGCGGCACGCTGAACGTTGCTGCCGTCAAGGCGCCGGGCTTCGGCGACCGCCGCAAGGCCATGCTCGAAGACATCGCCATCCTCACCGGCGGCAAGCTGATCTCCGAGGACATCGGCGTGAAGCTCGAGAACGTGAAGTGGGAAGACCTCGGCGACGCGAAGCGCGTCACGATTGATAAGGACAACACCACGCTCGTGACCGACACGGACGACAAGGGTCACAAGGAAGCAATCGCCGGCCGCGTGAAGCAGATTCGCAGCCTGATCGACGACACGACCTCGGACTACGACCGCGAGAAGCTCCAGGAGCGCCTGGCCAAGCTCGTCGGCGGTGTTGCCGTCATCAAGGTCGGTGCCGCAACCGAGACCGAGATGAAGGAAAAGAAGGCTCGCGTCGAAGATGCGATGCACGCCACGAAGGCTGCCGTCGAAGAGGGCATCGTCCCGGGCGGCGGCGTCGCGTTGCTGCGCGCCATCGCTGCTGTCGAAGCGGTCAAGGCCGAGGGCGACGTGAAGGTTGGCGTCAACGTCATCCGCCGCGCGCTCGAAGAGCCGTTCCGCCAGATTGTCTTCAACGCCGGCAAAGAAGCCGCCGTGCTGCTGAATGAGATCAAACTCAAGGGCGGCAACTGGGGCTACGACGCCCGCAACGACGAAGTAGTCGACATGATCGACGCCGGCATCATCGATCCGGCCAAGGTCACGAAGCAGGCGCTCCAGAACGCCAGCTCGATCGCCGGCCTGATGCTCACCACCGAAGCACTCATCTCCGAGATCAAGGAAGACGAGAAGCCGCAGCAGGGCGGCGGCGGCGGTGGAATGGGCGGCGGTATGGGCGGAATGTACTAAGTCTCAATCACAACGAATCACCGAACGGGCGAGCCGCAAGGCTCGCCCGTTTTCGTTTTGCCGGGAGCGCGGGCGTCTCGCCCGCTTTTGATGCTGGCTGTCCTGCCCATTGCAACAGCGGGCGGGACGCCCGCGCTCCCAGGTGACGCGCGTCGGCGAAGCCGGCGTAAGAACCGTAGCCCACGGGCAACGCATGTCGTCTCGGATTTGTGAGCGCGCCTTGGCGCGCGATAGAAAGCGTTCTTTCGCCCGCTGAAGCGGGCTCCCAAATCACGTACAGACCGTCGACCCACGGCTCAACGCGCCGTGGGCTACGGTTCTTACGCCGGCTTCGCCGAC
>DASYJF010000017.1:0-31507 GCA_035996815.1 Thermoanaerobaculia bacterium | reverse complement strand
ATGGTGGATAGACTGGGAACGTTCCCGCCCGCCTCGACGACGCCGAGGTACTGAGCGTTCATGCCGGAGCGCTGCGCGAGCTTGCGAATCGTCCATCCGCGAGCCAGGCGTTCGCGCTGCAGGATCTCTCCGAAGCGGACTACGTCAGGATTGGCACGTCTGGATCGCGGCATCGGCCTCAATAATACAACCATGGATTGATTAATGATCGAGATACCCTAATCGTTAGGTCCATGGCCCTATCGAGTAAGGATTTTTACCTTCTCAGCAAGGAACTTCCGCTCTTTGGGAGGAGCTTCGTCCTCTTCGAGAGCAAACTCGGCCTCCAAACAAGCATTCTAAGCCTATTCAATAGGTCCATGGACGTAATCAAAAGCATTTTGGCTTGAGCGAGAGGTCCATGGCCCTCTGCGTAAGCATTTTTTCCTTCCGAAGAGGGCGGCGACCCATGGCCGTAAGCAGAAATGCCTTTCGAAATCGCGTTTCAGACCTCCAAAGAGGCATTCGAAGCCTGTTAAATAGGTCCATGGAGCTAGCGTAATAGCGTTCTGTGCTTGCGTAGGAGGGCCATGGCCTTCGCGCTGGAGCACTTTTTCCTTCCGAAGAGGGCGGCGACCGTGGCCTTGAGCAGAAATGCCTTTGAAATCGCGTTTCAGGCCTCAGAAAGAGATCAGAGACGTCCAGCGTCGTTGGAAGAGGTCGCGTAGTGCGGGAGGTCCTCGTGCGCGAGGACGCCCGCGCTCCATCGCGAGCATCGCGCAGCAACGAATGTCTACACGGCGGGGCCGCTCGGGCGGCAGATGAGTTGATAGACGCCGATGACGTCGCCGCTGACGTCGTCGAGGTCGGCTTTCATCTTTCCGAGAACGGTCTGGAACTCGGGGTCGGTCTGCAGCGACTGCGTCCAGGGATGCTTCAGCCACGCGAACCAACTGTGGTTTCCGAGCTCCGCGCTACGCTTGACCCAGTGCATGGCGGCGTCGCGGTCGCCGAGCTTCGCGTAGACGAGCGCCTGACGCATGGCAGCCCAGTGCAGACGATTGGCGTCCGACTCGAACGATTTCAGCGCAGCCTCGGCTGTCGACCGGTCGCCCTTCGAGGCGGCGATCATCGCGCGAAGACTCTTGCCGAGGTAGTGCTGCGGAACGAGCTTCGTGATGCGCGCCGTCTCCGCTTCCGCGCTCGGGAGATTACCGAGCAGGATGAAGGCATTGGCTCGGATGTCGCGCCCCGCCAGCTCCGTATCCTTGCCTGCCATGGCGGCCGGCGAATTCGTCAGCGCTCCTTCGGGATCGACCGCGTTGACGTACCAGTAGCCGCGGATTTTCGCTTCGTTCGAATTCGGATCGAGGCTGATGAGACGATCGCCGAGGCAACGAACGCGTTGCGTGTCTCCGACGGAGACGTAGTAGTTGGCGACGTTGTTGAGCGCGTTGGTGTCGTTCGGATTGAGGCGGAGCGCGGCCAGATTCTCGCGGACGGCTTCGCGGAAACGTTCCGGCAACCGGACGAAAACGCGTCCGAGCGCGAGGTGCGCGGCGGCGAGATTCGGATCGAGCCGGACGGCTTGCCGCGCGTAAAACTCCGCGCGTTCGGTGACGTCGGCGCCGGTGTCGAGTCCACGCGCCTGTCCGAGCGACATGGCGATGGCGAGATCGGCGTACGCGGCGGCGAAGTTGGAGTCGAGCGCGATCGCGCGGCGCAACGCGGCCTCTTCGGCCTGATGCTCGGCGGCCACGAGGCTGCCGCTGAGCGCGCGGGCGCGCAGGTACTCCTCGAACGCGCGTGGATTCGACGACCGCGGTTCGGAGGCGTTGCCGGCCTTCTGGACGCCGAGTTTCTGATTGAGGCCGGCCACGGTACGCGATGAGACGTCGTCGATCAGCTTGATGAGATCGGCGCGCTTCCCGTCGATCGTGTCCGCCCAGACGTTGTAGCCGGTACGCGAATCGGTGAGCTGCAGGTTCACGCGAACGAGATCGCCGGCGGCGAGGAAGTGACCTTCAAGAACGCTGTCGACGTGCAACTGGTCGGCCGCTGTCTTCGTGTCCACCTTCTTGTTGTGGAAGCCCGCGATCGCGGAGGTAGGCCGGACCTGGAGCGACGGAATCTGCTGCAGCTTCGTCACGAGCGCATCGGCGAGGCCGACGGAGAGGAAGTCGTCCTTCGTATTGTTCGAAATGTTGTCGAGCGGCATCACGGCCATCGAACGAATCGGCGGCGGGGCCGAAACCTGCGGCGCTGCCTCGGACGGCTTCGTCTGTCGATTGAAGTAGACGATGGCGCCGGCTCCGATGACGAATGCCAGAATCGTCACGACGAGTCGCAGCCAGCGGGGCCGCGCGCGGGTGCGGCCGAGCGACGAATGGGAACGGCTGGCCGAGGTCGGGTAGCGCGCCGTGAGAGTGTCGAGCTCTTCGAGGTCGGCGAGCAGATCGCTGGCGGTCTGGTAGCGATTGTCCGGCTCTTTCTTCAGCAGCTTGCCGATGATCTTCGTCGCCGCCGCGGGAAATGCAGGATCGCGCGCGACGAACGACTCCGGCTCCGAGTCGCGAATTTTTTCGAGCACCATCAGCGGGGCGTCGGCGTTGAACGGCAACTGGCCGGTGGCCATCTGAAAAAAGATCACGCCGATCGAAAAGAGGTCGGTACGCGCGTCGGCGGGGATGCCGCGAATCTGTTCGGGCGCGAGGTAGTGGAGCGTGCCGAACATCCGGCTGGCCGACGATTCGCGCTTCGTCAGCTCCGTCGGCAGCGTCTTGGCCAGACCGAAGTCGAGGATTTTCACCAGCCCGGTCGGCTCGATCATGATGTTGGCCGACTTCAGATCGCGATGAACGATGCCGCCTTCGTGCGCCGCCGCGGCGCCGGCCGCGATCTGCCGCGCGATGCTCAGGAACTCGCCGGCTTCGATCGGACGGCGCCGCATCCGCTGCGAAAGCGTTTCGCCCTCGCAGTACTCCATGACGATGAACGGAACGCCTTCATCGGTCTCGCCGACTTCGTAAATCGTGGCCACGTTGGCGTGTCGGATGGCGGCCGCGGTTCTGGCTTCTCTGAGAAAACGCGCGCGGCGGTCTTCGGCGGCGAGGTCTTCCGTGTGTAGAACCTTGACGGCGACGAGCCGGTCGAGGCGTTGGTCGCGTGCGAGGTAGACCGTCCCCATCCCGCCTTTGCCGAGAATGCGCACAACATCGAAGCGGTCAACGCTTTGCGGGAGATCGGACACGAAGCGCGCGCATTGTACGACTTGACGGGAGTCGCGAATCGGGGGTCGGGTGTCGGAATCAATACCGAATCTTGCCCCTGATCTCCGACTCCCGACCCCCGTTCATCGGGGTCAACTTTCTGACCAGCTCCGTTGACGGCAGGGTTATATTTGACCCGTTAACAGAAACGTATCAGAGCCAATGACGACCATCGCTGAGCCGACACTCGAACCCGCGCTGCAACTGCCCGCCCGTTACCAGCTTCGCGCGATCCTGAAGGAAACAGCGGCAACGTGCGTCTACCGCGTGGTCGACGTCGCCAATCAGCAGGACGAAGCGATCAAGATCCTTCGCCACGAGCTCTCCGAGCCGCAGCAACTCCTTCGATTCAAGACCGAGTTTTCTACGCTCGCGTCGCTCGAGCACGAGAGCATCGTGCAGGTTCGCGAGTACGGGCTGCTGCACGATCGCTTTCCGTACTTCACGATGGAGTACTTCGCGGGTAAGAAGATCTCGGAGTACTTCGACGGACATAGTTGGCCGGCGCTGTACGACGTGATCCTGCAGATCGCGTCAGCTCTGCATCACATCCATCACCTCGGCATCATCCATCTCGATCTGAAGCCGTCGAACATCCTCGTCGACGACCGCGGCCACGCGAAGATCATGGATTTCGGTGTCGCAGTCGAGAGCCGGCAGGTGCTCGATCGGCAGATTCGCGGATCGCTGCACTACATGCCGCCCGAGGTGTTGAAACAGGATCGCGTCGACTCACGCGCCGATCTCTACGCCCTCGGCATGACGCTTTACGAGACGGTGACCGGCGCGCTGCCGGGATACGGCAAGCCTTCGATTGAAGTGATCCGGATGCATCTCGATGAGGACATCCGTCCGCCGTCGTCGATCAATCCGCGTGTGCCACCAGAGCTTGAGCTGATCATCATGCGCCTGCTCGAAAAGGATCCGCGGCATCGCTATCCCTCGGCCGGGGCATTGCTGCAGGACGTTGCGGCGGCCGCAGGCAAACGCGCCGACGCGGGCGAACTGCTTGTTGGACGCGGCGAGCTGTTCGCGGCGCCGCTGATCGGACGGAAGACCGAGGTCGCGCAACTCGCGTCGATGATCGACGAAGCGCGCGAAGGGCGCGGCAACGGCGTGATCGTCGCCGGCGCCGAGGGGATGGGCAAGAGCCGCATCGTGCGCGACGCCACGCTCCGCGCGCAACTCCAGGGCGCGCGCGTTTTCTGTGGCCGCTGCCCGATCAATCGCAAGACCATCTACGCGCCGTTCTTCGAGATCTTTCAGGAGATGTTGATGGCTGTGAATCCCGAGGCCGACGTTTCGGCCGAAATCCGGCGGCTGCTGCGGCCCCTCATCATCGCCGCGAAAGGGGAAGACTCAGCCCCGGCCACGGGGCAGAAGTACCGCCTCTTCAATCGCATCGTGCAGGCGATGCAGGACATGTACGGTTTCCTCAGCGCCAGCTCGACGGACAACGAATCGGGCGCGTCGCCGCTGATTCTCGTGATCGAGGACGTGCAGTGGGCCGATCCGTCGACCGCCGATCTCTTCTCGTTCCTCATCGGCGAAGCGCGCCAGAACCGGCTTCTCGTCATCGGAACGCTGACGATCGATTCCTCCAGCGAGGCTGCGACGGAACCGGGCGCGCACCTGGCGGCGTGGGAGCTTCGCGCGCGCGAAGGAAACTTCCCGATCATCCGCGTCGATGCGCTGAGTGAGGCGCTCGTCCGCGAGCATCTGCAATCGCTCCTCGGCGAAGACGACATCTCCGACGATCTCGTGCGCTGGACGCTTTGGGAATCGGCCGGCTCGCCGCTGATCATCCGCCGCGTCGTCGATTACCTCATCGCGCACGGATACCTGCACTGGGAAGCGAACGGCTGGGTCGCGGAGATGGACCGCATTCAGGGTTTGCGCATCCCCGGCGGCGCGGCGTCGATCCTCATGGAACGCGTCGAGGCGCTTCTGCCGGAGCATCGCGAGGTGATCGAAGCCGCTGCGGTCGTCGGCGAATCGTCGAGCGTCGATCTGCTGACAAGCGTTACGTCGTCATCGCGCGAGGAGGCGTACCGCGCCTTGCAAGAAGTCGTTGTGCTCGGACTGCTCGACGAATCGAACGACGGTAAGACCATTACGTTTCCGCAGATTCATCTTCGCGAGGCGGTCTACAACGCGATGACGGAGCGGCGGCGGACGGAGTTGCATCAGCGCGTCGCCGAAGCGCTCGAGCCGGCGCTCCTCGGCGGCGCGGCTCATCTCCTCGGACAGGTTGCGTTCCACTACGCACGCGCCACGGACAAGGACAAGGGCATCCGCTACGCGGTGCAAGCCGGCGAGATGGCCATGAGCACGATCGCGCACCAGGGCGCGACCGATTTTTATCGCAGCGCGCTGGAGCTGATGGATCTCGCCGGCGCGGAGGAAACGCGCAAATCCGAGGTGCGCGAGAAGCTCGCCGACGCGTACTACCGCAGCAGCGACAACCGCGCCGCGATGCAGGCGTATCAGTTCCTGCTGAAGAGCATCCAGGCGCGCAGCAGCGACGACGCGCCGAATGCGGATCTCGCCCGCGTGATGAAGAAGATCGGCAAGGTGCTCGCCAAACGCGGCGATCAGGAAGCGGCGCTGTCGTACTTTCAGAACGCGATCGATCACTTCCAACGCCTCGGCATGACGAACGATGTGGCCGAGCTGTTGAACCGGACCGCGTGGCTGTATCGCGAGAAGGACGATCCCGAGGCCGCGCGCACCTCGGCCAGCCGCGCCCTGGAACTGCTCGATCCCAACGAGCCGAACATCGTCTTCGGCTACGTAATGAACATGCTCGGCGTCATCGAGTTCAGCCTCGGCAACTGGCAGAAGTCGCGCGAGATGCTGATGGATGCGCTCAAAGTCGCCGACAAGGTCGGCTCGGAGCAGCTCAGCAAGGTTGCGTCGACGAACCTCGGCAACACGCTGTGGAAACTGGGCGATTGGATCAACGCGCTGCAGTACTACAAGATGAATCTCGCGCTCTCCGAGTCCGAGGGCGATCTGTGGGACCTCATCACCGCGTACAACAACGTCGGCATCATCGAGTTCAGCCGCGGCGATTTCGTTACGGCGGTCGATTACTTCCAGAAGAGCGTGCGCATCGACGAGAAGATCGGCGCGGTCGAGTACGAGGCGATGGCACGCGAAAACCTGGCCGAAGCCTTCGAGATGCTCGGCCGCTGGAAGGACGCGCTGGTCCAATACAACCGCTGCCTCGCGTTGCAGGGCTTCGACGAGGCGCGGGCGTCGCGATCGTCGGTCTACGTCCCGCTGGCGCGCCTGATGAACAAGAAGGGCGACATCGCCAAAGCGATGGCGTACGCGCAGAAGGCGCTCGCCGCCGCGGAACGGGCGCGCGATGAAGACCTGGTGGCCGAGGCTTGCTACGTCCTCGCGAACATCGAGGACGAGCGCGAGAACTACGCCGAGGCCGAGCGCTACCTCGCGCGCAGCATGTCCATTTTCGAGTCGCACCAGACGACACAAGGTCTGGCGCGCGCACACACCGCCGCCGCGAGCATGGCCTTCACGCAGCAGCGGATCGACGACGCGCGCAGCCACGCGGAGCTCGGCGGCAAGTATGCGAGCCAGCTCGACGATCGCTTCACGCTTGCGAAGAACGACTGGATGTGGGGAAAGATCCTCTCCTCGCAAGGCGAGCGCGAAGCGGCCAATGCGAAGTTCGACGCGGCCCGGACGACCTTCGAGGAGTTGCAGACACCCTACGAACTGGCGCGGCTGCTGTTCGACATCGGCCTGCTGAAAGAGGAGCCGGAAGAAGCGACGCAGACGATCCGCGGCGCGATCCGGATTTTCGAGCGGCTCGAAGCGACGCACGATCTAGAGCGCGCCCGCGGAGCGCTCTTTCGCATCAAACCGGCCGGCAAGGCGCCGGAGAGCGGCGTGGTCGGCCTTTACGAGGTGTCGAAGATCATCAACTCGACGCTCAACCTCGACGAGGTGCTGAACCGCGTGCTCGACCTGGCCATCCGCCGCGTGCGCGCCGAGCGGGGGATGATCATCCTGCTCGATCCGATCACGAGCGCGCTCCGCACGCGCATCGTTCGCAACATCAAAGATACCGAGGGCGGATCGCGGCGGTCGCCGCAATCGATCGTCAAGGAAGTGATCCAGTCCGGGCAATCGGTGATCTCCGCCGACGCGCGCGCCGACGCGCGATTCGTCGAGTCGGAGTCGGTGATCGCCGAGAACATCATGTCGATCCTCTGCGTGCCGCTGGTGATCCGCGATCGCATCGCCGGCGCGATCTATGTCGACCATCGCGAGGTGCGGCATCTCTTCTCACAAAAGGACTTGACGTTCATCGAAGCCTTCGCCGATCAGGCCGCGATCGCGATCGAAAACGCGCGGCTGTACGAGGAATTGGAGGAAGCGCGGGCGCGGCTGTCGCTGGAAAACGAATCGCTGCGGCGCGAGGTGCTGGTCGAGAAACATCTCGACTCGGTCGTCGGCAACTCCGAGGCCGTGGCCAAGATTCAGTTCGCCATCCGCAAGGCTTCAGCCGGGCATTCGACCGTCCTTCTTCGCGGCGAGTCGGGCACAGGAAAGGGACTGATCGCCCGGATCATCCACAACGTTTCACCCCGCCGGAACGGCCCGTTCATCATGGCCAACTGCGCGGCCATTCCGGAGAACCTGGCCGAATCGGAGCTGTTCGGCCACGAGAAGGGCTCGTTCACGGGCGCTGACCGCCGCAAACTCGGACGATTCGAGCTGGCCAACGGCGGCACGATCTTCCTCGACGAGATCGGCAAAGTGAGCATGTCCGTGCAGGCCAAGCTGCTGCGCGTCGTCGAGGACAAGGAGTTCGAGCGCGTCGGCGGTACACAGACGCTCAAGACAGACGTCAAGATCATCGCGGCGACCAACCTCGACATCGAGAAGGCGATTGAGCAGCAGGCCTTCCGCGAGGATCTCTACTACCGGCTGAACATCATCCCGCTGATTTTGCCCCCGCTTCGCGACCGGAAGGACGACATCCCGCTCCTGGCCGAGCACTTCATTCGCAAAATCTGCAAGGACCTCGGCGTGGAGACGAAACGCCTGGAGCCGGGCGTGCTCGACCTTTTCATGCGCTACAAGTGGCCGGGCAATGTCCGCGAGCTGGAGTCGACTCTCCACCGCGCCATCGTGATGGCGAACGACGACACGATCACCCGCAACGATTTCTACAGCCTCTTCCCGGATGCGGGCGTCTCCATGGTCGCCAGCGGACCGCTGCCGATGCCGACTTCGGTGCTGAATCCGATGGTGGGACGGATGGAGATCACGAGCGACGTCTACGACGAGGTAATGTCGTCGGTCGACCGCCAGCTCATCGAGCGCGCCCTGGCATCGTCCGGAGGACGGATCCGCGAGGCGGCGCGGCGCCTCGGGCTGGCCCGCAATACGCTGAAGTCGAAGATTCTGAAGTACAGCATCGTCGCGGCGCGAGACTGACGGCGTTGTTGCGCTGCGCCGCCGCCTCCGCTACCGTCCACCGCTCATGGCCGAAACGACAACACTGACTGACTCCGGCGCACGTCCCGTGCAATTCACCGAGGACCGCATCCCACCCGAAGGGATCGAGGAGACGGTTTCGGACCTCATCGACCTCTACGGCGGCGAGCTAACTGAGTCGAAGGAGAACGAGCGCCGCTTCACGCTGCCGTTGCGCCGTGGAATCGCCGCGGCCGGGGGAGTGGAGTGCACCGTTTCGTGGGCACCGGGCGAGGCGGGCGACGCGGTCGTGACGCTCGTCTGCAACCGGGACGTCGACGCGCCGAAAGCGCAGCGGATCGCGCTGCTCGTCGCTGGCGTCATCGGCTCCCTGCTCTTCATGATCTGGCCGTTCTTCCCGCACTCGCGCGAGCTCGGCGCCCTCTCCTGGATCGGCGGCATCATGGCGCTGGCTGTCTACTTCATGACGCTGCGCAAGACCAGCGGCGGCATCGCGTACGATTTCCTTCAGCGCCTGGCCAAGACGCAACGCAGCCGCGTCGCTGCGGTCGAACCGTGATCTGGATCATCGTCCCGCTGCTCGCCCTCGTCGTGTTCGGACTGTACGTCCGCCGCGAAGCCGAACGGATTCGCGCCGAGGATTTACGGCCGCAGATCGTAGTCAGACTGAAACTCGCGGGAGATGGGATGGCCACGCCTGCGGAGTTGCACGAGCGCCAGGCGCTCGAAGCGGAGATCGAGAAACGCGAAATCGGCGCAATTGTCGACGCCGGGTCGGGTCAAGGGTGGGCGACGTTGCAGGTGGGAGTAGGCGATCCGAAGGTCGCGGCGGAGCAAGTGCGTAACTTGTTGCGCGAACGGGATTTGTTGGCGCGTGCGGAAACCAGCATGGACACCCGCGGCCCGTCGGCGTAGCCGGCGTGAGAACCGTAGCCCACGGCTTCGAGCCGTGGGTCCGAGGGATCGCGCAGATTGAGCGCGCCTCGGCGCGCGACAGAAAGCTTTCTTCGCCCGTTAAAACGGGCTCACACGATCACCAACACCGTGATTCCCCCAGTTGACTGCCAGTTGAAACTGGGGGCTACGGTTCTTACGCCGGCTTCGCCGACGGGCTGTACTTAGCGCTCGGCCAAGCGAATGCGTGCCTACAACCGCCCTGCAATGATCGACTTAGCGATCGTGGCCAGCTGCATGTTCGACGTCCCCTCATAGATCTGGCCGACCTTTGAGTCACGCCAGAACTTCTCGACGGGATACTCCTTCGTGTAGCCGTTTCCGCCGAAGAGCTGGACCGCGAGCGACGTCACTTTCTCGGCCACCTGCGACGAGAAAAGCTTGGCCATGGCCGCCTCGCGCACGAACGGATGCTTTGCATCCTTGAGCCGCGCGGCGTTGTAGACCATCAACCGGGCTGCTTCGAGCTGGGTCGCGGCCTCGGCGATCTGGAACTGGACGCCCTGGAACTCCGCGACCGGCTGGCCGAACTGTTTCCGTTCCTTCGTGTAGGCGATTGCGTGTTCGAGCGCGCCGCGCGCGACGCCGATCATCTGCGCGCCGATGCCGATGCGCCCTTCGTTCAGCGTCTCGATGGCGATCTTGTAGCCTTTCCCCGGCTCGCCGACGACGTTTTCCTTCGGCACGTGGCAGTCTTCGAAGATCAGCTCGCACGTCGAAGACGCACGGATTCCAAGCTTGTCTTCCTTCTTGCCGATTTTGAAGCCGGGGAAGTCGCGCTCGATGAGAAACGCGGTGATGCCTTTGTATCCGGCCTCGGGATTGGCGTTGGCGAAAACGATGAAGATGCCGGCCTCGAAAGCATTGGTAATCCACAACTTCTGGCCGTTAAGGACGTAGTGATCGCCGCGATCCTCTGCCTTGCACGCCAAGCCGAACGCATCCGACCCACTACCTGCCTCGGAGAGCGCATACGCGCCGACGGTGTCGCGAGCCAGCATCGGCAGGTACTTCGACTTCTGATCGTCATTGCCCCAGCGGATGATGGCGTTGTTGACGAGCGTGTTCTGCACATCGACGAGAACGCCGCAGGAGGCATCGACGTGCGAAAGCTCCTCGACGACCAGCACCGCGTTGAAAAACGTCGAGCCGGCGCCGCCCCACTGGTCGGGGACTTCGATTCCCATGATGCCGAGGTCGAAGAAGGCGGAGATGAGGTCTTTGGACATCGCCGCGTCGTGGTCCATCTGCTCGACGAGCGGACGTATTTTTTCGACGGCGAAGTCACGGACGCTCTGCTGGAACATCTGCTCTTCTTCGGAGAGGACGGTGAGCGGAGCTCCGGTGGTGATTTCCAAGGTATCGGCGGTCATCGGCGCATCATATCGAAACGGGTGGTGCCCCGGGCCGGACTCGAACCGGCACGCCACTTTCGCAGCAGCGGATTTTAAGTCCGCAGCGTCTACCGATTTCGCCACCAGGGCAGGCGGACAAAGGTAACACGTTGACGAACGCGCGCGGTCGGGTTACCGTTCGCGTGCACAAAGTTCGTTGCACTGCTGCGAAGGCCTTAAAAGCGTTGATCAACGGATCGGAGGCGAGAAGCGGGGAACCCGCTCTCGATCCCGCGTCGGATTTCTCTGCCGTTGATCAACGCCTTCGCAGCGGTGGTGAAGGGGAGGCGAGGAGATGGGCGTTTGTAACTGGTGCGGTAGTGCGTTCCCGCTGACGCGGCCGACGCGCAAATACTGCACGACGCGCTGCAAGACCAACGCATGCCTTGGGCGGAAGCCGAGCCGCATTCGCGCGGCCGAGGTCGAAGCGCTCCACGAATTGCTGCAGGCGGAGCTGCCGAGTGCTGAGCTGTTCCGCGAGCGGCTGCGGGCGATCATCGCGCCGCATCTGCCGCCGATGGCGGCCGAGGGAGTGCCGCTGGTGCCGCGAATGGATTGAGTTACGCGGGTCTGAGTCGATTAGTGGTTTAGTAGGTTCGTGGATCAGTGCCGACTGGTTCGCCCATCTGCGAGTCGTTAATCTACTAATCCCCTGATCTACGAATCCACTAAAAAGAAAAAGGGCGCCGTTTCCGGCGCCCTTCCGGGGTGGAGACCAGCCCGTTTAAGAGCTAACCCCCTGAGTTTTACTAGGACAATCCATCGAAATTAGTACCTCCTCCCCCATGAATTTCCGGCGGACCCGCAACAAGCGCCGCTGCCATGGTTTCAGCAGCCCACCTCGCCAGCGTCGCGGACCGGATCGACCGCTCCTACTCGCCCTGTGGTGGAAGGGAGGAGCGGGATCTTGATGTCTTGTCTAAGACTGATTCAAAGAGCGATACGGCCAGCAGCCGCATCAAAAACGTATACTCGCAGGTAAACGCGTGGCGAGGCTGATTGTTCCAGCTCACCCTCCCATGACCTGTCGAGCATGCCGGAGATCATACGGGTTTCGTACGCAATAGCAATACACAATTTCG
Organism: Thermoanaerobaculia bacterium; assembly: GCA_035996815.1. Classification (GTDB taxonomy): domain Bacteria; phylum Acidobacteriota; class Thermoanaerobaculia; order Gp7-AA8; family Gp7-AA8; genus JADGNZ01. Next base: position 19,354 of record DASYJF010000017.1, on the reverse strand, counting down.
ATACGCGGTTCTGCTCGCAGAACAAGCGCTGAGCGCCCAACCCCTTGTGCTACCATTTCCCGCTTTCCGGAGCCAATTGAGATGAAACGACTTCCGCTCATTCTCGCGGGATTCTTCGCAATCGCCGCGTTTCCCCTCGCTGCTGCAACCGTCAGCGGAAAGATCGCCTTCGTGACGAAGCGCGGCCAGAATCCTGTTCCGGCCGAAACGCTCATCTGGCTCGAGCCGCTCAGCGGCAAGGCTCCGCGCCGCGCTCCCGGAACGTTTCAGATCGTGACCCGGAACAAGGTTCTGATTCCACACGTGCTGGCTATTCCCGTCGGCTCAACCGTCGCCTTTCCGAACGACGATCCGATTTCGCACAACCTTTTCTCTCTCTCCTCGAACAACGCCTTCGATCTAGGGCTCTACCGGAAGGGCGCCGGCAAGACACAGAAATTCGATGCGCCGGGTATCGTCAACGTCTATTGCAACGTCCACCCGAACATGTCGGCGGTCATCCATGTCCTGTCGACGCGGTATTTTGCCTTCGCGGGCGCGGACGGAGCGTTTGCCGTTGACGATGTCCCGCCGGGCAAATACCGTCTCGTGGTCTGGAACGAACAAGGCGGGCAGAACGAAGCGCCCGTCATCGACGTCACGGCCAGCGGCCTGAGCCAGGCCGTCACGCTCACGCTCGACAGCCGCAACTATCGCGCAACGGTCCACATGAACAAAGTCGGCAAGCCGTATCAGTCGCCGAGCACGAGGGAATACTAAGTGACGCCTGACCCGATCACAGGCCCCGCGCGGACGATGAGCGGGGAGATGCCCGTGCCGCGCAAGACGCCCGTCGTGGAGAAGGCGAAGTTTCCGCTGGTCTGGAAGCTCTTCGGTCTGACCGCGCTCCTGATCGTCATCGTGGTCGGTATCGCCATCGGAATCACGATCCAACGCGCGAATGCGATCGCGAAAACGACGGTCGACAATTCGATCGCCGGCGCGGCCAAGCTGTTCAAGGAGTTCGAGCGGCAGCGGTTGGGGAGATTGGCGCTGCCGGCGGAGCTGCTGGGAACGGATCCGAACTTCGCCGCCTACATCCAGAAATCGCTCATGGGCGAGCCGACGACGCCGCTGCCCAGTACGGGTACTGCGCCGGCGGCGGCCGCGGCACAGGTTCCACCCGCGGCGCCGACACTCGATCTGACCAGCATCGCCGATCAGATCGAAGAACGGCGCCAGGCCTTCGGGAGCGATCTCTTCATCCTTCTCGACGACCAGGGCCGCGTCGTGGCCAGGACCGATCAGCCTTCGGTCAGCGTGCCGACGTACGAAGACCTCTACAAGGAAACGCCGCTGGTCAAGAACGTCGTCGACGATGCGTCGCTCCCGATCTCGACCGGCGTCATGTCGCTGGGTGGAAAGCTGTATCACGCGGCGGTCGCGCCCGTCGGGACGGGGCAGAACAAGGTTCGTGTGGCGTATCTCGTCAACGCGTACCTGATCGACGACACCTTCGCCAACCGCATCCAGCAGTCGACGAATGCGGGAGTCATGTTCGGCGGCGGCGTTGGTTCGGCCTCGATCATCCGCTCGACGAGCGCGCCAAGTTTCGGATTGCAGCAGATGTCGGGCGTCGACACGATTTTGAAGACCGGTAAGGCCATGCCGCCGTCGACCGGCGACATCGAAGGTAGTAAATACGTGATGACCGGTGAGCCGCTGCAGTCCGGTACGCAGACGGTCGGCGCCGCGGTGTTTCTCCGTTCTCTCGACCGTGAACTTGCTCCGTTTCGCGAAATTCAGAAGGCGCTGCTCATCGGCGGCGGCATCGCGCTGCTGCTCGCGTTCATCTTTTCGTGGCTCATCGCCAAGCGGGTCACGCATCCGATCGAGGAGCTGGCCAGCATCGCCCAGGCGGTCACCGGCGGCGACTACACGGTCCATCCGCCCATCGACCGCAGCGACGAGGTCGGAATCCTCGGCCGTTCGTTCGCCAAGATGATCACCGCCCTTCGCGACAAGGCCGAAATCGAAGAGCTGTACGAGCAGATGGCCGCGCGGTCGCAGGAGCGCGAAACCGTTGTCGCACCTCGGCAGAATGAGGCGGCCAAACTCGACGAAGGGACGATTCTCGTCACCGATCTTCGCGAGTTGCCTGCCACTGTCGGCGAAGGCGACGCCGCGAACGTCATCGCCGCCGTCAGCAAAGCGATGAAACTGCAGGAGGCTGAGGTGGCGCGGCAGGACGGATTCGTCCGCGAGATCATCGGCCACCGTCTGGTCAGCGTCTTCCGCGGCGACCGGGGAATCCTGCACGCCATCCGCGCCGCCCGCGCCATCAACGAGGAACTGGGAACGATGGGTCCGGGGCACATGACCATCGGCGTCGGCATCGCCACCGGCGAATTCGTGACCGGTTCCGTCGACCTCGAAGGTGACAACGGCATCGCCATCGTCGGCAACGCGCCGCTGCTGGCCGAACTTTTCGCGTGGCACGCGCCGACCGGCTACGCCTACATTTCCTACGAAACCGCGCAGGCCGCGGGCGGGGAGATCATCTCGACCTCGACGCGGGAACAGGTGCAGCTCAAGTGGCTACCGAATCCGCTGCCGGTGGCCTCGCTGCCGCTGGTCAGCCTGACCACGAACATGATGCGGACGATGGGGCAGACCTCGAGCTCGATGGCCACCATGCGCATCAGCGATACGCCGCCGGGCATGACCGCGCCGGGAGTGACCGCTCCGGGCTTCGCGCCGGCGCAGGAGCTGATACCGGGCGCGACATTCGCGAACCGGTATCGCATCGAATCGATCATCGGCCGCGGCGGGATGGGGGTCGTCTACAAAGCGATCGACGCCCAGCTCGACGAAACCGTGGCCATCAAGACGCTGCCCGGCGACGTCATGTCGCGCTCGCCCGAGGATCTGGAGCGGTTCAAGCGCGAAATCCGGCTGGCGCGCAAGATCACGCACCGCAACGTTCTGCGCACGTACGACTATGGCGAGGCCGAGGGCGTCTACTTCATTTCGATGGAGTTCGTTCGCGGCTACACACTGGCCGAGCTGCTCGAAGAAGCGCCGGCGCATCAAATGGTTCCGCGCGTCGGCATGGGCATCGCGCGCCAGATCTGCCGCGGACTCGAAGCGGCGCACGAGCAGGGCATCATCCACCGCGACATCAAGCCGCAGAACGTCCTCATCGATCACAAGGGTGAGGTCAAGCTGATGGACTTCGGCATCGCGCGCATGGCCGAGGCGCATGAAGGGATGACGCAGGCAGGACTGATCATCGGGACGCCGCACTACATGAGTCCCGAGCAGGTGCAGGGCAAACAGCTCGATCCACGCAGCGACGTCTACTCGATGGGCGTGATGCTGTACGAGATGCTGTCGGGCCAGAAGCCGTTCACGTCATCATCGGTGACGGGTGTGCTGACGGCGCACATCACCGAAAACGCGAGGCCGCCGATCGAACTGCGGCCGGAGATCGGACGCAGGGTCAACGACATTGTGATGCGTTGCCTGGCGAAGGATCCGAAGGCGCGCTACGGCAACGCCGGCGAGCTGCTCCACGATCTCGACACCGTGCAGATGCAGACGCGTTCCGCGGCGGCGTAACGCGCAGCGCCGGAGCGCTGGCGTCCTCGCCGGCTGGCCCGGCGGCGTCCGGCCGCCGAACCGCCAACCCCTCAAATTTTGCTGGTAACCGACGCCGGCGAAAGCCTCCATGCGGCAGCGAGGACGCAGCCGGTCCAGCCGGCTAGACGCCAGCGCTCCGGCCGCAAATGCCGCAGAACTGTCAAGTTGACGGCATCACCGCGCGGTACGATCCCGCCCGCGCCGCGCGATGCGGCGGAAGGAGCTGACCATGCCGCCGCTTTCTGCCTCGCTCCGCCGCGACCTCGGCGCCGTCGAATCGTACGCAACGCTGCTCGGGATGCTGATCGGCGCCGGCATCTTCAAAGTCACCAGCGACGCGTGGGAGCTGACCGGATCGAGCGTGATCCTCGGATACCTCGTGCTTGCGCCGGCGATTCTGGCGACGTCGGTCGCGTACTCGGTCTTCCTCTCGACGCCCCTCGGCCGCGAGCCCGGCGGCGAGTACACGCACCTCTCGCGTACCTTCGGCGGCTACGGCCTCGCGTTCGTCGGCGTATGGCTCAAAATCATCTCGTACATCGGCGCGCTGGCATACCTGGCGCGCGCGCTGGCCGACTACCTCGTCGAACTGTTCGGCGGCGCGTTGCCGAAGAGCGCCGTGATGCCGTTGGCCGTGGCGAGTCTGCTTTTCTTTTACGTGGTCCACGTGGCCGGCGTGCGCTGGTTCGGTCGGATCCAGGTCTGGATGTGCATCTTCCTCGGCGTCTCTATCGTCGTGCTTGTGTTGCCGGGACTGTTCAACATCCACCTCGCCAACTACAAGCCGTTCTTCACGCATGGTGCGGGAGGATTCGCTGCATCGTTGCCGCTCGTCTTCTTCGCGTACGCCGGATTCGAATCGCTGGCTCAGACGGCGGGGGAGGTTCGCGATTCGACGCACCGGCTGCCGCGCATTTTTCTGCGCGGAATCCTGGCGACGACGGTCATCTACTTCCTGATGTCGGCCGTCGCGTTCGGCGTTCTGCCGGGAGCGGAGCTGCGCCGGTCCGCGGCGCCGATGGCCGAGGCGGCATCGCGGTATCTGCCGATCGGCGCGGCGTGGTTCGTCACGTTCGGCGCGGTGATGGCCCTCACGACCTCGGTCAACGCCACGATGCTCGTTCCGTCGCGCGTCGGGATCATGCTGGCCGAGGATGGCCTGGCGCCGCAGTTCATCGGAAGGATTTCGAAGAGAACCGGCACGCCGATCATCGGCCTGACGCTGACGCTGATCGTGACGCTGCTACTGCTCGTCAGCGGCCAGGTTTCGCTCGCGCTCAACATCGCCGTCTTCGCGCTGGTCGTTCTCTACTTCCTGCACAGCGTGGCGCTGCTGATGCTGCCGCGCGCGAATCCGGCGCTTTACGCCAGCGTCACACTGCGCATGCCGCTCGCCGTGCAGCGAATCGCTGCCGTGGTTTCGCTACTGTTCATGGGAACGCTGATCGCCGTGCAGCTGGCCGGCGACGTCAGCGTGCTGCGTCGCCTCTCGTTTCGCGAGCGCATCGAACATGCATCGCTGACAACGATCGAGCTGGTGATCTTCTGGGGAGCGATCGGCGCGGTGCTGTACCTGCTTGCCGCGCGAAAGCGCCGCGTCATCGTTCAATGAAAAGGGCCACCCTCGCGGGTGGCCCTCCGGTTGATGCGGTGTTCGAACTGCCTTAGAAGATGATCTTCGCCGCGAACTGCATCTGGCGCGGGCTGATTTCGGTCGAGTAGCCCTGGATCACGCCGAACGTGTTCTGCTGATTGGCCGTTTGTCCGGCCGGAGCCACGTTGTTCGTGAAGTTCGTGATGACGTATCTGCCAACCAGGCTTGGCTGGCCGGCCGCAGCGGTGCAAGTGGCGCCGGCAGCAGTCGCGCAGTAGGTCACGCGGTAGAGATCCTGGTTGACGCCAGTAACGACGCCAATCCTCTTGTTGAAGACGTTGAACATCTCACCGAGCACCTCGAGCTGGATGCCGTGGGTGAGGTTGAACAGCTTCGAAAGACGAACGTCGCCGTCCCACACGCTGGGCTGACGGAAGGTGTTGCGGCTGATCAGTTGACCGCTCTGTCCCGAAAGGAACGTTGCGAACTCGGCGGGCGTCGATTTGTTGGCCTTCGTGATGTCGATGATCTGGCCACTGCCATTGATGAATACCGGCGTGAAGTTCGCTGCCTGCGTGGTCTGCGGCTGGCCGGTGAGGCTGTTGGCCGTGCAGCCGTTGCAGGTGAAGCTGATGGCGCCGGTGTACGGGAAGCCGCTGTGCCAGAAGCCGATGGCGGAGACGCGGAAGCCGAACGGAAGACGATAGGTGAGGTCGCCGACGACGCGGTGCTTCACGTCGTTGTCGCTGGGGCCTTCGCTCAGGCTCGGGTTGTTCGGATCGATGAGGAAGGTCGTCGACGTGGAACGCGAATTCGTCTCGTCATCGATCGATGCCGCGTGCGTGTAGCTGAGGTCCCACGTGAGGTTCGAGTTATTGACGGCGAGTTTGTGGAACTCGAGGGTCTGGGCCCGGTACCACGCATCTTCGTTGCTGGTGATCTCGCGGATGATGCCGAGGTCCTTGTAGGGGCGCGCCGCATTGGCGGAGCTGTTGTAATCGTAGACCGGCATGTTGCCGAGGACGACGCCGGTGGGGACGACGTTGATGTTCTTCGTGCCCTGCACGTGAGTCAGCTTGGAGTAGACGCCGCTGATTCCCGCGCTGTACGACTGCCCGAGCTGCTGTTCGAACTGCAGGCTCGTGCGCCACGCTTCCTGCGCCTGATAGTCCGAGCCGATCGTGACGAGGTTTGCGCCGAGGCTCGCCTTGGCCAGGAACTGGTCAGCTGTGAAAATGTTCGGATACGTCGGGCAGGGATTCGTCGCGGTCGTGTTGCAGGTGAACGTGGCGGTCCGGAGCGCGCCGCTGATTCCCTGAATCGGGCTGGCCAGAAGGATGTCAGGCATGTAGCTGAAGAACTTGCCGCTGCCGCCGCGGAGAACGGAGCGGCCGGTCCCGAACACGTCGTAGGAGAAGCCGAGGCGCGGGCCGATGTTGTTCGAGTCGTTCTTGATCTGCGAGAGGAACTCGGGGTGCGCGGGGAACGCATTCGACGGCGGGCGAGGCGTGGCTTCGTAGTCGTAACGGAGGCCGGCGTCGATGTTCAGACGAGGTCCGATGTGGAAGCTGTCATTGACGTAGGCGCCCCACAGGTTGGTGTTCCACTCGACGTCGCCGTTGTCGATACCGGCCGCCTGCTGGAACGAATTGGGGGTGTTGTTGACGAAGGCGAGGAGAGTGTTGAAGGCGTACATGCCGCCGGCGAAGCGGGGGAAGGAGTCGAACAGATTGCGGTGCAGCAGCTCGCCGCCCACTTTGAAGGAGTGGCCGTGCGTCTGGTAGCTCAGCGTGTCCTTGACCTGATACTTCTTTTCATCGGCGGTGTTCGGGGTGGTGTCGTTCGCGCCGAAGAACTGGTTCGTGCCGAAGTTGACCGAGAACTCGGTTCCGCCATATTGCGACGTCACCGGGCGCTGGTCGCGGCCGAGCTGTCCGATGAACTGGTTGTACAGGTTGTTCGTGATGACGGAGTCGCCTTCCAGAACGGCCTGGTAGAACTTGTCGACTTCGTTGGTCTGGTTCAGTCCGAACGACGACGTCGCGCCGCTGTTGGTCGTGTCGAACTTGGTGATGTTGTCGCGCAACGACCAGTGGTTGTTGGAGCCGACGCTGCCGTCCAACTTGAAGAGGTAGGCGGTGAGCTTGTTGTCCTGCGTGTAGTTCAAGCCGGTTTCGTACGGCACGCCGACGCCGGCCTGGATCTTCGATAGAGCGGTTGCCTGCTGTGCCGGAGTGAGTGCAAGAAACTGCGTCGAGGTACGCAGGTCGTTCCCGATCGTGACCGGCTGGTTCTGCTTCTGGCCGTCCGCGTTCAGGAAGTAAAACAGCTTGTCGCGCATGATCGGCCCGCCGACGGCGAAGCCGGGCTGCGACGAATCCTTCGCCAGGAAGCTGTCGGAGACGACAAGCGGGAAGGTCGTCCCGTTGATGTTCGTGTTGATGACCAGCGGGCGCGTCGACGCCCACGACTTCTTGCGCAGGAAGTAGAAGGCCTCGCCGTCGATGTCATTCGTACCGCTCTTGGTGATGGCGTTGACGGTGGCGCCGACGCCGCGGCCGTACTCCGCGTCGTACTGCGTGCGGATGACCTGGAACTCTTTGATCGCGGCCTGCGAGAACGTGAAGGGAGGACGGGCACCGCCCGTCTGCTGGCCGAAGAAATCGTTGTTCGAGCTTGCACCATCGATGTTGAAGTCGGTGGACAGCGCGCGGGCGCCGTTCGCGGTGACTGCACCGTCGAACGAGGCAGTGCCGACGCCTGGGGTCAGGGCAGCCAGCGAGCGGAAGTCGCGCCCGAGCAGCGGCAGGTTTTCGATCTGCTGGTTCGTGACCGAGGCTGCCAGTCCGGAACGCTGCGTATCGATGACCGGCGCTCCAGCGGTGACGGTGATGGTCTCGCTGACCTGCGGAGCGAGCTTCACGTCGGCTCTCGTCGAGTTACCGAGGAGGACCGTTAGCGTTGGCGAGGCAGCCTTGCCCAGGCCGGCCAGCTCCGCGTCGACGCGATAGCGTCCCGGCGGCAGCAGCGTGAACGTGTAGTCACCGCTGTTTTCGGTGACTCGATTCCGCGTCAAGCCAGTGTCGAGGTTGGTGGCCGTCACGGTGACGCCAGGCAGACCAGCGCCAGTGCTGTCGGTAATACGGCCGTTGATCGACCCCGAGGTGGCGCTGTCTGACTGCGCGAACGCCGCCGTGCACATGACGATGCAAAGCATCGCTACGAACAGACATCGGATACGGCTATGCATACAAAACCCTCCTGAGAACCTGCATTTTTTTGGAAGACCAATTGAACGGCGCGACAAACCCACACGCCCGGAAAACTTTCGGAGCACACCTTACCGTAGGATGCGGCCCGGGCCAAGAGCTTTTCGTTGAATTCAGACTCAGAACGCTGTGAACTCTTTTGAAGAACCCGACTGTCAGAAGCTCTTCAGGAATGCGTCGTTCGACGGGAACTTCTGCAGCCGTTCCAGAAGCATCTTCATCGCGTTCAACGGATCGGTCCCGGCCAGCGCGCGCCGCAGCGTATGCGTTTTCGGCAGCACCGTCGGCGGCAGGAGCTTTTCCTCTTTCCGCGTGCCGGTCTGGGCGATGTTGATGGCCGGGAAGATGCGCCGCTCGAACAGACCGCGGTCGAGCACGATCTCCGTGTTGCCCGTTCCCTTGAACTCCTGAAAGATGACTTCGTCCATGCGTGAGCCGGTGTCGACGAGCGCCGTGGCGATGATCGTCAGCGATCCCCAATCCTCAGCGTTGCGCGCCGCGCCGAAGAAGCGCCGCGGCTTCTCCATCGTCCGCGCGTCGATGCCGCCGGAGAGGATCTTTCCCGATCCGCGCTGCTCGTTGTTGTATGCCCGCGACATGCGCGTGATCGAGTCGCAGAGGATGACCACGTCCTGCTTCATCTCCACCAGACGCCGCGCCCGTTCGAGCACGACCTCGGCAATCTGAATGTGGTTCTCGGCGGTTTCGTCGGAGCTCGACGCGACCACTTCGCCCTTCGCGACAGAGCGACGGAAGTCGGTGACTTCCTCCGGACGCTCATCGACGAGCAGAACGAAGAGGACGACTTCGGGATGATTGAGGTTCAGGCCGTGCGCGATGTCTTTCAACAGCGTCGTCTTGCCGGCTTTCGGCGGCGCGACGATGAGGCAGCGCTGTCCTTTGCCGAGCGGGGAGAGGAGATCGATGACGCGCGTGGTCAGGCGATCCGCCTCGGTCTCGAGCTTGAACATTTCATTCGGATCGATCGAGATCAGTTCGGAGAAGGGGCGGCGCGACTCGCGGTACTCCTCGAGCGCCATCCCTTCGACCTGCTCCAGTCCGACGAACTCGAGGTTGTTCCCGGCGCGCCGTGCGCTGCCAGCCAGCATCAGGCCGGCCTGCAGGTGCAGCCGCTCGATGACCGGCCGCGGCACGATCGCGTCGCCGACAGTCGGGACGTAATTGTTCGCCGGCTGCACGAGCAGACCGGTGCCGTTCGGCTTGATCCAGAGGACGCCGGAGACAGGCGCGAGCTCGCCGGCCGGAAGGTCGATCGGCGGCGACTGCTGCATGTCGCCGGAGTAGCCTTGCGGCTTGCCTCCGCGGCGGCGGGAACGGCTGCGGCGCCGTCGGCCCGCACCTCCGCTCCCATCATTGTTGAAGGGTTGAGAGTCGCCGGAAATGGCGACGTTGCCGTTTGGCTGGCTCTGCGGTGCGACGTTGCCCGGATTTTCTCCGGGTGCGCCCGCTCGCCGTCTGCGCCGGCGGCGCTTACGCGGTTGTCGATTGTCTGGCGTCATGCGAACTCATAAAAACTTACGACCCTTGATGTAATTTGCTCGACCTTCGAGACTGGCTGGAAAGCCGACGATCAGGGCGGAGAAAACCGTTTCTCTGGAACGCCCGGCGTAGATGCCTTGCTGAGATCGTCGCACGAAAGGTGCGAGACGCAGTATGGGGAAGGTCGTTCCTAAATGCAAGTGGCGTGTGGGGAGTAGGGGGTCGGGAGTGGAAAACGAACGAACCGCGCGACACAGTCGTGATACGGCCGCGCGCGGAGGCGCGCTCGACAATGCAGCCCCGCGCTCGGCGCGGGGAAACGTGACGTGAATGAAATGCGTGGCCGCGGAGGCGGCCACTACAAAATGCTCGCGCGGCGGGAAACTTGTAGCGGCCCGCCTCCGCGCGCGCCGCCGCAACTCCCGCTCCCCACGCCCCACTCCCAACACCCCACCTCCCAACTTGTGCCAGAATGTAACGATCCCGTCACCGTCGCATGAACCCGAACCTACATGCCTGAAAACATTCTCGTTGTCGAGTACGAGCCGCGCTATACCGACCGCGTGAAGCAGGCGTTGGCAGGCCAGCCCTTCGAGGCCTGGTTCGCCAAAGACGGCGAAGAAGCGCTGCGCGTCCTCGACTCAAAACAGCCGCGCCTCATCGTTCTTTCTTCCGTCGTACCGAAGGTCAGCACGTCCGATTTGATCCGCGCCATCCGCGGCCGCGACTCGCTTCAGCGCACGCCGATTCTGCTCACGGTCTCCGGTTATCGTGGCGAGAGTCCTCGGGCCGATGCGGTTCGCCTCGGCGCGTCGGATATCCTTCCCAAACCATATTCCGAGGTCGAGTTCCTCGGCAAAGTTCAGCAGATGCTGGGCGTGGCGCGGGCCGGATGGTCGCCCGTGCTGGACGGCGATTTCACCGTGCGCATCGCCACCGTTCCGGCGCCGGGCAACGGACAACTCACATCCAACGAAATCTTCGGCGAGCTTCTGGACGATGACAGAAGCGCGTCAAACGCAGCGAGGAAACCGATGAGTCAGAAGGACGACGTCGACAAGATGCTGGCGGACACACTCGCCGGGATGATGCCGCAGAAGAGAAGAGACACTAAGGAAATACCGGTCCCCGCGCCTGCTGCCACCGCGCCGCCAGTTCCTGCGCCCGCGTCCCCGAAACCGCGTCCGAGCTCCTCCGCGCTCGACAAGCGCTTCCAGGACACGCTCTCCGGCCTCGAGAAAAACGCGCGCCGGGTCACGTCGCCGGGAACCGTTCCGACGCCCACCGTCGCCACGCCGATTCCCACGCCGCCGCCCCCCGCACCGCGCCCTGTTCCGCCGCCTCCGGTCGCGCACGATGCTAATGAAACGGTACGCATCGCCATCCCGAAGCTCGAGAGGATGCCGATCTCGCAACCGATCTTTCCCGCCGCCGTTCCGGCGTCGCATCCGGAGGAAGAGGAACCGACTGACGGTACCAAATTCGGACAGTACGTCCTGCTCGAAAAGATCGCCACCGGCGGCATGGCCGAGGTCTGGAAAGCGCGCATGCGCGGCGTCGAAGGATTTCAGAAGATCGTCGCCATCAAGAAAATCCTTCCGCATCTCTCCGACAACCAGGACTTCATCGAGATGTTCGTCGATGAAGCGAAGCTGGCCGCGCAGCTCAATCACAACAACATCATCCACATCTACGACCTCGGCAAGATCCAGAGCTCGTACTACATCGCCATGGAGTACATCGATGGGTACGACCTGAAAAACATCCTCAAGAAAGCGCAGGAACGCGATCAACCGCTCTCCGTCGAGATCGCGCTCTTCGTTGCTTCGAAGATCGCCGCGGCGCTCGACTACGCGCACCGCAAGCGCGACTTCGAAGACAAAGAGATGGGCCTCGTGCATCGCGACGTCTCGCCCCAGAACGTGCTGATCTCCGAGGAAGGCGACATCAAACTGTGCGACTTCGGAATCGCCAAGGCGGCGTCGAAAGCGTCCCACACGCAGGCCGGCGCGCTCAAAGGCAAGCTGCAGTACATGTCGCCCGAGCAGGCCTGGGGACGGAACATCGACAAGCGCTCCGACATCTTCGCGCTGGCCACGGTGCTCTTCGAGATGCTTACCGCGCGCAAACTGTTCGCTGGCGACAACGAGCTGTCGATCCTCGAGCAGGTGCGTGAGGCACGCGTCACCGCGCCGTCACAGTTCAACGATGAAGTGACGCCGCAGATCGACGCGATCGTTCTCAAAGCGCTGCAGAAAGATCCCGCCAACCGTTATCAGACCGCCGGCGAAATGCAGCGCGACCTCGACGCGGTCCTTTACAACTTCAAGCCGACGCCGACCAGCGCCGATCTCGCCATCTATATGCACCGTCTGGCAACGAGTGTCGCCACGCCGCCGCACGCGATGGAGATGCACGCGCCCGAGCCGCCGCAGGCCGCGAACGAACTGAAGCCGCGGGTCGTTGCCACGCCAGCGATCCCGACACCGATGCCCGCCGCGATGCCTGCGGCGGTGGTCGCGACACCTGCGACGAAACCGCCGGTCGTTCCGATTGCGATCGTCGCGGTGCTCCTCATCGGCGCTGCCATCGCGTACTTCGTGATGCGCAAGCCGAAGCCGGCTACGCCCGTTCTCGCGAAACCGGCAGTCGTGCAGACGCAGACGACGTCGACTTCGATCACTGTAACGTCCACGCTTCCTGTCCTCAGTACAACCGCAACGACTTCGACCGCGTCTACGATCGATGCCTCGAAGGTCAACGAAGAAGTCGCGAAGCGGATGGCCGCCGAAAAGGCGCGCCTCGCAGATCTCACTCGCACGCAGAACCAACAGACTACGACCGCGCGTCCTGTCGCCGCGCCGCCGCAACAGATCGCGACGCAAACCGTTGCCCCGCCGCCGGTCGTCGAAAACCGTCCCACGCCCGTTCCGCAGCCGCCCGCTCCGGCGCCGCAGCCGGTCGCCGAAACGCGTCCCGCGCCGCAGCCGGAAGCATCGCGCACGCAGGTCGGCGATCTCGTTCCGGGCGGCACGCCGGGACTCACGCCGGCGCACATGACCCATCAAGCCGCGGCAAACTATCCGCCCATCGCCCGCGTGCAACACGTGCAGGGCAGCGTCGTCGTCAGCGTTCTCATCTCCGAGACGGGCCAGGTTCTCGATACCCGAGTCGTCAGCGGTCCGCAGGCAGTGCTCAATGAAGCGGCGCAGCAGAGCATCCGCCGTTCGACGTTTGCACCAGGTGAAAAGGACGGCGTACGCGTGAAGTCGTGGACCAACGTGCGCGTCGACTTCAAGCTATAATCGCCCCCTCGTTCGCCATCAAATTCGGAGGAAAGAATGCCAGTCATCACCGATCAGCAGCGCAAGTTTTACGAGACGACGCTTCAGGTTACGAAGCAGGAGATCAGCGACCTGAAGGACCAGATCGAGGAAGAGCTGGCCAAGGTGAAAGACCGGATCGCCGAGCTGCAGAACGCGATCAACGCCTCTAAGCAGATGTACGCCGCCGCCTGCTCCCGCCTCGGCATCCACAACGACATGGAAGACGACGAAGGCGGCGAGTCGTAGCCTTGAACACGTTCGCTTCCAACCAACCGCGGCCGCAACGCCGCGGTTTTTGTTTGTGCGACATCAGCCCGATCGCCGAAGGGGTCTTCGATGCCCGGCGAGAGCGTGGCCACATTTCGCGAAGCCGGTGGCGTCGAGCCACCGCTTTGGGAGGGCGGAGGACTCTTCACCTCGCACTGATTGCCGTCCTCGCGCTGCTCGCGTCCTGCTCCGCCCCCGAGCCCGCGCCAAAACAAACCCCGCAGCGCATCGTCACGCTCGCCCCCAACGTCACCGAGATGGTGATCGCCCTCGGCGCCGCGAAGCGAATCGTAGGAACGGATGACTACTCCGCCGACGCGATGCCGGCAAGAAAACTCCCGCGCGTCGGCGGATTGCAACCGAACCTCGAAAAGATCGTCGCCGTCCGCCCCGACCTCGTCATCGCCAACGCCGCCGGCCTCCCACCCAACCTCGGACGATCGCTAGCCTCGGTCCACATCCCGCTGCTAGTCGTCACCAACGAACGCCTCGCCGACATCGCCAAGTCGATGACATCGATCGGACACGCCCTCGGCATCAACAGCGCTTCCGCCGTCGCTTCATTGAACGCCAGCCTCGCCCGACAACGCCGAACGCGTCCACACCCACCACGCCTGATGCTCGCCGTCTGGACCGACCCACTCTACGTAGCCGGCCGCAACACCTTCGCCGACGACCTCTTCACCCTCTGCGGCGCCACCAACGCCGTCGAAGTAAACGGCTGGCCCTCCTACTCCCTCGAATCCTTCGTCGCCCACCCCCCCGACATCCTCCTCTACCCCAACCACTCCGTCACCCCGTCAGCCGTCGCCGCGTTACTCGCCCGCGCCGGCACAAAGAACGTAGTCGCCATCGCCGTCGACGAAAACCTGTTCACGCGACCAGGGCCAAGGGTGGGGGAGGCGGGGGGGATTTTGAATGCGATTTTGGATGGGCGGCGGTAGGGTTGGAACTCAAATGGCCGACGGAAAGTAGATCCATCACAGAGAGAGATCTCAATCATCGCGAGCTGGAGCAGGATGTCGCGGCCGGGCGTCTCGATCATCTCACCGATGAGGCGCTGGCCGAATACGAGCGCGGCGAGACGACGGAACTTTGAGTCACCGCCACGGTATGCGATGAGCTATTCGAGGTCGGGTAGCGTTTGAGAGTCCAAACGCCTGCCTCCTTCAAAATGAAGCATCGATGGTTCGAAATGAAGCATCGACTCTGGGTGCGCCGGGACTTCATCTCCGCGCGTCGGCTATACTCTTCACCCGATGTCCCCGGAAGACCTTTTCATCACATTCCTCGAACGCATCGCCAAAGGGCAGTGTTCGCGCGAGGATTGGAAGTCATTCGCCGTGACTCACTACCACGACCCGCTAGTGGAGAAGGCGCGCCGGGCACTCGTCCGCGCCGCGATCGAAATCGACTTCAACGCCAACGGCACGGTGCCGCCCGCGCTCATTGCGACGGCACAAGAGCTCAGCGCAACGTTCGCAGCAGAGATGGCGGCGACACCCGGATAGGCGCTGCCGTTGGCGAATGGGGACGATGTCAAAGGGTCAGGCCTTCGTTTTCTTCAATCTCTGTAACTCGCTGATCGGCAACGACTTTGGCGCGATCATTCAGGCGAAGTCCTCACCGAGCGGACAAAAATCCTGAGGGTCAGACCTTCGCTTTTCGCTTTTCTGTAACCCGATGATGCACAAGGACTTCCGGCTGGACACCGGTACGCGATGAGCTATTCGAGGTCGGTAGCGTTTGAGAAGTCCAACCGCCTGCCTCCTTCAAAACGAAGCATCGATGGTTCGAAATGAAGCATCGATGGTTCGAAACGAAGCATCGATGGTTCAAAATGAAGCATCGATGGCTCGAAATGAAGCATCGATGGTTCGAAACGAAGCATCGATGGTTCGAAATGAAGCATCGATGGTTCGAAATGAAGCATCGATGGTTCAAAACGAAGCATCGATGGTTCGAAATGAAGCATCGATGCTTCGAAAATTAGCGACTCGGCCGCTCTGTCACCCAGCGGGCTCTCGGAATCACGCGTCTTTGACGCCGTCCCTCAGCTTGACCAGGATCGCCGTCTCTGCCTCGGCGTGAAGTTTCCGCGCGCGTTCCCACGCCGCATCCGCGCGTTCGATCAGCGCGGCGCGGTGAGCAGCATCAGCGAGTCCCGCGAGATTGATGCAGACGTTTTGGTATGCCCCCGCCGCCGCCGCCCGCCCCATTTGCGCGCCGACGCCAGCATCTGAGAGGGAGGCCCGGAGGCCGATGCGGGCGATTTCGAGGTTGAGCTCGATGACCTCGGGGCAGGAATCGAGGACGCCGAGGGGGACTTCGGTGGCGGCGAGGGTGGCTTCGGTGATGGCGGCGTCGCGGGCGGACTGCTCCTCGGGGGTCGACTTCGCCATGCGCATCGCGTCGAGAAGTTGGTCGAAGGCGGCGGTGTCGGCGTCGACTGCGGCCAGGAATTGGTCCTTCAATGTTTGCGCGCGGACAGCGATGCGGTCGAGGTCCGGCTGTTTCGATTCGAAACCTTTGCGCGTGTGCGAGAGGACGGCCACCATCGCCGCGAGGCCGGCGGCCATCGATGCGGCCAGCGCGGAGACGGAGCCGCCGCCGGGGGCGGGGGAGTCGCTTGAGAGCTCGTCGATGAAATCGTTCACGCGCATCGATGCCAGGCGTGCGGGGGCGGCGAGGCGATATTCGATGACGCGTTCGCGCGGATCGAATGGTTTCAGTTCGGACAATCCGAGCGTCCGAATCGCCGCGTGCATCAGCGCGGCCTCGGAGACGCCGGTCGGACGTCCCATGCGCTGCAGGTAGTGGCGTCCGGCGGCGAGCAGCACATCGCGCGGAACGAGTCCGACGATCTCCGATCCCGTCACGCGAAGGCCGCGTTCGCGTGCGCGTTCCTCGGCAGCGTCGAAGACCACGTGCAACGGCGCGACGTCGAGATCCGTGAGGTTGATCGACACCTGCGCACAGCCGAATTCGGGTATGACCCATCCGACCGCTTTCACCGACTTGAGCAGGCCCGGCTCCCACACCGGCTCGCCCTTCGCGTCGACGATCGGATTGCCGTCGTCGTCGCGCTTCATCCGGCCGCGCTCGCGAATGTCGAAGGCGACGCGCGTGGCGAGGCGCTTGTCGAGCGTATTGAGATTGACGTTGTACGCAACGAGGAACTTGCGCGCGCCGATGACGATGGCGCCGGTGCGCGGCACGAACTCGGCGGGGCCGAAATCAGGACTCCATTTCGGATCGGCCAGCTTGCGCGCGCACCCTTCGTACTCGCCCTCGCGCACGTCGGCGAGGTTGCGGCGATGCGGCGCGCTGCACGCGTATTCGTAGAGATAGACAGGAACGTTCAGCTCGCGTCCGACGCGCTCGCCAAGGCGGCGGGCGAGCTCGACGCAGTCGTCCATGGTCACGCCGGCGACGGGAATGAACGGCACGACATCGACGGCACCGATGCGCGGATGCGCGCCGCGATGCGTGCTCATGTCGATCAGTTCGACGCCCTTTTTGATCAACTGAAACGCGCCTTCCAACACCGCCTCGGGATCGCCGACGAAGGTGATGACAGTGCGGTTCGTATCAGCGCCGGGATCGACGTTCAGCAGCGTGACGCCGTTCACGCTCGCCGCAGCCGCGGCCACCGCGTCATAGATCTCCGGCCGCCGCCCCTCGGAAATGTTCGGAACGCATTCAACGAGTTTCATGCGGCGCGAAGGCTATCAACATTCTCTTAATCTGCGTTCATCTGCGTAATCTGCAGAGAAAGCTTTATCCGCAGATTACGCAGATAGACGCAGATTAGGATCAGGCCCGCTCTTCGCCGCTTTCCCGTACCGAAAGCCAGCTGCCGAGGTAGCCGGCGAGGGTGCCGCCGGCGAGGAGGGGGAGGAGTTTGCGCCAGGGGAGGAAGCCGTTGAAGAGGAAGCTCCAGAGGAGCGAGTAGTGCGGCGCGAGGAAGTGGCGGCCGGCGATGAAGGCGGCGAAGAGGAGCGCGATGGCGGCGACGGCGCCGATGAAACCTTGCAGGATTCCTTCGATGAGGAACGGGCCGCGGATCATCCGCTCGGTCGCGCCGACGAGGCGCATGATGTCGATCTCTTCGCGATAGAGCAGCATCGTCAGGCGGATCACATTCGCGATCGTGAAGGCCGCGGCGATGGCGAGGATGCCGCCGGCGATGATGCCGGCCAGGTCCACGAGGTTGATGAGTTTCTTCAGCTTCTCGACCCACTCCCAATCGAACTGAACCTCATCTACTACACCAATCGCTCGCAACTCCTTCGCTTGCTGCGCGAACGCTGGCGACTGCGCGACGGCCGGCGCGATTTCGCATTCGAACGAGGCGGGAAACGGATTCTCATCGAGCTGACCGACGACGTCGGAGAGATTGGCGAAGTACTGGCGAAATCGCGTCAGCGCAACTTCTTTTGAAACGAAACGGCGCCCCGCGAACTCGTGATGCGTGGCCAGCCATCCATCGACGGCGGCGATCTGCTGCGGCGTCGCGTCGGTGGTCAGGTAAATATTGACGCGCGATTTCCCGCCCGCTTGCGCAACGGCGCGTCCGAGGTTTTCGGCGACGAGGAGAAACGCACCGACGATGAAGAGCGAGATGGCGATCATCGCCACGGCCACGAAGCTGGTGCGTTTCGATACCCACATCCGGCGCGCCGCTTCGCGGAAGAAATAGGAGAACGTTGTTTTCGGAAGCGCGTCGTCCCGATGCGGCATCGCGATCAGCCGCCGATCCCGAAGACCGACTCGACGCGCGGCGCGCGTTGCGGCACCGCCACCTTCTCGTCGGTGATGCGGCCGTGGTCGAGCGTGATCACGCGCCGTCCGCTCTGCTCGATCAGCTCGCGGTCATGCGTCGCAATCAGCACCGTCGAGCCGCGCAGATTGGCTTCGGCGAAAATCTGCACGATCTCCTGCGTCAGATCGGGATCGAGATTGCCGGTCGGTTCGTCGGCCACGATCACCAGCGGCTCGTTGATCAATGCGCGGGCGATGGCGATGCGCTGCTGCTCGCCACCGGAAAGCTGCAGCGGGTACGCATTCAACTTGTGATGAAGGCTCACCGCGCGCAATGCGCCATACGCACGCTTCTTGTGCTCGCGCGGCGGGATGCCGAGGACTGTGAGGATGAAGGAGAGGTTCTCGAAGACCGTCATCCGCTCGATGAGCTTGAAATCCTGGAAGACCATGCCGATCTCGCGGCGGAAGAAAGGGAGCTGCGATCGCCGCATCGATTTCAAATTGCGGCCGTTCACGACGACCTGTCCGTCGCTCGGTTGAATCTGACGGAGGATGAGTTTCAGCAGCGTCGATTTGCCCGCGCCGCTGGCGCCGGTGAGGAAAACGAACTCGCCTTTTTCGATGTGAAAGGTCACGTCATGAAGCGCCGTGGAGTACTGATCGAATCGCTTGGTGACGTGGTAGAAGTGGATCACGTGCGTCGCATTTTATCCTGTTGTCATCCTGAACCGGCTCCGCCAGTCTCAGAGTTTGTGAAGAGATCTGCGCTTACGGATTGTCATCCTGAGGCGGTGAGGAAATATGACCAGATTCATGCTCGCGCGAATCGCGGCACACTTCGCGAAGCTTTGGAGTCCGGTGGCGAGCGAGCCACCGCACTTCCATGAGAAGGCCATCATCTGTCAACTCGGCATCGGGAGAGCGCCTTGGCGCTCGATCGATGCCGCACCATCGCATTTGTTTTTTTGAGTGGTTGTCGTTTTGCGTTCTCGCGTTGCCGGTCCGATGAA
>DASYJF010000016.1:0-46331 GCA_035996815.1 Thermoanaerobaculia bacterium | reverse complement strand
AAGGCAATGACGGGTTCCAGCGCTGGACCTTCCGCGGCAAAGAAAAGGTTGCGGCGCAGTGGACGATGATCTGCACGACGATCAACCTGAGGCGGCTGATCGGGACGCTTGGGTTCCGGACGCTCACACCGTCATGAAGCGACACTTTCGCGCTCGTTCACCAAGACCGGGACGAAGCGATCTTTCCTTCATCGGCTGACCTAGCGGAATCGAACCAACGGTCCCCGTTGCCTTTTGGGACGGCCTCCAAAGCCACCGCTTTGGGAGGGCGGTGGAATCGTGACGACGCACAGCCTCTGATGCTTGCTACGTCCTCGCGATCATCGCCGTCCCCCTCCCTCCCAAAGCGGTGGCTCGGTCGCCACCGCACTCCAAAGCTTCGCGAAATGTGCCACGGGTTGCGCAAGCATCATGGGGGCGCTTGAGTCACGACGACAGGCTGTAAAACGCCCCAATCGTCGCGCCGTACAACACATGCGCGACGAGCAACACCAGCGGCGTTTTCGCGCCGTAGTTGGTGACGAAGAATCCCGGCGGCTCGAGAAGCCGCGTCGGCTCGGGGCCGCGAAAGTCCGACACCATCCTCGGATGAATGCCCGGCAGAATCGGCAGCAGCACGGCCACGATGAACATCCCCTGGAGTGTGCCGAGGAGTGCGCCGTACCACCAGGTCGCGGCGTGGATGTTTTCGAAGAAGAGGCCGTAGACGATCGCGAACACCCAGCCGTTGATGAGGTGAAGCGCGAGGCCGATCACCCGGGCGCGGTCGCGGTCCGCCGTGAACATCGTACCGATAATGAATGGGATGTCGACGCGCGTCAGGCCGAGCGACTGCGCGGCGATGGTGAGGCTGGTGAGCAGCACCGTCGCCGCGAATCCCCACAGCAGAATCGAGGAAATGTTCACGGAGGCTGAACTCTGCGTGGAGCGTGCCGTTTCGTTGCTTGCCGCGAATCCGGCGCATCGTCTATCCTCCGCCGGTTGGCCGGCCGCGGGGAATAGCACCGAAACCCGCTTCTGTTCGTGCCGGTCTGATGCTCAGGCCCTTAGCTCAGTTGGTTAGAGCGCTACCTTGACACGGTAGAGGTCAGCGGTTCGAGTCCGCTAGGGCCTACCATGATGACGATCGACGCGCCGGCCACCGCCGGCGTTTTTCTTATGGGCCGAAAAGCACGCCAGAAACTGACTCGCACCGCGGCCGCGCCGGTTGAAGCAGCCGTTCCGGACGCTCCGCCGCCGTCGCGCTGGGCAGCGCGCGAATGGACGATCGTCGCGATTCTCATCGCGCTCACATTCATCGTCTTCGGCCAGGTGACCTCGCACGCCTTCATCAATTTTGATGACGGCCAGTTCGTCTACGAAAATCAGCACGTCCTGAACCGCGACGTGTCGTGGGCGCTGACGTCCGCGGAAATCGGCTGGTATCCACTGACGTGGCTCTCGCACATGCTCGACGTCTCGATCTGGGGCCAGCGCGCGGGGATGCATCTACTTACCAGCGTTTTCCTGCACGCCATCAGTACGCTGCTTCTCTTCCTCGCGCTGCGACAACTGACGCGCGCGCCATGGCCGTCCGCATTCATCGCCGCCCTCTTCGCGATTCATCCGATGCACGTGGAGTCGGTGGCCTGGGTCTCGGAACGGAAGGACACGCTCTCGACCGTCTTCGCCATGCTCGCGCTCTGGCTCTACGCCCGCGCGCCGCGGCGGATGCTCGGCGTCTCGATCGCGATGGCGCTGTCGCTGATGGCGAAGCAGATGTACATCACGCTGCCGTTCGTCTTTCTCCTGCTGGACGCCTGGCCGCTGAACCGCCTGCGCACCGCTGACGATTTCCGGCAGCGCGCGATCGAGAAGTGGCCGCTCTTCGTGATGACGATCCTCGGCGCCGTTGCCGCCGTCGTCGGACAGCGCCATCTGGACGCGATGCAGACATCGCTCTCAATCGGCGATCGAATCGTGAACGCGCTCGCCGCTTACACCACGTACATCGGGAAACTCTTCGTCCCGATCGACATGGCGCTCCCCTATCCGCTCGTTCGTGTTTCGCTCGTCGCCGCGATCCTCCCGCTGCTGCTCCTCGCGGCGATCACGATCGCGGTTTACGCGGCCCGCCGCGCCGCTTCCTACCTCCTCACCGGCTGGCTCTGGTTCCTCGGCACGCTCATTCCGGTCATCGGCATCGTTGCCATCGGAACCCAATCGATGGCGGACCGCTACACGTACTTTTCCTACATCGGCCTCTTCATCGCACTCACATTCGGCGCGCTCGATCTCGCCGCGCGCTTCCGGATTCCATCGCAGGTGCTGGCAGCGATTGCGGTTATCGCGGTGGCCGGCTACGCGATCGTGGCAAGCCACCAACTCCGCTATTGGAAAGATTCGCAGACGCTCTTTACGCACGCGCTCGACGTCACCCGCGACAACTCCGTCGCCGAATACCTCCTCGGACAAACGCTCCAGGCCACGAAGCCCGATGAGGCCATGCCTCACCTGCAGCGCGCCATCGAACTGACGCTGCCGGCGCTCCAGCTCCAAGGCGCGAAAGCGCCCGATTGGTTCCCGCAGGCCTACGTCGCCATGGGTACCGCGCTGGTGGTGAAGGCGCGCACGATGCCCGACTCCACGGTGCGAACGGCGCTGCTTCGCGGCGCGATTACGAACAACCGTTACGCACTGTCGATCGACCCGAAGACGCCGCACGCGAAGAACAACCTCGCTCTTGCCACGCAGATGCTGCCGCACAATCCGCGGCAGGACGACTACGACCGGTATCTCGATGAAGGCACTAAGCTGTCGCAGGCCGGCCACTACGATGAGGCGGTGAGTCAGTATCGCCTCGCTGCCGAAATTTTCCCGCAATCCGTCGAAACCCACATCTACCTCGGACTCGGCCTGCTCCAGGCCAACAAACGCTCCGAAGGCGTGGCCGAGCTACGCGCCGCCCAGGCGATCTCCTCCACCGATGCGAACGACTTCCTCACCAACGCGCTGCACATGCCGGCGAACCCCAGGAATCTCGACGCGTTCATCGCGCAGACATCGCAGTAACGCGTTCATTCGTAGCGCCAGCGAGCCGCTGGCGGTCCAGCCGCCGGGCCGGCGGCGCTACGACGCCCCAAACTGCGCGACGGTCTCGCGAATCGAGCGGCGTACGGCTTCGTTGCTGCCCATCTTCGGAGTCCAGCCGAGAGCTGTCATGCGCGACGTGTCGAGGCGGACTTTCGGGACGTCGCCCGGCCAGCCGCGCGAGCCGCCGGTGCGCGTGATCGCGACTTTGGAAGGATCGAGTCCCATCGCTTCGATCGTCCACTCGGCAATCTGATTGACCGAGGTCCAGTCGGGGACGGCGAGGTTGTAGCAGTTGACGAGATCGTTCGCGGTGGCGTGGCCAAACATCATCCCGTCGAGACAGTCTTCGACGTGCACGTACGGCTTCGACTGCGTACCGTCGCCGAGGATTTCGAGGCGGGTCGGATCGCGCTGGAGCTTGAGCACGAAATCGTGGATGACGCCGTGAGTCGGATAGCCGCCGACGATGTTGCCGAAGCGATAGATCCAGCACTTCATCTGGTATCCGGCTGCGAACGCGGTGATCAGCGTCTCGCAGGCGATTTTGCTCGCGGCGTAAAACGAGATCGGAAACAGCGGTCCGTAATTTTCCGGCGTCGGCAGAATGGTCGGCTCGCCGTAGATCGCGCCGCTGCTGGAGAAGAGGAGCTGTTTCGTGTTCGAAACGCGCATCGCTTCGAGCAGGTTGTACGTGACCAGCGTGCCGCCCTTGAGATCAAAATCGGTGTAGCTGGTGCCGAAGCTGATGTCGCTGTTCGCCGCGAGATGCCACACCAGCTCCGGCCGCAGACGCTGAAAAAGCGCGACGATGTGGTCGCGGTCGAGTAGATCGAACTCGTGAAACGTGAACCCCGGCTTCTCCAGCGACCGCGCCACGTACTCACGCTTGCCGAGGAAAAAGTTGTCGATTCCGTGAACCTCGTGGCCGTCGGCGAGGAGACGTTCGAGAAGATTGGTGGCAATGAATCCGGCCGCGCCGGTAACGACGATTCGCATGGGCAGTAGATTAGTGGATTAGTGGATCAGTAGATTAGGAAAGGCCGCGGGTTGCATGCCTCCTAATCGACTAATCCACTAGCAGTCCGCGCGAGCTCTTCCGGCGTTCCGATGTCGAAGAAACCGTGATCGACGATTTCGCACGCGAGCCGGCGATCGGCGGCCAGCCGCGGGAAGATCGACTCCTCGAACGAGCAGGGACCGGACAGCGGCAGCAGGTCGATGACGCTGGACGGCATCAGCGAAAAGCCGGCGTCGATGAACGGCAGCTCAGGCGCCTGTTTGTCGAAACGGATGACGCGATCGCCGTCGACATCCACGTTTCCGATCGTCCGACGCGGATAGACGGCCACGCATGGTTCGTCGTGCGCGGCGACGAAGCGGTCGTAGTCGAAGTAGCGCAACACATCGCCGTAGGTCATCACGAACGTTTCGCCGAGCAGAGCGCGCGCCTCGCGGATGGCGCCTCCCGTGCCGAGGGGCTCAGTCTCGCGGCTGTAGGTGATGTTTGCGCCGAACCGTTTCCCATCCCCGAAATGCTCTTCGATGACCTCGGCGCGATATCCCGTCAGCAGGACGATGTCGCGCAGTCCGCAACGGACGAACGAGTCGATGACGCGTTCCAGGTACGGCCGGCCGTTGATCGGGATCATCGGCTTGGGGAGGCCTTGCGCCAGCGAGCCGAGGCGCGTGCCGAAGCCGCCGGCGAGGATCGCTACCGTCACCGGCATGGTCTTAGCTCCGCCGCTTTACCCTACGCGCGCGCCACAAGCGTTTGAATGTCCACACCGTTGAGTTCCATCGCTGCAACGTCGACGCGCCGATGCGGTCGCGGTATTCGATCGGAATCTCGGCGACGCGGTAGCCCATTCGAAACGGAATCACGAGCATGTCCACCGGCAGCGCGGGGCCGTTCGGATCCCACGTGACCTTCTCCAGCATCGATTTGCGATACGCGCGCATGCCGCTGTGAACGTCGGTGGTGCGGATGCCGTGGAACAGCCGCGCGGTCCAGGCGAAGATGCGGTTGGCGAGGTAGTTCGCGAACGGCATCGCCTTCGGCCGTTTGGCCAGGCGAGTGGCGTTGACGAGGTCATAGCCTTCATCGATGAGCGCGACCATCGTAGGGATCGTTTCGACCGGATACGTATCGTCGCAATCCAGCGTGATGACGATGTCGCCCGCGGCATCGCGGACGGCGCGGTCCATCGCAGGTCCGTAGCCCTTCGGCGGAAACTGCTTGAAGACGCGGCAGCCGAGCTCCGTGGCGATTTCCGCGGTGCGGTCCTTGCTCGAGTCGACGAGGAAGATCTCCGCGTCCGGCACGACACCGCGGATGTCGCCGACGACCTTCGCAACGGCCCGCTCCTCGTTGAGCGTGATCATGGAGATGGTGAGTTTCATGTGTAGTGGATTAGTGGTCAGTGGTCAGTGGTCAGTGGTCAGTGGTCAGTGGTCAGTGGTCAGTGGTCAGTGGTCAGTGGTCAGTGGTCAGTGGTCAGTGGTCAGTGGTCAGTGGTCAGTGGTCAGTGGTCAGTGGTCAGTGGTTTACATTGAATGCCACTAATCTACTGATCGACTAATCTACTAATCCAGCGCCTTCCGAGCTTCGAAAATCATCTGGAACGCGAGCGCGCCCGGCCAGCACGAGGCAACGATGCGTTCGATGGGGTAGATCGTTTTGAGGTAGAGCTTGTACGGGCGCGATTCGAGCAGCGATGACGGATCGTGCGAGTCGCTCGTGCCGCCGCCGAGGAGTTTTTTTGCGAGTGGAACGAAGGGGCGCACGAGGCCGGGATTGTATGTGCGGCGGATGATTTCCAGTCCGGTCGATTCGATCATCTCGCGGGCGGTGCGGCGCGTGAAGAAGCGGAGATGGGTGCGATCGAGGACGCCGGTTTCTTCGTAGCGGAAACGGCCGAGAAGCAGGCTGAGGCGCACGGACCAGAGGCCGACGTTCGGCAGCGAGACGATGACGCTGCCGCCGTCCTTGAGCAGACCGAGGTAGCTGCGCAGGACGCCGATCGGCCAGGGGAGATGTTCGAGGACGTCCGCGAAGATGATGACGTCGAATCGGCGGCCGGCGAGGGGATGGTTCTGCAGATCGGCGTGAATGACTTCGCTCACGCGCATGCGGGCGACGGCTACCGCCTCCGCACTCGACTCGATTCCGGTGACGCGATTGCCGCGCTTCTCGATGTGCTGCGACGTGGTCGCGAATCCGCAGCCGACGTCGAGCACATCGAGGTCCTTGCGTCCGCCCCAGAGACGGAGCAAGCCCCAGTTCACATCCTCGAAGTACTGATAGTTCGACGATTCGTACATTAGGTCGCCAACTGCTTGGCCAGAACCAGCGCCCTCTCGATGCACACATCGCTATTGATGTAGTCGAACTGCGCGAAGCGGCCGAGGAGATGAAGGCCGGTGGCGGCGACGGCGTCGCGCATCGCGGTGACGTTGGCGCGGTAGTCGAGGTCGTAGACCGGATAACCGTAGAGGAAGCGGATCGCTTTGCGGTAGACGATCGTGGCCGGATCGACGAGGCCGGTCATCTCCAGTTCGCGGATGGTGCGGTCGATGATGGCCTCGTCAGTCATCTCCCAAACGCCGTCGCCCCCTTCGTTGGTGGTGATCTCGGCCATGACCGACGACGATCCTGCCGGCACGCAGTGTTCGCTGAATGCTTTGGGAAATGAGAGGCGGTGAAAGAGAAGATTCGGATCCGGAACGTAGAGCGCGGTGTAGGGATAGCCGCGGTCTTCGTTGCAGCCGATCAGGACGTTGATCAGCGAGTTGTAGCGCAGCGTGGCCACGAGGTTGTGAACGTCAGCGGGCGCATCCGTCCAGATTTTCAGCAGCTCGTGAATCGGCAGCGTGGAGATGAGCGTGTCGTACGTGCGCTCCTCGCCGTCGGCCGAGGTCACGCGCCAGCGTCGTCCGTCGCGAGCTACTGAGGCCACGCGCCAGTTCGTGCGGATGTCGCCGCGAACGTTCTTCGCGAATGCGTGGACGAGCGATTCGTATCCGCCTTCAATCGGGTAGTAGAAGTGCAGTTGGTGCAGATAGCCTTCGGTCGAAATCCCGATCGCCGACTTGAGCACATCCTCCATCGGCGGCTTCGGGATGCGCTCGACGAATTCAAGGCCCAGCTTCGTGGCGGGATAGTTCCAGATCTTCTCGTTGTACGGGATGAAGTACTTCTCGGAGATGCCGGCGCCAAATGTTTTGTACGACCACTCGGCGAGATTCGACGGCGTGTCGTCAGAATGCGGATTGACGATGTAGCCATGGATGCAATCGAAGTTGTCCTGCGGCGGCAGCGACGCAAGATCGTTTTCGAACGGGTACTTCACGAGGCGGCCCTTGAACCAGATCTTGTTCTCGCGGCGGCGCTGGTGCACGTTCTCGCCGAGCGTCTCCACCATCAGGTTCAGCACCTCTTTGTTCTTGCTGAACATGATGTGCGGGCCGGCGGCGTCGAAGGTGAAGCCGTCTTCGACGATGGTCCCGCACAGGCCGCCGATGCTATGGCGGCGTTCGACGACTTCGACGTCGTCGCCAAGGAATGACGCGAGGGCGATGCCGGAGATCCCGCCGCCGAGAATGCCGATGGAGCGATGAGTCATAAGGGCCGTGTATTGTAGCCGCGGCGGGTAGGTGTCGACTTCTCAGGACGTCCCAAGCTCACCAGACAAACAAGAGTGTCTGTGTCCACAGCTGTCCTGATTGGGTGAGAAAATATCGGTTGCGAGCCATATTTGACAGGAAAGTACGATCGACCCTCTCAGATGCTGTCCAGACGGAGTGAGAGTTGAGCGGCCTGGAGGGAGTGGTGGTGGACTGAATGGGCCGTAACGCACTGCAAGACAGCGGGTTACACGGTGCGAAACGTCGCGTAACACGGTGTGGGACGTCGCGTCCCGCGGTGCGGGCGTCGCGTAACACGGTGTGTGACGTCGCGTCCCGCGGTGCGGGCGTCGCGTCACAGGGTGTGTGACGTCGCGTAACACGGCGTGTGACGTCGCGTAACACGGTGTGTGACGTCGCGTAACACGGCGTGTGACGTCGCGTCACACGGTGTGTAACGTCGCGTCACACGGTGTGTAACGTCGCGTCACACGGTGTGTAACGTCGCGTCACACGGTGTGTTACGTCGCGTCACACGGTGTGTTACGTCGCGTCACACGGTGTGTTACGTCGCGTCACACGGTGTGTAACGTCGCGTCACACGGTGTGTGACGTCGCGTCTAGCCGGTGTGACACAGACGGCAAAGACACTCTTGTCTGTGCTTTGGCGAAGTGCCGTGCCTGAGCAGGAGATTGCAGCCTCTCACTCAGCGGCGGCACGGGCTGCGCGGCGCGATCGCATCGGTTCCGCGCGCCAGTTGGAGCAGCGCACCGAGGTCTGGGAGATGCCATCGCGGCGGATCGGAGGCTTCGAGCGTGGTGCCGCGCGGCGGCTGACAGAAAGCGGCATCATTGCGTGCGTTGATGAGCATGATGCCGGCCGGCAGCGGCTCGCGCGAGATCGCGTCGAGGCGTTGTCCGCGGCGGAGCGTGAGAGTGGTCGCTACGGAAACGGGAGCGCCGTCGACGAACCAGTCGATGCGCGCGCCGCGATCGGCGGACGTTGGCGGCCCGACGCCGCGCCAGAGCGGGCGTTCGAAATCGAGAGGCTGGCGGTACCACGGATGCGCAGCGAGGTTCGTCGACGCGTAAACGTCGTAGGTTCCGTCCGCGAGCACGCTCCACCTTGCGGCCGGCGCGAGCGGCGTGACGCGCGCGGACATTCCGGGCAGCCAGATTTCGCGCCAGAGCGGGAGGTAGTGCGTGACGATGAATTCGCCGAACGGACGATGCGACGCGAGCCATTTGCGGACGTCGTAGTCGGCGATCACGGCGGCCGGTGGATTTCGAACAAGATCAGCGATCGTGTACGGCTCGAAGAGTTTGTGCTCCTCCATCACGAAGACGTTCGCGCGCAGGAACCAGTAGCGGTACGCGGGGTCGCGGTGCAGCGGCCAGCCGACGCTGTCGAAGACTTTCGAGCCGGGCGGCGTGCGGCGATCGGTCTCGCGCATGACGAAGTCTTCGTAGACGGTGTCGCTCTCCTTCCCGCGGAGAACGGCGGCGGCGATGTTGACGGCCGCGGCGATCACGACGAGCGCGATCAGCGCGCGGCGGCGTGAGTCGGAAGTCGCAAATCGATCGATCTCGATGGCGACGAGCGGCGCCATCAGCAGGACGGCGATCTCGAGGTGGTAGTTGAAGACGTACTTCATCGCGGCGATGAAGAGGAGATTGGCGACCTGCAGAAACGCGAGGAAGAAGTCGTCGCCGGGCGCACGGAATCCGCGGCGCAGTGCGCGCACGACGCCGATGCCGCCGATCACCAGGATGGCGATACCGCCGGGATCGACGGCGGAGAGTTGAAAATTCGGAGCGGAATCGACGAGGCGGACTCCGAACGCTACGGCGAAACGGTGCGCGAACATCCAATCGACCGGCGCCTGCGCGAATCGATCGGCCAGAAAGTTGTCGCTCCACAACCGCTGCCACGCGATGCGCGCGGAATGCGTCGCCGCAAAGTACGCGCACGCAGCCGCGAATACCGCCGCAGCACCGGCGAAACACCAGTTCCCGCGGGCGTTGCCGCCCCAGGCGCGGTCGCGCGTGCGCACGACGCGCACGAGCAGCAGCGTGAGCACGGCCAGCGGCCCGAGTCGCAGGTTGGCCAGTCCGGCCAGGCAGAGCATCGCGCCGCCGAGGAACGCGAACTTCGGACCGCTGGGAGTCGGGGGTCGGGTGTCGGGTGTCGGAGCAATTGCCGATGCCGATGAGCGTTCCGACCCCCGACCCCCGACCCCCGAATCTCCGATTCGCTGGAGGAAAAAGAGCGCGGCGATGTAAATGACGCATCCGAGGACGTCCACGCGGTACTCGACCGCGGGCAGCATGAACAGCGTGCTGCAGAGCACCAGAGTCATCGCCGTCCATGCCGCGAATGCCGAGATGCCGGCACGGCGCATCCAGCCGCGCAGTAGGATGAACGTAAGAATCCAGAGCGGCAGTTGCGCCCAACGCATCAGCAGGATCGCGCTCACGCCGGTGCTGTTCGTCAATTCTGCGACCGGCGCGAAGAGGAACCACTGCAGCGGCGTGTGATGCTCCCAGAAATCGCGATACGGAACGAGCCCGCGCCGCACCCAGTCGGTGGCGCGGAAGAATTCGATCTCATCCCAGACCAGCGGATGGAGCCCCTGCAGCTGGAGCAATCGCGCAATGACTGAGACCAGCGAGATGCCGCCGAGCAGCGCGGTTGCGCGTCGAGTGTTCATCGGCGGTCAGTGCGAGGGAGGAGAGTTGCCGGACGGGGCGTCCGGCAACTCGGAATCATCAGATCTTTTTCGCGGCCTTTTGCAGGCCTTTGGCGGTGGAGTTGAGCGCGTCCTTGGCCATCGACTTCGCGCCCTTCACGCCTTTGGCGACCTGCTTGTCGATCGCTTTGCGCGCCTCTTTGACTTTCGGCGCGGCGGCTTTCTTGAGCGCCTTTATCTTCGGTTTGGCGGCTTTCGCAACGGCGTCGTAAGCGTCTTCACTCGCCTTGGCTACTGCTTTGCCGACCTTCTTCGCGGTCTTCTGTACGTCTTTCTTTTTGATCATGAATCGGCTCCTTCGTTGATGTGTTTGGCTACCTTAGCATGCGTCACTTCCGCTTTTGGACCTGGTCGAGCTGTACGCGGAAATCGCGAGCCCAGGCGTGGAAAGCGGATTCGACATCGCCCCACCGGCGATACGAATTCAATCCGCCGAAGTACTTGCGGCCCCGTTTCCGGTCGGCGAACGCTGCCACGCGTGCGTTGGTATTGCTGTCACGCATGTCGACTTCGATGGCCGCCTGTCCGATGTCGATCGTGGGCAGGAGAATGCCGCCGGGGATGAAGCTGCCAATCGCTTTCGCGCCGAGGTTCTTCTCGGGATGGACGGGAACGAGCTCCGTGATCGCGGCGCGCACACGCAGCACGCCGGCGCCCGGTTTGTCGACGACCGTGTAGCCGCCGCGCGTCAGTTCTTCGGTGAATGCCGTACGCAGATGCTCGCTGAGAATCTTCGACTCGTCGGCGCTTGACTCGTACTCTGGCGCGGCTTTGCCGAGAGACACGACGACCGGGTCAAAGAGAAACGAATGGTAGTCGGCAAGGGCTCCCGGCCGGCTCGACCAGGAACGCGTGGACGGGTGGCCGGGAACTGACTGCAGCTCGATGCCGCTGCCGAGGAAGACGAGGTTCGGTGACGGCGATGACGCGCAGCCGGCCAGGAACAGGAACGTTATTGCCGCGAGCATTCTCTTCATTGCGTTTTCCTTTGCGTGTCGATCCAGCGGTCAACATTCGATTCGAGGACGCTCAGCGGCACCGCGCCGCTGCCGAGGACGACCTCGTGGAACTCTCTCACGTCGAACCGAGTCCCGAGCGCTCCCTCGGCGCGTTTGCGGAGCTCTTTGATTTTCAGCTCGCCGAGTTTGTACGCGAGCGCCTGACCGGGCCAGGAGATGTAGCGGTCGACTTCCGTCTCCACCTCGTGCAACGGAAGAGCGGTGCGCGTGGCGAGGTAGTCGATGGCCTGTTTACGCGTCCACCCCATCGAATGGATGCCGGTATCGACGACGAGGCGGCAGGCGCGCCACATCTCGTACGTCAGCCGGCCGAAGTTCGAATACGGATCCTGGTAGATGCCCGCTTCGATACCGAGCCATTCGCAGTACAAGCCCCACCCTTCGCCGAACGCGGAGATGTAGGAGTAGCGGCGGAAGTTCGGCAGGTCGCCGAGCTCACGCGCGAGCGAAATCTGCAGATGATGGCCGGGCACGGCCTCGTGCAGCGTGAGCGCCTCGAGGTTGTAGAGCGGCCGGCTTTCGAGCATGTATGTGTTGACCCAATAGATGCCGGGCTGCGTGCTCCCCTGCGCCGGACCGACGTAACGGCCGCTCGTGTACTTCGGCGCGATGTCGTCCGGCACCGGCTCGACGGTGTACGGCAAGCGCGGAAGCGTTTTGAAAAGCGACGGCAGCTTGCCGTCGATGCGCTTCGCGATCCGCGACGCGCGCGACAGCAGCTCCTCGGGTGTCTTCGCGTAGAAGCGCGGATCGGTGCGGAGGAAGACGAGGAATGCCGCGAAGTCGCCGTTGAATCCGGCCTGCTTCATCACCACGTCCATGTCGCCGGAAATCCGCTCGACCTCGCTCAATCCGATCTTGTGAATCTCCTCGGGAGTGAGATTGAGCGTGGTGAACTCACGGATTTTCAGCGCGTAGTACGCGCGGCCGTTCGGCAGTTCCGACGCGCCGAGCGTCGTGCGTGCGTTCGGCAGATATTCGTTGCGGAAGAAGTCGAGAAACTCGCGGTATCCGACCACCGCTCCGTCCATCACCGCCGCGCGCCCCTCGGCCTGCAGGCGCGCGCGCTCGGATTCGGGCACCGAGGAGGGGAACTTTGCGAACGGCGCCCAGAAAACGCTCTTCTCCGGATCGTCGACGATGTGCGCGGTGATCGTGGAGTCGTAACCCTCCAGCGTCGCACGCGGAATGGTCATGCCGCGCTTGATGCCGATGCGCATCAGCGCGATCTCTTCGCGAACGTAGCGCGGCCACGCGTTGAGGCGACTGATGTAGTTCTCGTAATCCTTCACGGTCGCCAGCGGGACGTCTTTCGGCAGGCGCGAGAAGCCGGAGTGGAATCCGGAGTCGGCATTGAACGGGACCTGGTAATCGCCGAGCTCGAACGAAGCGGATGAGTCCTCGAGCCGCTGTTTGAAGATGTCGTAGTTGACGACTTCCGCCGGCGGCAGCTTCGCGCGATCGATCGCCGCGAGCTCGGCGAGAGCGGCCTTCGTGTGCGCGTCGCGGCGTTCGAGATCGGCCATCGTCACCGACGGCATGCGGTCGTCGTATTCGTGCCGACCGACCGAGGTCGCGAAGAGAGGATTTTCGCGAAGCTGGGTTTCCCACGCGCGATCGAACAGCGCATGAAGCCGGGCGACCTCATCCGCTGCGCTCGCGGAAACGGCAAGCAGGCAGACGACGACGAGGAGCGATAGCCGGAGTTTCATTCGCGAAGCTTACCGTCTGCGGCGGGAAGACAAGTCAGCTTGACAGTGTTCACCGGACAAGCTAACTTTACAGAAGGAGCCTTTCCATGAACTTGAGAAATCGACTGTCGAACAAACCCCGCATGCTGATGATGATCGGGATGACCTGCCTGGTAATTGCGAGCCTGCCAACGTTCATCCACGTGACGACGAAGATGAACGCGGACTCCATCGACTTCGCGCGCGGCATGCTGATGGGCCTCTCGATCGGCTTCAATCTGCTCGCAGTGTTGGTACACGCACGGAACAGGCGCTGCGCCGAGTAGACGACGGTCCGCCTGGATGTCGTCTAAGCTATGCACCCTATGGCCGAACCGCGGCACGTGAAGATTTGGTACGACGGTGAGGGCGACTATCTCGAAGTCATCTTCGAGCAGAAGCCTGGCTACTTTCAGGCGACCGACAATGACCAGGTCATGCAGAAGGTCGACGCCGCCGGCAACGTGCTCGGGTTCTCGGTTCTCAACGTTAGTTCGATGGGCGAGAAGCCTCTGGACGTCGCGCTGTAGCCACGTTCCTACTCCACGATTCGCGCGAGCTTCAGCAGTTGCGAGCTGAAGTCGGCACCTTCGGCGCGGGCGGCTGGGAGGTTGACGACGATCTCCGCATGATCGCCGCGCAACGCGAGGCCGACGGCGGAGCCGGCGAGGACGTAGTCATTCACGGCGGTCACCGTGCGGATTCGCCGCAGCCGCAGGGCGATGAAGAGCGCTTCGATATTCACGGCGCGCAGCGGCGCGATGTACGCGGCATCGACGCCTTGAGGAACCTGCTGGTCAGGCGGAACGGCACCGTCGGAGATGTCGATGAGCACACAGCGAACGGGCAGATGCGCGGCCTCGAATTCGTGACAGAGATCGTGCGCGGTGACGAACGAAGTCCGGTACTTCGATTGGAAGAGCACGGCCAGCGTGAGCGAATCGCGGTGAACGAAGTTGCGGTCGAACTGCCAGAGCTTCGCGATGATCGCCGCTTGCACCTGCGGCGGCACCGCCGGTTCGACGGCGGCGGCCGGCAAGGCCATGAATGCCATCAGCAGGATTGCCGCAGCACTCGCGAATCGAACTTGAACGGAACGCGTCATTTGGTCACATGGAGCATCACTTCGACGGTTCGGCCGTCCTGCTGCATCGAGGAAGAGCGGAACTCAGTGCCTACGGGATTCGAATAGCGGCGATCGAGGAGGTTGCGCACCGTCAGTCCGGCGCGAAGATGGTTCGTCAACGCGAATGAGGACGTCGCGTTGGCGACCAGGAACGGAGACGTACGTCCGCCGTCGGTCGTCATCCGCGACGTTTCATAGTTCAGATCGATCCCTCCGTGCAGCCGCGCCGCCGGGTTCGTCGACGCACCGAATCGGAGGAGATGTTGAGGGACGTTCGCGATGACCTCCAGGACATCGTCATCATGCACGCGGACAAGCGACCACGATGCATACGCCCAGAGGCCCGACGGTGCGCGGTAGTCGATCTGAACCTCCGCGCCGTTTGCGTGTTGCGCCTGGGGGTCGTTCTGGTATTGCTCCGTCACCCCGTCGGAGCCCACGACGTCGATGAGCCCTTCCGCTTTGTTTGCGAAGATCGATCCGAACAAAGCGAACGAGTTGCTCAGCTTCTGCTCGACGACGAGCTCGGCGGTTTGGACCTTTTCCGGCCTGAGATCATTGCTGACGCCTCGTCCGAACGCCTCGAGCTCATAAACGTCGGGAGCACGATACGCCTGGCCGTAGAGGAGCTTGATGGTCGTCGATTTGGAAGGATCGAATACGACCGCGACGCGTGGATTGAACCAGCTGCCGACAGCCGAGTTGTGCTCCACGCGCAGGCCGGCGGTCACCGACAGATTCGTTGCCGGCTGATATTCGTTCTGAACGTAGCCGGCGATGGTCTTGAACGGACCGCGCAGGCTCAGATCTCCATCGCCCCAGTAGCGGTATTCGGCTTGGGTGGCGTTGGTCGCCTCGATTCCGAAGGTCATCCGGTCGTTGGAGCGGACGTCCCAGGCCAGCCGCGTCTCCAGCGCGAATTTCTCGCCGAGGGAGTTATCGCGCAACACGGGCGAGGTCGGATAACGGCCGTCGTAGTCGTAGCGGTCCCAATACGAACGAACCGCCATCCGCAGCCGCGGTGTCAGGGCGCGCTCGTAGGAGAGATCGATGAACTTGCGGCGGTCAATCGTCCATTCGTCCTCGTTGAAATTCGAACCGTACGACGCGTCCGGAACGCCTTTGGTGCGAACGCCGTAGTGAAGCGTGGCCTCGAATCCACCGTTCGTGATGTGAGCCATGACGCCGCCCGAGCGGTCGTAATCGCGTCCTCGGGCGATGCCGTCGCTGCCGCCGGTGGCGAACTCCGGAAAGTAGAGATCCGTGCCCGCTTTCGATTGCCACAAGCCGGAGAGGGCGATGTTGGTGCTTCCGATCGAGGTCGTGGTGCTTGCGGAGGCGGAGTGAAATCCGGCGCTGCCGGTACGCGCAGTGGCCGACGCATCCACCGTTCCGTCGCCGCGTTTCATGACCACATTCACCACACCGAACATCGCGCCGGTGCCGTACATCACGGAGCTCGGACCGCGCACGAACTCGATGCGTTCGATGGCGGAGGGATCGAGCACGAGGTCGGTGCCAACGCCGGCAGACCCGAATACCGGCTCATTGGTCGGATGGCCGTCGATGAGGACGAGCACCCGGTTGTTGTAGTCGGTCAGGCGCGAAAACCCGCGCACGCCGAGACTGACGTAGTTGCGGTCGTATGAGGTGTAGAGCCCGCGAATGCTGCGCAGCGCGTCCGCCAGCGTTTCGAATCCATACCTCTCGATCTCCTCGGCGGTAATGATCGTGACGGACGCCGGCACGTCGCGCACCGGCTGGTCGTACTTCGCGGCGGCGTTGATGCGCGCGTTGAGCAGATCGTCGAGAGGCGTCGGAGTCTCCTGAGCGAACGCACTGACAGTGACCGCAGCGAGTAGGAAGAAGAAGGTCAGTCGCGTGATCACGACGGCGGTTCGCTTTCAGATTGGTCGATCATGACCCTGATAAGAGCGTCCGAGGTGCCAGTTGCTGAGTACGCGTAACTCTCTGAATCGAATCGCGTGACGCCAGCTGGTGACTGCGTTATGGCCTTCAGAAATCGCGCAACCGTCTGGAATCCAGACGGTTGTTTTCACCCAGGCAACGCAGTGACAGCGCCTCGCA
Organism: Thermoanaerobaculia bacterium; assembly: GCA_035996815.1. Classification (GTDB taxonomy): domain Bacteria; phylum Acidobacteriota; class Thermoanaerobaculia; order Gp7-AA8; family Gp7-AA8; genus JADGNZ01. Next base: position 29,923 of record DASYJF010000016.1, on the reverse strand, counting down.
TCTGCGACGATTGACTCTGGGAATCACCCGAGGGACACTCCGTTCGAGCACTACAAGGATTGGGGATTCCCGGTCGACAAAGGGCCTCGGCGGATGCGCCGGGGCCTTTTGTTTTTCGTCAGGGAAAGACTTTCAGACCCCACCCGAAGACAGATCCCGACGCACTCCGATCGAGTTTCTTCTCGATCACTGAATATGCGCGGTTCGTTTGCGCAGGATTCATGAATGTAGCCGAAGTGGGCGAACTTGAATTCCGTGATCATCGGAAGGATGAGGCGCGAGTAGGCACTCTTTTCGAGGATGCAGAAAGCCAGGACGAACACTGGAAACTGCGGATCGATTGTTTCGAGCCCGTGGTCGCCACTTTCATCGACGAAGACGATGTAATCGCTCGCGTTCATTCGAAGAATCTCTAAACAGCGGAGGCGTTGATTCCGAGGTTACAGCAGCGCAGTGGATTTCAGCGAGAGCGTCAACCTCCGGTTATCATCTTTCGTCGCTAACAATTCTCTGCGGTAGGTCTCGAATGAAGAATCGTATTTTCATCGTGGCAGTCGCTTCCTGTCTCCTTGCGGCGTTCCTTCCGGCCGCGACGTACACGGTGAAGGTGAATGCTGACGGGTCGTTCTCCCCAGCGACGACCGTCATCAAGAGCGGCGACACGGTCGAGTGGATGCTGAACGGTCCCGGAGACTCGATCATCGCGATCAATTGGGACGGCGTGTCGTCCGGCTTCTGTTCCGCGGTCAAGGCGTACTCGGCGACCGATCCGAACGATCTCACCGGACCGATGCCGCAGGCGGCGTCGGGGATCTACGCGCTCAGTCCTCTCGATGCCGGATTTGTCGTGGAGCCTACGCGCACCGTCTGCTCGAACGGCGGATTGCCGAGAGCGACCGTGGCAGCGGAGATGCTTTGCGCGAAGGGGTTGTCGGGCGCAACGATGGACGCCACGTGGCAGGATCCGAGTCTGACGGGCGTATTCATTCGCCTGCTGTGGAGCGATGTGCAGACGGCGCCCGGAACGGCCGACGCCAATTTCAATTTCACGGTGCTCGATCGTGAACTGAACAAGGCCGTGAAGAACGGCAAGATCTACAGCCTGGCCATCAAGGCCGGCGACGACGGCACGCCGTCGTGGCTTTTCACCAATGGCGTCACGCCGCTGGCGCTGCAGGACAACGGATCCGACGATACTGGATGCGGCACTAAGATGACGCTCGGCAATCCGACCGAGATCGCGTATCAGAATCGATACTTCGATCTGTTGCGCAAGGTGGCGGCGCACATCAGGTCGCGAGCGGATTGGTATCGCGCGCTGACCTACATCAAACCGTCGGGCGCGAACCTCTTCACGCATGAAAACCGGCTGCCGAAGCGCTGCGATCCGGGATGCGTCTGCAATACGCAGCTGTTCGCGCAGAACGGCTACACGCCCGCGGGGCTCTACGCGTTTTATCAGGCGCAGACGGCGCTGCTTGCGCAGGAGTTTCCAGGCAAGTCGATCAGCTACGCACTGATTCAGGATGGGTTTCCTCTCATCAACAACAGCGGCGGCTACGAGAAAAGCGACGGCACCTCGTCCGGCGGTGCGCTGCCGGGCGGCGTGGAACAGACGCAGACGATCATCGATAACGGACAGGCCACCTTCGGGCAGCGTTTTGTCGTGCAGCACAATGGGCTGCAAACGAAGCAGATCGACACATGCGCGTCGAACCTCAGCGGTCCGGGATGTCCGAACCGCTGGGTAGTGCAGGAAGGCCGCGAGGGGCAGGTCACCGGATTCCAGACTACGAATGCGGCGAAGGTGTCGAACGTCGCCGACACCGATTCCGCGTTCCAGAACGCGTTGATCAATTCGCAGGCGGTGTTCGTCGAAATCTACGAAGAGCGATTCTGGGAAGCGGTGAAGCAACCAAACGGGATCATCGATCCGTCGGGATCGGGACGGACGATGGCGCAATGGACGGCGCAGTTTCAAAGCCGCCGCCGGACGTTGTTTCCGACGCTGCCCGATCCGTTTCCGGCGACCTACCGCCACACCTTCACGCGAACGTTGACGCAGCCTTCCGGAAACCAGACCTTCTATTACGTCCACGGCGCGAAGTGCGGGGTTGGCAACGCGGTGCCGGGCGCAATCGTGATCCAGGGCACGGCCCCGGATCAACCTCCTCGACACCGTTCCGTCAAGCATTGACGGCGCTTACGTTCAAGCATTCACGTGGCGCAAAACCTGCTCCATCAGAAGCCGCACAAAGAAAGGTGCCGATCATGACTGATCATGACCTCCCTCCTGAATTTCGACGACGCGGTTATCCCGAGGCGATGCCGATCGAACTGCCACTGCAACTCCCAATCGACGAGCCGCCGCCGCTCCCAAATCCCGACCGCGCCTCGGTGGACCAGCAGCGCAATCCTGAGCCCTATCTACGCCAGAGCTGATACCGCCGGCCGTACCGGCTACTTGAACTTCTTGTTCAGCCGGTCGCGCGACATTGCGTCGACGCGCGTCAGCGTGGGCGCGAGCACTTCGCGCTGCTTTTCCACGAGCGATGCGATTCCTGACTTGGCCAGTCCCAGCATCGCCGTCATTTCGTCTTCGCTGAAGGTCGCGCCTTCGGCAGTGCCTTGCAGCTCGACGAAGCGGCCTTTGTCTGTGGCCACGATGTTCATGTCCACGCCGGCTTTCGAGTCTTCCTCGTAGTTGAGGTCGAGCGCGGGACTGCCGTTGATGATGCCGACGGAGACTGCGGCGACGAAGGAGCTGATTGGCCACGTCACGATTTTGCCGTCGAGATAGAGGCGGCCGAGGGCGAGCGCGAGGGCGACGAAAGAACCGGTGATGGAGGCGGTGCGCGTGCCGCCGTCGGCCTGGATCACATCGCAGTCGAGCCAGATCGTCCGCTCGCCGAGGAACTCCGTATTGACGGCGGCGCGAAGGGAACGGCCGATCAGGCGCTGAATTTCCATCGTCCGTCCGCCCTGCTTTCCGCGCGCGGCCTCGCGGTCGGTGCGCTCGGTCGTTGCGCGCGGCAGCATGCCGTACTCCGCGGTCACCCAACCCTTGCCGGTGCGGTAGAGAAACGGCGGAACTTTCTCCTGGATGGATGCGGTGCAAATTACGCGCGTGTCGCCGACCTCGATCAGCGCCGAGCCCTCCGCGTGCTTGCTGAAGTGAGGCGTGATGAGGACGCGGCGCATCTCATCGGAGGCGCGGCCGTCGGTGCGGAGCTTGGTTGAGGTCACGGTCATTGGATGCGGAAGATACCGCAACCGCTACGCCAGCACGCCCTCCGCGATCACCGCCCCCTTCGGCACCACCACGATCCCGCTGTCGGTCACCGTGAAGCGCTGCCGATCCGCTTCCAGGTCGTAGCCAATCGTCGTTCCCGGCGGGATCTTCACGCCCTTGTCGATGATCGTGCGGCGGATTTTCGAGTGGCGTCCGATCTCGACCCCGTCCATCAGGATCGACTCATCGACGTCCGTGTACGAATGGATGCGCACGCGCGGATGGAGAACGCAGCGGTTGATCGTGCCTCCGGAAATGATCGTTCCGTCCGAGACCAGCGAGTCGGTGGCGATTCCGATGCGTTGCGACTTCGAGTCGGCGAAGACGAACTTCGCCGGCGGCAGGTTGAGCGGCGCTGACACCATCGGCCATTGCTGGTTGTACAAATTGAACAGCGGCGTCACCGCGACCAGATCGAGTGACGCTGCGAAATAGGAATCGATTGTCCCCACGTCGCGCCAGTAACCGCGGTTGAGCTCTGCCTCGCCCGGTACGTAGTTCTGGCCGAAGTCGTACGCGAAGACTTTCATCCGCGGGTACATGGCCGGGATGATCTCCTTGCCGAAGTCGTGCGCGGCGTCGCGCAAGGCGTTGCGCTGCAGCACGTCGATCATCACGTTCGCTTTGAAGATGTAGTTGCCCATCGAGGCCAGCACCATGTCCGGCCGGCCGGGAATGGTCTTCGCCCCTTCCTTCGGCTTCTCCACGAATCCGGTCACGCGCCAGTCGCTGTCGACCTCCACGATGCCGAAGTGATGGGCCTCTTCGACCGGCACCGGAATCGTGGCGATGGTGAGGTCGGCGTCGTTCGTCAGGTGCTCCTGCAGCATCTGATTCACATCCATTTTGTAGATGTGATCGCCGCCGAAGACGCAGACGAACTCGGGCTGCTCGTCGAAGATCAGCTCGAGATTCTGGAAGACCGCGTCGGCGGTGCCGCGGAACCAGAACGGACCTTTGCGCATCTGCGCGGGGACGATGTCGACGTACTGGCCGATCTCCGGCACCAGCCGCCACGTGCGCGTGATGTGCTCGATGAGCGAGTTCGATTTGAACTGCGTCATCACCTTGATCTTGAAAAATCCGGAGTTGATGAAGTTGTTGATGACGAAGTCGATGATCCGGTAGCGGCCGCCGAACGGCACGGCCGGCTTGGCGCGGTCGCGCGTCAGCGGGTACAGCCGCTCGCCCATACCGCCAGCGAGGATCATCGTCAGAATGTTGCGGCGCGCCAGTGTTCCGTACATGAGTGGGTGATTGTTTCTCCAACCGGCTCGCGAAGCAATTCATGTGCTAAAACGTTTTGTCTGACCATTTGAAACCATGGCTGAGAAGGACTACTACGACATCCTCGGCGTGAAGAAGAGCGCTGGCGCCGATGAGCTCAAGAAGGCCTACCGCGGCCTCGCGAAGAAGTTTCATCCCGACAAGAACAAGGGCAACAAAGAGGCCGAGAACAAGTTCAAGGAAGTCTCCGAGGCCTACGCGGTGCTGTCGGACACGGAGAAGCGCGAGCAGTACGACCGCCTCGGCAAGGAAGCTTTCCGCGGCGGCGGTCCGGGCGGAAATCCGTTTGCAGGTAGTGCAAATCCGTTCGGCGGCTTCGACTTCTCGCAGTTCACGGGAGGCGGCGGCGGGCGTCCACGAGCCGGACGCCGCTCGACCGGCGCAGGCGGATTCACCGATATCTTCTCCGACCTGTTCGGCGGCGGCGAACAAGGCCCGCAACGCGGCGGCGATCTCGAAGCCGAGCTCACCATCGATTTCCGCGACGCCATCCTCGGCACGACCATGGACCTCGTCCTCAACGGCAAAGGCGTCAAAGTCAAAATCCCCGAGGGCGTGGCCGACGGGCAGAAAATCCGTCTGCGCGGCAAAGGCGCGCCCGGCAACAGCGGCGGACCGGCCGGCGATCTCAACGTGCTCATTCACGTCCGCCCGCATCCGCTGTTCGAACGCCGCGGCGACGACATCTACATCGACCTGCCGATCAAAGTCGGCGAAGCGATCCGCGGCGCGGAAGTCGAAGTGCCGACGATTCAAGGCCCGGTGCGCGCGCGCATTCCGGCAGGAACGCAAGGCGGCCAGACCTTTCGCCTGCGTGGCAAAGGCGTGAAGAAAAAAACGACCGCTGGCGATCACTACTACCGCGTCGCGATCACGGTTCCGAAGAGCGCCGCGACGGAAGTGCTCGAAGCCGCCGACACCATCGACGCCGCATACGGCGAGGACCCTCGCGCGAAGCTGAATCCCGCGCTCTAACCGCATGGAAATCGAGCTCCTTCGCGCCGACGTCAACTCGCTCAAGGTCGACGCCATCATCAATCCGGCCTCGGCGAGCAAGCCGGTCGCGGAATTCGGGTCGGTGCCGGTTGGACATGCCGTCGTCACCAGCGGAGGCAACGTGCTCTGCAAGTTCGTCATCCACGCCATCGTGCCTCGCTCTGGCGACGGCGATGAAGACGCAAAGTTGCGCAACGCGGTCTGGGCAGCGCTGAAACGCGCCGAGGAGCTGGCCATCGCCTCGGTGGCGATGCCCCCAGTGCCGGCCGTCTTTGGCTTCGATCCCGCACGCTGCTGGCGCGTGCTCGTCTCGACGGCGCTCGATTTCCGCCCGCACGCGCGATCGTTGCAGCGCGTCGTCTTCTGCACGTTCAGCGAACAAAACCACAACGAGTTGAAGCTCGTCCTCGAGGAGCTGACGCCGTGATCCCGGCAGGCCAGATTTTCGTCATTGGCGACTCGCACATCGGACTCTCCGATGGAAGCGAAGCGCCGATCATCGCCTGGCTCGACCGCCTCGCGGCGCTGCATCCGCGCGCGCTCTACCTCAACGGCGATCTCTTTCACTACCTGATCGCCGATCCGAAGTTCTACACATCGTCGGTCGAAAAAGTCTTCGCCCGTTTCCGCGCGCTGCGCGACAACGGCGTGGCCATCCACTACGTCGAAGGGAACCGCGATTTTTTTCTGCACGGATCATTCGTTGAGGACGGCGTGACCGATATCGCGATGGAGTACGCGGTCGCGGCGGGCGACAAGAACTACCTCATCATCCACGGCGACTTGATCAACGACCGCGACATCCCCTACCGCTTCTGGCGTTGGGCGTCGAAGAACGCGATATCGAAATTTGCGTTGAAGTTCATCCCGAAGAAGGTGGCGCGGAACTTCGTCGACAGCATCGAGCACCGGCTGTCGGATTCGAACTTCAAACACAAGTCGCGGCTACCGATCGAGCGGATGCAGGCATTCGGCCGCTCGCGCGCCGGCTTCACGCACGTGGTCTTCGGACATTTTCACGAGAAGCTGGTTCTGGATGGTTCGCCGACCGTCACGGTACTGCCGCCGTGGTACGAGACGGGGGAAGCGATGGCGATTGATCCGGTTTCAGGTTCGTTCGAATGGGTAACGATTTGATCACGCGGAGTCGCGGAGCCGCGGAGGGGATTGCTTTTCTCCGCGCCCCCGCGTCTCCGCGTGAAAAACGTTTATGCGCATCACTTTCTTAGGCAGCGGCACGAGCACCGGCGTCCCCGTAGTCGGATGCTCCTGTAACGTCTGCACCTCGACCGACGAGAGAAACAGACGGCTGCGACAGTCCGTGAAGATTGAGGCGGCCGGGAAACACTTCCTCATCGACACGAGCCCCGATCTCCGCCTGCAACTTCTCAAGTTCCCCATCCCGAGGCTCGACTTCGTTCTCTTCACGCACTCGCACTCCGATCACCTCATGGGGCTGGACGACATACGCCCATTCAACTTCCGGCAGCGCGAGGCCATCCAGGCGTTCGCGAATCCAATGACGGCCGCCGCGATCCGCCGCGCCTTCAGCTACATCTGGTCGGACTCGCAGATCGGCGGCGGCAAACCGCAGCTAGACCTCATCGAAATCGACGCTCCGTTCGTCCACGAAGGCATCGCCGTCACTCCCCTCCCCGTCGCGCACGGCGACTGGACCATCCTTGGGTTTCGCATCGGCAACTTCGCCTACATCACCGACACGAACGGCATCCCATCCTCGACGATGGAGCTACTCCACGGCGTCGAAATCCTCGCACTTGACGGCCTGCGCATCTCGCCGCGTCATCCGACGCATTTCGTCATCGACGAAGCCGTCGCAGTCGCGCAGCAGATCGCCGCGCGCGAAACGTGGCTGATCCATCTCACGCACGAAGTCGATCACGCAACCGTAGAGGCGACGCTACCGGATGGGATCAAGCTCGCATATGACGGCCTGGTTCTGGAGGTCGATTGAAGAGCATCCCGAAAACCGGCCCGCTCGACGCCACCGTCACCGCCCCTCCCTCCAAGTCCTACTCCGTCCGCGCGCTGCTCCTCGGCGCGATGGCCGAGGGGACGACGACGATTACGAACTGCCTCGATGCGGACGACACGCGCTACGCGCTCGAAGCGTTGCGCACGATCGGATTTCAGATCGACGGCACGTTCAAAACCGGCGTCACCATCGGACCGCGCGTCAGCATGTCGGCCAACGACGTCCACGTCTTCGTCGGCAATGCCGGCACCGCCATGCGCTTTCTCACCGGCTGGCTGGCATTCACGCCGGGACGATTCGTCCTCGAAGCCGAAGCGCGGATGCACGAACGGCCGATCGGCGATCTCGTCGAAGTGCTGCTCTCGATCGGCGCCGAGGTCGAGTATGTGGATCGCGAAGGGTATCCACCGCTGCGGATTCGCGGGAAAAAGATGCGCGGCGGATTCGACGTCGCCATCGCAGCGCACACATCGAGCCAGTTCGCGTCGTCGCTGATGATGGCCGGCGCCACGCTGCCCGACGGCATCACGCTGCGCCTCACCTCTCTGGCCTCGGCGTCCTACCTCGACATCACCGCGTCCATTCTGAACGCGTTCGGAGCGATTGTTCGGCGCGACGGAAACATGGTTCACGTGCGCGCGTCGAAACTGCTGCGCGACGACTACCGCGTCGAAGGCGACTACTCCTCCGCCTCCTACTGGTTCGCCGCCGCCGCGGCAACACGAGGCACGGTGCGCGTGCGCGGCCTCGCGCATCCCAGCGCGCAGGGCGACGCGGCGTTTCTAGGCATCCTCGAGTCGATGGGATGCGAGGTGACCTTCGCCAACGATGAAATCACCGTCATCGGTAACGAGCTGCGCGGCGGCCGCTTCGATTGCAACTCCTCGCCCGACATCGTCCCCACGCTCGCCGCGATCGCGCCGCTGGCGTCGTCGCCTGTCGAGATCGTGAACATCGCCAACCTGCGCGTCAAAGAATCCGACCGCCTCGCTACGATTACGTACGAGCTCCGCCGACTCGGAGTCACAGTCGACGAGCGTCCCGATTCACTGCTGATTCAACCCGGCTGGTCATCCGATCCCGTCACGATCGAAACGCACAACGATCACCGCATCGCTATGTCCTTCGCCATCGCGGGACTCGCCCGCGGCAACGTGACCATCGCGAACGAGCAGGTGGTGTCGAAGTCGTATCCGCGTTTCTGGCGGACTCTTGATGAAGTCACAGGAGAACGGCTTCACGCGGAGACGCGGAGGTAGCGGAGTTGGACAGTCGCGATACAATCCCGCGCTTCCATGGACATCCCTCCATCTCGTAGCGCGACGGCCCTTCGCGCTCGGTGAGCATGCCTGGCTGGTACTTGCTCCTCGCCTTGCTGTTCATCATTGCGAACGGATTCTTCGTCGCTGCTGAATTCGCAATCATCAAAGTGCGGCCGACGCAGCTCGCGGAGATGGCCGCCGAGGGGAGCTCGCGCGCGCGCATGGCGCGGCGCATCATCAAGAAACTCGACAGCTACCTCTCCGCCACGCAGCTCGGCGTCACGCTGGCGTCACTCGCACTCGGATGGGTTGGCGAGCCGGCATTCGCATCGCTGATTCAGCCGCGGCTGGCGTTCTTCGGCGTCTACAGCGTCGCCGTCGCGCACACCATCGCGGCGTCGATCGCCTTCGTGGTGATCTCGTCGCTGCACATCATCGCGGGCGAGCTCGGTCCCAAGTACCTGGCCATCGACAAGACCCTCGGCACTGCCCTCTGGTCGGCGCATCTGCTCCGCGCGTTTTACGTGCTGATGTTTCCGATCATCTGGATGCTGAACCACACCACGAACCGCGTTCTGCGCCTCGTCGGAATCAAGCCCGCCAGCGATACGGAGATGGTGCATTCGCAGGAGGAACTGCGGCTCATCCTCGCGCACTCGGAGAAGGCCGGTATTTTGTCCGAAGAGAACCGCGAGATCATCGAAGGGGTCTTCCAGTTTTCGAAGCGGACTGCGCGTCAGATCATGGTTCCGCGTACGGATGTTTCGGTTCTCTCGACGCTGAAATCGATCGAGGAAAATCTCGAAATCATTCGCACGACGCGCCACACGCGCTACCCGCTCTGCGACGGCACGCTCGATCAGACCATCGGACTGATTCACGTCAAGGACCTCTTCCTCGCGCAACTCCGCGGACCGGGGCGGACGATGATGGAGCTGAAGCGCGACGTACTCTTCGTCCCCGAAAACTCCACGGTCGACGCGCTGCTTTCGCAGTTCATCGAGCACAAGACCCACATGGCCTGCGTGCTCGACGAGTACGGCGGCGCTTCGGGAATCGTGTCGCTCGAGAACATCACCGAGGAGTTGTTCGGGCAGATTCAGGACGAGTTCGACCGCGAGCGGCCGGAGATCGAGCCGCTTGGAAACGGACGGTATCGGGTGCGAGGCGATTACCTGATCGAGGATCTTGCGGACCGGCTGAAAGTCGATGTCGGCGAGCCGGCGGAAGAGACGATCGGTGGCTACGTGGCAGCGAGGTTGGGACGAGAGGTCGTTCCCGGTGATCGGACTCAACTCGGCGATTTATCGATTGAAGTGCTGGATGCCGAACGATTCCGCGTCCGCTGGGTAATCGTGCAGACGCAGATGCCGGCGACTGAAGAAGTGGAAGAGAGCGAGGCGCAGTAGGCCGCGCTGCCCGCGAGGGAAGGGACGGCGGGCGAGACGCCCGCGTTCCCAGGATTTACGAACGTTTGAAGATGCCGGTCAGCGACTGCCATGCGCGCTGGAACATCCCGCTGCGGTTCTGCTCGTGCACGTGCTGGCCGCGCCGCGCGATGCGGGCGTCTTTGAGGATTTGATCCGTCTGCTGAATACGCATTTTGGAGTCTCCTTTTTCAGTCCTAATAACTGCAAAGGAAGAGCCACTTGCGAGCGCTAGTCCGAGTGCCGCGGACGTGGCGGCGTCACCTCGTCTTCATCTTTGTTCGTGACCAGCGCCTGATCGTGGAACTCGCAGACGATGTCGCGCACGCGCTCGGGATCGTCGACGAGATGCAGGCTGTCGACGTCTTCCTTCGTGATGTTGTTCGCACCGAGGACGGATTTGCGCAGCCAGTCGATGAGGCCACCCCAGTACTCGCTGCCGTAAAGGATCACCGGGAAGTTGGTGATCTTCTTGGTCTGAATCAGCGTCAGCGCGCCCATCAACTCGTCGAGCGTCCCGAAGCCGCCGGGAAAGGTGATGAACGCCTCCGAGTACTTGATGAACATCGTCTTGCGCACGAAGAAGTAGCGAAAGGTCATGGCCTTGTCGACGTAGGCGTTGACCTTCTGCTCGAACGGCAACTCGATGTTGCAGCCGATCGACAGCGCGCCGGCCTGCCGCGCGCCTTTGTTCGCCGCCTCCATGATCCCCGGCCCGCCGCCGGTGATGACCGCGAAGCCGGCCTTGCCGATCAGCTCCGCGGTCTTGACTGCCGCGTCGTAGTACTCATTCGCGAGCTGCGTCCGCGCCGACCCGAAGATCGACACGGCCGGATAGACCTCGGCGAGATGATCGAAGCCGGCCACGAACTCGCTCGTGATCCGCAGCACGCGCCACGACTCACTCTGCAGAACTTCGTGCCGGCTGGGACGATCGAGCAGCTTGCGGTCTTCGAGCGCCTCGCGCGGCTTGGGAGGGATGTGGATTTCGTGGTTTGGCTGCTGGTCGAGATCAATTGACGACATGGTGCGGAGCCTATCGCCTACGGCCGCAGCTTGATCACCGCCGTCTCCACGAGCTTGTCGCCCGGGAGGTCGCGCTGCCACGCTGTCGCTTTGAAGCTGTCGGTCTGGGACATCGTGCCGAATGACGTCCGCACTTTGTAGCGGATCGTGGAATCCTCGGCCGGCTGCAGGTTGCCGAAGGTGTAGTGATAGACGTTCGAGCCGGGATCGTGGGTCATCGTCACGCCGCGCTCGTGGGTCTCGTCCTCAACGATCAATTGCGGCGGAAGCTCGACGTCGAGCAGGATGTCGCGGACGCTGTTCACGCCGCGGCTGCCGACTACGATATCGATGTTGTCTTCGCCGCGCTCGGGGAGATCCTTGGGATGGTTGATGTTCAGTTTCAGAAGCTGACCGCGTGACGTTATGGCCATGCCGCTCATCTTGCAGCCGGCGGCGGCGATCAGGATCACGCTCATCACAGCCAGCGCGGCGATCGTCAGAATGCGTTTCGATTTCATTTACATCTCCTCTTCGCAGCAAACTCTGCAAGGAACAGTCCCGGCACATCAGGCACCGCACTTGCGGTAAAAGGCTACTCCGCATGGCGTACTACCTCGGCGTCGACGGCGGCGCGTCGAAAACGGCAGCGCTGGTGATTGACGATACCGGCCACGCGCTCGGTGACGGACTGGCTGGTCCGTCGAATCATCTGCGCGTCGGCATCGAGACCGCCGCGCGCAATATTGAACGCGCCGTGAACAAGGCGCTCGTCGCTGCCAACGTGGCCAGCCGCGAGATCGCGTGGACGTACTGCGGTATCGCCGGCGCCGACCATCCCGCACATCGGCAAGAGGTCGTCGACTCGCTCAGCGTGTTTTTTCCGCGCGGCAACTTCACGGTCGATAACGACGCTCGCATCGCCCTCAGCGGCGCGATCGGCTTTGGCGCGGGCGTCGTCGTCATCGCCGGCACCGGCTCGGTTTGCGTGGGACGAAACGAAGCCGGCGACGAAGCGCGCGCGGGCGGATGGGGGCCGCTGGTCGGCGACGAAGGGAGCGGCTTCGCCATCGCCCGCGCCGGACTGGCGGCGATCCTGCGGGCGTTCGATGGCCGAGGTCCGGATACGCTGATGACGGAGTTGCTGAAGCGCGATTACGACATGACGCCGCCCGACCTTCCCCGCTTCGTGTACGCGACCACGACGCACGCCGACGACATCGCCCGCCTCGGCAAGCTCGTGATCGATGCCGCCGAAAATGGCGACGCGCCCGCGCACGAGATCGTCGAGCGCGCCGGCGGCGAGCTGGCCTCGGCGGTCCTCGCGGTCGCGAAGCGCCTCGGACTGATGTCGACGGACTTTCCCGTCGCCTATGTCGGCGGCGCATTCAACGCCGGCGAGACCCTGCTCGCGCCGATGCGCAGCGCGGTGCTGGCCGCCGCATCGCGCGCGCGCATCGTGCCGCCGGCGCATACGCCTGTCGAAGGGGCGGCGCGGATGGCCGTCCGCGCCGCGACTCATCCTCGCCCGACGCGCGCCGGAGCTTAAAAGCGCAGCGACAAACCGCCCGAAAAAATCACGGGATTGATCTTCACCTTGGTCGTGGTCGTACCGTTCGTGAAGACGGCCGTTGCTGACGACTTCAGCGGCACGTACTTGCCGTCCGCCGTGAGGGCTAGCATGCGCGAGATGCGGAACGATACGCCGCCGTTCAGCGCCAGGCCGACGTCATCCTTGAAGTCGATTCGCGTCAGGTTGGGAGTGCCGAAGACATTGGCTCTGTCGATCAGGACATAGGCCCCGCCCGCGCCGATGTATGGATCGATGAAGCCGCTGGGCGCGAAATGCCACTGAAGCACGCCGGTCAGTGGCGTCATGCGCAGGCCGTTGGTGAATGATCCCGTTCCGCCGACGGCGCGCGTGCGGATGTTCGTCGCCGGTTTCACCTGCACAACGTCAAACGCCGCCGACACATGGTTTCCGAAAAAAATGTTCGCGCCGATTCCGTATCCGAGCTTGCCGTTGAAATCGACGTTGAACGGCTGATTCGGTGCGGGCGAGTTGAACGTGCCGCTGCTGTTGGGATCGACCCAAGCCGCCCATCCGGTGAGATCGAAGGTACGGTCCGCGGCAATCGCGGGAACGGTGGTAATGCAGGTGAGAACGAGAGCAATGCGCATCCACTTCATCGACGTAAACCTCCGGCTTGCGCCAGAAGCAAAACGTGTGACCTCAGCAGTAGGGTCAGCGTGACAGTTTCGCGAAGAAACCGTTCGCCTGGCCGAAAGCGGACGACGCATCCCCTTCCACAATTGCGTGAACGATATCCGCGATCGCGTCCACATGCGGACGCAGGTTTTCGCGATTGGCGTCGAGGATCGGAGTCCAGACCGACGCTTCGCTGCCGGCCAGGCGGAGGAAGGTTCGCAGGCCCGGTCCGGCGAAACGGAGGTCGATCTGCTGCTCGTGCAGGTAGGCGGCCAGCGCGGTCGAGAGAATCTGCGGCAAGTGGCTGGTCAGCGCGAGCGCGCGATCGTGTTCTGCCGCGTCGACGACTTCCGCGTTTGCACCGCAGGCGGCGATGATCTCGCGGACGGTGGCGTCGTCGCGATCGATAAACCACGTCGCACCTTCGAAGAGATCAGCGCGTGCAGCGGTAATTCCTCGGCTCGCCGAACCAGCCAGCGGATGTCCAGCGACGAAGCGATCATCAGCGACAGCGCGAAAAGGCGCCATCACGCTGCACACCGAGGTGACGAGCGGAGCGCGGGCGGCGGCGAGAAGACGTACGGCGACGTCAACCGGCGTGGCGAGGATCACGACATCCGCATCCGCGTCGAGCGACGACAGGCGCTCGTCGGCGGCTTCGCCGGGATCGAGATCGGGATCGGAGTCGAAGAACGCCACGTGCCATCCGCGGCGGCGCAGCGCGAGGCCGATCGATCCTCCGATGAGACCGAGTCCGGCGATCAGCGCGCGCCGCGCGGACATCACTGCGTCATCATGATCAGCGTGCGGTCGACCTTCTGCGAGGTCGAGACGTCAAAGTACGGCCGCTGGATCGTTATGCGCGGACGATTCGGTTTCGGATCGATCTCCGCGGCGCGATACGAACCCACCGCTTTCGACACATCGACTTTGACGTTCAGCTTCTGCGCGACCGGAACGATGGCCGCAACGTCCCTGGGCAGATCGCCCGTGCGGTAGTAGGCGGTCGGCTTGGCGGAGCTGAGGTTGTTGGTCGCGTCAGGCGCGACTTTGTTGTAGCCGTACGACTGCGCGTAAAACTCCGCGACCTTATCGATCGGCGCGTCGGTGTCGTAGATCGCGATCGGCGGAATGTCGTCGTTCGGACGCAAGACCTTGCGGGCCTGCTTCCACAGATCGGTGAGCTGCGCGAGATACCGCGAACCGGGATAGATCGTGAATGCGAACGATTCCGGCTCCGTCGATTCCTTCTTCTCTTTGCCGCAGCCGGCGGCCACGAGCGCGATGAGCATCGCGGCGGCGAGCAAACGTGTACTTCTCTTCATGCTGAATTGCCTCCAGGTCATTGATTCGACTCTAGCATACGGACCGCGAGTGAAAATCGTTTCCTACTTCGCCACCGCCGTGGCGCGATCGCGCGCGGCGCGGAACTCGTCGCCCGTCTTCCAGTTCGGCATCGTGGCGGCGTTCGCGGCTTCCCATCCCATCCAAATCCCCAACTGCCCCATCTGCACGGCCTCGGACCAATCCCAGTTCGGATCGAACTGATCGCTGGGCTGGTGATAGTGATTCGCGCGGAAGTCCGTCGACCACTGCGAGCCGAAACCGGCCGGCTTGCCGACGACGTCATGCCCCGGATCGATCGAGAACGCCGGGATCCCGACCTTGCCGAAGCTGAAGTGATCGGAGCGGTAGTAGTGGCCCTGCTCCGGCTCGGGATCGGGGATGATCGATAGACCGAGCGCGCTGGTGATGCGCTGCGCGGCCGGGTAGAACGTCGTCCGCTCGATGCCGTTCATGTTGACGTCGCGAACGCGGCCAAGCTCCGGGATCATGTCGTAGTTGATGCCGAGGGCGATGCGTCCGGATGGAAGCGGCGGATTCTGGGCCAGGTACGCCGACCCGATCAGCCCCTGCTCCTCGGCCGCCACAGCGGCGAAGTAGACGCTCCGTTTCGGAGCCGGCATCTGCGTCCAGACGCGCGCCATCTCCAGCAGGATCGCGCAGCCGGAGGCGTTGTCGAGCGCGCCGTTGTAGATCGTGTCTCCGCTCTTGTCGGCTGGTCCGACGCCGAGGTGATCGTGATGCGCGGAGTAGAGGATCGCTTCGTCGCGCAGCTTCGGATCGCTGCCGGGAAGCTTGGCGACGACGTTGGTAGTGTTGAACGAACGCAGCTTGCTGACGATGCTCCCGGTCAGCTTGATCCCGAGCGGCACCGGCTGGAAGCTGCGCGACGATGCCTGCTGCGTCAGCGCATTCAGATCCTGTCCCGCCGCAGCGAAGACGGCTTTCGCTTCATCCTCCGTCATCCAGCCGGCGAACTTCAGCGCCGGCGCGCCGGGCTTGTTCTTCATGAACGAGTTCTCGCTGCCCCACGAGTTCGAGACGACATTCCAGCCGTAGCCGGCGGAGGGCGTGGTGTGGATCAGGATCACGCCGGCGGCGTTCTTCGATGTGCCGATCTCGTACTTGTAGGTCCAGCGGCCGTAGTAAGTCCGCGCGTTGCCTTTGAAGAGATCGGGCTCCTGCGCGTTCGCGGGCGGATCGTCGACGAGCATCACCAGCGTCTTGCCGCGCGTGTCGAGCGACTTGTAATCGTCCCATTTGTATTCGGGAGCGACGACGCCGTGGCCGACGAAGACGAGATCGGAGTCGATGGTGTCGTTCTCGGTCTGCGTCTGATTCTGGCCGACGATCTGATCGCCGAACTTCAACGGCGTACCGATCGCAGTCCCGTTCTTCGTGAACGCGAGCGACGACTTGTCGCGATCTGTGGCGATGCCGAGGAGCGGAACGTTCTGGAAGTAGGTGCCGCCGTCGCCGCCGGGCTGGAGGCCGTACGCCTCGAACTGCGCGGCGATGTACTGCTGCGCGATCTCGTCGCCGCGCGTCCCGGGTCCGCGGCCTTCGAGGAGGTCGCTGGCCAGGAACTGATCGTGGGCAGCCATCGCTTTGCCGCTCAGCAGGGTCATGCCGCGCTTCACGGCAGTCGGCGGGGTGTCGTTGGTCGTCTTCGTCGCCGCGAAAACGGGCAAAGCGAAGAGTGTGGCGAGGGCGATGATCGAGCGCAGTCGGTGCATGTCGATACTCCTTTATTTGACGTTCCCGGCTACCGGATTCAGCCGTCGGGTCCGGGCAAGATGTCTAACGATATCGCAGCCTATTAGAAACTTAGGAGTCGTGAGGGTGCCGAATCCCTACCCGCTGTAACAAAACGTTCACCAAACTGGCTCCTATGCGCGCCTGATCCAAAAAAAATGCTGATTGTTACGAAAAAGAGGGTAGGGATAGCGGGAGATAAATCACTCCTAGACAGAGTGCGATATATGTTCACCGAAACCTCAGATGTGATCGGCGACCTCAAGATGCCGCTGCAGGAGCGAGTGGTCGACAAACTGGCGGACATGCTTTTCGCCAGCGACATGATCCTTGACATGCTCCGCGACGAGCGTTTGTACAAGTCGGCCGGGCACCTCACGAGCGTCGAACCGTCGGTGCGCCTCGTCTACGATCAGATCAACGAGCTGATGAAGCAGTTGACCGATTGAGGCGAAGCGGACCCGCGCGCCTGGATGCGCCGCTTGATCCGCGGGCAAAGAAGTCTCCCATCGTTGTCGCCGAGGGGCTGCGTTAGTAGCTCGTCATCCGCCGGCAACAGGCGGGATGAACGCGAGCTCATCGCCGTCGCGCAAGAGCTCCTCGGCACCGACGTAGCTCTCGTTGACGGCGATCATCGGCGGCTGAATGTAATCGCGAAGCTCGGGATGCCGATCGCGCAGACGCCGCCAGACGTCGCCCGCGCGCGTTCCCTCGGGGACATCGATCACCTTCTCACTGCGGCCGGCGATGTCGCGCAGAACGGCGAAGAAGAGCAGCTGGATTTTCATCGCCGTGCATTCTATCTGCGTAGAATTGCGCCGCCTTGGAATCGCGATTCACATCTTCGATGACCGTCGACGCCGCGCTGGCGCAGCATCCGGCCGCGCGGTGGGTCTTCGCCGCGTATCACATCGGCGGCTGCGACGGCTGTTCGTCGGCGTCGAACGAGACGCTGGCCGAAGTCGCGGAAGGCTATCGGCTGAACCTGGAGAAGCTGCTCTCGGACCTGAACGGGCTTAAATGATCTGCTGGGAGCGCGGGCATCTTGCCCGCCGGTCCAAGGTCAAATTTACAAGGGCCGGTGAGTCATTCGCAAAACTTGCCGAAGCGCCCAAAGGGACTTTCGGAGCCCATTTCCGAGAGCGCGCGAGAGAAACTGGCCTTCCGACTGCCCAAAAACCGCAACTTATTCGACTTGGCAGAACCCGTGCACTAAGCCGGAGCACGATGAAACAGGTTTCGACAGCTTCGAGACCGACACGCGGGTCCCTTCTCACTCGCCCGCGTCTAGTGGCTACTGCGAGCCCCCTCCTAAACTATTGGACCGATTTTGGACGATTAATCACTTTGCTTCCTTGAATCCCACCAACTGGCCGCAGCAGTCCAAACCAAAGCGATGTACCACAACGGAGCCGAAAGGCTCCGTTAGTGCTTTTGGGCGATACCATTCGATCCCGTGAGCAATCGACCGCCGAATCCACCCCTCCTCTCCTCGTTCGCATCCGCCGGCGGTTGCGCCTGCAAGCTGGGCCAGGATGACCTTCGCTCGGTACTCGCACAACTTCCTTCCGACGAAGGGTTAGGCGATCTCATCGTCGGCTACGGCACGAATGACGACGCGGCAGTCGTCCGAATCTCCGGTGACATAGCCATTGCGCAGACGCTGGATTTCTTCACTCCCATCGTCGATGACCCCTACACATTCGGCGCGATCGCGGCCGCGAACGCCATCTCCGACATCTATGCGATGGGTGCGACCCCGATTCTGGGGCTTGCCATCGCCGCATTCCCAACCGGCGTTCTTCCATTGGAAGTGCTGCGGGAGATCCTGCGAGGCGGCGCGGAAAAGGCGGCCGAGGCAGGCTTCCCTGTCGCCGGCGGCCACACCATCATCGACGACGTGCCGAAGTACGGCCTCGCCGTGACCGGTGTCGTGAGCGTGGCGAAAATTGTCCGCAACTCGACCGCCCAAGTGGGAGACGTGCTGATCCTGACGAAGCCAGTCGGCAACGGGATTCTGGTCAACGCCTACCGCACGTTGACTCACAAGCCGGACGGACAACATGCGCCGCCGATACTCGATGAAGCAATTCACTGGATGACGATGCTCAATCGCGATACGGCCAATGCGATGATCGAGATCGGCGTCAGTGCGGCGACGGACGTCACCGGCTACGGCCTCATCGGACATCTCCTCGAGATGTGTGCCGGCTCAGGAACAGGAGCGGAGGTTCGCGCCAGTGCAGTACCGGTTCTGCCCGACGCGCGCGATTATCTGGCGCGCGGGTTTCGGCCGGGAGGCACCGTCCGCAACTTCAAGGCGTTCCAAAAACGCGTCGACAGGCGCGTTTCCGAGTCCGAGTTCATGCTGATGTGCGACGCGCAGACCAGCGGCGGTTTGTTGATCGCTGTGCCGCCTGACAAGCACGCGGCTCTTGAAGCGCGCATGCAGCGGAGCGGCCTGTTCTATGCAACGATCGGAACCGTAACGGAGCGAAGCGGTACGCTGACGCTCATACCCTGAAAGTCGAGGAGAGAACGATGGACGATAAAAAGGCGCCCGTGGCCGAGCAGCCGTTTCAGACGGTTCTGGGCGAAGACGGAACGACATGGGTCGAGATCGCCAGCACCGGCACCGACGATGAGGCGCGCATCATCAAAGGATTCCTCGACGCCGAGGACATTCCGGCGCAGATCGAAAACGTGCGGTTCAGCATGGAGCCGGTCAACTTCGGCACGATGGGCGACATCCGCGTCTACGTTTCCGCCGAGGATGAAGCGCGCGCGCAGCAGTTGATGAAACAGCGCGAAACGGACTTCAACCGTCTCGAAGACGACGCCGACACGGTCATCACCGACGAAGGCACGGCTGAAATCACAGAGGACGAAGAGATCGAGCCGGCGGAGACGGAATGACCGAGGAGCCGCACCGGCCGGACGAGACACCGGCCATGCCGCGCTGGGTGCCCGGCGTGATCGGCATCGTGCTCGTTGCCATGGCCGCGCTCGCGGTCTACACCGGCGTGCGCTATCGGACGCCGACACTGGCCAACGGCGTTGTGAAATCGCGCCGGCCGGCGCGCGCGATGACCAGCGGCGCGGGCGCTCCCGGCGAGCCTGAGGCTGGCTCGTCACTCATGTTTCCCGGCGATGCGGCCGACAACGCGCCGGCTGCGCACGACGCCGTCACCGGCCGCGCCCGCGCCGAGATCACCGGCACAGGCCACGGCATCACGGCGACGGTCCGCATCTGGGCGCGCCGCGGAATGATGACGAACGTCGTTCCGGAGGACGCGATGGTTTCCGTCAACGATCTCGTCATCGGTCAGGCGAAGCAGTTCGACAAGCCCGACGAAATCTACGACTTCCCCGCGCCCGGCAGCTACACGATCCACATCTCCGCGCCCGGCTACAAAGACCAGCAGTTCATCGTCACGGTCGCGGATGATGCCAAGCAGGAGATCGCTCGTCTCGACGTTAAGTTAGCGAAGTAAACCTTCTCCACTCCGCGTCTCCACGTGAAAACGTTCCCTATCGTCATTCTACAGGTAGGGAAATTCTCATCTCCGTCACTCCTACTGATAGCAACGATCGATCGGCGCTAAGACGAATTGAACCAGTCAATGCGGCTGGAATAGGAGGAGTCTACTCATGAAGAAGCGTCACTTTGCAATCGCAGTACTCGTGATCCTTTGCAGCACCACCGTCTTCGCGGCGCCCAGAAACGACCCGCAGTCCTCTCCCTTTGCGCGAACCTTCGACCGGCTCGTGCAGGTCATCAACCACATCGTCCACCCCCTCGACGACATCAGCGCGTCACCCCCGCATCCGTAATCAAGGTCTCCAACGATAGAGTACCGGCCGGTGAGGGATGGTGGTCTCTCACCGGCCAACCTCGGGGGATTGCCGGAGAGAAAAACTCCGCGCGCTCCGCGGCTCCGCGTGAAAACGGTTCTCCTTGTATTCGTTCCATCGAGAGAAGTGCTCCTCGACGTTTCGCACCGTGACCCTGCACACTGCCTGAAGTGTACAGAGAGCCGGCGTAAGTTACTCGTCGGTTGCGGCTACGCTCCCGCGTGTGCGTCTCGTCGCCGCAGTTGCACGACTCCTTCCCCTCGTGAGCGACTTGCGTTCTTCAGGCTTCCACTTGTCGAGAGCGAACGCGCATGAGCTACCTCCAGATCCCTGTGATGTCGTTCGCGGTCGCCGAATCTCCGAACGGTGGAATCCCGTAGATGTCCAGAATCGTACGAAGAAGATCGGCGTGCGTGTAGATCGTCTTCGACGTCGCGCCAGGAGCGACAGGCTCGCCCATCACGATCGTAGCGATGTGATTCTTTGGCGGCTTCGTCGTGATCACACCGTTTGCGCAGTTGATCGTGTACGAGGAGCTATCCTCGTCCCACGTTACGACGAGGAGGCTGTTGTTCTTCTCCGCCCAATCGGCATAGGCACTGAGCTTCTGCTTCAACCAATCATCACCGGCCTTGACCTCGGCACCGATGTCGTTGCCGTTATGCATGTCGTTCACGAGGTTCGGGATCACCAGACTCACGTCCGGCAGCGTTGCGAAGCCGGCGGCGTCCTGCGGGAAGTCGCTGAAGCGCATGCTGGACGTCGACGGCACATTTGAAAAATCGAGCCATGGCGTGTGCTTCCGCGCAAACGTTCCTGTCTTGCAGACCGTCGATGCGTTTGAAGGAAGATTTTCCGCAAATCCCGTGAAGGACTTTCCAGCCGCAATCAACGCGGCGCCGAGGTTCTGCGAAGTCAAGGGCGTGGTCGTGCAGGTATCGTCGCAGACGCCCAGAGTGTCGCCCGCGAAGAAGTCGACATAGTTCGGCTGGCTCGGATGATGGGACGCGTAGAACTTCGTCAGCGACGCCCCCCGCGTTGCCAGTTCATTGATGTACCGGGCCTTCGCGGATCCGATGATGTTTCCGTACCCCTTGTTCTCATCGATCACGATGACAATGTGGCTTGGCGCGGGAAGCCTGGTGGTACCGACGACAGGTTGTTGTTGTGGTTGTGCCGAGAGCATCGCCTCGAGCACGTCCGCCAAGCGATAGCCGCCCAGAGCGATTGCGCCGTCCGCGATTGTGAATGCCATGGCGCGGTACGTGGCCGGCGCCGCCTGCTTCTCGTGAAGCGTCGCCGGACAGACCGATTGTTTGGTGGTCTCGAATCCTTCCCGCGACCATGCATCGAAGTCGCCCGACTCGAGTTGACCTGCGGTCACGGCCGCGCGCGGATGATCCTGCGTGAACGTGCCGATGACGCGATCGAGATAGGCGATGCTCGTGGCACTCGTCTCGCCGGACTTCAGTGGAACGGAGCTCTTGACGATTCCGTCCCAGAGACTGTGCAGCTTTGGCGGCTTAGCACCCGTGCCTAATGGAAAGAGGTTACCTCCCTGATCGCCGTCCGGATGTGCTGCCGACGCTCTGGAAGAATCGTGGAGCGGCTGATGAATGTCGCCTACGAGATGGAGAGTCCAGGCGAGGTCCATCGCTCGCTCTCCGTCCGAACCGCACGGAGCCAGGTCGCACGCGACGGTGTGACGGAAGAGTTTGAGGCTCTCGACGGCGTTCTCGGCTGCCATCGCGATGTCAGGGCGGTCCTTGGGAGCCTTATTGCCCGTAGCGCCGGAGACGCCTTCCCAGAAACGATCGACATAATGCCAGTTAGGCCGGCTGAGGCTCTTGCATTTCCCGTCTCGGATGAGGTCCGGCCAGGTCGCCGCGCGCATGAAAAACTCCCGCTGGCGCTCGGCGAGCGGGCGGCCGTCAGTGGGGAAGAGGTCAGGAAGGCAGCTCTCGTCCGATGCAGCATTCAGGATGTCGATCGCCTTCTGCCGGGCCACGGGCGTCATGTTGTCCCAGGCAACGCCCGCGACGAGTTCATGGCCCGTGGCGTCCCAGGCCAGGCCGGATTGCGGAAGGCAAAGCGCGACGACGAGAGCAAGAGCAACTCTGGAGAGTTTCATCGGACCTCCTGTTTGGTTGTGGACCCGTATCAGCAGAAGAGACGGCCACTTTCCACGCTTTCAGGCGTGCGGCGGGCTCGCTGTTCTACTCCATATATTTGACGTCTTTTTGATAGTTTAAAGTGTCTTCAAGACACTTCCCGACTGTCTTCGACGAGGAGGAAGCCAGAATGCGTGAACAGGGAATCCGGTCACCCCTCTGCTTTTCTCCGCCCCTCCGCGTCTCCGCGTGAACCGTCTCCCTCTTCAATCTCGCGCACCTCGTTCCACGTGGAGTTGTCATTCCGTCGTTTCAGTCGTAATGTAATACTTCGGGAATTACATTGTGAACGCGACGCAAAATCAAGAAACTATCAGCCGGTCTCGCGACCGCGCTGGGGGATTACTCGATAACCGTCTGCTCGCGTAGGACGCATTCAGCGTCGATTCGTCCAGGCACCAGTCCCATTTTTCTTCAATCTTGTTTTTTACGTTCGCCGCGAGCGCGATCGTGTCCACCGGCCGTTCGCTCTCGCACGCATCAACCGCGTCGCGCAACGCCTCGGGCGTGACATGCCCGGCGACGATGGCCGGACCTTCCACGGAAACGGCGACATCGCGCGCGGCGAGTTGCTGCACGAGCGTATTCATCGCCAGGTCGCCATACCAGGGGAAATACAGCGCCCCATCGCCGCAGCGGATGAATGCTGTTCTGTCCAGCGCATACCGCGCGAAGTTCTCTCGGCCTTCGTGCAGGAGCTCGGAAGCCTCCCTGTCGAGATACGGCGGCGGCACATCGGTGGCCGTGTAGATCGCAAACATTTCGCGCCGGACGCGGTCGTGTACGGCGCCGCGCGAGCCACTGTCGAAGATCGGTACGCGCCCGCCGGCTGCCGGGACGAGATCGATGACGTGTTTCTCCTGGTCGACGTCGACGACCCGCCACCGCCGTCCGGCGAAGATGAGAAACGAACCTTCTGTAACGGGCGTGACGATCGGCAGCGTGCCCAGGTTCGCACCCGAGGTCATGAGGCGATACTCGTCAGGTGTGATGAAGGCACTGTAGAAGTCGTAACTGTTGACGAACTTCTCCCCTTTTGCGCCGAGATGAACCTCGCCATTGCTCTGCTGCTCGATGAGCTCGTGCGACTTGAGTCCGCGAAGAAGAATCATGAACATCTGCTTCGTCACGCGTTCAAAAGGGCCGCTTTCGCAAAGCATCGCGTATCCGCCGGCAGCGGTAATGCCGCCGTACTGCGCGATGAGGGACAGGAACTGCTGCACGAGTGTCGAGCCATGCACGATCTCCGCTGGCGGCGGCTCGTTCCACGTTTCCAGCAGCAGGTTGACCATCGCCATCGTTTCGACGAACTGCGTTCGGATCGCACTCTGCGGCGCCGTCTTGCCGGTCACCGTTTCCTCTTCGATGTAAAGACGGAGAACAGCCGGTTCGCCGCGCCGCCCCGAGCGCCCGAGACGCTGGCGCAGTGACGCTACATTCGGTGGAGGACCTACCTGCGCGACGCTCGTGACGGCGCCGATGTCGATTCCCATCTCCAGAGTGCTCGTGCAGATCACCGTGAGCGGACGGTCACCGCGCTTGAGCTGATCTTCCACATGGAAGCGAAGCTCGCGCGAGAGGCTGCCGTGATGGGCGAAGAACTCCTGTGGCAGTGAGGCTGCACTGCACATCCGCGACAGAAGATCGGTGTAGCGTTCGACATTCGAGCGCGAATTCGCGAAGACAAGATTGTTCGAGCCGCGAAGGTTTTTGAAGAGATGCTGGGCAATCGATTGCGCGGTCTGGTCTTCGTCGCCGGCGTTCTCGTCATCCCCTGCGGCCGGCTTGAGGCCGCGCCTGAATCCGTACAGCCGCAGCTTCACTCCAGTTCCGGCTTCGCCGGACTTTACAATTGCGGCCGCCGTCTTGCGCCGGTTCGGCGGGCGTAGAAAATCTGCGGCGATGTCCATATCGCCAAGGGTCGCGCTCAGACCGATGCGCCGCACGGTCCGATGCAGCACGCGCTCGATCCGGTGCAGAAGCGACTGAAGCTGAATGCCGCGCTCACTGCCGATGAACGCATGCAGCTCGTCGATGACGACGTAGCGCAATGCGGCGAAGATACGCGCAACGTCAGTGCCGCGCCGGACGAACATCGCCTCGAGCGATTCCGGCGTGATCAAAAGAATGCCGCCCGGCTGGCGAATCAATTTCTGCCGCGCCGCCGCCGTCACGTCGCCATGCCAGCGATGCACCGGAATCTCGAGCGACTCGCACAGTCCGTCCAGCCTGCGCCACTGATCGTTGATCAGTGCCTTGAGTGGCCCGACATACAAGACCTGCACGCCCTTCGATGCATCGTCACCGACGAGCGTCGAGCAGATCGGCAAAAATGCAGCCTCCGTTTTTCCCGCCGCCGTCGCGGCGGTAATGATTGCATCGCCTTCGCCGGCGAGGATCGTACGGATCGCCGTCTCCTGCACGTCGCGGAGCTCCGACCATCGCTGTTCCCAGATCCAGCGGCGGACGCGCTCGTGCAGCAATGCGAACGACGAAGAGCTGTCAGATTCTGAAGGTAGTAAGGTCATCGTCGTCATCGGCGGCACGTGTCGCCGCGACCGGAGCAGGATCGTCTTCGATCTCACCTTCGAGATCGGGATTCCGATCCGCCTGAATGGTCACCGCGCCGAGAAGGTCGCGCCAGCTCGCCTGCGCGTTCTGCTCCAGCACCGACAGCAGGCTGACGAACGCCGTAACGGTATTTCGCGGCGTCCTGAAATAGGCGTCGCCGATCCGCATCGAGCAATGCTGCATGAACGCTACGAGCGCTTCGTCCGGTACCAGGTATTTCGTTTCGTCGCCGAGCGCGTAAACACTTCGAATGTTTCTCAGCAGGACGTAGAGATCTTCCTGCGTGAGCTGCGAAAGTGGAAGCACGGGACCGCTGTAGTCGACGAGGCCGTTCGTCGCGAACTGGTTCTGTGCGAGGCGCGACTGCAGTGCCGAATAGCTATACAGGCCGCGCCGCGTGTCCAGCAGGAACTCGGGCGTTCCGCCGAGGAGCACGCCCATTCCTTCGGCGCTTCCCTGCAGAACGTCGTTGAGGATTCGCAGGATTTGCTCGTAGTTGCTGTTGCGCGCCTGCGTGTTGGCGAGCTTGTAGAGGTTCACCAGCTCGTCGAGCACGATCACCAGTCCCGCGTAGCCGGCCAGCCGGACGAAGCGCGCCAACAGCTTCAGCTGGTCGTAGACATTCGCATCGCTGACGATCGTGCGCACCCCGAGGTGCGTTCTCGCGTCGATCTTGCTCGTGAACTCTCCGCGCAGCCATCGCAGAGCCGACTCTTTCAGATCCTCGTTACCCGTATCGTGCCCGCGCCAATACGCCTCGATGACGTGCGCAAAATCGTAGCCGCCGACGAGTTCCTGCAGCGAGGCCAGGCGCACCCGAATCACCTCTTCGACCGCGATCTCGCTGCCGCGTGCCTCCCCCAGTGCGCTCGTGACGAACTTTTCCACGACACTCGCGAGCGCGCCTCCGTCGGGTTTCGACCGCGTGGCGATGTTGCGCATCAGCTCCGCGTAGAGGGAACGCGCCTGGCCGTTTGTCGCGTGCAGCCGCCGGTCGGGCGAGAGATCGGCGTTGATCGTGACCGCGTTGCGCTCCAACGCGATTGATCGCACAAGGTTCAGGAAGAACGTTTTCCCGGAACCGTACTCGCCGATGATGAAGCGGATCGTCGAGCCGCCGTCAGCGACGCGATCGATATCCGCTACGAGCGCCTTCACCTCATCGTGCCGCCCTACCTGAATAAATTGTTGTCCCGCGCGCGGCACCACGCCGGCGCGCAGCGACTGAATGATCGCTTCGCGGTGTTTCGGCCTGATCGAGGGTGTGTTCGTCTGGGTCATGCAATGAGCTCCATCGCCACTTTCGTGTTGATCGCGAGCGGATCGCCGTCTTCCCAGAACGCCTCGTCCACTGCCGCGTACGCGTAATCGTTGATCGTTTCGAGTGCGCCGTCGGTCAGAAGTGAGAACGCTGCCGCGAGGCGTTCAACTTCATCACGAGGCCAACTCTCGCGTTGTGCCAGGCGGCGGAGCAGCTCTGAATGCGGCCCATCGAGCGTGCCGATCGTCCCCGCCTGCGGCGCTGCTGCTGCCGCAATCCTCACTGGTTCCTCCTCGGTGAAGATGCTGCCGAGGAGTGCCGAAACTTGGCGCGTCTCGGCAATCTTCAGGCGGACGCGGGACATGTCGAGGCCTTTGGCCGTAGTCGCTGCCGCGGCAGGTTTTGCTGGAATCGCAAATGCTTTCGGCACCGATGTAGGCGTATCGACAAGAACCGGCGCGTCGTCAGCCATCTGTGCTGTGTGCACGTCGCGGTAGAGATCGGAAGCTTCGAGACCGAGCAGGTCATAGAGCTTCTCCAGCATCTTCATCTCGCGGCGATCGACGACGCCATCGGCCGCCGCGATGCTCACGAGGAGCTTCCCGATGTGCTGCCGGTTATCGGCGGACAGCGCGGCGAGGCGCTTCTTCATTCCGGTGGTTCCGGGCTGCGCGGCGAGGAGCCACGCGAGATGCGCACCGAGCCGTTGTCGTTCGCCCGGCGAAAGCTGCAGCGTCTCGCCGATGTGTCGTTCGAGCAGCGCCCGTTCGACATCGGACACGTCGTCGTCTGCCGCGCTGACCACCGTGCCGAGGCGCATGCAGACGGACGCCGCCGCGTAATCGTTCGACGCCGCCGAGGGGCAGTCGGGCAGGCGCCGAAAAACGACGACGGGCGTATCAACCTCGAAGACCGGCCCGCCGAGGCGAACGTCAGGCTCGATGCCATAGCCGAGTTTCTCGAGCGACTGCGCCAGCAACGTCGCTTCGTTCTTTGACACTTTTTCCGGTTTGGCGAGGCTGACGTAGTACAGCAACTCTCCCGCGCTGAGACGCGCGCGGCCTTGCGCGTCGAGGCGGGAGGCGACCATCGAGGCGAGCGATTGCGCGTCAGCGGAATGCGTCCCTTCGACCAGCTCGTCAGGGAGTAGAGCGAACGCGGCGAGCGACCCGCGGGCATGCGCGTTCTTGCCGAGGAGGCGGCTGAACGGATCGAGTGCGCTGCTGCATTGATGGGCGAGGTCAGCAAGCTTCGTTAATGGCCTCGCGAGATTCGTAACGTCGGGAATGTTGCGCGGCGCGAGCCTCAGCGCACCCAGCGCGGCGCTGGCGGGGCGGTAGGTCAGGTCGATGAATGTCCGGTTCGGTTTGATCGTCATTCCGTCGCCGAACTGCTTCGCATAGCGAATGTGAAAGAGGAGTTCGAACTCCCGTTCGCAGCGCTGCGCCGGGGTGTTGAGATACTGCGTCGCGCGAAGCCAGTTGTACGCCAGATTTGCAGGAATCGGCTTGCCAGCAAGAGCCAGCTCACCGAGGGCGATGGCAACCCGGGTGGGCACGCCAAAACCGGGACGAACGGTTTCACGGCGCGTAATGGTCCGTGCGCGCGGCTCGATCGAAGCGATCAGATCCAGCAGGGCGCCCGCGTATGACGCAAAGGAGTGACTGCGCGATGCGTGAACTCCGATGAGGCGCTCGACCTCGTGCGCAATCGCAAGCATTTCGTCCGCGGTTGATCCGCGGCCGTTGATGAATTCGTACACGCGCCGCTCGAGGCCGTAGAAGAAGATGAAAACGTACCCGATGTAGACCTGACTGTCCCGCCGGCCGCCCGCGAGCCACTGGAGATATGCAGTTCTGCTGGCCGCCGAGATCGAGCTGTAGGAAGGCCAGTACGACATTCCGCTGCCGGAAGTGTTCGGATGTTCAAGGTCGATCGGCTGCGTCGGATCGATCGCGGACGGCTCGGTACCGCTGCCGTCGAGGGACGGAACGCGTCTTCCGACATAGACGAGATCGCCGGTTGCAAAGCCGTGCACGTTTGCAGTGCTGCCCTGTGCAATCCACGACGGGGCGCCGACCGGCCGCATCGGCGAAGGGCGTTCTTCCGCCCTCGTCCGCGCAAGCTCGTCGAGGCGTTGCTTGCGATCGATCGACGCCTGAAGCGCGCGTTCGAGATCGGAAGGAGGCGGCGGGATGCGAAGGAAGTTGAACATTAGACCGGATGCGTTGCGGACACGATTGCCACCATTATGGGAGTGACGAAGACGAGAAAGTCCCCTCCCTCACCCGGAATCGCTCCACACTGGTGGCACAGACACCAATCAGCAGGCAACGTGGCGCCGTTCAGCCACAAATCCGGGCGGTCCGTGTCATTCAACCGCTATGCGATTCATCGACACAGACTTGATCCTGGCCACAGGCGATCTGACCAGGTACGTTCGTTGCCAGCACGCCACATTTCTCGATCATGCGACGAAGTCCGGGGCCGTCACGCCGCTGGCGAGGCGGCCGCCCTCCGCGATGACAGACCTGATCGGCGAGAAAGGTGCGGAGCATGAGCACGCATACGTCGAAGGTTTGCGGACGGCCGGCAAGCATATCGTGACGATCGACCGAGCGGCCTGGACGACCGGCGATCTGAATCGCGCCGAAGCGGAAACGCTCGCCGCGATGAAAAGCGGAGCCGACTACGTCTATCAGGCTGCGTTTTTCGACGGACATTCGACTGGTTACGCCGATCTGCTCGAGCGTGTCGACCATCCCTCGCCCCACTGCGGCAAGTGGAGCTATGAAGTCGTCGATACGAAGCTCGCTCGGGCCGTGAAGGCGCATTTCCTTCTGCAGCTCTCGGACTACAGCGCGCATCTCGCACGCCTGCAGGGCAGCGCACCCACGTCGATGCACATCGTCCTCGGCACGAACGAGCGCGTCTCTTTCGCCGTCGACGAGTTCGCTTCTTACTACCGTCACGTCCGCGCGTCGCTCGATCGCTTCGTCGTGTCTGAGAGAGCTTCGTTGCCTTATCCCGTCGAGTTCTGCTCTCTGTGCGAATGGTCGGCTCACTGTTGGAAGCACTGGAACAACGTTGATCACCTCTCGCTGGTCGCAAACATCCGCCGAACACAGGTTGCGCGTCTCGAACGTGGTGGCATCGCCACCCTCACCAGCCTCGGCGAAGCGTCGCCGCAATTCAGGATCAGAAAGATTCCGGAAGAGAGCTTCGCGGTTCTCAATCATCAGGCGCGCCTGCAGCTCGTTCATAGTCGAACCGGCGTGCACAAATTCGAGTTGCTGCCGCAGGAGAAAGATCGCGGCTTTCTTCGCCTGCCACGGCCATCAGAGGGTGATGTTTTCTTCGACGTCGAAGGTGATCCATTCGTCGGAGACGGTCTCACGTACCTGTTCGGCGCCGCGTGGGTGGAGAACGGCGAACCGGCCTATCGGTCCTGGTGGGCGCACAACGTCGTCAAAGAGTCAGCGAGGTTTGAAG
>DASYJF010000015.1:0-21159 GCA_035996815.1 Thermoanaerobaculia bacterium | reverse complement strand
GAGTAGCCGCTCTTCGTTCTCCGACCCCCTACCCCCGACTCCCGACTCCCCGAGAAAGGAATAAGGGGTCAAATCGTGGCCTTAGAACGTCCGGTTTAGGAGATCGTGGAAATGACAACTTCGCAGGCAGTACGAGAGATTACGGATCAGGATTTCGAGCAGCTCATGAGCAGCGAGCAGCCCGTGTTCGTCGACTTCTGGGCGCCGTGGTGCGGTCCCTGCCGCATCATCGGACCGATCGTGGAAGAGCTCGCGCCGTCGTATGAGGGGAAGGCGGTCATCACCAAGATGAACGTCGACGAGAATCAAACCGTCCCGCAGAAATTCGGCGTGACCTCGATTCCGACCCTGATGATTTTCAAGAACGGCCAGCTGGTTGACCGCGCCATCGGCGCGATGCCGAAGCCGATGCTCCAGAAGTTCATCGACAAAAACATCTGAAGTGATTTATTCGTTGTGAGAAGGCCGGCTGGAATGCCGGCCTTTTTTTTCACGCGGAGAACGCGGAGAAAGTCTCTGATCCACTAATCCACTAATCTACTGATCCACATGCTTTCCGACCTCGACCGACTCATGCGCGAGCGCGCGCTCGACGCGCTCATCGTGCCGATGCACGAGGCGTTGCATCCTTCCTTTCGCTGGATCACGCGCGGCGCAAAAGTTACGCGCGGCTACGCGGTCAAATTGACGGGCCGCGATCCGATCCTGATCTCGTATCCGATGGAGCGCGACGAAGCCGCCGCGACCGGACTGGCTACGCGTCTCATTCACGATTTCGGCTACGACGCGATTTTCAAGTCCGCGCCGAACGGGATTGCCGCGTATGCCGATTTCTTCGATGTGGTTTTGCGCGAGCTCGGCGCTGAATCCTCCCTCGCCATCGTTGGCAATCTCCCGTTTCCTCTTTATCTCGGCATCGCGGAAGGACTGGAAACGAAGGGCTGGCGCGTCTGGCGCGGCGGCGACGATCTCGTCCAGCTCGCGCGCAAACGGAAAGAGCCGTGGGAGATCGCGGCCATCCGCTCTGTTGGCGAGCGCACCGAGCAGGTCGTCGATCGCGTCCGCGAAGTTCTCCGCGCTTCAACGATTACCAGCGATCACCTCATACACGACGGCCGTCCACTCACCCTCGGCGATCTGAAGCGGCTCGTCTCGCGCGAAATCTCCCGCCTCGGCATGCTCGAAGATCACGACACGATCCTCTCGCAAGGCCGCGATGCCGGCATCCCGCACTCCCGCGGTGATGCCGATGCGATCGTTCGTCCCGGAGTGCCGATCGTCCTCGACATCTTTCCCGCCGATCGCGAAACCGGCTACTTCTTCGACCTGACCCGCACGTTCTGCGTCGGTCCGATTCCCGACGAACTTCATCGCCTCCACGCCGATGTCCTAGAAGCGTTCGAGCTCGCCCGCGGCGAGATGCGCGCAGGAACGCTTGCATCGTCCTACCAAACGATGGTCTGCGATTTCTTCGAACAGCGCGGCTACGCGACGACGCGCTCCAATCCCGCCACGCTCGAAGGCTACGTCCATTCCCTCGGCCACGGCGTCGGACTCGACGTCCACGAGAAACCGTTCTTCGGACTCGCCGCAACGAACCGCGACGAAATCGAAATCGGCGACATCGTCACGATCGAGCCCGGCCTCTACTTCCCCGACCGCAACCTCGGCGTGCGCATCGAAGACACGCTGGTGGTGGGAGAGGACGGACGCGTGGAAACGCTCTGCCGCAGCGATCGCGGGTTGACTCCGTAACTCCTCCGCGTCTCCGCGCCTCCGCGTGAACTACTTGTACTTCTTCATCGCCTTCGAAAGTGTCGCGCCCTTCAGAAACGTCTCCTTCCGATACCCGACGCTCTCTTCATAGACGTACACCGTCACGCCGGTCGGCTCTTCGAGGAAGAAGTGCTTGCCGATGGCGGAAGCGCGAAAGCTGACTCTGTCCTTTCCGTCGTTCGACAGCGTTTGCAGGTACATCGCCATCGGATGCGGGATCGTTGGAGGTGCGATCGTTTTCGCGGCGGCCGCGACGGTGACGGCGAAAAGGAGAGCGATAAATATATTGTGCACGCGCATCGGTAGATTGTAAGCTGCGCGCCGATGTTCCTAACCGACGGTCCAGACGCCGCCGAGCAGGTATATGTGTTCGCCCACGGAGCGGGCGGTGCCATGGACACGCCGTTCATGACCACCGTCGCGCGGGAGCTGGGCGAGCGCGGTATCCGCGTCGTCCGCTTCGAATTTCCGTACATGGCCGCGCGCCGCACGGGCGGCAAGCGCGGCGCGCCCGATCGTGAGCCGGTGCTGCTCAACACGTGGCGCGAGGTCGCCGCGGAACTCGGCGGCGGACCGCGCCTCTTCATCGGCGGCAAGTCGATGGGCGGGCGGATGGCCACATTGGTCGCGGACGAATTGAAGGTCCGCGGCGCCGTCATCTTCGGCTATCCATTTCATCCGCCCGGCCAGCCCAACAAACTCCGCACCGCGCATCTTGAAAATATGTCCACGCCGACGCTCGTGCTGCAAGGCGAGCGCGATGTGTTCGGAAACCGCGACGACGTCGCCAGCTACCACCTGTCACCGCAAATCCGCATCGAATGGATTCCGGACGGCGATCACTCGCTCAAGCCGCGCGCGAAATCGGGAACGACCGAGCGCGAGAATCTCCTCCACGCCATCGACGCCGCCGCGAAATTCATGAGCAGTCGATGACCGAGGCGCGCACAAAGGCTCTGGTGGTGGAGGACGACGCGACGACGCGGACGCTCCTTGCCGGACTGCTCGAATCGATCGACTGCGACGTCGACATCGCCGCGGACGGCGAAGAAGCGCTCGGGCAAATCGGCGCCCGCCACTACGACATCATCCTGCTCGACATCGTCCTGCCGAAGATGAGCGGCATTGACGTGATGGAGTCGCTGCGCCGCGATCACCCCCACATCCTCGGCTGCATCATCGTGGTCACGGGCCTGGACATCCGGGAGATCCGCACGCTCTTCCCGGCCGTTCACGAGACGCTGTCGAAGCCGGTGATCCCCAACCGGTTGCGCCAGGCCGTGCGCTCCTGCCTGCGCCGTTGACGAACGAATCACGCGTTCTTGCGCAGGCGTTCACGTTCACGGCGACGCGTGCTGCTCTTTTCACAACGCGCCGACGCCGTGTTTATGCTCAGTCCCTAGACTGCCTCGACTGGGACATACAGGGCGCGGCCTCCTCCGGAAGCGTGTTGTATGAGAGAGAGCAAGCAGGCGGTTGGAAGCGTGTCGCTTCCAACCGCCTGTTGCGTTTAGTGCCCCGCCGCGCGACGGCGCGGCCCGCTCCCAATACTGGTGATCGTGCCGTCTGATAATCCGCCCGGCCCGAATGCGCGGATCCGGAAGAGATTTCCGACGTATGCGTAGACGCTGGTCGTGCGCGCATCGCCGGCGATGCTTTGGTAGAGGCCCCAGGTCTTCCCGAAGTCCCATGACCCTTCCAGTACAAATCCGGCCGGTGTCTCACTGTCTTGCCAGTCGATGCGCGCCGTATTGCCGCTGAAGTAGCTGACCGCGTTCCTCGGCGCAGACGGCGCGGCAGGCATCGGCGTGAGTTCGGATGCGAGGTAAAGTCGAGCCCGCGCCAGGGAAGACGCCCCTGCCGACTCCGAAATGGCCAACGCCGTAATCCCGGCTTCGTTGACGGCGATCGAGGGCCGACCCCACGTGGTCGTGCCGCCGAACGGAAGCGCGCCGCCGCTCGCGGTAACGCGGTAGTCGAAAGGGGATCCCAATTGCGTCACATGAGCCGCTCCCAGCCAGCTCGGACCCGGATCGGCGCCGAGGTACCTCCATCCGACTGTGTACGTCATGCCGTCCCACGCCACCGCGCTCGAAACATCCCGATACCACCGGAACAACGGAGTTTCTGCATCGAGCGTCAGGCCGCTCTCATCGCGCGCGACGATCGCCGACACGTCGCCGACCCCGTCGAGCGCGATCAACGACTCCGCGCCGCTCGAGGCCACGTGCGCGCGGAGGTGAGTGCCGTTGATTGTGAGCGGCGAGCTGTCGATTGCGTCGCCATCCGCAGATACACGCATCACGCGAAAATGGCCCAGGCTCGGCGATGGGGGTGGGCAGACGGAAAGGACACATGGGATGTTCGGCGCTTCACCAAACACGATGACGAAGTTCCGGCCGTCCCAGGCCACATCCGGCGCGAGCTCGAAATTCGCGGGTGCAGGCTGTCCAATTACCGGGAGTTCACCGAAAAAAGGACGAGGCGGCGTCGGTGAACCGCCCGGTGCGATCAAGCTGCCGACGAGCTGATAGCCGTTGGACCAGACCACGAAGTAGCGGCTGCCATTCCAGGCCACCGCGACGTCCGAGGCGTACGCGCCGGAGGTCACGGCAATCATGTTCAGCGGGGCACCCGAGGGAGACAAGCGTTCCGCGTAGACATTGGCGTTAGTGATCCACACGATGAGCGTTTCGGATGGGCTGTGAGCGATCGCCATCGACTGAACGTACGTCTGATCGAACGCACCGCCTGCGCCCTCGATCGGCTCACCGGCGGCACTCGCCACCCGCCACCCGATCGTGTTGTGGCCTTGCACGGGCTCGATCCACGCCGCCGTGAAACCGGAACCGTTCCCGGTCACGACCGGCAGAGTTTGATTCGCGGACGGCGGCGACGGCGTCAAGTCGTGGCCTGCCGCGAAGAGCGACAATGTGAAAAGAGTCGTGAGAAGCAGCAGGGGAGAGCGCCTCATGGCCGTGCCGCCCGCCGCCGCGGCATGCTCACGATCGTGGTGACCACTCCTTCCGAGACTCCGGCTGGCCCAACGGCTCGCACGCGGACTTGATTGCCGATTAAGGCATGGACGTTTGCGGTGCGTAAATCACCGGCGACTACGGCGCCCAAACTCCAGTTCTTGCCGGAATCCGACGAGTATTCGATTACGAATTGGACCGCCGTCTCACCTTGCCAATCGATCCGAGCAATCCTCCCGTCGAAGAAACCGGCCACGCTCCTCGGCGCAGTTGGCGGCGGTGGCATCGGCGCGAGCTCCGATGCGAAATAGAGCCGCGCCCGCGCGATCGCGGATTCACGTGTCGCTTCCGAAAGAGCAATCGCCGTGACACCGGCGTCGTCGACGGCGATGGAGGGTTGTCCCCAGCGCACGCCCAAAGGAAGCCAGTCGCCGGTCGCCGTAAAGCGGTAATCGAACGGGACGCCGGATTGTGTTACCTCCGCCGCCCCCAACCAACTTGGACCAGATCTCCCGGTGACATCGCCGTCGATATATCTCCAGACGACGGTGTACGTCAGACCGTTCCATGCCACGGCGCTCGACATATCCGAGCGCCACTGAAACATCGGCTTCTCCGCGTCGAGCTTCACGCCGCCGTCGTCGTGCATCGCGATCGCCGACACGGTGCCGGACGTGTGCAGACTGTAGCTCCATACATCGCCGACGCTGTCGAGCGTGATCAACGAATCAGCGCCGCTCGACGCCACGTGGGCTTGCATATAGCTGCCTTTGACGTAGGTTGGCGGCTCGATGGCGTTTCCATCCGAGGAGACGCGCAACACGCCAAACTCGTCCGGGTCCGGCGTGCCGCACTCGGTGTAGCAATAAGGGTATGGCCGTCCGGTAAACACGACGATGAAATGCTGGCCGTCCCAGGCGATGTCCGGTAGCGATACTTCCCTCGCCGGATCCGTCGGAAGCGTCAAGAAAGGTTTTGGCGTCGTCGTTGAGCCGTCGGGGGCGACAAAAGCACCGATGAGCTGCGGCCCGACGGCCCATACGACGAAGTAACGGCTGCCGTTCCAGGCGACGGCACCGCCTGAGGGGTAATCGGCGCCCGCGTCCAGGAGAACAGTGTTCATCGGAAAGCCGGATGGCGACAAACGTTCCGCGGATACGTTGCCGTCGGTGACGACGAGAAGCGCGTCGGATGAACTGCGGGCCATGGCGAGCGAAGAGATGCCGCGTTGACTGACCGTCGCACGCGCGCCGGCCGGCCGGCCCGCGACGTTCACCACTTGCGATACGACCGAGTGCCGGACTTGGGTCGTCCACTCGGACCACGCTGCCAGGAAGCCTGAACCGTTCCCTTTCACGAGCGGCATCATCTGATTCACCGCAGGCGGCGCTGGTGTCAGGTCGTGACCCGCAGCGAGGAGCGGGGACGAAACGAGAGTGGTGACGATCAAAACCGCACAGCGCATCAAAACGCGTTTCATGGGCGCTCCGCGCGGCGGCGCTGGCTGCTGACGATTTTGATCATCGTTCCTTCCGAGCTCCCGCCGGGACCCAGCGCCCGTATGCGGTAAAGAGCGTCGGGTGTTCCCGTGACGGTCGCGCTTCGGGCGTCAGCAGGCAGGACGGAGACAAACGTCCACTGTTTGCCGGAATCGCGCGTAAATTCGACTACGAATCCGTTCTCGGCTCCGCTCGCCTCCCAGTCGATGCGAGCGTAAGGGCCGGATAGGAAACTAACCATGTTCGCCGGTGCGGGCGGCGGTGCAGGCATCGGCGGGAGCTCGGAAACAAGATAGAGCCGTGCACGACCGTACCTCGAACTCTCCGCGAATTCCTCAGTGACCAATGCGGTAGTCCCGGCCTCGTTGGCGGCGGCGCGGACGTGCGGGTTCAATGAAAAATGGGCGCTGGCCGCCGTAGCGCGATAGTCAAATGCAAGGCCGGCTCGCGTCACCTGAGCCGCGGCCAGCCAGCCCGGACCTGCGGCGAAACTCAGGTCGTATCCGCTCAGATATCTCCACGCCACGGTGTACGTCAGACCGTTCCAGGCCACAGCGCTTGCAATGTTCGCGTACCACGAGAACAGCGGCGTCTCCGCATCCAGCGTCAGGGCGCTCCCGTCGTGCGCGATGATGCTTGACACGCCGCCGGCGCCGTCGAGCGTGATCAGCGACTCCGAACCACTCGAGGCGACGTGCGCGCGCAGGTGGTCGCCGGTAATGACGAGCGGCGAAGCGTCGATAGCATCGCCGCCGGCCGAAACGCGCATCACACGGAACTGGATGGTATCGGGTGGAGGGCAGGAGCAACTGACGCTGGGTTTTTCACCCACCACCACGACGAAGTGCTGGCCGTCCCAGGCTACGTCCGGCGGCAGCAGCCGCGAAGAATCGGGCTCGGTCAAAAATGCGCGAGGCTGGGTCGATGAGCCGCCGGGGGAGATGAAGGCGCCGATGAGCTGATTGAAGTAGCTCCAGATGACGAAGTAACGGCTGCCATTCCAAGCCACCGCGACTTCCCGGGATGATTGAAATGCGTCGCCGGACCACAGAAGGATCGTATTCAGCGGGATGCCGGACGGAGTCAGACGTACCGCCGATACGTTTCCGTCATTGATGACGACCAGTGTGTCGAATGGACTGTGGGCGATGGCCATCGACGAAGCGGGCCGCTCACTGATCGCCAACGCCGCGAGCGGCTCACCGCTCCCGCTCACTCCCCGCGACATGACCGCGCGCGGATACGTCAGGTCGGTCCACGCCGCCGTGAAGCCCGCGCCGTTCCCCGTGACCACCGGCAGTTGTTGATCTGACTGCGGCGGCGAGGACGTCAGATCGTGCCCCGCGGCGAAGAGCGACAGCGGAACGAGGAAGAGGGCCAGGACTGCGCGCAGAATGCTCATGGTGCAGAGGCCCGCTTTCTCAGAAACTCCGACGCGAACTTCGGGCTGGCCGGGAACACCGACGATGCAGGCAAGCGCGGCACGCCTTCGGCGTCCGCGGTCGTGCCGTACGGGAGCAATGCCGGGTCCCGCCGGAGCGGGAATCCCTTTTCTGTCGTACACGCCAATGTCCGCTCCGCGCTGTAGTCGGCGGTAGCGATCCGCACCGTCGTGAGATCGCGTCCGACGGCGAACGATGGGAGCGCTGCGAGCAGGGCAACAGCGACAACTGTCGCCCGGAGGAGTTCAGCCCTGCGCCGCAGCATCATGGCGATATAGCATAAAACCCTCTGCGCGAGAACGATTATTTATAGATCAGTCAGGAAGCTATCCGGCGGTGCAGCCGCGTCGTACTCGGCCTGCAGATCGGTCTTGTGCTTCCACTCGATCTCGGCCAGCTCCATGAAAAGCGCGCCGAGCTTCGTGTCGGGCACGCGTTCGGCCATGAAGCGGAAGTAGCTTTCGGACTCGCGTTCACGTTCGAGTGCGTGTTTCAGGGCGCGACTGAGATCGAGGTCGACGAGATCGAGCGGCAGTTCCATCGTGGCCGGCAGCGGCTCGGGAGCGGCGCGGCCGACTTCTTCGCGATACTTCCGCTCCATCTTCGCGCGATGGACCAGCTCACCGTCCGCGAGCTGCAGCATCCGTTTGCGCGTCTGTGCATCGGCGGCGCGTTCGGCCATGGCCTGGTAGTAGGCGCGGCTCTCGATCTCGGATTGAATGGCCTTGCGCAGGACCTCCTCGACCGTCGTCTCGAGCGCTTTCATGGAACGGCGCTATTGCGCGTCTCCACCGCGAAAGACATCCGGATTCGGCGGCGCGTCGTCTTCGAACGGCGCGCTGCGAAGCTGCTGGCCGATGCCGGTGCCGCCGGCGGTTCCGCGTTTGTCCATCGAGCCGTAGTACGGACGCCACCCCATCGGACCGACCGGAAAATTCGGCGGGACGACGAGATCGCGCAGACCGACGACCGACCGCGCGCGCGTGTCGATGGCCATCTCGTAGTCGCGC
Organism: Thermoanaerobaculia bacterium; assembly: GCA_035996815.1. Lineage (GTDB taxonomy): Bacteria > Acidobacteriota > Thermoanaerobaculia > Gp7-AA8 > Gp7-AA8 > JADGNZ01. The sequence continues at coordinate 12,457 of DASYJF010000015.1, read as the reverse complement.
GTCATGTAGATCGCATCCTCGGGGCACGCATCGACGCAGTAGCCGCAAAAGATGCAGCGAAGAAGATCGATGTCGTAGCGCACCGGGAACTTCTCGCGCGTCCGCTCGTCTTCGCCGGCCTCGATGGTGATGCACTCGGCGGGACACGCGGTCGAGCACATGTAGCAGGCCACGCAGCGCGTCGTGCCGTCTTCGCGCGTCGTTAGAATGTGGCGGCCGCGGAAGCGCTCCGAGTAGACGCGCTTGACCTCGGGATACGAGATCGTCGGCAGCTTTTTGAGATTGAAGAGATTGTGCAGCAGGTGCCCGATGGTCACCATCATTCCGCCGATGACCGCCGGCAGATAGAGACGATCGAGGACCGTGAGCGGCGTCCGCTCGACTCGCACGACACCTGGTCTGACACGTGTGACGTTCATCGGTTAATGGTCCAACTCTCCGGCGATGATGTTGAGCGAGCCGAGGGCCGCGACGGCGTCGGCAATCGTCTGGCCGGTGATCATCTGGCCGAACGCGGAGTAGATCTGGAAGCAGGGCGGACGGCAGCGCACGCGGTACGGATTCTTCGTGCCGTCGGAGACGACGTAGAAACCGAGCTCGCCGTTGCCCCCTTCGACCTGGAAGTACGTTTCGCCGACCGGCGGCTGAATGCCGTGCATGATCAGCTTGAAGTGATAGATGAGCGATTCCATCTCGTTGTAGACCTTCGATTTCGGCGGCAGCGCGACGTACGGATTGTCGACGATGACCGGCCCTTCCGGCAGTCCGCGGTCGATGGCCTGCTGCAGGATTTTCAGCGACTGCCGCATCTCTTCCATGCGCACCAGGAACCGCGCGTACGTATCGCCGCCCTCGGCGATCGGGACGTCGAAGTCGTAGGTCTCGTATCCGAGGTACGGGCTCGCTTTGCGGACGTCGAAGGGAACGCCGCACGCGCGCAGGCACGGTCCGGTGAAGCCGTAGTTGATGGCATCCTCGGCGCTGATCGGCGCGACGCCGACGACGCGGTCGAGAAAGATCTTGTTGCGGTCGACGAGCTTCTCCACGTCGTTGATGAACTTCGGCATCATGTCGACAAGCCGCTGCGATTTTTCGAGGAAGTCGGGCGGAACGTCGACCGCGAGTCCACCGATGCGCGTGTAGCTCGGCAGCAGGCGCGCGCCGCAGCACGCTTCGATGAGTCCGTAGATTTCTTCGCGCGGCTGGAAGAGGTACCAGAAATTCGTCAGCGCGCCCATGTCGACCAGGTTCGTGCCGATGCAGACGAGGTGATCGGCGATGCGCATGAACTCCGACAACATCAGCCGGATGTGCTGCGCGCGTGCCGGAACCTCGATGCCGAGGAGCTTCTCGACGGCCATGCAGTAGCCGACGTTGTTGATGATTGCGGAGCAGTAGTTGAGGCGATCGGTGTACGGGATCACCTGCTGATAGGTGTGTGTCTCCGACATCTTCTCGAAGCAGCGGTGCAGGTAGCCGATCTCCTGATCGGCGCCGATGATCGTCTCGCCGTCAAGAGTGACTACGATGCGTAGAGTTCCGTGCGTGGCGGGATGGGACGGCCCGAGGTTGAGCGTGACGCGCTCGTAATCGGTGTCGACGTTTTCGAAACGGGGATCGATGACCGGCGTGATCTTGGCGACGTCCTTTTCGGTAAGCAGCCAGCGCTGCGCCGGATCGTAGTCTTTGCGCAGCGGATGGCCCTGAAACGCTTCGTGCGTGAGGATGCGGCGCAGGTTCGGATGGCCTTCGAAAACGACGCCGTACATGTCGAAGACTTCGCGCTCGTACCAGTTCAGCCCTTTGTAGATGCCCGTCCCGGTCGGAATCGGCTCGTCTTCGCCAACGCGAACCTTGAGGCGAATGCGCTCGTTGTTCTTCAGCGAGTAGAGCTGGTAGATGACGTCGAATCTTTTGAGGAGTGGGGAGTGGGGGGTGGGGTGTGGGAGATCCGCCGCCGCCGGGACACTCGCAGCCGTGCTCCCACTCCCCACTCCCCACTCCTCACTCCCTCGGCGAGGATAATCCACCGCGAAAAGGTCGAGCGGCATCGTAAAGGCGAGGTCGTCGCTCTCTTTCAATGTGCGCAGGACGTCGATGATGTTGTCTTTGTCGACGATGAACGAGGCCATGTCCTGCCCGGTTTCCTGAACCATGGCCGGATGCTGCAACGCGTTCGCGATGACTGCACCGCGCGCGTCGGCGATTTCCACACCAACCGGGACGTACGGCTCGCGGTTCGTCGGCGCCGGACCGGTGTAAGGAATCGCGGAGAACTTCGTGAGCGTGCTCATATGTATTCGGGTGTGGGGCGTCGGGTGTCGGGTGTCGGAGATGAAGATCGAGAAACGGAGGTTTCCGACTCCCGACTCCCCACTCCCCACTCCCGCCGTCTCACCGTTCGCCTCGCTGAATCTTTTCTTTCAACTTGAGGATCGAGTACATCAACCCGTCCGGCGTGGGCGGGCAGCCGGGGACCCACATGTCGACCGGGATGATTTCGTCGATCCCTTGCACGACGTGATAGGCGCGATAGAAGCCGCCGGACGTTGCGCACGCGCCCATGGCGATGACGTAGCGCGGCTCCGGCATCTGCTCGTAAATTTTCTTGAGGACGGGCGCCATCTTGTCGACGATCGTCCCCGCCACGATCATCAGATCGGCCTGCCTGGGCGAGAACCTCACGACCTCGGCGCCGAAGCGCGCGATGTCGTAGTGCGATGAGACCATCGACATGAACTCGATGGCGCAGCAGGCGGTGCCGAACGGCAGCGGCCACAGCGAGTTGCCGCGCGCCCAGTTCACCATAGTGTCGACGGTGGTGGTCAGGTACGTGCCGCCGGCAAGGTCTTCGATCTCGCGATCCGATTCTCCGGGCAGCGTGATGAGCCCTTTTTCAGCGCCCTCGCCGGGAGGTCCGCCGCGTTTGCGCTGAATGATCGAGCCGGAGGCGTCGTAGGGAAGGTTGGCCATAAACGGGTCGCGATGTTATGGGTTTGAGAAACTTTTCACAAGGCGTGAGCGGGGCCGCGCAACACCAATGCGAAATCAGTGCGCACTGGCATCCGGAAGGCAAGAGCTGCATAGCCGAAGGCGAGCTTTCGCCGAGCGCGGAGGCGCGCTCGACAATCCAGCCCCGCGCTTTGCGCGGGGAAACGAGCATGATGAAGAGTTCGTGGCCGAGGAGGCGGCCACGACAAGGTTCGCGCGACCGTTTGTTGCGGCCGCCTCCGCGGCCGCGGATCGTCGGGCGCGTCCCCAACCCCGCGCCGAGCGCGGGGCTGGATTGGTGAGCGCGCCTTCGCGCGCGAGCGGCTTCTCAAGATGGCAGCGAAATCCTCGCCGACAGCGCGGTCTCCATCCTCTCTGCGACGCACGATGCCCGCCACTGCTCCGCCACCTCCCGCCCTCGAAGGCGCAGGCGCTGGCGGAGGTCTTCGTCGGAAAGCAACTCGACCAACTTCTCCCCCAGCTCCACCGCATTCTCCTGCGGCGCGAACATGGCGTAGTCATGGACATCATCGAAGGAGAGGTATGACGGAATCGAAGTCATCACCACCGGAATCCCCGACGCCATCGCTTCGGCCGCCGGCAATCCGAATCCCTCCTCGGCATGGTTCGGAGCGATGAGCACATCGCACGAGTGCATCAGCCGCGTCATCTCGCGCGTGTTGAGCGCGACATGAAACTCCTGGACGGAATCCAATGGCTCCTCGCGCGACGGCGCCCATGGCGAGACGCGGATCAGATCGAACTTCTGATGGAACCAGCGCGCATGCGCCGCCGCGCCGTAGCCATCGGCGATTCCTTTGAGATCGACTTGGGACTCGCCACACAACAGCACACGCATCGGAGCATGTTCAACAGCCGTAGGTGGCCGAAAGAACTCGTCGTCGACGATCTGGCCGATGTAGGTCACGTCGTCGCTGAACTGTTTGCAGATGGCGATCAGCGATCGCGTCACCACGAGCTTCGGGATCGGCAAACGATACGCGTCCTCGATCTCGCCGCGAATCGGCTGGTACGCGGTGAACGCGCCTTCGTAACCCTGGCAAAGATGCAGCGCCTTGGTCGGCGCAATGGCGTAAGCCGCGGCGAGCGTCGTCCAGAAGGTGGCGATGATGAAGTCGTCGTGGCGCGCGTCGTAGGTGTTGACGTCGTCGACGTACACCCACTCCGCGCGCGATGGCCGCCACGTCAGCGGCAAGCCCTTCGTCACGATGCGCACGCGATGGCCGCGCGCGATCAGCGCGTCTGCCTGCGCGAGCTGCACGCGGATGCCGCCGGACAGCGCGGTGTCTTCCATCAGGTAGGCGATGTTCATGAGTTGCGCGCGACGACGTAGTAACCGGCCGGCACCAGGTCCTCTTTCGAATGCGGGATGCGCGCGGCGGCCAGCGCGGCCAGCAACTCTTCACGCCCGCGTGTGACCACGGTCTCCTGCGGCGCGATCTCCACCACCGTCCAGCCGGCGATCGACAGCATCTCTTCGATTGTTCGCCGGGTGAAAAAACGGAGATGGCCGACGCAAGTCAGCCCCATGTAGACGTAGTCGAATCGCCCGCGAAGCAGATCGCTGACCACGGCCGCGTGGGCGATGTTCGGAATGCTCAGCAGCAGATGTCCGCCCGGCGCGGCCACTCTGCGCAGATCGGCCAGGAACGACCACGGCTCGTCAATGTGCTCGACGATGTCGCCGCCGATGATCCAGTCGAACTTCTCCTTGATCAGGGCGACGATCTCACGAGCATCGCCGCAGTAGACGTCATCGATTCGCTTCCGCGCCACCGCCGCCGCGCGCGGATCGATCTCGATTCCGACCACGCGGCACTTCTGCCGCTGCTTCAGCGCCGCACCCAACGGCGCCTCGCCGCATCCGAATTCGAGGATCGATTTTGCGTCCGGCGCAATGCGCGCCAGCAGATCGGTGCGCGTCTGTCCGCGGAGCGAGCTCCAGCGATGGATGTAGTCGGCAGGGGAGAGCACGATTTCGCGCCCCGCCAGGGCATGCCGAGGAGGATCATCGATCGTTTCCAGCCACGACGTTCTGCACAAATACGCCGCCGGATCCGCCCCATCCCACTTCACGACCTCGCCATCCGCCCCTCGGCTCTGCAACTCGGAAGTGACCTGCTGCAGCTCGCGCAACGTCAGGTACGGTGCCGCCGCGCGGCGCTGAATCGGATTCTCCGCCTCGTTGCTCACCGGCAACGCCGCGACGACGTTGCTGGTGTGGACGAGCAACTCGCGCAACCGCGTCACCAGCTTCGCCGGCGGCAGCAGCAGCGGATCGGTGACCACGAGCACGTGATCGCTCTCCAACCCCGCCGCCGCGAACGACGCCGGCTCCTCGGCGTCATACACCGCAAACTCGACGTCGCCGCCCGCGCGCAGCAGCATCTGACTCTGCCAGCTCGCGTAGCGCTCCTCGATTGCGGGGTGGTCGAAGCGGGGATAGAGGACGGCGGGCGACATGGGGCGCACATCTTACTCATGACTTTGTATGCGTAGATGGCGCAGATGATGCCGTCGACTGACATCTTTCGAGGACAACGCCGATAGCATCGATGATGAAGCCCGATACCATCGATGATGAAGCCCGATACCATCGATGATGAACCCCGATACCATCGATGATGAAGCCCGACACCATCGATGGTATAGGCTGACACCATCGATGATGAACCCCGATACCATCGATGATGAAGCCCGATAGCAACGATGGTATAGCTCGATACCATCGATGATGAACCCCGACACCATCGATGGGTCAGCTCAAGACCCATCTGCGTTAATCTGCGTCATCTGCGGATACGTTCCTACGCGTTTAGACGCCGCGCGCATCCTCGCCGTACACTCTCGATCGACATGTCTTCCGCCATCGCCACGGAGCTTCGCGTCAATCCGTTTCTGCACATTGATGCGGAGCGGATTTACAACCCGATTACCGATCGGGCGCTGTCCGCCGGCGATCCGGAGTTCAACGCGCTGCGGCGCGCGATCGATGGCGGCGATGTCGACGAGCGGTTGGAGCACGACGGCTGGCTCGTTCGCGGCGATGTCGCGCATTTGCATCGCCTGAAAATCGTCTCGCTGGAGACGATGACCGCGTGCAATCAGAAGTGCTACTTCTGTCCCGTCTCCATCGCGCCGCGCGAGGACTACGACATGCCGGTCGAGCTCTTCGAGCGGATCGTCAACCAGTTGACCACCTATCGCGACACACTGGAAAGCGTTTTCCTGCAGAGCTACAACGAGCCGACCCTCGATCGCCGCTTCGTCGATTTCTGCCGGACTCTCTTCGCCGCGAAGCTGCCGGTGGCGGTGCTGAGCAACGGCTCCGGCCTCACCGCGGCCAAGGTCGATGCCCTCATCGAAGCCGGTCCGCTTCACTACATCTGCATCAATCTTTCGACTCTGGATCGCGAGCGCTACATCCACGATCGCGGCGAGGATCACCTGCCGACGGTGCTTCGCAATCTCGACTACGTGAAGTCGCGTCCTCTCGCCAACGTCATGAAGATCGTCGTCCTCGGCACAGGCGACGCGAACCATGACGCCGATTTCGAGTCGATCAGCGCTCGCTTCGCCGGCAGCCGCTTCACCGTCGAACGTCACGTGGTCATGGATCGCGCCGGCTGGCTCGATGTCGGCCTGAAGCCAGACGCTCCGAAGCGTCATCTGGCCGGCTGCGACAACGTCGGATCGCGTCCGCTGCAGCACCTGCACATCACGCCGCGCGGACAGTGCGTTCTGTGTTGCGAGGACTACGACGAGAAGTACCTCGTCGGCGACCTCACTCGCAATACGGTGGCCGAGGTGCTGGAAGGGGAGGAGTTGGGAACGATGCGCAAGTGGGTGTACGGCATCGAAGAAGCGCCGGACGACTTCATGTGCCGCGATTGCGTTTTCGCGCGGACACGTGAGTGAGCATCATGCGCGGCCGGCGGTGGATTGACGCGCTGCTCGTGGCAGCGATCCTCCTCACGGTCGCGCTGCTCTATCACAAGGTTACGCGGCTTTGGTGGATTTGGGATGACACCTACATCCTGCACATCGTGTCGGAGCATCGCTTGCTCGATTACTTCGTCGACAGCTCGTTGTGGCTGTCGACGCCGTCTCAGCTCTTCACACCGATCCTGACCACTTCGTATGAGGCGGAGCTCGCCTTGTTTGGGCCGAATTCCGTGCCATTTTACATCGTGCATTTGCTCGAGCTGGCGGCGCTGGCCGTTGCCCTCGCGTTTGCATTGCGCCTCTGGCTGTCGCGCGCGGCGGCGGCGTGCGCGTCATTTCTATTTCTAGTTGGGACGCCGGTGGCGGTCATGGCCGCGCAGCTGGTGCTGATGCACTACATCCAGAGCGTCCTCCTCGTGATTGCCACCGCCGCGCTGTTTGCGCACGCCATGCGCAGCGGCCGAAAACTTCCGGCCATCGCATCGGCGCTGCTCTATCTGCTGGCGATGCTAGCCAAGGAGATCGCCGTCCCCTTGTTGCCGGTGCTGCTCATCCTGCCGGAGCGCGGCCTTCGCGCGCGTCTCCGCGCCATCTGGCCGCATGGCCTCGCGTTCATCATCTATTTCGCGTGGCGCTACGCCATCCTCGGGAAGTCGCTCGGCGGCTACGGGTGGACGTTTGGTCCCGGGGAGATACCGCTGTTGGTGGTTCGCACCGCGGGCAAGATCGCCGGCACGTTCGCCGGGCCGCGCCTCGCGATCGGCATCCCGCTCGTGATCCTTATCCTCTTCGGAATCCTGCTGCGGCTGCGCTCGCGATTCAGCGTCGTGGCGATCGCCGTCGCGTTCGCCGCGGCGATCGGTCCGATCGTTCCGGTGGCGATTCACTACGAGCACCGCTTCGCCTGGTGCGCGTGGATCTGCGCGGCGATCGTGTTCGCCGCCGGAACGGACACGCTGCGCAACCGCCGCCTCGCGCTGGCGATGATGATCGCCGCGCCGCTGCTCGGCGCGATGGTCAATCGGCAGCAGTGGAAGAGCGAGTTCACCCTGGCCAAGCGGATGAGCGACGAAGGGCGCGTTTACACCGACCTAGCCGCTGGAGACTTCATCCGCATGCCGGCCATTCCGCCCGGCGAGATGTTTCAGGTGGCGTGGGTGAAAGAGTTTCTGCTGCATCGCCCCGCAGGAACGCTCTGGTTTTACGACGACCTCTATCTCTGTTCGGGCCAGAGGCCGCAACGCGTCTTCGGATTCGACGAGCGGACGAAGCAGGTTCGCGAGATGACGGCGGAAATCCCCGCCATCGCCAGCCGCTATTGCGCGTCGTTCCGGAACGCGCCGCTCGATCTCCATTTTCACTACGACGAGCGCCGTCACCTGCTGACCTGGGACCTCGGGCCGTACGATGACGGATACAGGGTCGTTTCGGGCAACGGCTTTCTCGCCTACGACGTCAAGCGTCACGACGGCCTGCAACTGTTCGGGATGAAGGATCTGACGTTTCGCCTGCGCTATCAATCGCCCGCGGGTTGGGTGACGTACTCGTCGGAACAGAGGCTCGATTTCAGCCGGGATCAGGATCTGACATGGCGGCAGTGACGATCGTCATTCCCACTCGGAACGAGCCAACCCTCGCGCAATGGCTGGAGACGCTGCATGCATCGATAGACGCCGATGTCGTGGTGGTCGACGACAGCACCTCGCCGGTCGGCGAACTGCCGCATGCGCACGTGATCCGCGGTCCCGGCCGCGGTAAAGGCGCCGCGGTCCGCCTCGGGATTCTTGCAGCACAGGGCGAGGTGATCGTGGTCGTCGACGCTGACCTGGACCAGCCGACGATGTTGCGCATCCCGGAGTTCATCGAGCGTATTCGCGGCGGGTACGATGTCGTCATCGGCGAGCGGACGCGCTGGCGGTACGACAACCTCGGACGGTTCGCGCTGTCGATTGCATTGTTTCTCGCGCAGAGGCTGCTGATTTTTCCAAGCGCGCGATTCTTCGACACGCAGTGCGGACTCAAAGCCTATCGTCAGGCCGCGGCGCGGCGGCTGGCCAGGCTGCAGACGGTGGATGGCGGCATGTACGACATCGAGTATCTCTACATCGCCGTGCTGAACGGCATGCGTATCGACCGCGTTCCGGTCGTGCCGTGGCCAGAGACGCGCGCCACGCGCTTGCGGATTCTGCGCTGCCTTCGCACCGATCCGGTCGACCTGTTGCGGAGCAAGTGGAACGGTATCCGAGGACGGTACTCGGCGTGAGACGCTGGATCGACGTCGTTTTTGGCGCGGCACTGGTGGTTCTGATCTGGCTGCTGTATCGAAAGGTGACGCGTCTCTGGTGGACGTACGACGACGCATACACGCTGCACGTCGTCACCACGCACAGCTTCCGCGACTTCTTCGTCTCGGCGGACGTCTGGCCGCAGAAGCTCTACACGCCCCTGGAGAAGACCGCGTACAAGCTGCAGGTGGGATGGTTCGGGCTGAACACGGTACGTTGGTTCACGCTGCATCTGGCCATCGCGTCCGCGGCGGCGATTAGCGTCTACGCCGCGGCGCGGAGCTACTTCCGTCCGGTCGCCGCGTTCGTCGGCGCGGCGCTCTTCGCCGCATCGGTGCCGATGTGCAGCCAGACGACGGAGTTGGGAAGCACGCACTATTTCCAGGCCATCGCGCTCGCCGGCCTTTCAATCGTGCTGTACGTCCGCGCCTTGCGAGGAAGCCGCTACTGGCTCTCGATCGCCTCGGCCTCGCTCTATCTGCTGGCCATGCTGGAAAAAGAGACGGTCGTCCCGCTGGTCGTCCTGCTGCTCGTGCTACCCGACCGCGACTTCCGGACGCGCGCGCGTTACGCGGCGGGACACGCGGCCGCGCTGCTTGCGTATCTTGCCGCGCGGCGTGCCGTGATCGGAACGCTGTTCGGCGGATACGGATGGGCGGTGGAGCGGAGCGAGTGGCCCTCCCTCGTCCTCGCGCTGCCGAAGAAGTTCGCCCTCGGAATGGCCGGCGAGGGCGTGGTCGCAGGCGCAATTCTCCTGGCCCTGATCGCCATCGGGGTCACCGCGTCGCTGCGCAACCGGAGGGCGATCGTCCTCTTTCTCGTCGCGCTGTTCCTCGCGGCCGCTCCCGTCGTTCCAGTGTCGAAAGAGATGCAGCGTCGCTATGTTGTGATGCCGTGGCTCTGTCTCTCGATCGCGTTCGTTGCGGGAGTGGAGACGTTGCGCAGGCGCCGCGCGGTTGCGGCGGTTCTGCTGATCGCGGCGCCGGCGCTGGCCATCGTCGCCAACAGGCAGGAGTGGCGGTACGAATTCGCGCGAACGAAAAGGATGTCCGATGAGGCGCGCGTCTTTTTTGATCTCCCCTCGAACGGTATGCTGCGCGCGCCGATCATTCCGCCCGCGGCGATGGACGAGCTCAGCTGGCTGAAGACCGACTACGCGAAACGGGAGGCCGGCGGCGGCTGGTTTTACGACGACCTCTACCTCTGCAGCCACGACGCGTCGGGCAAACGGTTCTGGCAGTACGCGCCCGCCACGCGCGAAGTGCGCGAAATCACGTCACCGGTTCGCTGTCCTTCAATGCGCGCAAACGCCTCGCTCAGCGCGAACTTCCGCGTCCGCGGCGGCGACCTGTTCTGGGACTTCGGGCCGTACACCGAAGGGAGCTACCGCGTCCTCTTTGCCGACGGCATCAAGGCGTATGACGTCCCGCGCCACGACGGCTTCCGCCTTGCCGGCGTGCAGATGCTGACTCTACGCCTCCGCTATCAGTCGCCCGCTGGATGGGTGACGTATTCTCCTGACATCGTGGTCGACTTCAAGAGACCGGTGACGGCATGGCGCCGCTGACGCTTCGCCACGACGCGGGCGCTCTGGCCGCGGACTATTGCGCCGCCGAACCCTTTCCGCACATCGCGCTGGATGGTCTCTTCGAGGACGATGCGCTCGATGCCGTGCTGCGCGAGTTTCCGTCGCGCGAGGCGATGCGGTGGCGCGAGTTTGATTCAACGACGGAGAAGAAGCTCGGCTACTTTCACGAGACCAGCACCATCTCGAAAACCGTCCGCGAGTTTCTCGATGCGATGAATTCGTTCGAGATGCTGCTCTGGCTCGAAGCGCTCACCGGCATCGAGGGATTGATCCCCGATCCGTATTTTGGCGGCGGCGGTCTGCACCAGATCGAGCCGGGCGGCTTTCTGAAGATTCACGCCGATTTCAACGTCCATCCGAAACTGAAGCTCGACCGGCGGCTGAACATGCTCGTCTATCTAAACAAAGACTGGCGCGATGAGTACGGCGGGCATCTGGAGCTTTGGGATCGCGACATGTCCACGTGCCGCAAGAAGATCCTGCCGCTCTTCAACCGGACGGTGGTTTTCTCGACGACCGACACGTCGTTTCACGGGCATCCGCATCCGCTCACGGCCCCCGAGGGGATGTCGCGGAAATCGGTGTCGTTGTACTACTACACGGCCGGGCGGCCGGAGGCGGAGCGCTCCGCGCCGCACGACACGCTGTTCATGATGAAAGGGTGAAGGGTGAAGGGTGAAGAGTGAAAGCGATTTTGCTTCTTTTCACTCTTCACCCTTCACTCTTTCCCAGGGCGATAGAATCGCGCACCGCCTGCCATGACCTCTCTTTCCGAAGGCGAGTTTCTCCTGCCGCTGTTTCCGCTGCCGAACCTTGTTTTTTTTCCGCAGACGCGGCTGCCGCTGCACGTGTTCGAGTCGCGCTACCGCCAGCTCATCGCGGATGTCATCGCAACCGATCAGCGATTCGGCATCGTGCTGCTGCGGCCGGGATTCGAAAACGATTACTTCGGCTCGCCGCCGGTCTACGCATGCGGGACGGTCGCGTATGTCGAGCAGTCGGTGACGCTGGACGACGGCCGCTTCAACATCCTCGTGCAAGGCGAGACGCGCTTCCGCATCGTCGATGAAGTCTCGCGCGAGCCGTACCGCGTCGCGCGCGTCGTCGCGCAGCCGCAGGTCGAGGGCGACGCCAGCGCGGCGTATGCGCAACGCCTGTGGCTGACGGAGTTGTCGCAGCAGTACCTGCGCTATCTGCCGGAGCAGGGCGCGGTTCCGGAGATCGCGTCGGTCGGTCTGGAAGCGTTGACGAACGCGCTGATCATGTCGCTCACGCTCGACGTCGCCGAGAAACAGCGCCTCCTCGAAACCGACGACCTGGTCGCGCGCGCCGAGGAGGTTGGCGACGAGCTGCAAGGCCGGATCGAGAACCTGCAGTTCCTTGCGCCGTTTCGGCAAGGCGGGGATCCGAGCCGCAACTGAGGTCAGCAATGTGGTCTCGCGCGGAGGCGCGATTCACAGTGCAGCCCCGCGCTTGGCGCGGGGTAACGCGGATAGCCCACGGACCAGGCGGCCGCGGAGGCGGCCGCTACGGGCGTCGCGAATCTTGTGGTGGCCGCTCCGCGGCCACGAACACTTGGCCACCACGATTACCCCGCGCCGAGCGCGGGGCTGGATTGTGAAGCGCG
>DASYJF010000014.1:0-93320 GCA_035996815.1 Thermoanaerobaculia bacterium | reverse complement strand
GCCACCGCTTTGGGAGGGCGGTGGAATCGTGACCACCCGCAGCGTGTGATGCTTGCTTTGTCGCGATGATCGCCGTCCCCCTCCCTCCCAAAGCGGTGGCTCATCGCCACCGCACTCCAAAGCTTCGCGAAATGTGCCGCGAGTGGCGCAAGCATCAATGTCCCCGTTCAGGCCAGAGCCAGCTCCCATACTTCTTCGCGCGATGGTTGCATCGGCGTAGCGCCGTCGATGATCGCGTTGAACGTCGCGCTTGGGCGCATCGCTCGTGATGCCTTTTCGCGATCGGGGTGATAGTAGCCGCCGAGGTCGATGGGACTTCCCTGTGCGGCGAGGAGCTCGTCCTTGATCTTCGCTTCATCGACGATCAGATTGGCGGCAATGGTTTTGAACTTCCATTGCAGCTCCGCATCGCGCGATTGCTCCGCCAGTGCCAGCGCCCAATACAACGCCAGGTAGAAATGGCTTCCGCGATTGTCGATCTGACCGACTTTGCGCGCCGGCGAGCGGTTCTCGTCAAGGAACTTTGCGATGGCCTGATCGAGCGTGTCCGCAAGAATCTGCGCCTTCGGGTTTCCGAAGGTTGCGGAGAGATGCTCCAGCGACGCGGCCAGCGCCGAAAACTCGCCGAGCGAATCCCAGCGGAGATAGCCCTGCTGGACGAACTGCTGCACGTGTTTCGGCGCGGAGCCGCCGGCGCCCGTCTCGAACAGTCCTCCTCCGGCCAGCAGCGGCACGATGGAGAGCATCTTCGCGCTCGTGCCGATCTCGAGAATCGGGAAAAGATCGGTCAGGTAATCGCGCAGCACGTTGCCGGTCACGGAGATCGTGTCCAGCCCCTTCCGGATTCGCTCGAGCGAATAGCGCATGGCCTGCACCGGGCTCATGATCCTGATCTCGAGCCCCGCGGTGTCCTGATTTTTCAGCGAGCGCACCACCTTCGTGATGATGTTCGCGTCGTGTGCGCGGTTGCTGTCGAGCCAGAAGACGGCGGGCGCGCCGGTTGCCCTGGCTCTCCGAACGGCCAGCGCCACCCAGTCCTGAACCGGAATGTCTTTCGCCCGCGACATTCTCCAGATGTCTCCTGCTTCGACCGCGTGCTCCATCAGCACATCGCCGGCGGCATCGACGACGCGGACCGTCCCGTTGAAGGGAATCTCGAACGTCGTCGGATGCGATCCGTACTCTTCCGCCTTCTGGGCCATGAGTCCGACGTTCGGCACGGATCCCATCGTGGCTGGATCGAGCGCGCCGAACTTCCTGCAGTTGTCGATGATCTCTTCGTAGATCGTGGCGTAGCAGCGGTCGGGGATGAGCGCTTTCGTATCCTGCAGCTTCCCCTCGGCGTTCCACATCTTTCCGGCGTCGCGCACGACCACCGGCATCGAGGCGTCGACGATGATGTTGTTCGGCGCGTGAAGGTTCGTGATGCCGTTGCCCGAATCGACCATCGCCAGCGCCGGCCGCATCGCATACGTGGCCGCGATGTCCGCCTCGATTGCCGCGCGCATCGTTTCCGGCAGCGACTGGATCTTCGCGTACAGATCGCCGAGTCCGAGGTTCGGATTGACGCCGGCGTCGCGAAGGGCGGCCGCGTGTTTCTCGAAAACGTCGCTGAAGAAAACGCGGACCGCATGTCCGAACAGAATCGGATCGGACACTTTCATCATCGTCGCCTTGAGGTGGACGGAGAGCAGTTGCCCGGTGGCGCGGGCGTCTTCGATCTGCTGGCGATAGAAGTCGCACAGAGCCTTCACGCTCATGAAGGTGCCATCGAGAATCTCGCCGGGCGTCGCGGTCAGTCCGTCCTTCAGAATCGTGACCGGCCCGTCCTCGCCGGCCAGCTCGACCCGGAACGCGCCACCGGCGTCCATCACGATCGATTGCTCGTTACCGTAGAAATCGCCGTCGCTCATGGACGCGACCTCGGCCTTCGAGCCGGGATTCCACGCGCTCAGTTTGTGCGGATGTTTCCTGACGAAGTTCTTGACCGCCAGCGGAGCACGCCGATCGGAGTTCCCTTCGCGGAGCACAGGATTCACCGCGCTGCCGAGGACCTTCGCGTAGCGCCGCTGAATCGCGTTCTCCGGCTCACTCGCAGCGACCTCGGGATAGTCAGGAACGTCGTATCCCTGCGACTGCAGCTCCCGGATCGCTTCTTTCAGCTGCGGAATCGACGCGCTGATGTTCGGCAACTTGATGATGTTCGCCTCGGGCGACTGCGTGAGCGCGCCAAGCCGCGCCAGATCATCCGGCACTCTCTGACTTTCCGTCAGACGCTCCGGAAAGGCAGCCAGAATCCGCGAAGCGAGCGAGATGTCCGCCGTCTCGACGGCGATCCCGGTGCCCTGCGTAAACGCGCGCACAATCGGCAGCAATGAATACGACGCCAGCGCCGGCGCCTCATCAACATTCGTCCAGACGATTTTCTTGTCGCTCATGTCGTTCCCATGTCGTTTTCTACGCAAAATGCGCTGCGTTGGCGGCGATGAACTGCACCTTGTCCGCCGGCACGTCATCGAGCGCGAAGATCGCATCCGAAGTGCAGGCGGGGATACATGCACCACAGTCGATGCATTCTGAGGGATCGACATACATCTGCGTGACGCCGTCGAACGAAGCCTCATCCATCCGCGGATGAATGCAGTCGACCGGACAAGCGTCCACACACAGCGCGTCTTTGATGCAGTTGTCAGTGATAACGAAGGCCATGAATGTCTCCTGATTGCTGGATTTCGAGGCGATCGTAGCGGGCAAGGCGAAGGCGAGGTGTGGAGGCAGTCACCGGTCGGTATGACGAAGATCACAGGGAGAACAAGCTTGAGTTCGTTCGCGCGGAGGCGCGCTCGACAATCCAGCCCCGCGCTCGGCGCGGGGTTGTGGGCGCCCGGCCCGAATGTGCGGCCGCGGAGGCGGCCGCTATAAGATCTCGCGCTGTGCGAGCATGTTGTAGTGACCGCCTCCGCGGCCACAACCCCTGCTTGACGCTCGTTTCCCCCGCGCCGAGCGCGGGGCTGGATTGTTGAGCGCGCCTTCGCGCGCCACCGTATTCGTGCCGGTATCGCCGTCTCGTCGTTTCTTCACAGCGCTGGTGGGTGACCGCGGTAACTCCGTCACGGCCTAGCCGCTGATCTTTTTCCTCAGCGCGTATCCCACCGCCTCCGCCCGGTTATGCAGACGGAGCTTGTCGAGGATGTTGCGGACGTGGAACTTGACGGTGTTTTCGCTGAGGTCGAGGCGTTTTGCGAGTTGGCGGTTTGACGTCACGCCTTCCACCATCAGTTGCAGGACTTCCAGCTCGCGGGCGGTGAGGGCGTCGGGCTCCGTCTCCGAGGTCTTCGGCTCGGCGTGTGGTTTGGCGAACTCCTGCAGGAGCTTGCGCGCCAACGCCGGCGTGAGGGCGGGCTCGCCGGCGGCGGCGCGGTCGAGGAGGGCGAAGAATTCTTCCGCCTCGAGGTTCTTGAGCAGATAGCCCTGCGCGCCGGCTTTGATGGCCTCGAAGAGCGTCTCGTCCTGATCCGACGCGGTGAGGATGACCACCTTCACGTCGGGCATTTCGGACGCGATCAATCGCGTCGCCGCGACGCCGTCGAGCTCCGGCATCGAGACGTCCATGAGCAGGAGCTCGGGGCGGAGCTTGCGCGCCAGTTCGACGGCTTCGCGCCCATTGTGCGCCTCGCCGACGACCTCGTGCCCCTGCGCTTCGAGCAGGCTGCGGAGGCCGTCGCGGAAGAGCGGATGATCGTCGGCGATCAGGATGCGCACGGCGAAAGTGTAATCGCGGTCAGACCGCGGCCAATGGAATCTCGACGCGAACCGACGTGCCGCCGCCGGGCGTGCTTTCGATCTCGAACGTGCCGCCGATCGACTCGGCCCGCTCACGCATCGTCGACAAGCCGAAGCGCGGAAAGACGCCGCGGCTCGGCGCCCCCTGCGAAAAACCGATTCCGTTGTCGGTCACCGCGAGCTGCAGTTTTCCATCGCGTCTGTGAACGTCCACCGAGGCCGACGTCGCGCGCGAGTGCTTGCGGACGTTCGCCAGCGATTCCTGGATGATGCGGACGAGTTGCAGCTCATTGCCCGGCGGAAGGATGAGATCAGGATCGACGGTGAGCCTCGCCATGATCCCGGTCTGCTCCTGCCAGCGATCGATGTACTCCTGCAGCACATCGTGGAATGAGCGCGCCGGCCCGGGCAGCGTTCGTAGATCGACGATCGACACCCTCACGTCGCTATACGCCTCTCTCGCAGCCTCGGCCAGCTGACGCAACTGCTCAAGGCCCTCGTCGGTTTTGCCGCGGCGGATGTATTCGGTAGCCGCCTGAACTTTCGTGTTCACGTAGCCGAGGACCTGCGCGATGCCGTCGTGCATCTCGTGGGCGATGCGGAGGCGCTCCTGCGCCACCGCGAGATCGGCGACCTGGCGATGCAGATGGGCGTTGTCGATGGCGATGGCGGCCTGCACAGCGAAGCGCTCCAGCGTCGCGCCGTCGTCGCGCGTGAACTCGCCGCCGTGGACCTTTTCGCTGAGGTAGAGATTACCGACGAACGGTCCCTTGCAGGTCACCGGCACAGCCAGAAGCGAATGCATGACGGGATGGTTGGGCGGGAAGCCATAGGAACGCGGATCGGTGCCGATGTCGGGCAGCCGAAGGCGCTCGCCTTCGCGGATAACGACGCCGAGGAGGCCGTGGCCGACGGGAGGAGGTCCGATCTTCGCGCGCTGCTCGGCGGTAACTCCGGAAGTGAGAAACGTCTCGATCGAGCCGTCGTCGTTAACGACCGACAGCGCGCCGTAGCGCGCTCCGACGAGCGTCCGCGCCCGTTCGACAACCTTGTTCAGAACGGCATCGAGCGACAGCTCCGCCGTGACGTCGAGGCCGGCGCCATGAAGTGCGAGCAGCTCCGCGTTCTGGCGCCGCTGCCGTTTGCTGGCGTCGCTGATCGCACCGACCATCAAGAAACCGAAGACGATGAACGCGACGGCCACGATCCCGTCGAGAATCACCCGTGCACGGAACGAGGGCACGCCGATCGTCAGCGTCCGGATCACTTCGAGAGTGAGGACGATCACGACCGGCGTTAAGACCGTGAGCAGACGCAGACGGCGCAGTGTCATTGATGGGGAAGGGTAAGTCGGAACCCGTTCAGTGGCTACACGATCCGCACGAGCCGCCCGCGAACGCGAACGGCCTCGGTCCCCGCCGTTTTATATGGCTCGCGGATCGAAGACGCGCCGGCTAAGGCTCGCGCACCGCTTCGTCGCCACGAAGCGTGATCGTCCCGACAGCCGGTTCGATCATCCGATCGATGTCGTCTACGAAACCTAAGGTGCGCACGAGTGCGAACGCGACGATATTCGCGTGTGGATACGCCTCCCGCAGACGGCTCGCGGCGGCGAGCAATGTCGCGCCCTTTGTGATGACGTCATCCACGAGACACAACTCTTCGCGGTCCGCGACCATTTTCGCGGCGGCGATTGATTCGTAATGATCCAGCGGCTTTGGGCGCGATCCCGACGCGGCGACCGCAGATTTCGGAACCGCTTTCACCCGCTGAAGGCACGGTAGGACCGCCGCTCCGATACCACTCCCCACGAGCGCCGAGGCAATGTTGTAGGCAGGCCAGATACCACCCTCAACTGCGCGGCTGCTTCGCGGGACCGGAACGAGTAGAGGCGCCGCTCCGAACACCTCTTCCATGATGCGATCCGGATGTCGCTCGGCAAGGCGGCGCGCTGCGAATTGCGAAGGCGACTGCGGGGGCGCGCCAATGAACCGTTCTTCCTTCAGCGCGCGGACAAACTGCCTGGCCCTGTTCGAAAGCGCGCTCGTCCCGCGGGGAGCGTAAACGAGGAACGAGCCGAATGTGATCCTAGAAAGCAACTTCCTCGAGAGGCGGAAGACCGATCGGAAGAACATCGAGAATCTGATCGAGCTCTTCGAGCACCTGCGCGCCGTACTCCTGCATTTCGCCGGGCCAAGTCAGGTTGCTGTTCTCGAATACGGACTTCAGGATGAAGAGCGGACGATTGAGCCGGAGAGCCTCCCAACCTTGCGACAGCGTCCCGCTCGATTCCCCCGCTTCGACGATCACCGAGGCGTCGCAGAGAAGGGCCATCGTGCGGTTGCGGCGCGGAAAATTGGAACGCAATGTTGGATGGCCGATCGGGAATTGCGTCACGACGAGGTGCTCCATCATCAGCCGGAGTTGAAGGGATGCATTCGCGGCCGGGTGAACTTCATCAAGCGGCGTTCCGAGGACGGCGATCGTCCGTCCGCCGCGCTTCAGCGTCTCCTCGTGAGCCGCGGTGTCGATTCCTGCGGCGAGGCCGCTGACGATGACTACGCCGTGCTCGACCAATCCGCTAACGAGCCGCTCGACACGCTTCCGGCCCGGCAGCGATGCCTTCCGCGAACCGACGACAGCCACTCGAGGCATCGCTTGCAGCAATCCCACATCGCCGCACGCGAAGAGCGTTTTCGGTGCATTTCGCAGCTCATATTCGTTGAGACCGCCCATAACGTGAACGGGATCAAGCGTCACGATCGCCGGCGGCGAAACTCGCGCGTTTTCAGGCGGCATGCGTGCGAAGAGTTTACAACGCAGACGGCGGACTTACCGCACCCCCGCCGTTTGCGCCACCGCCGCCGCGATCGATTCGCAGATGTAGCCGACTTCGTCCTCGGTCAGCTTTCCGTGGAAAGGGAGGGCGAGTAACGAGTTGCCGGCGGACTCGGTGTGGGGGTAGGCGCCGGGCTCGAATCCGAAGCGGTCGCGGTAGGGGGGCTGGAGGTGGATGGGCCAGAAGTAGGGGCGCGTCGGGATTCCGCGGGTGGCGAGGTCGGCGGCGAGGGCGTCGCGGTCGATGTCTTCGCTGATGCGGATGACGTAGATGAACCAGCTGATGTTCATGCCCGCCCGCGGCGGCGGGAGCGGCGCGATGCCGTGGATGCCGCGCAGGCGCTCGATGTACATCGCCGCCACGGCTTCGCGCTTCTGCAGCAGTTCGTCGAGGCGGCGGAACTGCGCCAGGCCGACGGCGGCGCTCAATTCGTCGAGGCGGTAGTTGTAGCCGATGCGTTGATGGCGCAGCCAGGAGCGGTCGTCGCTGCGGCCCTGCGAACGGAGGCTGGAGACCTCGCGAGCGATGGCTTCGTCGTCGGTCAGCACCATGCCGCCTTCGCCGGTAGTCATCTGTTTGTTTGGATAAAACGCGAAGGTGCCGACGTCGCCCCAGCGTCCGGCGGGGATGCCGTCGAGTGATGCGCCGACGGCTTCGCAGGCATCTTCGATCATCGTGATGCCTGCCGTCCTTGCGGCGGCCGCGATGGCCTGCATCTCGGCGACGCGGCCGAAGACATCGACCGGAATGATTGCGCGCAGCGGTCCCGTCGGTTTCGCGCCGCCCGGCGGAAGGAGTCGTTCCCATCCGCTGCGGCGACGGGTCATTGTTTCGATCGCGTCGATCGCGGCGGCCGGATCGATGCACAGCGTTTGCGGATCGATGTCGACGAAGACCGGGATGGCGCGCTCGTAGAGAATCGCGTTCGCCGAGGCGATGAACGAGAACGGAGTGGTGATGACCATGTCGCCGTCGCCCACGCCCGCCGCGAGAACCGACAGGTGTACGGCGGCCGTGCCGCTGGAAACACCGATGGCGTGGCGCGCGCCGAAGCGATCGGCGAAGGCGCGTTCGAGATCGGCGAGCATCGGCCCTTTGGACAGGCGGCCGGAGCGGAGGACTTCTTCAACCAGGAGGCGCTCGTCGTCGCCGAGGTCAGTTGCCGAGAGGGGGATTGGATGGCGAAACACGGAGGCGGACGATATCGCAGCGAACGATCAGGAGCGAAGAAGCGAACGGTTGATCATCGGCAGGATGGCGATTTTCAGATTGAGGCCGAGCACGCCGAAGAGGTCGGCCACCTCGCGCGAAATCGGCACCTTCGAAAAAAGGATCAACGCGAACATGTCGCCGTTCGTGATCAGGCCGCCGAGCCCGATGACCGAGGCGATGCCGTACGCGCGGACGAACTCCTCCTGCGCAACGATGTGAGGACTGCCGAGCGCCTCCGAAACGTAGAAGACGTTCTGCTTGCGGCCTTCTGCATCGAGGATGAGTCCCGCTTCGGGACGGACGACTTTTGCGACAGAAAGGCCGAGCTGTTTGATGAGCTGCGCGATCATCGGCGCCTGCTCGACCATGTCGATGCTCGTCAGCGGGATGGCGCGATGTCCGTGGGACTGCTCGGGTGAGCGCCACGCCGGCTCGTCGCCGGTCGTTGCGAGCAATGTCAGGCAGCGGACGTCGTTGTCGAGCGATGCCGAGCCGGCGGTCGCCAACGCGAACTCCTGCTGCCCGGCATCGAGAGCGCCGAAACGCTCGGTTTTGAAAAAGCGAACCAGCGCGCAAGCGGGCGCGCCATGCTCGTCGACGAGCTCGTTGTAGAAAAAATCGACCACGCGCTGCGCGGCGCCGGCGGTGCTTCCCGGATCCTCGTCGAAGAGACCGCGCAGCCGGCCGCGGCAATTCATCATGTCCGTCACGCCGAAACGGGCCAGTTCGTATGGCATCAGTCGATCATTCCGAAAGGCTTGTGACGATCGCGGTGAGTTGCTCGATATCGAACGGCTTTTGAATGACCGCGCGGACGATTGCACGATCAAACTCGGGAGTCTGCCGCGGTCCTGCCGCGGTGCAGACGATGACCGGTACCTTGCTCTTCACCGACGACAGATGCGCGAGCACGGCGGTTCCGTCGACCACCGGCATCATGAGATCGAGAACGATGCAGCAGAGGTCATCGCGCGTGTTGATGATGTCGATGGCCATCGCGCCGTCCGACGCAACGACCGCGGCAAGGCCGGCGCGGATCATGACCGCCGTGAGGAGGCCGCGGGTAGGCGCGTCGTCGTCGATGATCAGAACCGTCTTTGCCATAAAAAGAGCGTCACGATACAGGAGCGAGACGTTCGTATAAAGCAGCCAGGTCCGCGCCGGTTCGTGTCAGCGTGAAGCGCTCCAGCATGAGCTTCCGGCCGGCGGTACCGAAGCGGCGCGCTTCCTCGGGGTTGGCGAGCAGCCGTTCGATGGCCGCGGCGAGTGCGTTGGGATCGGCAGGCGGCACGAGCAGCCCGGTTTCCTCATGCCGCACCGATTCCGGGATGCCGCCGGCGCGCGTTCCGACGGTTGGCCGCTCCATCAACAACGCCTCGATCGTTCCGCCGAGGGTTTCGCTCAGCGGACATTGCACCGCCACATCGAACGACGCAAGAACCTCGGCGATGTCGTCGCGATGACCAGGAAAAAATACGCGCGAGTCGAAACCGTCGGCGCGGCAGGCGTCGATCAGCGATTGGCGATACTCCTCACCAAGCGCATTCGAGCCGTTGCCGACGAGGACGAATCGCGCCTCGGGGAATCGCTTCGCGACGATGCGCGCCGCGGCCAGGAAATGATCGTGGCCTTTCAGATCGACGCCGCGCGTGATCGGAGGCGCCTGTGGACCGCGCATCGGCGGATAAAAGTGCGCAACGAGCCCGACCAACGGGACCTCCGGCGCGATGCCGAGGTCGCGGCGGAAGACGGCGGCGTCGACAGTCGACGGATCGAAACGTTCGGCGGGAGGACCGTAGTAGATGCACTCAACGCGGCCCGCGGGTGCGCCGGCGTCCCGATAGAGCGCTGCGGTGTACGCGCATCCGGCCACGATCGCGGCGTCGAGGCGCCACGTGAGGCGCTCCACGAAGCGCGTCAGCGGTGCTTCGAGATGACGCGGTCCGGCGGCGCTGCTGATGTTGCGCGCTCCCGTGAATACGCGGGCCACACGCGTGACGAGATTGGCGACGAAGATGTGCGACTGCGCGATGTCCGCCTTCTCGCGGCGAAGAATGCGCGCCACTTTGAGCGCGGCGATGGGCAGACGGAAGAGGTAGAACGGCAGCCGCGCGTGGTCGAGAGTTTCCGCAAAATGCATCGGCACTTTGTAATGACGGATCCCGAGTGCCGTGAGGCGCGCACCGAGCGTGCCACTGCCGGAATCGATGATGGCGAATACGTCATGACCGCGACGCGCCATCTCGCCGCAGATGTCGGCGAACCACGGCGAGTGATTGCCAACCGAGGCGATCTGCGCAACGCGAATCATCGGCCGCGCAGCTTAGCAGCGGGAAACTGCGGGCGAGATGCCCGCGCTCCCAGTCACTCAGTCAGCGGACCCTCCGCCCGTCCTTCGATGAACTGCTGGACGATCGGATTCGCCGACTGCTGGAAGACTTCGGGCGTCCCTTCTTCGACGATGCGCCCTTTGTAGAGCATGGCCACGCGATCGGCGATCTTGAAGGCCACCTTCATGTCGTGCGTGATCGTGACGGTGGTCGTGTTGAGCGTGCGATCCATTTCCACGATCAGTTCGGCGATGACATCGCTGATGACTGGATCGAGTCCTGTGGTCGGCTCGTCGAACAGCAGGATCTCCGGCTTCAGCGAGATCGCCCGCGCGAAACCGACGCGGCGCCGCATGCCGCCGGAGAGTTCCGAGGGCCGCTTCGACGACACGCCGGGCAGATGCACGAGATCGAGACATTCATCGACGCGCTCACGGATCTGCTTCTCCGTGTACTTCGTATGCCGCCGTAGCGGGAAGGCGATGTTCTCGAAGACCGACATCGAGTCGAAGAGCGCTCCTTCCTGAAACGACATCCCGAACTTGCGGCGGAAATTGTTCAGCTCCACGGTGCGCAATTCGCCGATGTCCTGGCCGTCGATGACGATTTTGCCGCGGTCCGGCTTCATCAATCCGATCATGTGTTTCAGCGTGACGCTCTTGCCCACGCCCGAGCCGCCGACGATGACCAGCGCCTCGCCGCGCGCGACGTCGATCGACATGTCGTCGAGCACTTTCCGCCCGCCGAGCGTTTTGTCGACGTGCTGCATCGAGATCATCGGAGTGTCGTCGGCCATGTCAGAACAGGAGCTTGGTCAGGAAGAAGTCGGTGAACAGAATGATCAGCGACGCGCTCACCACCGCCGCGGTCGTGGCGCGGCCGACGCCTTCCGCGCCGCCGCTGGTGTAGTAGCCGCGCACGCAGCCGGTCAGCGTGAGGATCAGGCCGAAAAACGCCGACTTGATCAAGCCGCTCCAGACGTCGTTCATGTGCAGAAACTGATACGTGTTGTTTTGATAGACGACCGGATTCGCGCCCATCAACTTCACGCCGACGAGGTAGCCGCCGCCGACGCCGAGGGCATCGCCGAGGATTGTGAGAAGAGGGAGCATGACGATGCCGGCGATCACGCGTGGGACGAAGAGATATTGCACGGGATCAGTGGCCAGCGACTGGAGCGCGTCGAGCTGCTCGGTCACGCGCATCGTTCCGATTTCGGCGGCCATCGACGATCCGACGCGGCCCGTCACCATCAGCGCCACGAGCACAGGTGCGAGCTCGCGCAGCATCGCCAGCGCCACCACGCTGCCAACGAAATTCTCCGCGTGTACGCGATGGAATCCGATGTAGGTCTGCAGCGCCATGACCATGCCGGTGAACATCGTGGTCAGGAAAACGACCGGGATGGAATCGACGCCGACGCGCACCATCTGCCGCAGCCACTCGCCCCCTTCGAACGGGGGGCGGAAGGTCCAGAGGAAGGTGCGGCCGAGCATCCCGAACCAGAGGCCGGTCTCTTCGAAGAGGCGGATGAAAACGCGGCCGATCCGTTCGAGCAGGTTCATTCGGCGAACCGCGAGCGTATCCGAAACGCGCGGCCCTCGGTGTACACCCTCGGAACCCGCGCGCTGATACGGCAGAACACTTCATACGAGATCGTCTGCGACCTCTTCGCCAGCTCCTCGGCGGTGATGTCGTCGCCGAGGAGGATGACTTCGTCGCCGACGGAAGCGTTGGGGATGTCGGTGACGTCGATCGTGACGAGATCCATCGACACGCGGCCGACCACCGGCGCGCGTTGCCCGTGGATCAGAACCTCTGCGTTGTTCGACAGCAGCCGGTCGTAGCCATCCGCGTAGCCCACCGGCAGCGTGGCGATGCGGCTCGCTCGCGTCGTGTGAAACGTCGTTCCGTAGCCGATGGCGTGACCAGCGGGAAGTTCTTTCAGCCGCATGATCTCCGTCCGCCAGCGCAGCACCGGCTCGATCGTGCCGGCGGCGATGGTGATTGGCTCAGGCCCGTAAAGCGCAATGCCGACCCGCGCGAAATCGCCCGGCCGCACCAGTCCGCGCAGCGTCGCCGCGGAGTTGGCGAAGTGATGCAGCGGTGCGTCGATGCCGGCCTCGCGAAGCACAGAGAGCATACGGTCGTAGTTGGCGATCTGGATTTCGGTGAAGGGATCATCGACGTCGTCCGCGTTCGCAAAGTGCGTGTAGATGCCATCGATGCGCAACCGAGGCGTGGCGCGGATCATCTCGATCACGCCCGGCAGTTCGGATTCGACGACGCCCATCCGCCCCATGCCCGAGTCGAGTTTGAGATGAATGGCGACGTCGCGATCGCGGGCGATGACGCAAACATCTTCGAGCTCGTCGGGACCAATGACGCCGATCGTGATTCGATTGTCGAGTGCGACGACGACCTGTTCGCGCGTGATCGGCCCGAGGACCAGCAGCGGCAGATCGATGCCCGCGCGCCGCAGTTCGATCGCTTCCTCCAGCAACGACACCGCGATCATCGCCACGCGATCCGCCGTTAACCGCCTCGCCAACTCGACTGCGCCATGCCCGTAGCCGTCCGCCTTCAACACCGCAACGAGACGCGCGCCCGGCGGCAATGACCGCGTGATCACATCGACATTGCGTTCGAAGCGATCGAGATCGATCACTGCATACGTCGGCCGCGACTCACGAAGAGTAGACATGCACGTCCTGCCCGTTCACAGCGCGCGCCCGATCTGAAGCCAGGAAGCAGATCACCTCGGCAACCTCGGCCGCCGTCATCGCCGCCGGCGCACCGCCGCTGGCAGCGGCCCACATCTTCGTGTCCACCGATCCGGGGCTGACGCTGTTCACGCGCACGCCGTACTGCTTCACCTCGACCGCCAGCGCCTCGGTCATCCCGATTACCGCCGCTTTCGACGCGCAGTACGAAACCCATCCCGGAAACTTCTCCGGTCCCTGCACGCCGGAGATCGAGGCAACGTTGACGATCGATCCGCCACGTTTCGCGATCATCGACGGCAGTGCGCGGCGCGACGCGAGATACGTCCCGCGCACGTTCACCGCGAACATCCGATCCCAATCCTCCGCCGTCACCTCGGTCAGAATCTTCGGATCGATCATCCCCGCACAATTAATGAGGATGTCGCAGTCGCCAAAGCGTGATTCCGTCTCCGCAAACAGCCGCTCGATCGCGTCGGGATTGCTGACGTCGCCGTCGATCGCAAGCATCGGAAGTCCGGAAGCCGTCGCACTCCGCGCGAAGGCCGCCACGAGCGCGCCGCGCAACGCCAGCATCTCCGCCGTTGCGCGTCCGATTCCTGACGACGCGCCGGTGACGATCGCCACGCGCCCGTTAAATTCTTGGGGCGACATATAATCGCAGGCTACCCCAAACCGCAGAGATTGAGGAGAGCGTATGCACGAACCACTCAACACCATCCTAAACCTCGTTTTCCGATGGGCCCACGTCGTCGCCGGCATCGTGTGGATCGGCCATCTGTATTTCTTCAATTGGGTCAACGGCTACTTCCAGGCCACGATCGACGGGCCGACGAAAAAGGCCGTCAACCCCGAACTCATGCCGCGCGCATTGTTCTGGTTCCGCTGGGGCGCCGCGTGGACGTGGATCACCGGCATCCTGCTGGCCGGCATCGTCTACTACCAGTCGAAGCAGGAACTCTTCGAGAGCAATTTTCAGGACCTCAAGCAGAGCAATCCCTGGCTCTGGCTGGCGATTCTTCTGATCACGCTCGCCGTCGGCTTCGTCATCTACAACGCCATCATGAAAGCGCTGCCGAACAAGGTCGTGGCAGCGACGATCTGCATGGTGCTCTACGCGGGCGTGTGGTGCCTGCTCGAGTGCGTCGGCCACTACGGCGCGCGCGCCCTCTACGTTCACGGCGGCATGGTCTTCGGCACGATCATGGCCCTCAACGTATGGATGGTCATCTGGCCGAACCAGAAGAAGATCATTTCCGCCCTCAAGGCCGGCACGCCGCTCGCGGCGGATTCACCCGAGGTCAAGATCGCGGGGCTGCGGTCGCGCCACAACACGTACATGTCGGTGCCGCTGGTCTTCTTCATGATCAGCTACCACTACGGCGCGACCATGTACAGCAATCCGTACCGCGACCTCTGCGCCGCCGGCGTCATCGCCATCGGCTTCTTCATGACCTGGGTCCTGTACAAGAAGGCCGCGACCGTCAAAGGTTTCTGAGTTGAAGCTTCTCCAGATCGACGCCTTCACCAGCGATGCATTCAAGGGAAATCCCGCCGCCGTCTGTTTCATGGACGGCGCGCGGGACGACCGGTGGATGGCCAACGTCGCCGCCGAGATGAACCTGGCCGAGACGGCCTTCCTCACGCCGAACAATCGTGATTGGGATCTGCGCTGGTTCACGCCCGCCGTTGAAGTCGATCTCTGCGGCCACGCCACGCTCGCCTCGGCCCACGCGATCTGGAGCGAGAGCATCAGCAGCGATGACGTGCTCCGTTTCCACACGCGCAGCGGCGTCCTGACCGCGAAACACGACGGCGACATGATCGAGCTCGACTTCCCCGCCAAACGCGCGGAGCCGATCGCCGCCCCGGCCGGCCTCCTCGACGCCCTCGGCATCAGCAGCGCGTCGTACGTCGGACGCAATCAG
Source organism: Thermoanaerobaculia bacterium (assembly GCA_035996815.1). Lineage (GTDB taxonomy): Bacteria > Acidobacteriota > Thermoanaerobaculia > Gp7-AA8 > Gp7-AA8 > JADGNZ01. The sequence goes on along the minus strand of DASYJF010000014.1, from coordinate 78,505 downwards.
TTCGACTACATCGTCGAGCTCCCCTCGGAAGCCGAAGTGCGCGCGCTGAAACCCGATCACGGCGTACTCCGCCAACTGCCCGTCCGCGGCATCATCGTCACCGCGCGCGGCACCGGCGACTACGACTTCATCTCCCGCTTCTTCGCCCCCGGCTCCGGCGTCGACGAAGATCCGGTAACCGGCTCCTCGCACTGTTGCCTCACCCCCTACTGGTCCGAGCGCCTCGGCAAGACCGAGATGAACGCGTACCAGGCCTCGCCTCGCGGCGGAGCCATCCGCGTCCGTCTCGACGGCGACCGCGTCAAACTCGCCGGCCACGCGGTGACCGTCCTCCGCGGCGAACTGCTGGCGTGATCACCATCGCGCCCGCCGACGACCTCACCATCGTCCGCGAGCTGATCACCGAATACGCAAACTCCCTCGGCGTCGATCTCTCGTTCCAGGATCTCGATCACGAGCTGTCGACGCTCGCCAACTTCTACGAACTGATCCTCCTCGCTCGCGACGGCGATCGCATCGCCGGCTGCGTCGCCCTCCGCCGCCTCGACGACGAAATCTGCGAGATGAAGCGGCTGTATGTTCGCCCCGCCTTTCGCGGCATCAACCTCGGACGCGAACTCGCGGAGTGGATCATCGACGCCGCCCGCGCCCGCGGCTACAAACGGATGCGGCTCGACACGCTGCCGACGATGACGGCGGCAATCCCGTTGTATCAATCCCTCGGCTTCGTCGAGATCGAGCCGTATCGGTTCAACCCTGTTGCCGGTACTCGGTTCCTGGAACTACACCTTTTCACGCGGAGGCGCGGGGAGGCGGAGGGGGCTTAGGCGCATCAAGACTTCTCTTAAATCCTTCTTGGTGGTATTCCGCTGCGGTAGCGAGGGACTATGGAAGAGACAGAGCCGAAGCGCGACAAGATCTTCATCAGCTACAGCCACAAAGATAAGAAGCTCTTCGAAGAGTTCGAGACGATGCTCGCTCCGGCGATCCGAAAAGGCTCCGTCGACATCTGGAACGATCAGAAGATTGCTCCCGGCTCCAAATGGAAGGACGAGATCGGCGCAGCGCTGTCTTCCGCAAGCGTAGCCGTTCTGCTGGTCAGCCAGCACTTCCTGGCGTCACAGTTCATCGCCAAACACGAGCTCCCGCAGTTGCTGGCCGCCGCGGAGAAAAAAGGCGTCCGGATTTTCTGGATCTACCTCAGCTCGGCCCTCTACGAACAGACCGAGATCGCCGACTACCAGGCCGCGCACGACGTCTCGAAGCCGCTGGACCGCTTCGACAAACCACACCGCCAAGCCGTCATCAGCGAAATCTGCGCGAAGCTAATCCGCGTCGCAAAAAACCCTCGCTAGGCTCAATCGGAATGACCGGCGACGTGCCTTAATGTCTGCGCGTCCGTGACTTACAGAAAATTAGCGGATTGGCGCATTTAGTGCTCAATCCGGTAGCGATGAGCAGCGTCGAAGTGCTTGCGGAGCGGCGGCCGGAGTGGAACGACATCCTTTCCGAGGATGCGTTGGCGTTTGTGGCCGAACTCCATCGTCAGTTCAACGGACGCCGCGAGGGCTTGCTGGCGGCGCGCGAGGCTCGCAAGTTGCGCATCGACGTTGGCGAGCTTCCTGACTTTCTGCCGGAGACGAAAGGCATTCGCGATGGCGAGTGGACTGTCGCGGCGATTCCGGATGACTTGCGGGATCGGCGTGTCGAGATCACGGGTCCCGTCGATCGGAAGATGATCATCAACGCGCTGAACTGCGGCGCGAACGTCTTCATGGCCGACTTTGAAGACGCGAATGCGCCGACGTGGGCGAACAACATCGAGGGACAGCTCAATCTGCGCGATGCGGTGCGAAGGACGATTTCGTTTTCGGCCGGCGCGAAGAACTACGCGCTGAATGAGAAGACCGCCACGCTGGTCGTTCGTCCGCGCGGATGGCATCTATTGGAGAAGCATCTTTTCGTCGACGGCGAGCCAGTGTCGGCCAGCCTCTTCGATTTCGGGCTCTACTTTTTTCACAACGCGAAGGAAGCGATCGCGCGCGGCACCGGTCCGTACTTTTATCTGCCGAAGATGGAGTCGCATCTCGAGGCGCGGCTTTGGAACGACGTCTTCGTTCACGCGCAGCAGGCCCTAGGCATTCAGAACGGAAGCATCCGCGCGACGGTGCTCATCGAAACCATCCTGGCCGCTTTCGAGATGGACGAAATCCTCTACGAACTGCGCGATCACTCCTCGGGGCTGAACTGCGGGCGCTGGGATTACATCTTCTCGTTCATCAAAAAGCTGCAAGCGCGTCAGGATTTCGTGCTGCCCGACCGCGGCAGCGTGACGATGGAGAAGCATTTCCTGGCGTCGTACGTCGCACTGCTGATCAGGACCTGCCATCGCCGCGGCATTCACGCGATGGGCGGGATGGCGGCGCAGATTCCGATCAAGAACGATGACGCGGCGAACGACGCGGCCATGCAGAAAGTCGTGGCCGACAAGCTGCGCGAAGTGCGCGCCGGCCACGACGGAACGTGGGTCGCGCATCCCGGGCTCGTGCCGATTGCGAAGAAGATTTTCGACGAGCACATGCCGGGACCGAATCAGATCGATCGCGAGCGCGACGAGGTGAATGTCACCGCCGCCGATCTTCTGCGCGTCCCCGAGGGCGCGATCACGGAGAAGGGATTCCGGCAAAACGTCAACGTCGGAATCCTCTACCTCGAAGCGTGGCTCGGCGGCCTCGGATGCGTTCCCCTCTACGACCTGATGGAGGACGCAGCCACCGCCGAGATTTCGCGCACGCAGCTCTGGCAGTGGATTCATCACCACGCGCATCTCGACGACGGCCGCGCCGTCACGCCGGATTTGTACCGGCAGATCTGCGGCGAAGAGCTGCAGAAGATCGGATCGCGTCCGCATCTCGAAAAGGCGGCGTCGATTTTCAACGACTTGATCCTCAACGACGAACTGGCTGACTTCCTCACGCTCCCGGCGTACGAGGAGCTGTTGGCCAACGAAAGGGACTAGCGATGGCGAAGCTGAAAGCGGTACGCGACCCGAAGCAGATCGAGCGCGATTGGGAAAACAATCCGCGCTGGGACGGCATCACGCGAGACTACACGGCCGACGACGTGCTCCGCCTGCGCGGCTCGATCGACATCGAGCACACGCTCGCCGAGATGGGCGCCGACCGCCTGTGGGATTTATTGAATGACACCCCGTACGTCACCGCCCTCGGCGCGCTCACCGGCAACCAGGCAATCCAGCAGGTGCGCGCCGGACTCAAGTCGATCTACCTCAGCGGCTGGCAGGTTGCCGCCGACGCCAATCTCGCCGGCCAGATGTATCCCGATCAGAGTCTGTATCCGTCCAATTCAGTCCCGCAGGTCGTGAAGCGCATCAACCAGGCCTTGCAGCGCGCCGATCAGATCGATCACAGCGAAGGAAAGAGCGACACGCATTGGTTTGCGCCGATCGTGGCGGATGCCGAGGCGGGCTTCGGCGGATGTCTGAACGCATTCGAGTTGATGAAGCAGATGATCGAGTGCGGCGCGGCGGCCGTCCATTTCGAAGACCAACTCGCCTCGGAGAAAAAGTGCGGACACCTCGGCGGAAAAGTTCTGCTGCCGACGTCGCAATTTATCCGCACGCTGTCAGCCGCTCGTCTCGCCGCGGATGTGATGGGCGTACCGACGCTCGTCATCGCGCGCACGGACGCGAACAGCGCCACGCTCCTGACCAGCGATGTCGATGAACGCGATCATCCATTCCTCACCGGCGAGCGCACGCCCGAGGGCTTCTTCATGATCAAGAGCGGCGTCGACGCGGCAATCGCGCGCGCCATCGCGTACGCGCCGTACGCCGATCTGCTCTGGATGGAGACATCGACGCCCGATATCGGCGAGGCACGGAAGTTCGCGGATGCGATTCACGCGAAGTATCCGGGAAAGATGCTGGCCTACAACTGCTCGCCATCGTTCAACTGGGCGCAGAAACTTTCGTCCGAGGCGATTGCGAACTTTCAGAACGAACTGGGAGCGCTCGGCTACAAGTTCCAGTTCGTCACGCTGGCCGGATTCCACGCGCTCAACTTCTCGATGTTCGAGCTCGCGCGCCAGTATCGCGACGAAGGGATGACGGCGTACTCGCGCATGCAGCAGTCGGAGTTCGCCGCCGAGGAGCACGGGTACACCGCGACAAAACACCAGCACGAAGTCGGCACCGGCTACTTCGACGAAGTAATGAAAGTGATCTCGAACGGACAGTCATCAACGACCGCACTGGCCGGCTCGACCGAAGCCGCGCAGTTCGGCAGGAGACCGTGATGGAAGACATCCGCAACTACCGCATCGAAGAAGAGAAAGACGAACGCCGCGAAGACGAACGGGAGTATGAAGGCGCCGCGCAGCGCGACGAAGTGCCATTTCACATCCCGCGCGATTGAGGTTTTATCTGCGTACATCTGCGGATAAAAACGTCATCCGCAGATTGCGCAGATTCACGCAGATAGGATTTGTTCGTCGTCGAAATGACAGCGCACCGCGTCGCGAACGTTCTCTTCGAGCGTCTCGAAGTCGTCGGCCTCGTGGCGGGTGTTGTTTGCCGCGCAGCTCAGCTGGATACTCGACGCGAGGGAGTGTCCAACGGCTCGTCCAACGAGTCACATGCAACGTTTGTAGTGATGGTAGCCGCAGCCTTCCACTATTCACACAAACAATCTCCGAAGCTTTTCGTACATTCGGCGATGACATTCTCGTCTTACCGAGCCGCCACCGTTGTCGCCGTCATTCTCACAATCACTTCCCTGCCGTCCACGTACGCGGCGAGCGCGACGTATGAAGTCGACTACGACGGCGGCAGAGTCATGCACGTCCGCGCGGATCTTCCGGCCGGCGACGGGCGGTTGCTGGTCGCGCAGGGCGGCGGCATCGATCATCTTCCCGATCAGTGGGCTACGTTCGTCCACGGCCTCCACGTGACGTTGCGCAATGGGACGTCCGTCGAAGCCACGAGCATTGGCAAGGAGGGATGGCGTTTGGGACGCGGCGACGCGGTCGAGGTCACGTACGACGTTGATCTCGCCTACGCGGTTGGGCAGTGGCCCGCTGGCAACGAGCAGTCGGGCCGCCTCTTTCCTCACGCGCTGTACACGGTCACAAAACCATTGTTCGTGAAGACGTCCGGTATCACTGACGCCGAAGTCCGCTTTCACCTTCCGGAACGTTGGCGCGCTGCAACGCCGTGGGATGCGTTGCCCGGCAATCGCTTCGGCGTTCGAACTGCCGAGCGCCTCTCCGACAATTCGATCGTTCTCGGCATCTTTCCGTCGGCCAAGGTCTCCGTCGGAGCGTTCGAGATCACGGTGGCAGTACCGGGCGTAACGGCTATGCCGCCGCGTCTCACCAAGGCGCTCAAGGAGATCGGGACGACAGCGACCAGTCTCTTCGATCAGACTCCGCGCGGAACGTACCTCATGACGTTCTTTCGCGAGGATTCCGAGGACGGCGAATCGTATGAGAACAGCGCCGCGATCACATCTCCCGATCCATTCGATCAGGCAGGCATGATCGTCACGGGTAACACGCTGGTTCACGAGCTTCTGCACCATTGGATCGGCGGGCAAATTGCGCCGGTCGAACACGATTCCATGGCGTGGTTTACGGAAGGATTCACCGAGTACTACGCCAACATCGCGACGGCCCGCAGCGGTGCGGTACGGCCGGATCTTCTGCTCCGTAAGTTCAACAATCAGGTGGCCGGGTACCTGTACTTTTTTGAGTCGCCGCTCTTCAGCGGTGTCACGCTCGCCGACGCCGGCCGGAAGAAAGGCTCCTACCGCTTCGGCGTCTACAACGGCGGTTGGGCTCTTGCGCTTTTTCTTGACGTTCACCTTCGGACCGAGACCGGCGGACGGCGCTCTCTCGACGATGTGATGCGCCTGCTGTACGCTCGCAACGGCGTTACAGGAAAGTCTCTGACCACCGCTGACGTACGCTCCGCTGTCTCCGAAGTCGCCGGCCGCGACCTCGGTTCCGTATTTGACACCTACGTCGAGAAGCGCAACGAGCTTCCGATCGCCGAAACGCTGGCGAAAATCGGCATCACGCTCCGCGGCCAACCGTACGCCGCCGATATTTTTCTCGTCGAAGATCCGGCTGCACCGCCGAACGCTGTCGCACTGCGTCGAGCGATGTTCCGGTTCTAGCGCCGTAATCTACGCAGAGGTACGCAAAGAACGCAGATTGCATTCGTCTAAACTGCGCGCTTCATGTCCATCCTTGCCGTCGATCGCCGCGCGTGGCGGGCGTTGTTTGCCGCGCAGCTCGGCTGGATGCTCGACGCGATGGACTTTCTGCTGTTCAGCTTCGCGGTGATTCCGATTCGCGAAGAGTTCGCGCTTTCCAACGGAACGATGGGCGCGCTGACGTCGGTGGCGTTGATCGCGAGCGCGATCGGCGGCATGGTCTTCGGACGTCTCGCCGATCGCCTCGGCCGGGTGCGTGCGTTGTCGCTCTCGATCCTGCTCTACTCCGCGGCGACGGCGGGACTGGCGACGAGCGCTGCGCTGTGGCAGCTCATCGCGTGGCGCGTGGCGGTGGGTTTGGGGATGGGCGGTGAATGGTCGTGCGGATCGGTGCTCGTCGCGGAGACGTGGCCGGCCGAGCATCGCGGCAAGGCGATGGGATTGATGCAATCCGGCTGGGCCGTCGGCGCGATGATCGCCGCAGGCGCCTCGGCACTGATCATCGGACGCTTCGGCTGGCGCGTGCTGTTTCTGATCGGCGCATTACCGGCGATCGCGGCGTACTTTATTCGTCGAAACGTCGAAGAGCCAAAGGTCTGGATCGCGCGGCCACGCGAAGCATCGCGGTGGAGCGAGATGTTCAAGGAGCCGTTCCTCCGCCGAACCGTCATCGCCACAGCGCTTTCGAGCAGCGTGCTCGTCGCGTTCTGGGGCGTGACCTCGTGGCTGCCGGCATTCCTGGCAACGCCGCTCGCCAAAGGCGGCGCGGGGCTCACGGTGACGACCTCCGCGAAGTGGCTGATCGCGTTGCAGGCCGGCGCGTTCTTCGGCTACATCAGTTTCGGATGGATCGCCGACCGCATCGGCCGCCGCCCCGCCTTCACCGCGTTCATGATCGCGGCCACGGCGCTGGTGCCACTGTTCGCGTTCTACGCGCGGACGCCGTTGCTCCTCCTCACGCTCGGACCGCTGCTCGGCTTCTTCGCGCATGGCTACTTCTCGCTCTTCGGGGCGATGCTCGCGGAACTCTTCCCGACACGCATCCGCGCCGGCGCGCAAGGCTTCTGCTACAACGGCGGACGATTGGCCTCGGCCGCAGCGCCGTTCGCGATCGGCTTCGCATCGAAGACGTACAACTTCGCGGTAGTCATCACCTGCGCCGCGCTCTTCTTCGCAGTCGGTGGCGCGCTGGTATGGCTGCTGCCGGAAACGAAAGGGACGGAGTTGTGATCGATCTCAGCGCCGACCTCGGCGAAGGCGCTCCGGATGAACCGGAGATCTGGCCGCTGATCACGTCCGCGAACGTTGCCTGCGGCGGCCACTACGGCGACACCGCTTCGATGACGCACGCCGTCGAACGCGCAACCGAGCTCGGAGTGCGCATCGGTGCGCATCCGTCGTATCCCGACCGCGCGAACTTCGGACGCAAGTCGATGGTTCTTGCGCCGGCGTTCCTGCGCGCGAGTTTGGTCGAACAGATCAACCTACTTCGCGACATCGCTGGAACGGTGCATCACGTCAAACCGCACGGCGCGCTCTACAACGATGCGCACAAGGACCGCGCGTTAGCCGACATCGTCATCGACGCCATTCGCGCGATCGACGAAACGCTCCCAATCGTCTGCAGCGACCGCTCGCAGATGGCCGCCGCCGCCCGCGAAGGCGGAACTCCGGTCATCCGCGAGGCCTTCGCCGATCGCCGCTACAACGCGGACGGCTCACTCGTCGCCCGCAGCGAACCTGGTTCCCTCCTCGGCGTCGACGAAGCGGCCGCGCAGGCGGCGATGCTCGCCAACGAAGGCGCCGTCATCGCGCGCGACGGCTCCCGCATCGCCATTCCCTTCGACACCATCTGCGTCCACGCCGACATGGAACACGCCGTCGATCGCCTGCGCGCGATTCGCCGCGTCGTGTGACTTGACGCCATCCGGCAAGACCGACCTACATTTGCGGCTTGCGTCATCTGACGCGACTCAGCCTGTGCCGTACTCCTCATCTGCGGGGAGCACCATAGTGCCGTATACTCTAATTCGATGGATATCTTTTTCGGCGAGAGTCCATCGCCAACGACCAACTAGATTGCCTTCTGTCCACCCCACGTCTGACTGTAGGTCCGGAGGATGTATGTCACATCGCACTACGCGGTACTTCGTGGTCATGCTGTTCGTATGTCTGAGTGCAGGGAAGCTGTCTGCCTGCGTAACCGACAGTCCCTCCTTCGCCGCGTACTATCGCGGCGGTCCCGACGGAGCCGGTACCGATGGTGACTTGAACGACTGGGGCGCGCTCACGATCGACGCGAACGACCCCGATTGCGCGCATGTAGCCGCGAACCGTCTCGTGGCGAAGCTGATCACAACGCCCACGTTGTACTTCCAGCAATCGCTGGCCGGCTATAACGTCGCGCTGATCTTCGCCGCGGCCGTACGCCTCGGCTCTTACGGCTGGTTCAACACCCAGCCCGATCCGTACAACAGCCTCACCGATCAACTCGAGCGCATCAAAAACAACTACGTCGAGGTGAGTCACGCGGGCGGCTGCGGCACAGGCTTCCTGGGCAACTCGTGCATGGACGACCTCGCCGGCGAGGCCGCGGCATGGGGTTGGATGGCCGCCTACAAGAAGAAGCACGGCGACAGCGACACGTGGCTCGCGGCGCAGACATCGGGCGACCGCATCGACGCGTTCTTCAACAACGCCTGCATCTTCAGCCAATCGAAGTATGACAATCCCAGCGACCCCGGCTACCATCGCCTCTGCAACGGAAATATCGCCGACATTGAGTACAACAACGCGTACGTCTTTGCCTTCGAGCACGACAAGGAGACGCCGCACTACGCGTTCGGGCTCTTGACCAGCATCGACAGCGCCATCGTCGGTCTCGAGGCCGCGGGCGCGGGCAAAACCCTGAGCGCGGACCAACAGTCGCTCGTGTTCGGCATGTGGCGCGAGATCCAGATGCACATCAACAACTGGTACGGCAATGAGTGCAAGGTCCCGTATTCGCTGGGCAACGGCCAGTATGGTTTCGGCCAGCCCATCTCCTGCGACGACCAGGGCTACGACCCCGGCATGTACATGCTGAATGCGTTCCTGATCAACTCGAGCCACGGCAACTTCACGCCGCCCTTCGATCAGTACCAGGCCAACGGCGGATACAACTGGGAGGGCATCGCGAATCCGTTCACCGACCACCTCGGCTATGGCCGGAGAGCGACGTACGACGAACAGGCCGGCTACTGGTACGTCCATCGTGCCGATGCGGGCCGCTACATGCCGTTCAATACGCACGCCGCGCAGGGTTATCTCGATGCGGTCACCGCCTCGGGTGTTGCCTACGGATGGGCGTGTGATGCCGACGCGCCGAACGGCACGGTTAAGGTCGATCTTTACGCTGGCGACGCTCTGATTGCGGAAGATCCGTCGCAGTTCCCGAATATCAGCAGCGAGCCGGCGGTCAACAACCTCTGCGGCGGCGGCTCGAATCACCGCTTCTTCGTACAGTTGCCGTCGTCGGCCCGGGGATACCCGATCCGCGCGGCGGCGCGCGACTACACCACCGGACCGATCGTTAATCTGACCTGTCTCGCTCCGTCATGCACCTGGATCGACAACCCGCCGGCAGCGAGCTTCACAATCAGTTGCGCGGCCCGCTCTTGTACCGCCAATGCCGGAGGCTCGTCCGACGATGTCGGCATTTCCGGCTATCAATGGAATTGGGGCGATATGCAGACCGGCAGCGGCTCCACTGCCAGCCACACGTTTGCAGCGAACGGTACCTACACCGTCACGCTCACCGTCACGGACACGATCGGCCAGACGAACACCACGACGCACGCGGTGACCGTATCGGACAATCCGCCGACGGCAGCCTTCGCAATTCCCTGCACGGGCCGGACGTGTACCGCCAACGCCGGCGCCTCGACCGATGACGCCGGGATCTCCAGCTACCAGTGGAATTTCGGCGACAGTCAAGGCGGCAGCGGCCTGAACGCCAGTCACTCCTACGCCGTGAATGGCACGTATACCGTCACCCTCACCGTGACCGATACGATCGGCCAAACCAATTCGATCACGCATTCCGTAACTGTGACCGACAATCCGCCGGTAGCGAGCTTCACCATCTCCTGCGCGAGCCTCGTCTGCTCGACGAACGGCACGGCATCCTCGGACGACCTCGGCATCAGCACCTATTCATGGAGCTGGGGTGACAACGGGGCCGGCAGCACCGGTTCAACCGCCAGCCACACGTTCGCCGCCGCGGGCACTTACGTCGTCACCCTGACCGTAAGCGACACGATCGGCCAGACCAATTCGACGACACGGACGGTCACCGTCGCGCCTTGTACGGCGCCGGCGATCTCCACGCAGCCAACGGCATCCCCGTCGACGATTGTGACCGGCGGCAGCTCGACGCTGGCCATTGTGGTCACCGGGACTGCTCCCTTGACCGTGCAGTGGTACACCGCGCTGGGAACCTTAGTCGGCTCCGGAACGAGCATCAGCGTCTCTCCGAACACCACCACGACGTACCACGCGATCGTGAGCAACGCCTGCGGGAGTGTTCAGAGCGCGAACGTGAAGGTCACCTATTGTTCTCCGGGCCTCGGGAGCACACCGACCGCAACGCCTTCTACAATTACGTCAGGCCACTCCTCGACACTGGAGGCAGGTGACGCAACCGGGACGGGTCCGCTGACCTACCTTTGGTACAAGAGCGACGGAACGTTGGTCGGCACCTCGACGAGCAAGAGCCTCCATGTTTCACCAACCGTGACGACGAGCTACTACTACAAGGTGAGCAATTCCTGCGGACCAACCACGGGGGCCAGTCCGACCGTGACGGTCACGGTCCAGTAGTCCTTCACCCCAACACAGGTGGGCGCCAGCGGTTCGAGTCCGCTGGTGCCCGCGACTCCCGGTATACCTGGACTCTGGCCCATTGATCTGAAGCGAGCCGGTCACGATCCATCAGTAGAAGACGAGGACGTCAAAAGTCCCTGCCGTTTACGCGCCCCTGCGGGTTACTCCAATCGCTCGCGTTCGGGAGTGCGGACGCCGGGTTCCATCCGAGCGAGGTGCAGTGCGCTCGCGGTGGCGCTGAAGCTAACGAGAGTAAGTCCGGCGATGTGCATCCTCAATGCGCCAGCACGTCCGGCGCTTCTTCGCCGATGCCGCGGATTACGTCCTCTACGCTGTCGCCGCCGAGGAGCAGGGCGAAGGAGGAGCGCCAGATGCGGGTGAGTTCGGGAACGCTGGTGCGGATCAGCGGGATGCCCTTGCGTTCGATGAGGAACGTCGCCGTTTTCGTTTGGCCGACGCGTGTCGCGGGGAGGTTGTGTTGTTGGGCGAGACGGAGAACGGCGTCGGGTTGAGAGGTGGAGACGATTGCGCGCGCTTGCGATTCGCTGAAGAGGAGCGCGATTGCATCGACATTCGCGTGATTGGCGAGCTCGATGTGGCAGCCGACACCGTCCATCGCACATTCCACCAGCGCGATTGCCAGGCCGCCGTTGGAGATGTCGTGCGCGCTGCGAACGAGGCGGCGCTCGTAGGCAGCGAGGAAAAACTCGACGAACGCCTTTTCGTGAGAGAGGTCGACGCGCGGCGGTGCGGCGAGGGCGTCCGGCATCGCGGACTGCTGCCATTCCGAGCCGCCGAGCTCGTCGCGCGTTTCGCCGATCAGGATGATGTCGAGGCCCGCTTCCGGGAAGGCGATCTCGCAACCATCGGTGTCGCGTTCGAGGATGCCCACCATCCCGACCGTAGGCGTCGGCAGCACGGCGCGGCCCTCGGTTTCGTTGTAGAACGACACGTTGCCGCTGACGACCGGCGTGTCGAACGCGAGGCAGGCGTCGGTGATGCCGCGAATGCATTCGGCGAATTGCCACATGATCTCCGGCCGTTCGGGCGAGCCGAAGTTGAGGCAGTCGGTGATCGCGACCGGCCTCCCGCCGCTGACGGCGATGTTGCGCGCGGCCTCGGCCACGGCCTGTTTGCCGCCTTCATACGGATCGAGAAAGCAGTAGAGCGGATTGACGTCGCTCGTCATGGCCAGCGCGCGGCCGGTGCCTTTGACGCGAACGATCGCTGCATCGCGCCGCTCCGGACGCGCGATCGTGTTCGTGCGCACGGTTGTGTCGTACTGCTCCCAGATCCAGCGTTTCGAGCAGAGGTTCGGCGAGGCGATCAGGCGGAACAGCTCCTCGGTGAGATCGCCGTCATCAACATGTTGACGAGCGAGCGATTGCGGGATCACACGCTCCGGCGCGGACATCGGCCGCTCATACACCGGCGCCTCGGTGGAGATCGGATCGACAGGAATCGCGGCCACTTCCTCGCCGTCCCAGAGCAGGCGCACGAAACCGTCGTCCGTCACTTCGCCGACGACGGCGGCGTTGAGGTCCCACTTCTCGAACACGCGCACGACCTCGTCCTCGCGGCCGCGCTTCGCGACGATCAGCATCCGCTCCTGCGACTCGCTGAGCATGATCTCGTACGGCGTCATGCCGCTTTCGCGAACGGGGACGCGGTCGAGGTTCATGCGCACGCCGGTGCCGGCCCGGCCGGCCATCTCGAACGATGACGACGTCAAGCCGGCAGCGCCCATGTCCTGAATGCCGACGACGGCGTCAGACTCCATGATTTCGAGACACGCTTCGAGGAGCAGCTTCTCCGTGAACGGATCGCCGACCTGCACCGTCGGACGTTTCTCCTCCGACGCTTCGTCGAATTCCGCGGAGGCCATCGTCGCGCCGTGGATTCCATCGCGTCCCGTTTTCGATCCGACGTAGATGACCGGATTGCCGACGCCGCTGGCGGTGCCGGTGAAGATGCGGTCGCGCGTGGTGACGCCGAGGGCGAAGACGTTGACGAGGATGTTGCCGTTGTAGCTTCGGTGGAACGACGTCTCGCCGCCGATCGTGGGAATGCCGATGCAGTTGCCGTAGCCGCTGATGCCGCGCACGACACCGTCGACGAGGTACTTCATTCGCGGCGCGTCGAGCTCACCGAAGCGCAGCGAATCGAGGCATGCGATCGGACGCGCGCCCATCGTGAAGATGTCGCGCAGGATTCCTCCGACGCCGGTGGCCGCGCCCTGGTACGGTTCGATGAACGACGGATGGTTGTGCGACTCCATCTTGAACGCGGCCACCCAGCCATCGCCGATGTCGATGACGCCGGCGTTTTCGCCGGGACCCAGCACGACGCGCGGTCCGGTCGTCGGAAACTTGCGCAGGTGGACGCGCGACGATTTGTAGGAGCAGTGCTCCGACCACATCACGCTGAAGATGCCGAGCTCCGTGTAGTTTGGCGCGCGGCCGAGGATCTGTTCGACGCGTTGGTACTCGTCCGGCGTCAGGCCGTGTGCGGCGATGACCTCGGCCGTGATGTTCATCCGCGGATTGTGTCAAAAAAAGCGTCGCGCGGAGAACACGGAGAGGCGGAGAGCGCGGCGAACTGCCTTTCTCCGCGTCCCCCGCGTCTCCGCGTGAAAAAAACTAGTCGCGTGAGCCGGGCTCGGGATGGCGCATGTGCATCTCCATCGGGCCGTGGGCCATGTCGTGATGGAGGGAGTCGAACTTCGCTTTCTGATCCGGCGTGAGGATCGCCGTCAGCTTTGCGTGCGCCGCTTCGTGTGCGGCCTGAACCTGCTTCTCGATCGCGCGTGCGGCGAGGAACTGTTTGCCGACGGCGGTGGCGTCGGGATTCGACGAGGACGCCAGCGACTCCAGCTGTTCGTGCGCGGCCATGAGCTGGTGATGCAGCGGTTCGACGCTGGCCTGCAGCTGCTGGTGGATGCTGTCCCACTGGACCTTTTGATCGGCGCTGAGTCCGAGGGTGGCGGCGATCTCGCCGGGGTCGGGTCCCATCATCCGCATCTTCATGTGCGGTTCCTGGGCAATGGCGAGTGATGCGGCGGCGGTGATGCAGAGTGCGATGACGATTCGTTTCATGTTCAAGTGTTTCCTTTCGTCGAGCAATGTACGCATGGTACGCCGCGGAGTGATCAACCCGAGGAAAGCGCTTTGTAAGAAACGTAAAACCCGCATGGGCGCTCGCTTTTCGCGCAAATGCGGATGCTAGACTCGATCGCATGAAGGGGAGCCGTAGCGCCGCCGCAGCGCTCATCTCGCTGACGGTCCTCACCGCGGCGCTCATCATCCTCGGCACGCTTCAATACCGTTGGATCGGCGATCTCGCCAACGCGGAGCGGCAGCGCATGCGCGCGGGACTCGAATTCGCGGCGCACCATTTCAGCGACGAGTTCGATCACGAGCTGACGCGGATGTTCCTCGCGTTTCAGTTGCCGATGCCCGATGCGACGGCGGACCATCTGCTGCACCGCTACGACGAATGGGCAGCGGCGGCGCGCGATCCGAAAATCGTGCGCGCGGTCTACTTTGTGCCCCCGTTTGATCCGGACCATCTGCAAGCGATCGATCCTGCAACGCGAAGCGTGCATCCGGCCGCGTGGCCGACCTCGCTTGCGGCGCTACGGCCGATGATCGCCGAGGAAGCGGCGGGCGGCAGGCCGTTGCCGGGTCCGATCGTGCCGGGCGTGATGGCGCTGGTGATTCCGTGCGGCGGGATGCGCCACGCCATGATCGAACGCCATCTGGCGGCGATGGGCCAGCCGCCACCGATGGAAATGCACATGAAGATGCCGGAAGGCGGCTGCCCCGGCTACACGATCGTGGAGATCGACGACGCATATCTCTCGCGCATGTTTCTGCCGGAGATGGCGCGGCGCTATTTCGATACGCCGAGTGGCCGCGAGTACGACGTGGCCATCGTGTCGCCGGACAGCGGCGCGACGCTCTATCGATCGGATGCCGCGAATGCGCCGTTTCGTGCCGACATCGTGATGCCGATCTTCACCCTGCGCGCGATGCGCCGGATGCCGATGGAGGGTCCGATCCTGACGGAGCCGCCGCCGCACCGGCCGTTGTGGAATCTGCTGGTTCGGTATCACCGTGGCTCGATGGAAGAGGTAGTCGCGGCCACGCGGCGCCGCAACCTGCTGACCACCGGCGGAATCCTGGCCGTTCTCGCGGGCACGGTGCTTGGGCTGGTGGCGATGCTGCGCACGGCGGAGCGGTTACGGTTGCAGCAATTGGAGTTCGTGGCCGGAGTCACGCACGAGTTGAACACGCCCGTCGCTGCATTGACTTCGGCCGGCCAGAACCTCGCCGACGGAATCATCACCGAGCCGTCGCAGGTGTCGCGATACGGAACGGCGATCGTGAAAGAGTCGCGGCGATTGACGGAGATGATCGGACAGGTCCTCGCGTACGGCGGGATGGAGTCGCGGCGGAAGTTGCCGCACGCTCCGGTCGACGTCGCGAACGTTATCGATGAAGCGATCGCAAGTTGCCGGTGGATGGCGGACGAGCAGTCGATCGCGATCGAAATCGACGTCGATCGCGCGCTTCCGCTCGTCGACGGCGATGCTGCCTCGCTCGCCCGCGCGGTGCAGAACCTGATCGCGAACGCGATCCGTCACGGCGCGGCGGGGAAGTGGGTTGCGATTCGCGCGGTGGCTGAAGATCGCGATGTCGCGATTTCCGTCGAAGACCGCGGTCCAGGAATCGCCGGGCGCGATCTTCCGCATCTGTTCGAGCCGTTCTACCGAGGACGGGGCGCCGATCGCGTTCGCGGCAGCGGACTTGGACTGACGATCGTCAAGCAGATCGCGGCCGCACATGGCGGCAGCGTCTCGGTCGACAAGCGGCGCGATGGCGGTGCGATTTTCACGCTTCGCCTTCCGGCGCGGGCCGCGAGCGCCGTCGCGCCCGAGGTTGCGCAGCATGCCTGAGTTTCAGCGGCGAATTCTGCTCGTCGAGGACGAAGAGAGCCTGATTCTCACATTGCGCGATCGGTTTCAATCCGAGGGTTATGCCGTGACGGTGGAGAGCGACGGCGAATCGGCGCTGGCGACAGGAACGCGCACGCCGTTCGATCTCATCGTGCTCGATGTTGCTCTGCCACGTAAAAACGGCTTCGACGTCTGCCGCGATCTGCGCCAGCGCGGGATTCAGACGCCGATCCTGATGCTCACCGCGCGCGGCCAGGTCGTCGACCGCGTGGTCGGACTCAAGCTCGGCGCCGACGATTACCTGACCAAGCCGTTCGAGATGATGGAGCTGCTCGCACGCGTGGAGGCGCTGCTGCGCCGCGCGCGCACGATGGCCGCGAACGCATCCGACTCCTACGCATTCGGCCCGGTCCACGTCGACTTTCGCAGCGCCGAGGTGCGGCGGGAGGGAGCGCCGGTGGAGATGTCGACGCTCGAGATCAAGCTGCTGCGCTACTTCGTCGAACATCGCGGCGCCGTCCTCGCCCGCGACGAACTGCTCGACAAAGTGTGGGGCTACGACGCCACGCCGGTCACGCGCACCGTCGACGTACACGTGGCGTCTCTGCGCCAGAAGTTGGAAGCGAATCCGTCCAAGCCGGAGTACATCGTCACGGTACACGGGCTGGGCTACAAGTTCCTCGGGTAGGCGTTCGCACGCCAAGCCGCGCGCGGAGGCGCGCATCAGAATGCAGCCCCGCGCTCGGCGCGGGGTACGGAGGGTCGACCGGAATGTGCGCCGCGGAGGCGGCCGCTACAAGGTTCGTGCGGCGTGGACTTGTGGCGACCGCCTCCGCGGCCGCTACAAGGTTCGTGCGGCGTGGACTTGTGGCGACCGCCTCCGCGGCCGCGAACATCCTCCCCAACACGCGTACCCCGCGCAGAGCGCGGGGCTGGATTGTTTGGCGCGCCTTCGCGCGCGACGGTCAAACTGCAGCGTCACAACTTCTTGAGCAATCCCTTCCACCGCACCCACGCCTCGTCGCGGGCTTTTTTGTTGCCGGCGTAGGCGTCGCGGGTGTTCTGGTCGGCGTCGGCGGGTGGGGGCGGTGTTTCGCCGGCGCGCATGAAGCCGTGGCCGGCGCCGTCGTACTTTACCGGCTCGAAGGTCTTTTGGGCCGCTTTCATCAGCTCGATCGTTTTCGGGATCGTCGCGCCGACGCGGGCGTCGTTGCCGGCGTAGAAGCCGTAGACCGGAGCCTTAATCTTTGAGATTTCATCGGGCGACTCCGGTCCCGTGCCGTAGAAAACGTACGCGGCGGAGAGGCTTGGGCGATTGGTGGCGAAACGGAAGGACTGCGTACCGCCCCAGCAGAATCCGGCCACGGCCACCTTGCCGTTCGCGGCAGGAAGTTTGGCCACGTAATCCGCGGCAGCGTTCAAATCGGCGGTGATCTGGTCCGGTGGAAGATCGCGAATCGCTTTTCCGACCGCGGTGCCGTCGGCGAAGCTGGCCGTGCCGCCGCCGTCCGGACCCATGCCCGACAGCAGGTCGGGCGCAATAGCGATGTTGCCCGCCGCCGCGACTTCGTCGGCGAGCATCTGCACCCAGTCGCTCATGCCGAAGATCTCGTGGATCACCACGACCGCCGGCGCCTTCGTCTTCACCTCGGGATAGACGACGAACGCGCTGATGGTGCGGGTGCCCGACTTCACGTTCACCCATTCGTGATGGCGCGGCGACGCGTCCACCTTCTTCTTCGCCCAGTCCTGCGACACGCTCGTGTTCGCGGCGGGAGCGGCCATCGTGGCCATCTGGTGTTCGGCGTGTGGGTCCTGCGCGAACGCGGCGGCGGTGAGCAGCGATGCGGCAATTGTGAGAAGCAGTCGTTTCATCAGGTCCTCCGATCGGGGCGGATTCTACGAAAAAAGATGATGCTCTGTATTTTTTCGACTCTTCTCCGGCACTTACTCCTCGAAGCAGTCAAAAAAACGATTTGAGGAGAAAGAAAAATGAAGAAGATCTTTGGTGTTTCAGCAGCAGTAGTGATGTTGGCGTTTGCGTCGGTCGCGTCGGCCGCAACCTCGAGCGGCACGCTCACGGTGACCGGCACGGTCGAAAGCTCGATCAGCCTGACCATTGAATCCGCAGGCGGCACGACCAGCGGCACGGGCACAGCGGCGGCCTCGAGCGATCTCGGCAACATCAGCAAGTTCGGATCGGCGCCGACCGGCTTCACGCTGGCGCGCGGCGCCTCCGACTGGACGCTCTCGTCGACGATCGGCGTGGCGGTGGTCAAGGCCAATCTCACCAGCACCGACTACAGCCTGACCGCGCAGCTCGGATCGGCGCCCGCATCGGGCGTGGCGTGGAAACTCAACGGCAGCACGCTCAGCGACTCCGCAGCCACCACGCTGACCTCGACCGGCACGTACGCCTCGACCGGCAGCTACTCGTGGGACATCGTCGTCGCCGACAGCTCCGCGGCCGCGGCGATCGACAACACGATCAACTTCACGGCCACCTCCAACTAACGCAAATCAATCGACAGCCGGAGCCGGAGCGTGGCAACGCGCTCCGGCTCTGGCGACCGAGGTGATGCAATGAGACGAATGATGGCAGCGGCGATGGTGGTCCTGGTTTCGGCAGCGTTGCCGATCCAAGCGGAACGCCGCCGCGCCGCCGCGCCGCCCGAAGAGACGCTTTCGATCGTCTTCGTCGAGGCTGGATCGAGCGACGGGTCGCTGAAAGCAGCAGGCAGCGAAGCGTGGCTCGATCTGAACGCGGTCAGCCATCAAGGCAACTCACGCAGCACGACGCTGCGGCGGACGTTTGGAATCCGCATCGAACGCGCCGGCAACGCCACTGCCGGAACGGCCGCCATCGTGGCGCGCCTGGAGTCGTGGGACGGCAGAGCCACGTACCGGCTCGATGGCCGCGCGCTCACCGCAGCGCCGTTCGTCGTCGATGCGCATGCCGCGGTCGGCACCGTCACCGTCCATACGCTCGACATCGAAGTTCCGATCGAAGCTGCCGCGGGGCCGCTCTCCGCCTCCTTCGCGTGGGAAGTCAGCAGTAACTAAAGGACATATGATGCATAAGTTCGTAATGATTGCCCTAATGTTCGCATCCGCATCCGCCTTCGCTACCTCGGGGTCGCTCTCCGTTTCGCCCGCCGTGGTGATGCTGCAGGGAACGCCGGGACAGAGCACCACGCAGACGCTGACCATCGTCAACAGCAGCGACCAGCCGTTCGCGTTCGACATGAAGGCCGAAGACGCCGTGGCCCGCAACGGACAGCGCGTCTACGTCAAGGCCGGCGAGCTGGCAGGGAGCATCGCCGCGACCGCGGTGTTCTCGCGCAAGTCGGTGACGGTAGCGCCGGGCGAACGCGCCAACGTCACGATCACCGTCACCATCCCGCCGAATCCCGCGTCGCGAGCGATCATCGCGCTCTTCCACGGCACCACCAGGATGAAGAGCGCGGGGATGAACGCGACCGCATCGATTGGGACGCTGATGACCTTCGCGCTCTCCGGCGACTCCATGGCCACGGCAACGCCGCTGTCCGTGCGTCCGCCGACGCGGACGGCGAATCTCAGCGTTTCGCAGCAACTCATCAACAGCGGCAGCGAGCCGGTGTTGGCGCGCGGCGTCCTGGCCATCGTCAATCCGGCCGGCACGCTTGTGGCCAAGCAGGCGTTGCCCGCACGGCGCGTTCTTCCCGGCGAAACCTTCGCCATGAACGCCGAATACGGCGGCGAGCTGGCCGCCGGCCACTACCGCGCCTTCGTCACGTACGACCTTCAGAACAGCAAGAGCGTCACGTCGTTCACGGAGTTTGACGTCCAGTGAAACGCTTCGTCATCGCTGCCGCCGCCGTCCTTTTCGCGCGAATCGCGTCCGCCGAGAACGTGACGTTGCGTGTGGCGGAGACGGTGACGATCGAGATCGCCGGAACCACCGCGGCCTACGCCGTCGATCCAGCCATCGCCGACGTCACCACCGCCTCGGGTGGCCGCGTCACGATCACGGGACGCAGCGCCGGGACGACGCAGATCATCGCCATCACCGCAAGCGGCACGCGCGCGTACCTGATCACAATCGCCGCGCCGGCAGCGCAACGTCTTCCCGCCGGGCTGGCGGCGAACGCTCCGGTCGCCCGCGCGGACATCCGCTACGCCGGCGGCGCGCATCAGGTGCAAAGCTCATTCGACATCTTCACCACCGACGGCGAACGGCGATCGCAGTTTCATCTACTGAACGTCCATTACCTCGCGGACTCGTTCGGCCGCCCGCCGAACGCCATCCCTTCGATCTACTACCGCACCACCTCGGGACGCCGCGAGCTGACGCTGCTCGACGACATCATCGACCTCTCGCCGCTGACGGTCCGTTCGACGCAGGTCCGCGGCGTTCATTTGCTCGACGGGCCGCTCGAACTGCATGCCGGCTACGCCGCGTCGACGATGTACGAGGATCTCTTTCTTCCCGCGGACCGCCGCTGGATGGCCAGCGCCGGTTACGCCATCGATCGCGGCCGCTTCCGCTGGATTCCCTCGGCATACGCATTCCTCTCCGAACCGCGCGGCACGGCCGCACGTCGCGGCGCGGTGGCGTCGCTGGCGACGGAGTATCGCGACGGTGATGCGCTTTTCGCGCGCGGCGAGATGGCGGTCAGCCGAGGAGTGGCGGGGTCGGGGGAGGTGCGGTACCAGACGGAACGGGATCAATTGCGCGGACGGCTTTTCTACAAACCGAACGACTTTCCCACGCTCGGCCTCAGCGATCTCCCCGGCGTGCATGGCGAAATCGATTGGAGCCGCCGCGCGACGCGCCGGCTCAGCGTCGATTCGTACGCGACGTTCGATCGCACCAAAATCGCTGCGTTCGATCAGACGGTCGGCATCGCGAACGTCGCGTTGCGTTACGCGGTGACGCCGCGCGTTTCCGTCCTGACCGGTGCCGATAGCAGCGTCGTGCGAAGCGGAACGAATGCATCGATCCGCACGATCGGCATACCCGCCGGTGTCTCCTACGACGCGCAACGCTTCGGCGGCGCGGCGTTGTATCGCCTGCTCGACAACTCGCAGAGCAGCCGTCGCGGCGATTCGCTGCGCCTCAGCGGACGCGCGGGAAGCGGCGGGTTTACCGTCAACGCCTGGGTGGAACGGCAGCGCCGCGCGCCGTCGCTCGATCTCATCTTTCACGACACGCCTGGCCTCGAGCTAGCGCTGCTGCGGCTCGACATCACCGTGCGCACGCCCGAAGACCTTTCGCGCGTCCTTCGCGACAACGCCGCGCTCATCAACCTCGGCTACATCGACGGCGTCACCGTCAACCTCACGCCGCGGCGCGTGCAGAGCGGAATCGACGCCGCCTTCAACTCCGCCGACACGCGCAATCAGCTCCGCTTCCACGCCGTCGTCGATCGCAGCGAAGACGTGGCCTCGACGCAGGAGTCGATGCTGGCCACGCTCTCGTATACGCGCCGGCTGATGGCATCGACAGATGTTTACGGGTCGTACTCGCGCTGGCGGACCAGCTTCGCCTCGCGCGCCGTCGACGGCTCCTCGGTCGAAGCAGGCGTGCGCCACCGTTTCGACGGACTGCCGCAATTCCTGCAGCGCTCCGGCACGATCGAAGGGTTCGTTTTTCTCGACCCGGAACAGCGCGGCGCGCACGATGCGACGACCACTCCGCTGCCTGACATCCTGGTCATGCTCGACGACTCGCGCTCCGCACGCACCGAGAAAAATGGCGCGTATGCATTCCGCGACGTTGCGCCGGGACCGCATCGCGTCTCGGCGAAACTCGGCGCGTCGAAATCGGCGTACTTCACTACACCATCGATCGCGAATTTGAGCGCCTCCGGCCGCGCCGATTTCGGATTGGTCTGGTCACCCGCACGGATCATCGGCCGCGTCGTGAGCGACGCCAACCTCAGCATCGCCGGCGCGGTCCTCAACGCAAGAACGACGAAAGGTGCAGACATGAGTGCCACAACCGATTCCGAGGGCGGCTTCGTGCTGGCAGGTCCTGCCGGCGAATACACGATCGATCTCGCGCTGGAGTCGCTTCCGGCCGGCTACACGATCAAAGAAACGAAGCGCGTTGTGACCGCGCCCGCGGATGTACCGCAGACGATTGTGTTCGAAGTCGAAGCGCTGCGCAGCATCGCGGGGACGGTCGACGGCGGTCCGGCCCAGGTTCGGATCGAGCCGCTCGGACTCACAGTCACGAGCGACGCGGCCGGCAACTACGTCTTCCGTTCACTACCGGCAGGCACGTTCACGATCACCGCGCGGCGCGGCGGACGCGTTGCGTCGCGCAGCGTCACGGTGCCTGTCGAGCCGATCGTGCAAAAGGCGGCGGTGTTGGTGTTGAGCGATATCGCGGTGGAGACGCCGCGCGTGCCGTCCGCCGTCCGCGCGTTCTTCGTACAACTCGGCGCATTCCGCGAGGCGCGGAATGCCGCGGAGCTCGTCGATCGCGCCGCGCGGATCGGTACGCGCGCCGAAAGCGTGCAGCGCGAGCAGCTGATCGTCGTCCGCGTCGGTCCGTACGCGTCGCGCGCAGCGGCATCGGAAACGATCGCGCAACTTCGCGAGAAAGGCTTCGAAGCAATCGTTACTCGATAGCGCGTCCGCTATCATGGCGCGCCTGAAAACTGTGATCCTGGCCGGCGGACTCGGCACGCGTCTCAGCGAAGAGACGGTCATTCGACCGAAGCCGATGGTGGAGCTCGGCGGACGCCCCATCCTCTGGCACATCATGAAGTTGTACTCGCACTTCGGCATCAACGATTTCGTGATCTGTCTTGGCTACAAGGGCTACACGATCAAGGAGTACTTCGCCAACTACTTCCTCCACAGCTCCGACGTCACCATCAACCTGCGCAACAACGAGCTGAAGGTGCACCAGAACAGTTCGGAGCCGTGGACGGTGACGCTGGTCGATACCGGTGACGACACCGCCACGGGCGGACGGCTGCGGCGCGTTCGTCAACATGTCGACGGTGAGACGTTCTGCTTCACCTACGGCGACGGCCTCGCGGACGTCGACGTCGCCGCGCTGATCGCATTTCATCGCCAGCAGAAGACGCATGCGACGTTGACCGCGGTGCAGCCGCCGGGACGGTTCGGCGTCATCGACATCGAGGAAGACAAGATCCGCGACTTTGCCGAGAAGCCGCCCGGCGACGGAAGCTGGATCAACGGCGGCTTCTTCGTCCTCGAGCCGGAAGTGTTCGACCTCATCGACAGCGACGCGACATCGTGGGAGCGCGAACCGTTGGAGTCGCTCGCGCGCAACGGACAGCTCTCCGCGTTTCGCCACACCGGCTTTTTTCATCCGATGGACACGATGCGCGACAAGACCTACCTCGAAGAGTTGTGGGCTTCCGGCCGCGCACCGTGGAACGTGTGGCGATGAATCGCGGCTTCTGGCGCGAACGGCGGGTGTTCGTCACCGGCCACACAGGATTCAAAGGGACGTGGCTGACCGAGTGGCTGACGATGCTCGGTGCGCACGTGACCGGCTACTCGTTGCCGGATGATGTTCGTGATCTCCGGTTGCTCCGGGAGACGATGAGCGCCGCGCAACCGGAGGTCGTCATTCATTTGGCGGCGCAGGCGCTGGTGCGCGCGGCGTACGACGATCCCATCACAACATTCACAACGAATGTCATCGGCACGGTGAATGTGCTCGAAGCGATTCGCGCGGTTCCATCCATTCGCGCGGCGGTGTTGATCACCAGCGACAAGTGCTACGCGAACGATGGTCATCCACATCCATTCGCCGAGGACGATCGGCTGGGTGGGCGCGATCCGTATTCGAGCAGTAAAGCGTGCGCGGAGTTGGCCATCTCCGCGTATCGCCATTCATTTCTGTCGAAGTCCGGTTCGCCTCGCGTCCTGAGCGTTCGTGCCGGAAACGTCATCGGCGGCGGCGATTGGTCGGCGCATCGCCTCGTCCCTGACCTGATACGTGCGTTCCGCGAAGGGGAGCCGGCGCGGATTCGGTATCCCGAGGCCACGCGGCCGTGGCAGTTCGTGCTCGACGCTCTGAACGGTTACCTGCTGGCAGCGGAGTGCGCGTTTCGAGGCGACGAACTGCCGGACGCGTTCAACTTCGGCCCCGATGCACGCGACGCGCGCACGGTGCGCTGGCTGGCCGACACGATGGCGGCGCGGTGGGGCGGCGAGGCGTCGTGGCACGATCCGGACGAAGCGCATCCGCACGAAGACGCGATGCTCGCGCTCGACAGCGCGAGGGCGCGGAAGTTTCTCGGCTGGACGCCGATGCTTGATGCGGAAACTGCCGTGGCCTGGACGACCGACTGGTATAAGAGCGCCCGCGTTCTGACGCGCGAACAAATCGAACGATTCATGGAGATTCTTCCCGCGTGACCATTTGCCGTTTCTGCAGCGCGCCGCTCTCGGAAATCGTCGCGGATCTCGGCGTGCTCCCATTGTCGAACGCGTACGTCCATCCCGATCGTCTTCTGGAGCCGGAGCTGTTTTATCCGTGCGTCGCGTACGTCTGCGAGCGTTGTTTTCTCGTGCAGGTGGCGGCGGTGGAGCTCCTCGTCCCCGAAGGATTCGCGCAGGGTTTTCAAACGCTCGAAGATGCCACCGAGGTGAACTATCACGTCTCGAGGGAGTATCACCCCGAGGTCGGCGAAGGGTTTCGTTGGAACGATCCCGCGTTCGCGATTCAGTGGCCGTTGGACGTCACCGTGATCTCGGAGCGCGACCGTTCCTGGCCGGACTTCTCCCGATGACCGATGACGCGTTGAAAACGCTCGGCCGCGACGACGCCACGCGTGCGCGAATCATCGCCGCGCTGCAGGAGTACGAGCTCCTTCCCGATCATCGCTTCACCACGGTGCGCGACGACGTCACCGGCCCGATCGTCGACGCGCTGCATGCATCGATCGATGTGGTGCGCAAAGAATTGCGCAACGGAATGGTGTTCGAGTTTCCGTACCGCTCGAAGATTGCGCGCGACTTTGTGATGTCGATTCCGGAAAAGCCGGATCACGTCTGGGAGCCGCAGACGACGAAGCTGCTGGTCCATCTCTCGCGCACAACGACCGACGTCATCGTCGGCGGTGCGTACTTCGGCGATCAGGCAATTCTCATCGCTGACGCATTGCGCGGGCGCGGCACGTGTCACGCGTTCGAGGCCGATGCGCATCAGGCGGCGATGCTGGAGCGCAATGCCGCGCTCAACGGGTTGGACAACGTTCGCGTGAACGCTGTCGGCCTCTGGAGTGACAGCGTGTCGCATCTTCGTTTTGTCGGCCATGACGCCCTCGCCAGCACGGTTCCCTCGGACGATGGCGTACCGACGATCACCATC
Source organism: Thermoanaerobaculia bacterium (assembly GCA_035996815.1). Classification (GTDB taxonomy): domain Bacteria; phylum Acidobacteriota; class Thermoanaerobaculia; order Gp7-AA8; family Gp7-AA8; genus JADGNZ01. The sequence goes on along the minus strand of DASYJF010000014.1, from coordinate 53,103 downwards.
GACGACTACGCGAAGTCGGCCGGCATCGCGCGCGTCGGGCTGATCATGCTCGACCTCGAAGGTGGAGAGCTGCACGTTCTGCACGGCGCGCAGCGGGTGCTGGCCGATCACGCGCCGCACGTCGTCTTCGAAATTCACCGATCGTACGTCGATTGGTCCGCGGGTCTGGAGAAGACGGAGATCGTGCAACGGCTGGCGTCGTTCGGCTACACGCTGTTCGCGATCCGCGACTTTCAATCGAATTACGACCTCGGCGGCCGTCCGGTCGAGCTCGTGCCGGTCGCGACTGCATATCTCGAAGGACCGCCGCATGGCTTCAACGTGCTGGCCGTTCGCGACGCCGCGGTCATCGAGAACGACGCGTTCCGCATTACGCCGAACGTCAGTCCGAAACTACTCCTTCATCGCGATCCGAAACTTCACCACCCCGAGGGCGGACTTTGATCACAGTCCTCGGCGCCTCGGGATTCATCGGCTCGAATGTGGCCGCGTACCTGGAACGCTCCGGGCTCGAGTTCCAGGCGGTTGCGCGCGGCCAGCAATGGCCGGCCGGCCCGCTCGGTCACGTCATCTACTGCATCGGCGTCACCTCTGATTTTCGCGAGCGGCCGTACGACGCGGTCGATGCGCATGTCTGCACGCTCATCGACTTCGTTCGGTGCGCGTCATTCGATTCGATCCTCTATCTTTCCTCGACGCGTATGTATCGCGAGAGAACGGGCGTCGCTCATGAAGATGACGATGTGTCGGTGAACCCGCTGCGTTTCGAAGACATCTACGGCATCTCGAAAGTGATGGGCGAGTCGATCGTCCTGGCCCTCGGCGCTAAAGGCCGCATCGCTCGTCCAGCGAACGTCTACGGCCCCAACCAGGCCGACACGTTTCTGACGTTGGTCCTCGGCGAGGTACGAGCGGGCGCGATCGTCTTTCGCACCGCGCCGGAAGCGGCGCGCGACTTTGTCCACGTCGATGATGTGGCCGCCGTTCTGGCAAAGATCGCACTGGGCGGGAAGCAGCGGATTTACAACATCGCCAGCGGCGTGAGCATCACCAATGCGGAACTCGCCGAAGCGATCGCGCGGCTCAGTGGATGCAGCGTGACCTTCGCGCGCGATGCGGCACCGGCCGTTCTTCCGCGTATCGACAACGAACGGATCCGCTCGGAGTTCGGCTTCACCACGATGCCGCTGATCGATGCGCTGCCGTCGCTCCTCGGGAGCCGCCAATGATCATGATCGATCGCAACGCTGGAACGCTGACGCTCGACGGCACGACGCTGCCGCTGGAGAGCGCCGAAGCGTTCCGCATCCTCTCCGACGCGTGGATCGATGCAGCGATGCGCGTCAAACATCAGTACACATTCACATGGCTCGGACGGCCGGTCATTCAGTTCGCCGACGATCTGCTGCGGCTACAAGAAATCGTCTATCGCGTGCAGCCGGACGTGATCGTCGAGACCGGCGTCGCCCACGGCGGTTCGCTCGTCTTCCACGCCAGCCTCTGCAAACTTCTCGGACGCGGGCGGGTCATCGGAATTGACATCGAGATCCGGCCGCAAAACCGCGTCGCGATCGAAGCACATCCGCTGGCGCCGCTCATCACGCTCTTCGAAGGCAGCTCGATCGATCCCGCGATCGTCAGCGCGGTAAAGGGAGCGATTGCGCCGGGGGAAACGGTGCTGGTCGTGCTCGATTCGAACCACACCAAAGCGCATGTGCGTGCGGAGCTGGATGCCTATTCGCAGCTCGTCGCGCCGGGCTCGTACGTCGTGGCGATGGACGGGCACGTAATGGAAACCGCCGCGAATGCGCCGCGCGCCGCTGCCGACTGGGCGACGAACAATCCGAACGCAGCCGTGCGCGAATTCGCGAACGAGCATCCGGAGTTCATCCACGAAGAGCCGCGTTTTCTATTCAACGAGAGCGGCCTCACCGAAGCGATCACCGGATTTTATGGAGGAGTCCTCAAGCGCATCCGATGACCATCACGATCGCCGCAATCATTCCCACGCGAAACCGCGCTTCCTTCGCCATCGCCGCCGTTCAATCGCTCCTCGCGCAAGACGTCAGCATCGAGATTTTCGTTTCCGACAACTCCACCGACCCCGATCCCTTGCGCGAGTTCTGCCGCACCGAGACGCGCGTGCGCTATCTGCGTCCGCCGGCCGAGTTGTCGATGCCGGCGCACTGGGATTGGGCTATCCGGCAGGCGATGGAGCTCTCCAGCGCGTCGCATTTCACAGTTCACTACGACCGGAAGCTTTCGAAGCCGGGGATCTGGGCGGAGCTCGCGGCCAGCGCGTCGAAAAACCCGGACGTCCTCTTGAGCTTTCCCCTCGACTCCATCAGCTACGACCCGCCGCCGCTGCGACTCTGGCAAACGCCGTGGACCGGCAAGCCGTTCACGATCCGCACCGAACGCGTCGCGCGCCTGCTCTCCGACGGCAAGGTAGCCGCTATCTCGCATGCGCTGCCGCTGCTGTCGAACTGCATCGTTCCGCGCGCGATGCTCGATTCGATCGTGGAGCGCTTCGGCAATGTCTGCGACTCCACCGCGCCCGATAGCGCGTTCATGGCGCGTTTTTTCGCGCTGTATGGCCACTACATCCACTTCGATCGCGCCGCGGGAATCCTCTACGGCTCGACCCGCAGCAGTGGCATGGGCTACATGCGCGGCGGCGGCGGTGATTTCGACGACTACCGGAAGAGGTGGGACGACCGAGCGTGGCTCGATGCCGCACCGATTCCCGGCATCAACCTCGGAGGCAACATCCTCTTTCACGAATACGAGCTCGTGCGCCGCGAGACGGGAGACCGTCTTCCACCGCTCGATCCTGCAGGCGTGATGAACGATCTGAGCACGGAACTTCGATGGATCCACGATCCCGAGATGAAAGCGGATCTCCGCCGCATCCTCCGGGAGCACGGATGGAACGGTCCCGATCCGCCGCCCCATGCCGCGCCTTCGCGGTATTCGGCCGCGTATCAACTGTTTTGCATGGTTCGCGCGCGAGTCTTCGGCGTCGTTCCCGCAACCATCACAGGCTTCGCGTTTCGTGATGACGCCACGGCGTTGAAGTACGCGCTGAAGTACCCGCGCCAAGCGCAGAAGGATGCGAGTCACCTCGCGGTCTTCGAAGCCGAGGCCGCGGAATGAGACTCGGGTTCGTCCTGCCGACGCGGCATCGCGCGGCATTGGCCATCACCGCGATCGAGTCGTTGCTCGCGCAGTCCGGCGATGTGTCGGTGATCGTTTCCGACAACTCATCGTCCGAGGATCAGGCTCGTCATCTCGCGGACTACTGCGGCGCGACCCGCGATCCACGATTGCTCTACCTCCGCTGTTCGCCGGTGCTTCCGATGCCTGCGCATTGGAACTGGGCGCTGGAGCATGCCCTCGCGCACAGCGACGCGACCCATTTCGGAGTTCATTACGACCGCAAGCTCTGGAAACCGGATCAGCTGCAGCTTCTCGCCGCCGCGTGCGCCTCGGCGCCCGGCACGCTCGTGTCGTACGGATGCGACTTCACCTATCCCACTCAATCGAGAATCGGTGCCTGGCAAGCGCCGGTCAGCGGAAAGCTCTACGAAATCCGCACGTCGCGTGTCATCGACATGGTCGCGCACGGGATGATTTACGAGATGGGTCATGCGTTTCCGGTGCTGTCGAACTGCATGGTTCCGCGGCAGATTCTGGAAAGGATGCGCGATCGCTTTGGTGACTTCTGCGATTCCTCGACTCCCGATGCGGCGTTTTCATTTCGATTCTGCGCGATCGAGGAACGCTATCGCCATCTCGATCGCTCGCTCGCCATCATCTATGCCTTCGATTACAGCAACGGCCTGTCATTGTTTCGCGGCAACGCGGGAGGAACGTGGGACGACTTCACGCGGTTGTGGGGAGAACGTCCGTGGTTGCCCGAGGCGCCGATCCCCGGCCTTAGCCTCGGCCAGAATGTTTCCTTTCACGAATACAACCTCGTCCGGCGCGCTGTCGGCGGCGACCGTTTCCCGCTCATCGATTTCGCCGGCTATCTTCGCGAACTGGCCCGCGCCCTCGCGTTCATTCAGGACCCGGCGCGCAAAGCGGAGATGCGCGCGCTGCTGGAGTCGCACGGCTGACTGAAGATGCGCCTCGCGCGAGGCCGCTGTATCGACGAGTATTCGACCGGCTGCTGCGTCCAACCGGCCTGCAGGAACATCTCTTCGACACCGAGGAAGAAGCGATCGGCTATCTGCTGAAGCATCCGCTGAGACTTCGAAAGCGCAATCCGTTACTCAAGCCGATGCGCCCGGTCGAAGTGCCGTTCTCCGTATGACGGTCGCGCGCGCGTGACCACCTATACTCCGCGCCGTGATTACGGAGGAGCGAAAGGACCTCGCCGCTGGTGTCATCCGCGCGCTCCTGTGGCTGGCCGCGTTTTGCTTCGCGGCCGGACTTTTTCTCGCGGCCACGCTCCTGCTACGCGGCATCCCGCCGACGGCGCATGTTGCGGTCGGGCGCGTAACCGTCGAGAACGCGTCGAAGCTGCGCGACTATCTCACGGCGCTGCTCTTCTTTCTCATCACGCCGGCCGCGACCATCCCGCTTTTCCGCCTCGGTGCGCGTGAGAACGACCGGCTGCGAAACGCGGTCGACGGCGATGGCATCCGCAACCTTGTCTCGCTCCTTTTCGTCGCGCCGTTTTTTCTCGCGCCGTTTCTTTACCTGACCACGTTCAAACCGGCGTGGCCGGTGCTGATCCCGGTCGCGATTTCGCAGCTCCTGCCGAGGGCCGTGATCACGTGGCAGCGGCGGATGTGGGTGCGGCGATTGTTCGTCGCGGAGATGGCGCCGTTTCACTCGCTGATCGCCGTCGAAGCTCTGGCGTGGATTCTCTTTCGCTACATCGCCGTCGGCAAACGGATCGCGCACATCCCGACGCTCTTTCTCGAAATCGCCTTCATCGCATTCTTCATCGCCCTCTTCTGGCTAGCCTTTCTGCTCGTGGCGCGGATCGCGTCATTCACGTTCGACCTGACGACCGAAGCCGCATTGCAGCGGATCGCCATCGCGGCACTGCCGCTGGTCATCCTGCCGCCACTGGCCATCCTCTTCGTTCCCGGCAGCACGGCCATCACCTTCATCGGTGTGATGATGCTGCTCGCGCTGCCGCTGATGCTGCTGAAGCGCGACCCGATTGACGGAAGGCATGTCCGCAACCTCATCGCGTTCGTCATCCTGCCGTTTCTCCTCTTCTGCATCAGCTACGCGTCGACGGCATCTCTGACGCAGTGGATCGACCTGTTTCACCGCGGCGAGTCGCTCGGCCCGGCCTCCGATCTGCTGCGCGGCAAAGTCCCGTTCCGCGACGTCTTCGCACTGCACGGCCTGCTCGAAGACGGCCTGCTCGACACTTGGCTGATGCAACTCTTCGGGCGCAACGTTGATGTCGTTCTCCTCCGTCCTGTCGTCCTCGGCTCCGTCGCCGTGGCCATGCTCTGGTACCTCGGCATGGTGATCTTCGACTCGATCCCGCTGGCGATGCTCTCGATCCTTCTCGGCGCGGTGACGACCGTCGACAACGAGCGGGCTTTGCTCGAAATCGTCTCGATCGCGCTACTCATCGGCGCGCTGCGCCGCAACTCACAATGGCTCGCGATGTTCAGCGGCGTCGCGGCGGGCGTGACGATTTTCTACAGCTTCGACATCGGCCTGTACTCCGCCGGCGGCGGAGTGCTCGCGCTGATCGGCTTCGGTCTGATGATGCCGCGCGTGAAGACGGTCATTGCTCCGTTGATCGCGTTTGTATCCGGTATCCCAATCGGCGCTGCACCGTTCCTTATCTACCTCGGCGTTCGCGGCGCGATCGGAGCGTTCATCGAAACGTCGTTCGTCGCCATCCCGCGCATCATCGACGCGGTCTGGTCGCTGCCGTTTCCGGACCTGACCACGACCTTCCGCAGCAATCTAAACCTGCACACGCTGGCCGACTTCGTCCTCGTTGACCGCTTCCGATTCATCCTCAATCCGCTCGTGATCGGCATCGCGCTCATCGTGCTCGTGCAGCGCGCCGTGACGCGCCGCAGCGACGCGCTCGACCTCTCGCTGGCCGTGCTCACCGCCTTCGCCATCCTCACGCAACGGAGCGCGCTCGGCCGCGCCGACTTCCCGCACCAATACTTTTCCGCGTTCCTGATCGGTCCGATGATCCTGATCCTGCTCGTCCTCCTCGGACGCGCGACCGCGCACGTGTGGCGCACGCGCGTCCGCGCCGAGCAAGCCTTCGTGATCCTCGCCACGGCCGTCGTCGTTCCGCTGCTCGCGGTGATGCTGTGGGTTCCCGACATCGCCAACATGCGCCTCGACGATATGACCCACTACCTCGGCCGCGTGAGCCGTATCGGATGGGTCGATCCGGCCGCCGAGGAGATTCGCAATCGCATCGATGGCGTGAAAGGTGTCGTCGACGAATTGAGCAAACCGGGACAGCCGATATTCGACTTCTCCAACCAGCCGGCGCTCTATTTTTTCTGCGACCGCCCGAACCCCACGCGCTTCTACCAGGTGCCGATCCTCTCGCCGCGCGAGTACCAGATCGAAACGATACGGATGTTAGAGAAGACAAAACCGCCGCTGGTGATCCGCCATTCGCCGCAGGAGTTCGACGTCTTCGACGGCATCGACAACTCCATCCGAGCGCAGGCCGTGGCCGGCTATATCGACGATCACTACAGCTACGCGCGATCGACGCGCGGCGTCGAAATCTGGCGGCGCCGCACCGACACGCCGCCGCTGAATCTCAACGGTTACCTTGCCCGAATCCGCACCCCCACGCTCGAAGAGCTCGGCGCGATCGGCGAGCGCTCGCGCGTCGTCTTCCCGTCCGCCGGCAGCCTGCCGGGCGCGAATGGCGCGTACTGGCACAGCGATCTCACGCTGCACAATCCGCTAAAAGATCGAATGACGCTCGGCCTTCGCTACGTCGCCGGAGACGTTCGCATCGACCGCGCCGTCACGATCCTCGGCGGCCAAAGCCTGCGATGGGAAGACGTCGTCAAGTCGCTCTTCCGCGCGCCCGAAGGAAGCGGCGTGCTGTGGATCGAATACCGCGGCAGGAATGCTCCGCTCGCGTTGCTCAAGACGTACGACGCCACCCGCGGCGCGCAAGGCTCCGTCGACGCGCCACTATCGATGCGCGATGCCGCCACCGCCGGAACTGACAACGCCGACCTCACCATCGTCGGCATCCCGGCCGGCGCGCAACGCCGCGTGAACCTCGGCATCGTCAACGTCGGAAAAATCCCCGCCACTTTCCGCATCACGGTCCGCACGCGCACCGGCCAGCAGATCGGCAAAGCGTTTGAAGAAGGCCTCGGCGAAGATGCATCTAGAATGATCGCCGACATCGACAAAACGCTCGGCGTATCGATCGACGAAACGACTGCCGTCCACGTAACGATGACCGCCGGCACCGGCGTCGCCTACGTCAGCATCGTCAACGCGATGGGCGACTCGCAGTTCCTGCCGGCGATCGCGCGGTAGGAAGTAGTCGATTAGTGGATAGTGGATTAGTCGATCAGTAGATCAACGCCCACGGTCCGCTTTCTGATCTACTGATCTACTAATCCACTGATCTACTGCTTCACCACTAATGAAGCATCGCCTTCGCATCCTCTTGCGCCTTCGCGCTCTCGACCTCGTAGCTCGGATCGTTCGGCGAATTGATCACGTCCTGGAGGATGCGAATCGCTTCCGGTTGGTTTTTGCTGCTGTTCGATACCAGCGCGTCCGCCAGAAACACGCGCGTGATCTTGTTCGTCGGATCAAGCTTGTACGACTCCCTGAGGAACCGCACGGCCTCGTTGCTCGATGCCCATCCGGTGAGAAACGGCACGTGCGGCGTCATATCGTGAAGGCGTCCGAGGACGCGTTGCGGACCGCCGCCATCCATTTTCGGGTTGATCAGCATAGCGATCGTCGCTTCACGACGGATGCGGTCGGCCGCACCCTGGCGCACCGCGGCCATCTTGCCGTACGCCAGCGCCCACTCGCCCCAGTTCACCGAATCCCAGAAGAAAACCTCGCCCGCGCCAGGAATCGCGCGCGCCGCATCGGCGATCTGTTTCTCGGCGGCATCTGATTTGACGCGCTTCGCCGCCAGCAAGCGATTGATGACCGCCAGCGCACTTTCGCCGGCAGTTTTCGCAGCGCCGTAGACGTTCTTCTTCTCATCGACGGTCGACGCGACGTACGCGCCTTTGAATCGCATCGCGCGCAGCAGCTTCCAGCGCGCTTCGAGACAGTTCGGATCCTGCGCCACCGCCTTTTGGTACGCGGCGATGGCGGCATCGATCTGCGCCGCTTTCGCACGCCCGCCCACATGCCCCTCGGCACGCGCATTCCAATGCTGATCTCCGTCGCTGATCTGAGCCGCGGCGGTGAACGCAAACGCGGCGATGACGGTCGCAATCACCATGATTTTTCGCATGCGACCGATTGTATGGCACCTTCCTTGAACCTCATCCGTAGCGATGCGCATCACGATCATTGCCGCCTCCGTCCTCTTGCTCTTCAGCGCCTGCCGCGGCGAAAAAGTGCCGCGCGACTACCAGAATGCGCCGCCGGCGATGAGACATCCGCCGACGTCGTCCGCACAAACACCGACCGCGAACGGCATGCGCGGCGCCGCCCCCGAACCCAGCAAAGGCGCCGAGGGCGCCAACATCACGCAACAGCCGTCGTCCGGCACCGCGCCGGATACGAAGCTTGGCAACCAAGCGCCGACTGCGACCGCGACGCACACCTAAACCCTGATAACGCCTTTACAATCGCGCCCTTGCGCCTGGTCTTCTTCGGCACTCCCGAATTCGCGGTTCCCACTCTCGAAGCGCTCGCGCGCGAGCACGAGATCGTGCTGGTGGTGGCGCAGCCGGACAAGCCGGCCGGACGCGGGATGAAGATGCAGGCGCCTGCCGTCGCAGTGAAAGCGCGCGAGATGGGATTGCCGCTGGCGCAGCCGCCGCGGATTCGCAATGACGAGTTCCTCGCCTCGATCGCCGCGCTGAAGCCGGATGCGGGCATCGTCGTCGCGTACGGAAAAATCCTGCCGGCCAATCTGCTGTCGATTCCGCGGCATGGCTTTATCAACGTCCACGCCTCGATCCTGCCGAAGTACCGCGGCGCAGCGCCGATTCAGCGCGCGATCGAACATGGCGAAACGATCACCGGCGTCACGGTCATGCGCGTCGATGAAGAGCTCGATCACGGTGCGATGCTGGCGATCGAGACGACGGAGATCGGTTCCGACGAACGGACGCCTTCGCTCGCGTCGCGGTTGTCGACGATCGGCGCCGACGCATTGCTGCGCGTGTTGGAAACGATGCCGGGCGGAACGCCGCAGGATCACGACGCGGCAACGTACGCACCGAAAATCGAGAAGAGCGAAGGCGCGATCGACTGGTGCGACACGACCGCCGCGATCTACAACAAGTTCCGCGCCTTTGATCCATGGCCGGGCATCGTCGCCGGCGAGTTGAAACTGATCGACATCGCGCTCGCGAATGACCAAGGCGCGCCGGGTACGATCCTGAGCGCGCACAGCGACGGCGTCATCGTCGCCACTGGCGACGGTGCACTGCGCCTCATCACCGTGCAGCGTCCCGGCAAACCGAAAGCTGCGGCATCGGACGTCTTGCGCGGTCTGAGCCGGCTATGAGCGAGCGCCGTCGCGCACTCGAGCTCCTTCGCCACATTGAGCGCGAGTCGGCGTTTGCGTCGCTGCTGCTGACGAACGATTCCGGCTTCGTGCGCACGCTCGTCCTCGGCGTCCTTCGCTGGCGCTCGCGGCTCGACTTCGTGATCGATTCTTTTGCCACGAGCAAAATCGAGCCGGAGATTCGCGACATCCTCCGCCTCGGCGCGCTCCAACTGCTGTTCATGCGCGTCGCGCCGCACGCCGCGGTCGGCGAAACGGTCGCACTCGTACCGTTGCGCGCGCGCGGATTCGTCAACGCCATCCTGCGCAAGATTTCGAAGGGCGCACCCGAACCGGCTGATGTGGCCACACGCACCGCGCATCCGCAATGGCTGATCGATCGATGGACGCGCACTTACGGCGCCGAGCGCGCGGCGAAAATAGCGGATGCGAATCAGGAATTGTCGTATCCCGACGCGATGACCGATTCGCCGCCTGCGGATGCGACGGCATCCGAGCTCGTGCCCGGAATGTGGAAGCTGACCGGATCGAGTGCGAACGTCGACGGCTTCGCGCTCGACGAAGGAAGCGCCGTCATCGCTGATCTCGCCGCCGCGGCAGGCGATGACGTGCTCGACCTCGCGGCGGCGCCCGGTGGCAAATCGCTGGTGATGCGTGCTCGCGGCGCGCGCGTCGTGAGCAACGACGTGTCGATTTCGCGTCTTCGTCCGCTGCTCGGCAAATCTTCAATCGTCGTCAGCGACGGACGCCAGCCGCCGTTCGCGCGGCAGTTTCAAGTGGTCCTGCTCGACGCGCCGTGCAGCGCGACAGGCACGATCCGAAAGAATCCCGAGATCAAATGGCGGTTGCGCGAAGACGATCTCGCGTCGTTCGCGGTGCTGCAGAAACAACTGCTTGCCTCGGCGCTCGATCTTGCCTCGGAGACTGTCGTCTACTCGACCTGCTCGCTGGAACCCGAGGAGAACGACGCGGTGGTCGACGATGTCCTTCGCATGCGAACCGACTTCATTCGCGGCGATGTCGCGAAGTTCGTAAACGCAAACGTCGCGCGGTGGGTGGAGGACGGCGTGCTGCGTCTGACGCCAGAGGCGGGGACGGATGGGTTTACTGCGCACGTCTTGCGAAAAACATCCCGCGCCGACCGCATTTAGTGCTTGCGTGGTTCGCGGCACATTTCGCGAAGCTTTGGAGTGCGGTGGCGATCGAGCCACCGCTTTGGGAGGGAGGGGGAAGGTCAGCTCCGCAAGGACCGCGCAAGCATCACATGCTGAGGGTCGTCACGATTCCGCCACCCTCCCAAAGCGGTGGCTCGATCGCCACCGCACTCCAAAGTGCTTCGCACGAAACGAGTGCCACATTCCCTGGAAACTCTGACGTGAACCTGCGGCGGCGCAGGTTCGCTGCGCTCTACGTCAGGATAGACTTTGCTTTCCATTGGCTCGCGATCTACTCATCGGCAACGGCTCACTCGTCCTCGGATTTGACGCCTCGTACCGGCTGGCCGACTTTTACTTTCCCCACGTCGGCCTCGAGAACCACGCCGGCGAACGGTCCCGTTTCGGCGTCTCGGCGGACGGCGCGTTTTCGTGGGTTGAGGACGATGCCTGGCAGCGCACGCTGACGTATCTGCGCGAGACGAACGTTACCGACGTCACCTGCGTGAACGACGCTCTTGGTATCCGCCTGCGCTGCTACGACGCCATCGATTCCGAGTGCAACGTCTACGTTCGCAAGATCGTCGTCCGCAACATGCGCAACGAGGCGCGGCGCGTGAAGCTCTTTTTTCATCACGGCTTCGAGTTGTACGGCAGTCCGAACGCCGACACGGCGATGTTCGATCCCGATTTGCGCAGCATCATTCACTACAAAGCGAAGCGGTATTTCCTCATCAGCGGCGCGACCGAACGCGACTCCGGCATCGCCGAGTACTCGTGCGGACGCGCAGGCATTGGCGACAGCGAAGGCACGTGGCGCGATGCCGAGGATGGCGAGCTGTCGATGAATGCAATTCAGCAGGGGGCGGTCGATTCGACCATCGCGCTTTCGATCGAGCTCGAGCCGCTCGGAAGCAGCACCGCGTATTACTGGATCTGCGCCGGTGCACATTACGGCGAAGTCCGCAAGCTCAACGATCACGTCATCAAGGAGACGCCGGCGCGGATCATCGCGCGCACTGCATCGCTCTGGTACACGTGGGTCAATAAGTCGGGCGAGGACCTCAGCGACTTACCCGAGGAGATTCTCGATCTGTATCGCCGCTCGCTGCTGATCGTGCAGACGCATTGCGATCACAAGGGCGGCATCGTGGCGGCGGCCGACTCGGACATCGAGTGGGGCCACAACGATCACTACGCATACGTCTGGCCGCGCGACGGCGCGTTCGTCGCCGACGCCATGGACCGCGCCGGCTTTCATCAGATCGCGCGGCGTTTTCTGCAGTTCGCGCACGACACGATCAGTAACGATGGTTACTTTTTGCACAAGTACGCGCCGGACGGATCGTTGGCGTCGTCGTGGAATCCGTGGGTGCGCAACGGCCAGAAGCAGTTGCCGATTCAGGAGGATTCGACGGCGCTTGTCTTGTGGCTTCTGGCGCGTCACTACGACCGCACGCGCGATCTCGAATTCATCCGTAGCGTGTATCGGCGACTAGTGGTTCAGCCGGCCGACTTCATGGCCCGCTACCGCGATCCGAAAACGCAGTTGCCGCTCCCGTCGTTCGACATGTGGGAGGAGCGGCAGGGCGTGTTCACCTTCACGTCGTCCGCCGTTTGCGCGGCGCTGACCGCGGCGGCCGATCTCGCGAACCTTTTCAACGAACAGGAACGCCGCAGTCACTATCTCAAGGTCGCGGACGAAATCCGCGATGCGATGGTGCGCCATCTGTGGCTCGACGATGAGTCGCGATTCGCGCGCGGATTGGTGTTGACCGATGATGCATTGGAGCTCGACCGCACCGTCGACGCCTCCACCTTCGCTACATTTTTCCTCGGCGCGTTTGGCGCCGACACAGCGATGGTCGAAGGGACGATGCGCGCGATTCGCGAGACGTTGTGGGTGCCGACCGAGATCGGCGGCGTTGCGCGATACGAAAAGGATCGCTACCAGCGAAACGTCGGCGACGACGATCCGATCCCCGGAAATCCGTGGCTGATCTGCACCCTCTGGTTGGCCGAGCACTCCATCGCCCGCGCCACCTCGGTGGCCGAGCTCCAATCGGCGCTCGATCTTTTGCGATGGGCGCGCGCGAAGGCGCGGCCGTCGCTGGTGCTGCCGGAGCAGGTCCATCCATACACCGGCGCGCCGCTGTCGGTTTCGCCGTTTTCGTGGAGCCACGCGCAGGTCGTTTCGGTCGTTCGCGGATACCTCGACCGCCTCCGTTTTCTGCGCCGCAACAGCGCGGAAAATACGCCGCGCGCGCAAGTGAAAAATGCGCCGGGTAACTCCGTTGACAAACCACCATCGTTCTCATAGATTGCCGAAAACCTCGAACAATTCAGGGTTTTCCGCATCGCAGGAGGAGGAGTCGTCTATGGCAGGCAAGGGTGACGTCATCAATGAAATCGCCGAGCAGGCGGGGATTTCGAAGAAGGAAGCAGCGGCCGCGTTCGACGCGTTCGTGAACTACATTTCGAGCACGTGCCAGAGCGGCGAGCGCTGCGCGATTCCGGGCCTCGGCAGTTTCGCGGTGTCGCAGCGCAAAGCGCGCGAGGGCCGCAATCCGCGTACGAATGAAAAGATCAACATCCCGGCGTCGAAGAACGTCCGCTTCAAGGCCGGCAAGGATCTGCGCGAAGCCGTCAACACGAAGCGCGGCAAGAAACGCTGATCGCGATTTCGCCGCAATCAAAAACGCCCCGCAAGCCGCGGGGCGTTTTCATTTTGCGACGTTTTGTCATCCTGAGCCGCCGGAGGCGCCGTAGGCGGAGAGCCGGAGGACGGTGAAGGAATCGCGTGCTCGTTTCACCAGATCCAGGCGCCGAGCCGAAGGAGGCTCCCGTCCAGTTTCCAGGGGACACCTCTCATTCGAAAGCACCCATAAATGGTTCAAAACGAACCGCGATCGGTTCAAAACGAACCGCGATCAGTTCAAAACGAACCGCGATTGGTTCAAAACGAACCGCGATTAGTTCAAAACGAACCGCGATTGGTTCGAAATGAAGCGATCGGTTCGAAATGAAGCTCGCGAGTGTCAGCGTGCCTCTTCATCGCGCGCAGTGCCGCTGATTTCTCCACACAACCTCTGAGCCGCCGGAGGCGACAGCCGAAGGCGGAGCGCGCAGGACGGCGAAGTCTCGAGATGCGCAACTCGGGCTGGAACCCACTGGGATTCAACACAGCTTGGGAAGCTTGAGTCCTTCGCCGTCCTCCGGCATCTATGCCTGCGGCTCCGTGTCTCCGGCAGCGTCAGGATGACAAAAAAGTGATGCTCGGTCTGTCGCGGAAACCGCCCCTCCACTTCGAAGGGGCGGTCTAAGCCTACCGCGAGCTCGAATGTGACTGCGACTTTGCCACCCACGTCTTGAACGTTTCGGCGGGGACGCTGCCGGAGATCGAGACGGAGCTGTCGGTGCGGGTTACGGTGAACTTGCGAAGGACCGAGACCAGGTCGGGCGACTGCTCCTGGACCGCGAGGCGCATCGCGGAGAGCGCGCCGCGAAGCGTGTCTTCGACAAGGCCGAGCGTTTCGGAATCGCTGGAGAGGCCGATCGCGCTCAGCTTGAGCGAGTCGCCGCTGTCGGTGGCCCAGATGGCGACGGTCGACACATTCTTCAGCGCGGCTCCGATTGCCTGCGACTGCGAGCCGCCGCCGAGTTTCGGCGCGCCGGTGATGCGCTGTGCGCGCGGAACGTCGACGAGCACGAACGCCGTGGCGTGCGCATCGATGCGGGCCATGTCGCGCCCGAGGCCGGTCGTCGTCGCGAACGTCGTCCCGCCGGTGGCGCGGCTGGCCAGCGCTTCGAGCACGGCCGGCTCGCTTCCGATCAGCGCGAGGTGCGCGTCAGGAAATGCGACGACACCTTTATGCGAATCGCCGCTCTTCTGCGGCATCACAAAGTACGTACCGTGCGCCGACGTTTTCTTCACCGCGCCGCGCGAAACCAGCGCGCTGCTCAGGCGGTCAACATTGAAGCGGCCGTCGGCGGCGATGAGGAAATCGGCATCGCTGCCGAGGTTCGTGCGCGGTGAGGTGGCGAAGACGACGACGTCGACGTCCTTCGTCGGCTGGAGACCGGAGTCGCGCAGGAACGCCATCGCATCGTCGTCATTGCTGATGTGCGCCGTCTGCGTGAAGAGCGCGGCCGACAGAGGGCTGCTGCGCATGTCGGCGAGGCGAACGACGCCGACGGAGACGGAGTCGTTCGGGATGAGCGACATCGCGTCGTTTTTGGCGAAGGCCGCCGGCGCGAGCGCCAGAGCCAGGATCACTACTGCCAGGAACTGCTTTTTCATTTAGAACTCCTTTCGTTGGAACAACCAGGAAGCAAGGGTGAGACAGACAACACCGAAGATCGCGGTGCTCCAGAACGGCGCGGGCGTGATCTTCAAAAAGTCGTTGTGCATTTGCGGTCCGCCGACGTACGCGACGACGGCCGTAGCCAGTTCCGCCGTCTTCGGCATGATCCAGTAGAGCGACCTGATGCCCATGGCCTGCCACTCTTTCGACAGCGCCGCTTCGATGCGCGCGTGACCGGACAGCATGATGCCGAAGAAGAAGACGCCGTACGTGGCCATGATGGAGACGGCCGTCGATGACGTGATGACGCCGATCAGGAACGCGAACGCCAGCAGCGTCGCGATCAGAAAAAGGATCACGCCTCCGGCGAGGAAAAAGCGCGGATGAAAAACGTGCGTCTTCCAGGCCACGATCAACCAGATCGAGCCGATCAGATAGAGGATGTTGCTGCCGGCCAGAATCAGTCCCGCCACGTAGCGCGACAGGATCAGCTTCATCCGCGACACCGGCCGCGACAGGTAGAGATCGATGGTCCCCTTCTCCTGCATGCGCGGCACGAGGTGCGCCGTGGCGAAGATCGCCAAGAAGGTGCAGAGGATGTAGAGGACGCCGGCGAAGCCCGACTCGAACCCCATGACCAGCTTCTCGATCGACATCGAGCCGCTGACTTCTACCGTTTTGCCGAACAGCTTCGCGCCGGCCAGCGCGCCGTCGACGATGTCGAGGTTGATGGCCGAGGCAAAGATCAGAATGAAAATCGTGGAGAGAAAAAAGTAGGCGACCAGCGTCCAGCGCGCGGCGGCTTCGCGCATCACATCTTCGATATTCGCCATCAACACTTTCATAGCAGCGCTCCTTCGGACGCCTTGTCAGACGAACGACCGCCCGGATCGACGGCGCGGACGAGATCGACGAATACGTCTTCGAGCGTCGAGCGCACCGGCGAGAGCTCGGTGAGCATGCCGCCGCTGGCGCGGAGCTTGTCGACCAGCGCGTTGAGATGCGAGATGTCGTCGACCGTCAGCAGCATGTGGCCGTTGACGCGCTCCACGCCGGCGCCGCTTTCGCGGAACGCTCCGATGAGGGCGTCATCGACCGGCGCGGCGGGAACGAGTTTGTATTGCGTGGCGCGGCGCGTCAGCTCTTCGATGCTGCCCGCCGCGGCAACTTTGCCGCTGCGAAGAACGGCCACGTGATCGCACGTGAGCTCGATCTCGGATAGCAGATGCGAATTCAGCAGCACGGCTGTGCCGTTCGCGGCAGCTTCGGCGCGAAGGATGTCGCGGATCTCGCGGCGGCCGACCGGATCGACGCCGTCAGTCGGCTCGTCGAGCAGCAGAACATGCGGCGAGTGCAGCAACGCGATTGCGAGTCCGAGGCGTTGCGTCATTCCCTTCGAGTACTTCTTGACGCGGACGTCGATCCATTGCGCGATGCGCAGCTTTTCCAGCAGTTCCAGCGAACGGCTCTTGATCGTGGCGGAGTCCATGCCGGACATCTTTCCGAAGATGGCCAGCGCCTGCCGCGCGGTGAGATAGCCGGGGATCTTGTGTCCCTCGGGCAGGTATCCGACGCGGCGGCGGCTTTCGGGATCTCCAGCAGGCAGTCCGTTGAGACGCGCTTCGCCGGCGGTGGCGCGGGTGAGATCGAGCAGGATCTTGACGGCCGTCGTTTTGCCGGCGCCATTCGGGCCGAGGAGACCGAACAGCTCGCCTTCGCGAACGCTGAAGTCGATGCCGTCCAGCGCCGTGATTCGCGAGCGCCCGACCGACGACCGGTACTGCTTTTTGAGGCCTGAAACCTCGATGACGGTCTGACTCATGGCAGCTCTTTACGGTGTAAAGCCGTTCGGGTTGCGCAGAATGCCCCTTCCCGCGGGCCGGTTCTATATGATCGCCCGACTCCCAGCTATGTCTGACCGCGCTGTCTTCTTCGATCCGACCCATCGCCGCTGGTGGTGGGTAAAGCGCCTCGGCACATTGCTGGGCCTCTTCGCCGTAGTCACGATCAGCGCCTGGCTGGTCAGCCTTTTCACGGCGCCGCTGCTGCCGGGCATGCGCGGCATCACGATCCCGATCATTCGTTCGCTGCGCCGCAGCACGCACTTCCCACGGCACCAGAGCCGCGCGCAACAGTTCCTTCTGAAGCGCGATCGAGGCAGGTTGATCGCCGCAATCGCCAAGGACAAACGCCGCGGCCTCGCGCAGCAAGCCAAAGGGCCGATCTCGCCCGCCGCAACAGGCAGCGGCATCGTGGCCGCGTTCTATGCGCCGTGGCAGGAAACGGGTCTGATGTCGCTCAACAAAAACGCTCCGCAGATGACGCACCTGCTGCCGGTCTGGGTGCATTTGCAGCAGGATGCGAACGGCCTAGATTTCCATGACTGGGATCCGCTGCTGACGCCGCACAACGTCGAAGTGGTCAAGGTCGCGCGCGAAAACAATCTCAACATCGTGCCGGTCTTCAGCAACGCGCAGATATCAGCCACCGGCTCGGGCGAGTTCGATCCGAAGCGCGTCCACATCTTCCTCACGAATCCCGCGCTGCAGGCGAAGATGATCATGGCGCTGCGGCAGTGGTGTCAGGCCAATCGCTTCCAGGGGATCAACGTCGACTTCGAAAACCTGATGCCGCAGGACTACCCGCTGATGATCCCGTTTCTGCAGCGGATGAAGGCCAACTTCGCGCCGGTGCATCTCATCGTCAGCGCGGATCTCGAGGCGGGCGAGAGGATCGATTGGCGGAAGGCGGCAGCGGCCTGCGACTTCGTGGTCGTCATGGCGTACGACGAGCACGGCGAGAACAGCAAGCCAGGTCCGATCGCGTCGATGTCGTGGTATCGCGACGTGGTGCAGCGCGCGCTACGCAGCATTCCGCGCGACAAGCTCGTGGTCGGCATCGCCAACTACGCCTACGACTGGATGGAAGGCCGCGGCTGGGCCGATCCGACGACGTATCAGGGCGCGCTAATTCTCGCGGCCGATTTTCGCCAGCAGGAGAAGCCGGAAGACATCGTCGACTTTGACGACGAGGCGCTCAATCCGACCTTCTGGTATGTCGACGACGACGGCAAAGAGCACGAGGTGTGGATGTTGGACGCGGTGACGGCCGCGAACGAGTGGCTGATCGCATCGAACTACGGCGTGCGCGGCGCCGCGGTCTGGGTTCTCGGATCGACCGATCCGTCGATCTGGACGTTCATCCACCGCGATCGCCTCCACCAACCGCCGAACATGAACGTACTCGGCCCGGTGAAGTTCCCGTACTTCCTCGAGTTCGTCGGCGAGGGCGAAATCTCACACGTCGACAAAGAGCCGACCGACGGCTTTCGTACGCTCGAAATCGATCCGCAGACGGGGCTGGCGCTCGATGAGTCATACCACAAGTTCCCGACATCGATCGTCATCGGGCGAAGCGGCTACCGGCCGAAGATGCTGGCGCTGACCATCGATGACGGGCCGGCCGATCCGTACACCGCGCAGATGCTCGACGAGATGAAGAAGCTGAATGTCAAAGCGACGTTCTTCCTGATCGGACAGAACGCCGAGCGCTATCCGAATCTTGTCCGCCGCATCTGGGCCGAAGGCCACGAGATCGGCAACCACACCTACACCCACCCGAACATGGGCAGCGTCTCTGTCCAACAGGCGCGGCTGGAGATGAACGCGACGCAGCGCGTTTTTCAGAGCCAACTGCATCGTTCGACGCTGCTCTTCCGTCCGCCGTACAACGCCGACGCGGAACCGTCGACAAAGGACGAGGCAGAACCGATTCGTCTCGCATCGCAGCTCAACTACATCACCGTCCTCGAGTTCCTCGATCCGCAGGACTGGCGGCTGACCGATCCGTTGCCGGGAGGCGGAACGAAAGACCGGACGGCGCGGCAGATGCTCGACACGATCGAGCAGCAGCTCGATATCGAGAAGGGAAGCTGCGTCCTTTTGCACGACGGCGGCGGCAACCGCGCCGAGACGGTGAAGCTGATCCCGCTCATGGTCAACGAGCTTCGTGCGAAGGGCTACACGTTCGTCCCCGTTTCGACGCTGATCTACTCGACGCGCGACAAGGTCAATCCGGAGGTGAACAGCTCCGACACGTTGATGCTGGCCACCGACCGCGTCGTCTTCGAAGCGATCTATCTCTTCGAGCTCTTCCTCCGCATCGCCTTCACCACCGCGATCGTCCTCGGCACACTGCGCGTGGTCTTCGCGACGATCCTTGCGCTGATCGCGAAGTGGCGCGAACGGTACGAGAACTTCGATCCCGATTTCCGGCCGGCAGTCAGCGTCGTCATCGCCGCGTACAACGAGGAGAAGGTGATCGCGCGCACGATACGCGCGGTGATGGCGACCGGCTATGAGCCGCTGGAGATCATTGTCGTCGACGACGGCTCGAAGGACGATACGTCCGGCGAGGTGCACGCGAATTTTGGCGACGCGGTCACGCTCCTCGTGCAGCCGAACGGTGGCAAGGCCTCGGCACTCAATCGCGGCATTGCCGCGGCGACCAGCGACATCATCATCGCCCTCGACGCCGATACGGTCTTCGCGAAAGACACGATCGAGAAATTGATCCGCCACTTCACCGATCCGCTCGTCGGCGCGGTCGCGGGCAACGTGAAAGTCGGCAACCGGCTGAATCCGCTGACCTACTGGCAATCGATCGAGTACGTGACCAGCCAGAACCTCGACCGCCGTGCGTACGCGATGATCAACTCCGTGACGGTCGTCCCCGGAGCGGTCGGCGCGTGGCGGCGCGAAGCAATCCTTCAGGCCGGCGGCTACACGAACGACACGATGGCCGAGGACATGGATCTGACCTGGAGAATCCGCCGGATCGGATGGCGCATCGAAACGGAGTCGAACGCGATTGGATATACCGAGGCGCCGGACAGCATTCGCGCGCTCTTCGGCCAGCGCTTCCGCTGGGCGTTCGGCACGCTGCAGTCGCTCTGGAAACATCGCCGGGCCATGTTCCGCTACGGCTGGTTCGGCACAGTGATGCTGCCGTCGCTCTGGCTGTTCCAGGTCGCGTTCCAGGTCCTCTCGCCGCTCGTCGACCTGCAAATCCTCTGGGCCCTCGGCGGCGCCGTCCACGCCGGCATGCGCCGCCTCAACGGCGACTGGCAGCCGCTCCCGAACGCGCTTTCGTCGCTCTACCTGATCGCGTTCATGTACGCCTTCTTCTTCGTCGTCGAACTGATCGGCGCGCTCGTCGCGTACAAACTCGACCGCGAAGATCCGAAGGTCCTGGTCTGGCTCTTCTGGCAGCGCTTCCTCTACCGACAGCTGATGTACGCGGTGATCCTGAAGTCGATCAAAACCGCCGTCTCCGGCATCCGCACTGGATGGGGAAAACTCGAACGCAAAGGGACGGTAGAGATGGCCGGCGAAACGACCGACCTGCAAGTGCGCGAAGCGCCCGCGTCATCTGCTACATCCGCGTAATCTGCGGATAAATGTGCCTTTACGTCAGCCGCCCTTCCACCACACCCCAATCCACACTCGCGAGGAACGCGTCGATGTATTTGGGACGATCGGCCGGTTTGTAGTCGAGCAGATAGGCGTGCTCCCAGACGTCCATCACCAGCAGCGGGACGAAGCCAGCCACGTTGCCGTTCTGGTGCAGCTCAATCCAGTGGTTGGAGACGCGTCCGTTGGCGGGATCGAGATAGCAAATCGCCCAGCCGACGCCGCGCATTTTGCCGACGCTGACGAAATCGGTCCGCCAGATGTCGAAGCTCGGGAAGCTGCGCTCTACTGCTGCGCGAAAGCCGGACGACGCATCGCCGCCGTCGTTCTGCTTCATGTTCGCGAAGTAGTACTCGTGCAGCACCATGCCGTTGTATTCGAACCCGAGGCGGCGCGTGAGCTCCGAGTAGGCCGGCATCTCCTCCTTGTCGACCTGGCCGTCGGCGAGGATCTCGTTGATTTTTTCGGTGAGGAGATTCGTGTTGGTGACGTAGCCCTCGTAGAGCTTGAAGTGCATCTCCAGCGTCTTGTCGGAAATGCCGGTGAGACCGGAGAGGTCGAACGTTTTCGGTTTGTAGCTTTGCGGTTCCATACGGCCCGCACGTGCACTAATCGTGCGCACAGCGAAACGTGGCGTAGGCGTATGGATACGACGGCCGGAACCAGTTGCGAAAACTTCGGCGGATGAGCTCGGGAGGCGTCGCCGGCGAAGCTCCCTTCATCACGTAGTGCTTGCCGTCGAAGAAATCTGCCGAGTACTGCGGATACGACGACATCGCTTCGAAGCCGGGGAACGCGTCGAAGATCGACGACGTCCACTCCCAGCCATTGCCGACGAGATCGTGAACTCCCCACGCGCTGGCGCCCTCTGGATACGAACCGATCGGAACCGGATCCCAATGTGTGAATCCGAAATTGCCGTGGGATGCGTTTGGCTGCGATGAACCCCACGGGAAAAGCCGCTCCTCGCCGGACGGCGTCCCGAACGCCGCGCGGTGATATTCGCCCTCGGATGGCAAGCGCTTGCCGCGCCACGCCGCATACGCACTCGCTTCATCGTGCGTGACGTACACCGGCGCATCGAGCGGCAGCGGCTGCAGTTCGAACAGTCCGCGCCATTGCCAGGCGTCTTCGTGCTTCGCCCAGAAGTGCGGCGGATTCGCATCCGTCGCTTGCAGAAATTCGAGGTAGTCGCCATTCGTAACGTCGTGACGGTCGATCGCAAACTCGCCGACGTCGATGCGCATCCGCGGGAACTCGTTGTCCCATCCGAAGTCGCTGCCCGAACTGCCGAGCGTCGCTACGCCGGCGGGGATGCGCACCATGTCTTTCAGCACCTCGCCGCGTGACAGCGCGCCGCTTCGCCGCAATGGCGCGATCGGATTCTTCCGCTCGTACGGCAGTTTGTGGAGGAGATACAGCAGCGTCTCCTGATGCATCTGCTCATGCTCGATGACCGTGAACGCTGCCTCGGCGTCGCGCGTCTGCGGCACAGCGCCATCGTCGATCGGACCATCGCACAGCGCGTGAAAAATCAGGTCGTCTGCATCGCGTCCGTACGCCTGCACATCCTCGCGCGATGGCCAGAAATCGGTCGGCGTCTTCGCCGCGTCTTCATTCTCCGGATCGATGCCTCGCGCAAACAGCGTCTCGAATTCTTTATCGATTCCGCCATGCTTCAACGCCAGTTTGATCAACGTGTTCACGGCGAATGCCGGGATGTGCCCCTCGTAAAACACGATCGGATTGCGCAGGCGGATCGGCCGGTCGTAATACGCCTCGGCCTTCGGAATCGTGAACAGCTCACGCGTGATCCTGCGGCCGTCGCGATACCAGTCGATGAGCTGGTCGCGGGTCACTCCGTCCGGAAATGCGGCGTGTCGCATGGGCGAATTGTATTGCGGCTTCAGGCGACGGCCGGCTCTCCCACCGGCACTTCGATAACGCGGAACGGCTGGCGGTCTTCGTAGTGCGCGGCGAGCAGCGGCATGGCCACGTTGTAGACCGGCACGTTGCCTTTCGTCCGTCCCTCGAGCGAGCCGCGATGGGCGTGGCCGTGGAAGACCGCGTTGCAACGATAGCGGTCGATCGGTTCTTCGAGTCGCGACGACCCGAGGAATGGGTTGATCTCCGGCGGCTCGCCGTCGACGGTGGCGTGAATTGGTGCGTAGTGCAACACCGCGATCTTCTGCGGCGTGCGGAGCCGCGCCAGCGCCATCTCGAGCTTGAGCGCTTCCTCGATCGTCTCGTGGACGAATTTCTTGATGATCTCTTCGCCCCAGGCATTCAGCTGACGCCGTCCGAATCCGCCGCCGAAGCCTTTGATCCCTGCGAAGCCGACGCCTTCGATCTCGTGCGAACCGCCGTCGAGCATCGTCACCCCGGCGCCCGCGATGATTTTCACAACCTCGTCCGCTTTACCTGATTCGAAATCGTGATTGCCGAGGACGCCGATCGAGGGGATGCGCAGAAATGCTGAGATGTCCTTCGCCAGGATCTTCGCTTCCTCGACCTGCCCGTAGTCCGTGAGATCGCCACACAGCAGAAGAACGTCCGCTTGTTCCGACACTGCAGCGAAGAGCGGCTCCAGACTGGCCTGCCCCGTCTTCTTGACGTGAAGGTCGGCGATGGCGGCGATGCGCAGGTGCTCTTTCATTTCGCGCCGTCCACTTCGATGCCCGCCGTCCAAAGCGCGATGTCCTCGGCACTCATGTTGCCGAGCGGCTTGAGACGCGCGTCCTCGTAGCCCCACTTGTTGATGTCGGTGAGGTACTGCTGCCGCGAGATGATCGTGCCGTAGCAGATTTTTTCGTTCGCGTCCGGCTCGTGCGTCTCCTCGGCGATGCGTGCGCCCAACTCATCCATCACCCACGCGGGCACCTGCGAACGCTTGAACGGATAGATGAAACCGTAGAGCACGACGTGCGCGTAGAGGGCACGCCAGAGATGCGCGTAGCGATCGATGAGCCGCCGCCAATCGAGGCGATCGCCGACGGCGTGAATGACGTGCGCGACATCGGCGCCGTCGAAGCGCTCCCGCTCCATGATCAGCCCCTTCGACCAGATCATCTCCTCGGCCGGAATCAGCTTCACATCGACACCGAAGACGACGGCATCGACCGCTTTGTCGAACCACAGCTCATCGACGGCCGCGACGCCATTACCGGCGCTGAAGATCAGATCGATGAAGTCGTCGCCTTTGAACGCCTTACCGAGCCAGTGCGGGAAGGTGAGACTCGACTCGAATCCGGCAGCCTCGAAGACCTTCTTCGCTTTCGGAAAGTCTTCGCGTCGGATGAAAACGTCGAAGTCTTTCGTGTGCCGCTCGATGCCGGTGTAGCGCGCAAATGCATACGCGCCACCGACGAGAAAAGGGACGCCGCCGTCGCGCATCAGCTGCATCGAGTGAACGTAAAACTCACGGCTGGCAGGATCGACGAACGATTCTGTGGAACTAGCAATCGCGGACATTCAGGTCGCGAAAACTGCACGGCTCGTGCCGGGTTCAGCGGCTGGTGTAGGCATTGCCACGAAGGTAAAACCGGAGCGGCCAGCCGGCTGCCTCGCCTGAGTTTTCGACTCCGATGCGATGACTGACGGCGATGTCCTCCTCGGCCACATCACGGTCGCGCGGTGCGAGCCAAAGCGTCTTGCCATCGAGTGGCTCGCCATCGAGCGATTTGTCGATCGCCAGCGCCGAGCAGAGTTTGCCCGGTCCGTTCATCAGATCGCGATCTCGTTTTACTTTCGGACGGCGCTCGCGCATGGTCTCGATTCCGCGCACCGGCTCGGCCGCGCGCAGCAGCACGGCTTCGGCGATATCCGCTTCCTGCGTGACGACGTTCATGCACCAGTGCATCCCGTACGTGAAGTAGACGTAGGCGTGGCCGCCGGCGAGGTACATCGACTCGTTGCGCGCGCTGCGCAGACCGCGGCGCGCGTGGCTGGCGGAGTCATTCGCGCCGAGGTAGGCCTCAACTTCGACGAGACGCGCGGCCAGCAGTTCGCGTCCGAGGCGGCGCCAGAGCACGCAGCCGAGGAGCGCGCGCGCGACGCTGACGGTGTCGTCGAAATAGAAACTGCGCGGAAGCTTCATTGCGACGGAAGCGCGCGATTAGTGGCGCGGCGGTCGAGCTGATCCTCGCTGATGTGCCGTGCCAATAGGTTCAACAGCTCGCGATGCACGCCCGGCGGCGCGCCGACGACGTTTCCGCGCCGCAGCCACCGATCGCCGCCCGAGAAGTCGCTGAACACGCCGCCGGCCTCGGTGACCAGTAGCGAGCCCGCGGCGATGTCCCAAGGCGACAGGTGGAGCTCGAAGAACCCGTCGAAAATGCCGGCCGCGGTGTAGGCGAGATCGAGCGCCGCAGAGCCGGCGCGGCGCACGCCCTTCGCCACGCTGATCACCTCCTGAAAAATCGCGCAGTAGACCGACACGAACTGCTGCGCGCGAAACGGAAAGCCGGTGGCGAGGAAGGAGCTGTCGATGCCTTCCTGATTCGAAACGCGCATCGGCACGCCATTGCGAAACGCGCCCGCTCCGCGCTCGGCGGTGAAAACGATGTCGCGCAGCGGCTCGTAGACGACACCGGATGTAATTTCCTCGCCGGTCTTCAAGCCGATCGAAATCGACCAGACCGGAAAATGCTGCAAGTAGTTTGACGTCCCGTCGAGCGGATCGATGATCCACGTCCGGCCGCTGGAGCCCTCGAAACTCATTCCTCCCTCTTCGCCGAGGATTGCATCGTCGGGACAGTGCTCGCGGATGAGCGAGATGATCGCGGCCTCGCTTTCCCGGTCGGCGCGCGAAACCCAGTCATTGCGCGATTTCAGATCGGCGTCCTCTTTTCCGAGCTGCTCCCAATGCTTCAAGAGAACAACCGCACCGAGGCGCGCGGCGTCCGATGCGAGGTCGACATCATTTCTTCTTGCAGTCATGCGGCGCAAATTCTATGGCAGCGAATTGGGCTATGCTCGAACCGATCCATGCAGCCTCGTACGATCTCGCGTTATCGCGTAGGTCGCCTCATCGGTGCAGGCGGCATGGGCGAGGTATATCTCGCCGAGGACGAAACCCTCAACCGCAAAGTAGCGCTGAAACTCCTGCCCGTGCGATTCACCCGCGACGAGGAACGCGTCCGCCGCTTCCAGCGCGAAGCGCGCGCGGCGTCCGCTCTCAATCATCCGAACATCATCACCATTTACGAGATCGGCCACGCCGATTCGGTGCATTACATCGCCACCGAATACATCGAAGGCGACACGCTGCGCGAGTTGATGGCCAAACGGCGGCTCAATGCCGGCGAAGTGCTCGACGTCGCCATCGGAGTCGCCGGCGCGCTCGCGGCTGCGCACGATGCCGGCATCATCCATCGCGACATCAAGCCGGAAAACATCATGCTGCGCCCGGACGGCTACGTGAAAGTGCTGGACTTCGGTTTAGCCAAGCTGGCCGAGCCGGAGTCGGCGCTCAAAGACAGCTCGACCGGCGCCGTCCTCGGCACGCTGCTCTACATTTCGCCGGAACAGGCCCGCGCCCAGCAACCGGACGCCCGCTCCGATCTCTACGCGCTCGGCGCCGTGATGTACGAGATGGTCACCGGCCAGCCGCCCGTGCGCGGCGACAACTTCATCGACATCGCCAACGCCATCGTCAATGAAATCCCGCAGCCGCCGTCGCATTACGTGAGCAGTGTGCCGCCGGAGCTCGACCGCATCATCCTGAAGCTGCTCGAAAAGGACCGCGCCAACCGCTACCAGTCGGCACGGCAGCTCCTCAATGATCTTCATACGCTACGCCGCGAGCTGGAGTTCGAGAACAAACTGAGCTCGCTGGAAATGCATCGCCATTTCTCGGCGCCGGGATTCGACGAGCAACAGACGGCGCAGATGACCTTTCCGATCGGGACGCGCAGGCGTTTTTCGCTGCCGGGTACATTTCGCGATTCGCGCATCGTCATCCTAATGGCGCTCGTGCTCGTCGCACTTCTGGCAGCGGCGACCTACACGATCATCAAGGGCACTCTCTTTGCCGACCGTATCGACAGCGTGGCGGTACTGCCGTTCGTCAATGCCTCCGGAAATCCCAACAGTGAGTATCTCAGCGACGGTCTTACCGACAGCATCACCGATTCGTTATCGCAATTGCCGGAATTGCAGGTCGTCGCGCACAGCACCGTCTTCCGCTACAAAGGAAAGAATATTGATCCGCTCGCGGTCGGACGCGAACTGCACGTCCGCGGCGTGGTCACGGGGCTGCTGATCCAACGCGGCAATACTGTTGTCGTGCGAGCCTCGCTCACAGATGTCAAACGCGGAACGCAAGTCTGGGGACAACAGTACGACCGCAATCTCTCCGACGTCGTGGCATTGCAGAAGGATTTGTCCGACGAAATCTCGTCGCAGTTGCAGCCACACCTCACAGGCGAAGAGCGGAAGCTGTTGAGCCGCGGCCGTCCGGAGAGCAACGAAGCCTTTCAGCTCTATCTCAAAGGCCGCTATTTTGCGACGAAATATAACGATGGGGACTCGGCTCGAAAAGGGATCGGCTATTTTAATCAATCGATTGAGCGCGATCCCACCTATGCGCTCGCGTACGCCGGCCTGGCGGCCGCGTATTATCAGTTGTCGAACCTCTCCATGCCGCCTCGCGAGGCGATGCCGCGCGTCCGTGAAGCCGCGGAGCGCGCGCTGGCGCTCGACGACTCCCTCGCGGCTGCGCACACGTGCCTGGCGCTTACGCTGGTCTGGTATGACTGGGATTTCGCCAAAGGGGAGGCGGAGTTCCGGCGCGCCATCGCGCTGAACGCCAATGACGCCGAAGCGCATCGTTTGTACGGCGACTTTCTTGTGGCGATGGGCCGTTTTGACGAAGCGATCGTCGAAAAACACCACGCCGAAACACTCGATCCGCTCTCGGTCCCCACGAGCTGGGACGTCAGCCGCACGCTCTACTACGCCGGCCGCTACGAAGAAGCGATCGAACAGGCGAAACATACACTCGATCTCGATTCGAACTTCCCCTACGTTTACGACCTCGAGGCGCAGATCGACTATCGCAAGAACAATTTCCCCGAGGCGCTGGCGTTGATGCAGAAAGCCATGCAGCTGGGCGGACATACGCAGATTCTCATTACAAACTGGGGCATGATCAACGCCCGAGCCGGCAACCGCGACGAGGCGTTACGTGCAATGGCTGAATTGCGCGCACGCGCAGCCGGCACCTACACGCTCCCGCTTTTCCTCGCCCGCATTTACGCCGCTTTGGGCAACAACGACGAAGCGATGAAAAATCTCGAGCAGATGTACAACGACCGCTCCGAATCCGCGGTCTGGCTCAACGTCGATCCGTCGCTCGACACGCTACGCAACGATCCGCGGTTCATTGCATTGATCAGGAAAGTAGGACTGACGAAATGATGACTCTCGCCGAGCTCTATCTGCCCGATTTCGACCAGGAGATGACCAACACCCGCCGCGTCCTCGAACGCATCCCGACGGATAAATTCGACTATTCGCCGCATGGCAATCATGGAAGATGGGCGGCCTCGCCACGCACGTTGCGAATCTGCCCACATGGGCGACGCTGATGATCGACAACGGCTCATTCGACATTGCACCGTCCGGCCAACCTCCAATGCGCGCGCCGGAACAGAAATCGTCCGAGGAGTTGCTGGCCTATTTCGAAAAGAACGCAGCGTCCGCCCGCGCCTCTATCGAATCCGCTTCGGACGAGCTCCTTCAGGGCGAATGGACTCTGCTCGCTGCCGGCAACAAAATCCTTTCCGCGCCGCGCTTCCGCCTCCTGCGCAATTTCGTCCTGCACCACCTCATCCATCATCGCGCGCAACTCACGGTCTACATGCGCCTCAACGACATCCCGCTGCCGGCAGTGTATGGACCCAGCGCGGACGAGAGTTAGTCAGTTACCGTTCTTGCGCGACTGATCAATATACGCGGGGGTGTAGCCCTCCCACTCCCACGGCGTCACTGTGTCGCCGAGGATGCCTTCAAGGAGGGGGCGGAACGCAAGCTCGCCGTTGTCGCTATTGGTGAGGATGATCATGCAGGCCTGGCGGCGCTCGAAACAGATCATGTAGTTCTGCGCGCCGTCGCCGTGGCCCTCCTTGAAAAACGCCGGGCCGTACGGCGTGCGTGTAAGGAGTCCCCAACCCAAACCATACGCGAGGCCGACCGCGCGTCCTTCCGTGCCCTCCGGTTCACCGAGTTTCAGAAAGAACTGGTGGAGGGTCGGGATCATGATGGCCGGCGCGAGCATCTCCCGCCGCGTCGCGGGTTTGATGATCGTGCTGGTGAAAAACGCCGAGGCAAAGCGCGCCAGATCGTCGGCAGTGCTGGTCATCGAGCCCGCCGCACGTGCGGCCGCGCGCCTCGTTTTGGATCGGAACTTCCCATCGGTATCGTACCGGTCGGCGATATTTGCCTCGAACTCGGGGCGGAATACCATCCCTGTTCGCGTCATACCGAGCGGCGTGAAGATCGCCTCCTGCATCAGCACGTCGAGAGGGCGCTGCTTTTTCTGTTCGATCACAAACTGCAACAGGTTGATGCCGTCGCCGGAGTAGGAGAACCGCGTTCCGGGATCCAAATGGATGTGCATCTTCTTGTCGTCCTCGATCGAGGCGAAGTTGCGCAGGCCCGACTTGTGGGAGAGGAGCATGCGCGGCGTAACCCGCGGCCAGCGTGGATCCTGCACAACAAGCGAGGCTGTCTCGCGATACGGCTCGTACTGATCGAGCGGCTTCGGCAACTGTGTCGCGATGGGGGTATCGAGATCGAACTCGCCGCGCTCGGCGAGCTGCATCACATACGTCGCGAAGACACTTTTTGTGATCGACGCTGCCCACGTAGTCGTGGTTCGCGCCATCGGGAGCGGCGGATCGAGGCTGCGCATGCCGAACGACTCGCTCCAGACCAGCTGCCCGCGATCAACGACGGCGATCTGCGCACCGGTGACATGTTGTGCGGTGAGAATTTCGCGCGCGAGCTTGGACGCATCAGGAATCGAGATGCGCGTTCGGTCGAGGCGTGTGATCGTTTTCTCGCCGGATTGCGTCGCGCAAGCGAGAGTTAGGACGAGAAGGAGTAGGGGTACGCGGCGCATTCGCGGATCGTCTCACAGCTTTTTTTACGCGGAGACGCGGAGGCGCGGAGAAAATCCGGAATCATCGCGCCATTCGCGCTGCTCCCTCGCGAATGGCGCGATCCACCATCTGCGACAACTTTCTCGGCTACGCCGGGGTAGGGAAATGCTGGCGCCGATCCTCACCTCTATACATGTCTATGCGTGGCACGGTTCGGCGGGCGCGGCCCGCGGTCGCGGTCGATCTTCGTGCGTTCGGATGGGAGCGGGCGCTCGTCGCTACTCTGCGGCATTCGACGCTGCCGTGGTTTGACGGATTCGCGGCGGACATCTCGCTCGATGCCACGCCGGTCGCGGACGCCGGCGAGCTTGGCGCGCGCGATCAGTTGTCGCTCGTCGCGCAATTTGCGGCGCATCAGGCGCTGCTGCAGTTCGCCGGATTTTCGGATGCGGACTACGACCCCGCCGAGTGGGCGGTCGTCCGGAAGCGCGGCAACGACTGCCGGCTCGTGCGCGTGGCCGCCCGAGGAATGGCGGAGGAGGCGCCGCCGGCGCTGACGGTGATCCAGCAGTTCGCGGAAGCCGCCGGCGCACCGCCGTTGGAGTCGTTGCGGCAATCGTGGGGACGTGCGGAATCCGTGTACCTCGAAATCGAATCGCGGCTGCGCGGCGACGCCGCTGCCGACCTGCGCTGGATGCGGCGCGCGGCGTGCGGTGAGATCGCGTCGCCGGGTCCGGATGCGCTGAACGACATTCTGCGTGGCGCGGCGCGGAGTTTCCGCGGCGAGGCGATCGACAGCATTCGCGCCGCCGCGGCGCTTGGCGGCGAGCAGGTGATCGAGATCGGACGCGATGCCTCGCCGCTGCAACGTTACTCCGCGATCAACGCACTTGCGGCCGTCGCCGGACCGCTGGAGAAGCGCGGCGAGAGCGAGATCGTCGAAGCAATCGTCGAGTGCGCGCCGCGGCAGCGGCTGATCTTTACCATCACGAATCGCGACCGTTTCGACGCCGCCTCGGCGCGCGTGCTGGACATGCTCGCCGCGACCCATGCCGGAACCTGGATCGCTCCCGATCGTGGCGACGTCGATCTGCCCGCGACGCGATCGTTCATCGTCGCGCCGTCGTTGCGCGCGGCGCGTGAAGTGGAAGGGCGCGCGCAGCTCGAGGCATTCGTCGAGTCGGAAGACTTCCCGCGCTTTCTCGACACCGGGACGCTGCCGTTCACCGAGGAAGTGGCCGCACTGGCGTCATTGCGCGAGCCGCTTCGCTCCTACATCGCCGCCATCGCGCTCCTCGGCACGCGCGCGCGGCTCGACGTCGCCGCAGCATTTTTCCGGCAATTGATGTTCGGCGAATCGGTCGAAGGGCTTGTCGTCGACGGCATCACATCAATCGAGGACGGCCATCTCGTCTTCGCTTCGGACGCCGTTCGCAGAGCAGCGGCTCGCCTAATTCCACCTTCCTCGCAGGCGACGCTTGGCAGAGTCGCGGCCGAGGTATTGGCAGAGACGGGAGACTTCGCGGCGTCGGCGTCGCTATTGATCGATGCCAGCGACGCGCGTGCAGCAGCGGCGATGCTCGAGCGCGCGACGCCCCAGGACGCATTGCCGGTTCTGCGAACGATGCCGCGTCACGCGTTGACGCCGAAGTTGGCGGAAATCCTGGCGTCCGCACTCATCGACGCCGGCCGCTATCGCGACGCGCGCGACGCCGCGCAGATCGTGACCGGCGACGCGCACGAACTGTTGCTCGCGCACATCGAGCGGCGCACCGGCGACTACGCGCCTGCGCTGGCGCGACTCGATCGTCTCGCCGCACGCGGTTTCGAGGCCGCCATCCTCCGCGCCGATCTGCTCTACATCGATTCGCGCTACGACGAGATGCGCGCCGCGCTCGCGGAGTGCGAGCCGGCCAACGACGAAGAGAGAGCGCAACTTGCGTATCAGCGCGCGTTGCTCGCGTTCGAAGTACGCGAGCCGATTGGCGATCGGCCACCAAACGAACGCTACGTAGCCGCACGACTGGCGACGTATCTCGCATCGCGCGACGATCTCGATGCCGCCGCAAGACACGCGACCGAATCGCTCGAACGCGCGCGCTGCGAGACCGAGCGCATCGACGCCGCGCTCGATCGCGTCTACATCCTCTTCACCGCCGGCTCGTGGGCCGCGGCGCGTGATGAGGCGCTGCGAACGCTGGCGCTCATCGAGGAGACGCAAGGCGACCGCGCCGGCGGCGGCATCCTTTTCATCCTCGCCTACCTCGCGGCCGACGACGGTCAGTGGACGCACGCGGCGCAGCGCCTGCATCGCCTTCGCCACTTCTACCGCCGCACCGGCGACGACAAACGCCTGCGCGAGCTCGACATGATCGCCGCGCATCTCGACTTCTCGCGCGGCCGTTTCGCAGACGCCGTCCGTGCGGCACAAGCAATCGTCGACAGTACTCAGTTTTCTCCGCAGATTCGCGAAGCGGCCGCGCTGATCCTCGACGAGATCGATTGGATCGGAGGTCGTGATTCACCGCTCCGCGCGACTGGCGCCTCGGAGAACATCGAGCTGACGAAGCGCTACGAGGCGATGCGCGTCCGCCGCCGCGGCGGAGTCGCAGACCTCGGCGACACGAACACCGGCTCGCAGAAATTGAAGCACTTTCGAGACGCTCTCGGCCGCGGTGACACCGCAACCGCGGAGTCGATCGCCGCGGAGATGAAGATCGAGCTCCCGAAGCGCGAGCCCACCGCCTCGGCCATCGAAATGCATTTCCTGCGCGAGGCGGCATTGCGCGAGTTCCCATTCACGCCGCGCGACTTCGTCCCGACAACCTGGCGCTTCGCCACGCGCAACCGCCTCGGGCAATGGCAGGAGATCGGATCACTCAACGCGCTCGCGGCATCGGAGCT
Source organism: Thermoanaerobaculia bacterium (assembly GCA_035996815.1). Classification (GTDB taxonomy): domain Bacteria; phylum Acidobacteriota; class Thermoanaerobaculia; order Gp7-AA8; family Gp7-AA8; genus JADGNZ01. The sequence continues at coordinate 20,469 of DASYJF010000014.1, read as the reverse complement.
CGACATCATCGCCGCCGCCGGCAAACACGACTGGATCCTTTGCAGCGAACGCGAATTGCTATTCATCGACGGCATCAACGCGTGGGCTCCCGAGTCGCGCGATGCGCTGGCCGCGCTCTTTCGCACGCGCGCCGAACATCACCGCATGCGCCGCGTCATCGAGCAGAACGAGAACGTGACCGTCGCGAAGAGTGAAGCCATCGAGGGCATCATCGGCGACTCGCCCGTCATGCGCGAGATCTTCACGCTCATCACTCGCGTGGCCCGCCGCGACGTTCCGGTCTGCGTCCTCGGCGAGTCCGGAACCGGCAAGGAGCTGGCCGCCCGCGCAGTCCACCGCCACTCGCCGCGCCGAGGAAAAACGTTCACCGCCGTGAATTGTGCGGCACTGCCGGAGAACCTGATCGAGAGCGAATTGTTCGGTCATGTTCGCGGTGCCTTCACCGGCGCCGACCGCGACCGCGCCGGCCTGATCGAGACCACCGACGGCGGAACGCTCTTCCTCGACGAGATCGGCGAGATGCCGCTCTCCGCGCAGGCGAAACTTCTGCGATTTCTGCAGGAGGGGGAGTTCCGCCGCGTCGGCGATACCGTAAACCGCACGGCCGACGTTCGGATCGTCAGCGCCACGAATCGCAAGCTCGAATCGGCGGTCGAAGACGGACAGTTTCGCGAGGATCTCTACTACCGCATCGGCGGAATCGAGATCGCGTTGCCGCCGCTGCGCGAACGGCCGTCCGACATCCCGCTGCTCGCGTCGCACTTCCTCGCGCGCGAGCACGAGAAGAGCCGCGGCGGACCGTCGAAACTCACCGCGGACGCCGAATCGGTCTTCGTTGGCTACCGCTGGCCCGGCAACGTGCGCGAATTGCAGAACACGATTCGCGCCGCGCACGCGCTCGCGGGGGAGGTGGCGGCCATCGACGTCGAGCATCTCCCCGAGCGGATGCGCAGTGCCATCGTTCGCGCAGGCGGCGGCGTCAGCTCGTATCAGGACGCGGTGACGCGCTTCCGCCGCGATCTCATCGAGAAGTCGCTCGTGCAGGCGAACGGCAATCAGAACCGCGCCGCGGCGTCGCTCAACATGTCGCGCCAGGCGCTCGCGTATCAGATTCGCGAGCTCGGCATCCTCGTCCGCGGCAGCAACCTTGTTACAGAGCGCTGACCCCGCCGACGCTGCGCCGTTTCGCGCGGTCCGTACAATGCCGGAGCCGAATGCGTCATTCACTCCTTATCGCTGTCACCGCGCTCGCCGCGGGCTGCGCGCTCTATTCGGACGTTTCGATCTCGCCGCTGCTGCTCTCGCCCGGATCGATCGAGCGCGGCAGCGATCTGGCGTCGATGCTGCGCAAGTCGGATTACGTCCGCGCCGTCGAGCAGGCCTCGACGATTGAGGCAAAAGGGCGGCAGAGTGCGAACGACCTTCTGGCCCTCGGCACGGCGGAGATCGCCGCCGGCCGTTTCGACAGCGCTCGCCGTCACCTGCGCGCCGCCCTCGACCTCGACCCATTCCGGACCACGTACGCCGAGGCCGCGTGGGCGCTTTCGCAACTCGAATACATGCGCAACAACTTCGAGGCCAGCCTGGAGTGGGCGCACGTCTCCTCCGAGCACGGTCTGGTCGTGCGCAAGTGGCACCTCGACTTTCTCGAATCGCTGAAGAACGTCGACATGTATCGCTTCCGCGGCCCCGTCGCCGAGCGCGTGCCGCTGCGCATTGGCCGTCCCGATGTGCCGCGCGTCGAAGTGACGGTCAACAAAACGAAGAACGTCATCGCCATCGTCGATTCGGGCGCGGTCATGTCGATCGTCTCGAGAAAATTCGCCGACTCCGTTCCCATCCGCAAGCTCGGCAACTTCGAAGGCGAATTCTCCGGTCTCCTCGGCGAGCCGATTCAGGTCGAATTCGGACTCATCGAATCGCTGCAGATCGGCCGAATGACGATCGAGAATGTCCCCGTGGCGATTATGCCGGACGACAAGATGAAGTTCATCATCACCGGCAAGAATGAATTCTCGATCGACTTCCTCCTCGGCGCGCATCTGCTGAAGGAGACGCGCATCGAGCTCGACTTCCGTCGCAACCAAGCGACGTTCACGCACCTCACCGCCGCCGATCGCGTTGCCGCGCCCGATCAGAATCTTTTCTGGGATCACTTCCGCCCCACCGTGCGCGGCGTGATCAATCGCAAGGGATGGTTCATCTTCGTCCTCGATACCGGTTCCGAGGTGACGTTTCTGAACTCGGCGCAAACGGGCTCGTTGCCGATTCAACTCTTCACGAAAGCACACAACGCCACACTGCAGGGACTCGGCGGCGCGAAGAAACATGGCGACAAAGTCGAGGACGTCGAGATCGGCGTCGACCGCTGGGCCGGCACGTTCCGCACGCTTCCGATGTACGATGCCGGCGCGTCGGAGCGCACCTCGGGCATCGTCGGCGAGAACTACCTGAAGAACTTCATCGTTACCATCGACTTCGGCCGCATGCGCCTAGACCTCGTGCCCGTCCTTCGCATCCCGATGGGCGAGATCGAAGGACAGGACACGGTGACGGGGAACCAGATGCCGCGGTAGCTGTCATCCTGAGCCGGTTAACTAACGGCGAGGACGCCGGTGAGGGGGAGATGAACCGGTAAGCTGCGCGAGCGGTTCCGAAGGCGAGGCCGAGGTGGCAGTGGTGCGCGGTAGGAGCCCGTTCCTGAGTATGGTCCCGGAAGACGGAAACGAATGGCGCCAATTCCTCACGAGTTCTTACCCGGTCATCGCGCGACTCCCTCCGAATGCAGCCGTGAACTGCCGGAATGCCGTTCGATGCTTCGCGAATGTCAACGCATCCCTTCCCGAATGACAAATCGAGCTTCGATCATCTCCCCGCACGGTCATTGAATGGCTGGAGACCATTCGCAAATGGCGAGTGAACCACTAGCGAATGAGTGCCCGATAGGTCTCGAAAGGTGACGCGACATTCTCGAAGGGTGACCGCGACACTCTCGAAGCGTTACGCGACATTCTCGAAGGGTGACCGCGACACTCTCGAAGGGTGACCGCGACACTCTCGAAGGGTGACGCGACATTCTCACAGGGTTACGCGACATTATCGAGGAGTCGCGGGTCATTGTCGGACGATCGCGGATCATTCGCGGACGTTTGGGTGACAATCCGACAGCGCCGCGGGAGACTACCGAAGGGTTGCGAACGAATCACGGCGTGTGAGCTGAGGGGGCCGACCGTCCTACGCCGGTAGCGCTTCGCGCTCCTCAGTTCCGGCGGCTCGGGATGACAGGTGCGATACGATCCCGCCTCGATGGATGAATCGATGGTCATTCGAGCAACGACCGTCCTCTGTGTGCGTCGCGACGGCGCGGTGGCGATGGCGGGCGACGGGCAGGTGACGGTAGGAACGACCGTCATGAAGCATGGCGCGGCCAAGGTGCGGCGCCTCTATCACGACAAAATTCTGGCGGGATTCGCCGGCTCCGCGGCCGACGCCTTCGCGCTCTTTTCGCGCTTCGAAGCGAAGCTCGAGGAGTATCGCGGCAACATGGAGCGGTCGGTCGTCGAGCTGGCGAAAGACTGGCGCATGGACAAATACCTGCGCCAGCTGCAGGCCTTTCTCATCGTCGCGAACGCCGAGCGCGCGTACCTGATCTCGGGCACCGGCGACTTGATTCAGCCGGACGACGGCATCCTGGCGATTGGCTCCGGCGGGCCGTACGCGTTGGCCGCGGCGCGCGCGCTGATGAAGCACACGGAGCTGAACGCGGCCGGGATTGCCGAGGAAGCGCTGCGGATTGCGGCGGACATCTGCATTTACACGAACGATCAGATCACGGTGGAAAGCCTCTGACGCATGGTCATCCAACTCCCCGGCAGCATCGACGAATCGACGATCTCCGAACGCCTCACGCCGAAGGAAATCGTGCGCGAGCTCGACACCTACATCGTCGGCCAGCACGCGGCCAAACGCGCCGTGGCCATCGCGCTACGTAATCGCTGGCGGCGGCAGCAGCTCCCGCCGGAACTTCGCGATGAGATCGCGCCGAAGAACATCATCATGATCGGACCGACCGGCGTCGGAAAAACGGAGATCGCGCGGCGGCTCGCGCGTTTGACGCGCTCGCCGTTCCTGAAAATTGAAGCATCGAAATTCACGGAAGTCGGCTACGTCGGCCGCGACGTTGAATCGATCGTTCGCGATCTGACCGAGATCGCGGTCAAGCTGGTGAAGGATGAGAAGACCCGGCTGAATCGCGAGACCGCCGAGCGCAACGCGCGGGAGCGGATTCTCGACCTGCTCCTTCCCGATTCGCGCCGCCCCACCGCGCGGCCTGCATTCGTCGGCGCGCCGGAGGAACAGCCTCCCACCGAGACGCGCGAGAAGCTCGGCGTCTGGCTCGATGAAGGCCGCCTCGACGAGCGCGAAGTCGAGATCGACGTGAAAGATCAGAGCTACCCGTCCTTCGAAATCTTCTCCGCGCAGGGCGTCGAGGAGATGGGTGTCAACGTGAAGGACATGATGCCGGGACTCTTCGGCGGCAAGGCGAAGCGCAAGAAAATGCGCATCGGCGACGCGCGGCCGATCATCGTGCAGGAGGAAGCGGAGAAGCTCGTCGATCAGCAGAACGTGGCCCGGGAGGCCATCGACCGCGTCGAGCAGAGCGGCATCGTTTTCCTCGACGAGATCGACAAGATCGCCGGCCGCCAGAACGCATCGCACGGCCCCGACGTCTCGCGCGAAGGCGTGCAGCGCGACCTGCTGCCGATCGTCGAAGGAACGACCGTCAACACAAAATATGGCATGGTGAAGACGGACCACATCCTCTTCATCGCCGCCGGCGCGTTCCACGTTTCGAAACCGTCGGACCTGATCCCCGAACTGCAGGGCCGCTTCCCCATTCGCGTCGAACTGGAGTCGCTGACCGAGGAAGATTTCGTGCGCATCCTGCACGAGCCGAAGAACGCGCTGACGATGCAGTACTCCGCGCTGCTGGCCACCGAGGGCGTGACGCTGATCTTCGCCGACGACGCGGTCGCCGAGGTGGCGCGCTACGCGGCATTGGTCAACGAGAAGACGGAAAACATCGGCGCCCGCCGCCTGCACACGATCCTGGAACGCCTCCTCGACGAGCTCTCCTTCGACGCCAGCGAAATGGACGGCCAAAGCGTCACCATCGATGCGGCCTACGTGCAGCGGGTTCTCGCGGAAACGGTGAAGGACGAGGATTTGAGCCGGTACGTGTTGTAGCGACTCGATTACCGACTTACGGTGATCGGTTCGCGAACGATGCGGCTCTCATCAACGCCGTCGAGGGTGTTCTCGCGATTCATTTCGAGCATCATCTCGAGCGCCTCTTTGAGGTTATCGCGCGCTTCATCGAGGGTCTCGCCCTGCGAATTCGCTCCCGGAATCTCTTCGACGAAAGCGATGTAGCCGCCTTCTTCCGCCGGCGAATAAACTGCGGTGAACGTTTGCGTCACGAGCGGAAGGTTAACGCATACTTTCAGGTCATGCGACGCCTAGCCGCCTTCTTCTTTTTCTTCCTGACGTTGAATGCCCGCGCGGATGTGATCACCGACATGCGCGCCGCTGTTTCGCAGCTTCGAGCAACGAAGCCGATTCATGTCTCGATCGACGTGCAGCGCTCGCGGAAGAATGAAGGGCGCTTCGCGAACCAGCAGTTCACGGGGAACGCATCACTCGACGTCATCGAAGACGATGCCGGATTGCACATCACCTTTCCGCGCGCGATTCTGGACCGCGCCGAGCGAGAGTCGCGCGAGCACACGTCCGATCCGCGCAAACAGACGCCGACGCGGGCGGCCGTGAACGACACGCAGGCGACGGAGATCGCCGACGCCGTGAATTTCGCCGGACCATTTCTGCGCCTGATCGATTCCGCGAAAAAAGTGAGCGAGAGCCGCGCCGTACGCGAAGGGCATCCGGTGCGCGTGGTCGTTCTGAAGCTGACGCCGAAACTTCCACCCGAGGCGACGAGCATCTTCAGCGTGAAATTCACCGAAGATCAGATGACGGTCTGGCTCGGCGACGACAATCTCCCGGTCGCGGCGGAGCGAATCCAGCGCGGCACAGCGGGCTTCATGTTCATCAAAGGCTCGATGACGAATCGCTCGACGTGGACGTTCGCGCATATCGCCGATCGCCTTGTCGTGCTCCGCGATGATTCGTCATACGCGGGTTCGGGGTTTGGGCAAAAGGGCGAGGGACGTAATGTGCAGGTCGTGACGGTGCGGTAGAAAGGCTTTTTCACGCGGGGACGCGGGGACGCGGAGAAAAGCAAGAACACCTCCGCGTCTCCGCGTGAACCGTTTCCCTGGAGCCCAACAACTATGAAGCGAGCGCCACAGATTCTGGGTACAGCCGCGCGAATCGTCGCGACCTTGTTCGCCGTCGCGATCGCGCTCTACGCAGTGGCGTACCTCATTCGCAGAGAGCAGATGTTTCCCCCTCCGCTCGCGGCCTCATTTCACGCTCGCCCCTGGGGCATCTACCCCCACGCACTGTTCGGTTCCATCGCCCTGCTCCTCGGCTCCGTCCAGTTCTGGCGCAACCTGCCGTACTCCCATCCGGCGCTTCACCGCGCGCTGGGCAAAATCTACGTTGTCGCGGTCATGGGCACCGGCCTGGCAGGTCTCTACATGTCGTTCTTCTCGTATGGCGGCGCCGTCACGCACGCGGGCTTCGGCCTTCTCGCGCTCTCAGTTCTTTCTACTACCGCGATCGCCTACGTACAGATCCGGCGCCGGAACGTGGCCGTGCATCGTGAATGGATGCTGCGCAGCTTCGCGCTGATTTTCGCCGCGGTCACGCTGCGCATCGAACTGCCGTTGCTGATCACTGTTTTCCACGACTTCGCGCCGGCATATTCGATCGTCTCGTGGCTTTGCTGGGTACCGAATCTCGCCATCGCAGAGATTTACGTGCGCACGTCGCGCTCGGCGAAGCCCCCTCTTTGGCCATCACAACTTCGTCGCTGACATTTTTTGGCGCCCTGTAAAGAAAGCGGGAGTGCACCCCTTGAAAAAACTGCGATTCTGACGGAGGCTGCACGGATCCGCGAGGTCGAGTCTCAAGCGGACCTTGAATGAAGCGTCGAGACTTAGTGCGTCACCTGCGCGAACACGGTTGCACACTCGATCATGAGGGTGGCCGGCATACTGTGTTCGCGGGACCGTCGAACACGACATCGTCGGTGCCGCGGCACAACGAAATCAAAAATGACCGCAAATTCTTGTTGCTACAGGCGATCTGAGCCGAGCATCAGCGACCGACCGTTTACAATCCCCGCCCATGCGCCGCATCGTTTTCGCACTTGCCGTGTTTCTTGCCGCCACCCTCTTTGCTCAGACGCCGTCCGAGCCGCCGATGCTAGGGTTCAGTCCAGCGAGTGCGGCGAAGGAACGGGCGATCGAGTCGCAGTTTGATTCGTCGCTCAAGCGCGATGAGTTGCGCGACTGGTTGAAGCGGCTCTCCGCGCGGCCGCATCACCTCGGGTCGGCGTATGACAAGGAGAACGCGGAGTTCATCGCTTCGCTCTTCAAGTCGTGGGGGTACGACACGAACATCGAGGAGTTTCGCGTGCTCTTTCCGACGCCGAAACGGCGACTCGTCGAGCTGATCGCGCCGGAGCGGTTCACGGCCAAGCTTCTTGAGCCGGCGGTGCCGGGCGATGCGACCTCGGGGCAGCAGAGCGAGCAGCTTCCGACGTACAACGCGTACTCGATCGATGGCGACGTCACCGGCGATCTCGTCTACGCGAACTACGGCATCCCGGCTGATTATGATCTGCTCGAGCGCAACGGCGTTGATGTGAAGGGGAAGATCGTCATCACGCGGTACGGCGGGTCGTGGCGCGGCATCAAGCCGAAGGTGGCGGCGGAGCATGGCGCCATCGGCTGCATCATCTACTCCGATCCGAAGGACGACGGATACGGCCAGGGCGACGTCTATCCGAAGGGCGCGTATCGCAACGAGAACGGTGCGCAGCGCGGGTCGGTGATGGATATGCCGGTGCATCCCGGCGATCCGCTCACGCCTGGCGTCGGTGCGACCGCGGATGCGAAACGGCTCGACCGCAAGGACGCCGAGGTCATCACGAAAATCCCCGTGCTGCCGATTTCGTACGGCGATGCGCTTCCGCTGCTGCGCGCGCTCGGCGGTCCGGTCGCGCCTTCCGACTGGCGCGGCGCGCTCCCCATCACCTATCACCTCGGGCCGGGACCTTCGCGCGTCCATCTGGCGCTGGAGTTCAACTGGAACATGGTGCCGGCGTACGACGTCATCGCGCGGATGGCCGGCTCGCAGTATCCCGACGAGTGGGTGATGCGCGGCAACCATCACGACGCATGGGTGAACGGCGCGAACGATCCGCTCAGCGGGTTGGTGGCGGAGCTGGAGGAAGCGAAAGCGATTGCCGAGCTGGCGAAGAGTGGCTGGCGCCCGAAGCGGACCATCCAATTCGCGGCGTGGGATGGCGAAGAAGAAGGTCTGATCGGCTCGACCGAGTGGGCGGAGACGCACGGCGACGAGCTGCGCGCGAAGGGCGTCGTCTACATCAACTCCGATACGAATTCGCGCGGCTTCCTCGATGCGGGCGGGTCGCACACGCTGGAGAAGCTGATGACGCAGGTCGCCCGCGACGTGAACGATCCGGAGCGGAACGTTTCGGTGCTGGCGCGGATGCGCGCGCGCGAAGCGACGCAGGCGAAGAATGCCGAGGAGCGGAAGGAAGCGCGGGAACATGAGCTGATCCGGTTGGATGCGCTCGGCTCGGGATCCGACTACACGCCGTTCCTGCAGCACACCGGCATCGCGGCGATGAACATCGGCTACGGCGGCGAGGGCGGCGGCGGTTCGTATCACTCCGTCTACGACTCGTTCGATCACTACACGCGGTTTGGCGATCCGAATTTTGATTACGGGATCGCGCAGGCGAAGACCACGGGACGTCTAGTGTTGCGCCTTGCGAATGCGGACGTGCTTCCGTTCGAGCTGACCACGTTCGCCGATACCGTCGGCCGCTACATGGACGAGCTGACGAAACTCGCCGACAACGAACGGCGCGACATCGAAGACCGCAATCGCCTCGTGCGCGAGCATGCGTACGAGATCGCGTCCGATCCGACAAAGACGTTCGTTTCGCCGAAGTCGGAAGAGGCCGTGCCGTATCTCAACTTCGCGCCGCTGCAGAATGCGGTTGCGCATCTGAAGCGCAGCGCACGCGATTTCGACCGTGCCGCGGCCTCAGCGCCGGCCGATCGCCAGCCGGCGTTCGATCGCGCGCTCATGCACATCGAGCAGTCGCTGCTGCTTCCGAACGGGCTACCGCGGCGGCCGTGGTTCCGTCATCAGATCTACGCGCCCGGTTTTTATACCGGCTACGGCGTGAAGACGATTCCGGGCGTGCGCGAGGCGATCGAGCAGAAGCAGTGGAGCGATGCGAACGCGCAGATCGAGAGCGTGGCGCGCGTCATCGATGGCTACGCCGCCCAGGTGGAGAAGGCGGCGAAGTAGAGCGCGATGGGTCGCAAACGTGACGGCGGGCGGGACGCCCGCGTTCCCAGGGCGCTGCCGTTGGACGGCATTCTCGTCGCCGATTTTTCGCGCGTCCTTGCCGGCCCTCTCTGCACGCAGCTCCTCGGCGATTGGGGGGCGCGCGTCATCAAGGTCGAAGAGCCGGGCCGCGGCGACGAGACTCGGCGATGGGGTCCGCCGTTCGTCGGCGATGTCAGCGCGTACTTTCTGTCGATCAATCGGAACAAGGAATCGATCGCGCTCGATCTGAAGTCGGAGGAAGGAGCTGAGGTTGCGCGGCGGTTGATCGAACGAGCGAATGTTGTCGTCGACAACTTCCTGCCGGCGCAGAAAGAGTCGTTGCACTTCACGCCGCGCGAGATCAATCCAGGCGTCGTCCACTGCACGATCGCCGGATTCGACAGCGATACGGACGACGCGAATACGCCCGGCTACGACCTGCTCGCGCAAGCGGGATCGGGGCTGATGTCGATCACCGGTTCGGCGATTGGCGAGCCGATGAAGATTGGCGTGGCGCTCGCGGACGTGCTGACGGCGCACTACGCGTTCGGCGCGATCTGCGCAGCGCTTCGCGCGGGCGAGGGAGCATCGCTCGAGATCTCGCTCTTTTCGGCCACGATCGCATCGCTGGCGAACGTCGCGCAGAACGTGCTCGTCACCGGCAAAGAAGCGGCGCGATATGGCAACGCGCATCCGTCGATCGTGCCGTATCAGGTGTTCCACGGCAGCAACCGAGCGTTCGCGATCGGCGTCGGAACGGACCGCCACTTCGCGCAGCTTTGCGAGCGAGTGCTGCGGCGGCCGGAGCTTGCGCGCGACGAGCGGTTCGCGACGAACACGCAGCGAGTAAAGCATCGTGAAGCGTTGGTCGAAATTCTCGAAGACGCGTTCCGCGAACGCACGGCATCGCAGTGGGTGGCGCGCTGCCGCCGCGCGGCGATTCCGGCGTCGCTCGTGCGCGGCGTGCGCGAAGCGCTGCGCACTCCGGCCGCTCGTGCGCTGATCGCAAGCGTCGAACATCCGGAGATCGGCGCGTACGACGCGATCCGAAATCCTGTTCGCATCGATGGCGAGCGCCTCGACATCGGATCGCCGCCGCCATCGCTCGGACAACACACGGACGCGATTTTGAAGGAGCTCAGCGCTTCGAATACGAAAAAATCAGGAGCACGAAGCAGCCCACCATCACCACCGCGAGCACGCCGATCACGATGACGACGGCTCGGAAGTCGCTCCCTTTTTTTGCAGTCGGCGCAAATGCGCGCAGCGCGAAATACAACCCCGTCGCGCCGATGACCATGATCGTTCCGCCGACGAGCACGACGCGCAGCAGGATCCGGGCAAATTCAGGATCGATATTCACAACGGATTGACCGTGTTGACGCTCAGCTCCGACACCAGACGGATCATGGCGCGGCCTTCCTCGTCGGCGATTTCGTACGCGAGGCAGAGCGCCTCGAGATCGCTCTCGTATTCGTACGCGGCGACGGTGAAGCCGTCTGGCGGCTGGTGACGATCGCTGGTCGTCGCGCGCATCCACGTTCCGTCCGCGCGCAGGCGGTAGCGCACCAGGCCGTGGACGCGAACGCGGCGCGCGCCGCCGATGTCGACCAGCTTCAGCTCGTTGTCTTCGTGCGCGACGCCATCCGCATTTGCTTTCTGCGCGGCCAGCATCTTTCCAACAAACGATGCGATCAGATCGTGGAGCCGCTCCTCGGAACTTCCGATCGCTTCGATGAATCGCAGGCCGGTGTGCGAGAGCGCGTTGGCGCCGGCGCGACGCACCACATCCGTCCGCGCCACTTCGCAATCGATCTCGATCTGCTCGCCCTTCCACTGAAACTGCAACCGCGATCGCGTTTTCGGCGTCGTAACTCCGAAGTGCTCCACGAACGCGCCGATGACCCCGAGGTCGAGGATGAGCGTGTTCTGGCCGTCGAGCGTGCCGAGGATCGGCCGCGGCAGGCGGAGGCGTTGGAAGATTCGGCGATCGTTGGTGCGCATTCGTACGGGTACTGAAGGCAAGCATATTGCTGCACCGCCACTTGCGTCCAAGGAGGATCTCGTGGGAGAAGAAACAAAAGAGACTCTGATCCGGCAGGGGAACGACGATCCGCTTCACGCAACGCGCAAGCCGTCGACCGCGGATGCGGTCGATGAGCAACCGGCGCAGGTGGCGGAGATGCCGACGAAGGAAGAGATTGAGCGGCGTCGTTCCGGTGCGCCGGAGAGTTAGCGCGGAGCGTTGTGGCAGAACGAAAAACTGAGCGGCGAAGCATCTGGCGCGTCGGTCCCGACAGCACGTGGACGACGATCGTACCGGTTGTGTTCATCATCGCTTCGCTGCTGACTCTGGTGCTGCTGCCGATTTTCTTCGGCAGGCATACGACGGAGATGCGGCGCGAGATCACTGACGTGGCCGAACCGTCGCGAAGCGCCGCGAACCGTATTCAGACTGATTTGTCCACGGAGCTTGGCCAGATCATCGCCTGGCAGACCACGGGGCAGCCGCAGTACCGGCGCGAATATCTGCGCGTCCTCGACGAGCGGCGGGTTGACGTCGAGAAACTGCGCCTGCTCGCGCCGAAGCTTGGCCCGGACGTCCAGATGAAGCTTCAGGCGCTCACCAAAGAGTCGAACGAGTGGCATGCGGACATCAACGCCAACGAGTTCCTGTCGCGGCATTTACCAGCCGAAGTGGCATTGGCGCGGCTGTTCGAAACACATCCGTCGCACGAGGAGGCGCTCAAAGCGTCGGCGGAACTGGAAGTCTCGATTCAGGATTCGATTGACGACCGCCTCCAACAGATTCGCGAAGAGGAGAAGCTAAGCCAGTTACTAACGATCATCCTCACTCTCCTCGCGCTGACCTCGGCGCTCCTGGTGGCCGGCCTCGGGCGCCAGATGCGCCTGCTCGCGCGCGAGGCGATGGGGCGGCGTCACGAAGCGGAACGCGAGGCGGCGGAAGCGCAACGCGCGCGCGCCGGCGCCGAGCGCGAGGAGCGGCGCGCGGCGTTTCTGGCGGGAGCGGGGCAGGAGCTGGCGTCGTCGCTCGACTATGAACACGCCATCGCCACACTGGCGCGATTGATCGTTCCGAACATCGCCGACATCTGCGTAATCGATCTCGCCGAACCGGATGGAGGCCTTCGCCGCGCCGCGGTTTCGCACCGCGACGCGGAGCGCGAGCACGAATTGGAAACGCGCGTCGGCGAGGTGATGCGCGATGTGCCCGAGGCGCTGGCGCTGGTGATCCGCGAACGCGAGTCGCGCATCATCGGCTACGCATCGTCGCTACTGGCGTATGCCGGCGTCGCGCCGGAGGAGCAGCGCTCGCTGATGGCCGTGCCGCTGGTCAGCCGTGGGCAACCGCTCGGCGTAATCCTCGCCGCGGCGGCGGAAGGAACGCTCTTCAAGCAGGAAGATGCGGCGCTGGTCAGCGAGCTTTCGCGCCACGGATCGCTGGCGATCGACAACGCGCGGCTGTATCGCGAGTCGCAGCAGGCGGTGCAGGCGCGCGAAGAAGTGCTGGCGATCGTCTCGCACGACCTCCGCAATCCGCTGAACGCGGTGATGCTCGCGGCGTCGTTGCTGCAGATGTCGGACAAGGTCGCGCCGGACGATCGCGAGCAGCTTGAGATCATCGACATCTCCGCGAAACGAATGCAGCGTCTGATCGAAGACCTGCTCGACGTGACGCGCCTCGAAGGCGGCAAGCAGTTGCCGATCGATCCGGGGCCGCTCGACGTTCAGTCGCTGTTCGAGGAGACGTACGAATTGTTCAAGTCGCAGGCGGTGACGGGATCGATCACGCTGCAGTGCCACGTGCCGAAAGATGTGCCGCCGGTGTATGCCGACCGCCATCGCGTGCTGCAGGTGCTGTCGAATCTCATCGGCAATGCGATGAAGTTCACGCCTCCGGGCGGGATGATCACGTGCCACGCGGAGTCGGAGGATGGCAAGGTGACGATCGCCGTCGCCGACTCAGGTCCCGGCATCCCACGCGAAAACCTCGGCGACATTTTCAATCCCTACTGGCAGGCCAAGCGCACCGCGCGCCTCGGCGCCGGCCTCGGGCTCCCGATCGCGAAGGGCATCGTGGAGTCGCACGGCGGCAGGATCTGGGTGGAGAGCGAGGCGGGCAACGGAACGAAGTTTTTCTTCACGCTTCCCATCGCGGTCGACGCGCCGGCGACGCTCAGCGCGCGATGATCGAGGCCTGCATCCGCACCGAGGCCAGGTAGCGGTTCTGGACGCGCTGGCGATAGAGCTTCGTGCGCGTCGTGACGCGTTGCACGTAGTCGATCGTCTCCGGATACTGCGGGATTCCGCCGCCGAGGCGTTCGACCGTGCCTTCGCCGGCGTTGTAGGCGGCCAGCGCGAGCTTCTCATCGCCGAAACGATCGACGAGGTAGTGCAGATAGCGTGTGCCGGCGGCGATGTTCGCGTGCGGATCGAACGGATCGTCGCAGTGCATCAGGCGCGCGGTCTCGGGAACGATCTGCATCAGACCCTGCGCGGCTTTCGCGGAGACGAGACGCGGACGGAAATCGGATTCTGATTCGACGACGGCGGCGATGAGCTCCGGCGGCAGCTGATTCTTCATGGCTTCGCGATAAATGATCGCGCCGTACGGAACTTCGGATTTGAAAAACTGCTCTTTGGCGATGTCGACGGAGAGCGTATTCACGACGCGGTCAGGATGGATGAACGCGTCGCGCACTTTGCGGGCGGTGAAGACTTGCAGGTCGCGCGTGCCGCTGCTGCTCATCTCGATCGCTTGCTGCGCGAGCGCCGGCAGGGAGACGTTCATCGCTTCCATGCCGATTGCGCAAAACGCGAGCGGCACGGTGACGAACAACGTGACCGCGCGTTTGCGTGCACCGCGAACGGCGCGCCGCCAGAACGCGCGCTCGCGCCGCGCGTGGCGCTGGCAGGCGCAGATGTCGCGGAAGTCGCGCGGCGGCGTCCAGGTGTAATCGGCTGTGCGGCGTTTCTGCTTCATCTCGAGTCCGCCAAAGGGCAAATCCCGGACCATATTTCTCGTCATTGTCATCAAGTCGTTTGTTCGTGGTGAGATAGACTCTCGCGTCATGGCTTTTGACAGCATCGATCGCAGACGTTTTCTGCTGCTTGCCGCCGCTCCGCTGCTCGCCGCGCAGAAGGCGGCTGTTCCTCACGGTCGTGAATCGATGCTGCAGATGAATGGCTATGCGGTGAATGCGGAAACGCCGCTCGCGTTGCTGACCGATTACGTGACGCCAAACGAACTTTTTTTCGTCCGCAGCCACTGGATCCCGCGCACGCCCGACCCGAAGAATTGGAGGCTGACGATCGACGGCGAGGTCGAACGTCCGGTACAGCTTACGCTATCCGATCTGAAAAAACTGCCGCGCGCGGAAGCGACCTGCGTGTTGCAGTGCGCCGGCAACGGACGCGGACTCTACGCGCCAACCGTTCCCGGAGTGCAGTGGCGCTACGGCGCCGTAGGCAACGCACGCTGGAGCGGGGTGCGCGTGCGCGACGTGCTCGAACGCGCGGGCGTGAAGCCGTCGGCGAAACATCTGCACGTCTTCGGCAGCGACGACCCGCCGGGCAAGGTGCCGCCGTTTCAGCGCAGCATCGAGATGGAGAAGGTGCTCGCCGACGGCATCCTGGCGTTTTCGATGAATGGCGAGCCGTTGCCGGTCATCCACGGCGCACCGCTGCGCCTCATCGTCCCCGGCTGGGCCGGCGATCACTGGATGAAGTGGCTGGTCCGCCTCTCGCCGCAAGCGGAGTCGCAGAAGGGTTTCTACATGGAGACGGCGTACCGCTATCCGCTGACGGTTGGCGCGCCTGGCGTGGCGTTCAAGCCGGAGGAGATGTCACCTGTGACGGAGCTGTTCGTTAAGTCGAACATCACGACGGCACCGAAGAAGGCGAAGGCGGGCCACGCGTACGAAGTTGGCGGCTTTGCATTCTCCGGCTCACCCGACATCACGAACGTCGAGATCAGCGACGACGACGGCGCGACGTGGGCTGCCGCATCACTCGATCCGCGTCACGATCCGTACGCATGGCGGCTCTGGTCGCATCGCTGGACGCCATCGCGCGCCGGGATCGCGCGCATCTGCGCACGCGCGACCGACAGCCGCGGCAACATCCAGCCGCGCGATGCGGCGTGGAATCAGAGCGGATACCTCCACAACTCCTGGCACTTCGTCGATGTGGAGGTGACGGCATGAAGCGAATATTGATGATCGCGTTCGCTCTCGCGTTAGCCGCCGCCGCTAAAAAACACGCGTCCTACGATCCGTTACTCCCAACCCTCGGCACGAAGTTCCATTCGCTCCCTGCCGGAAACGGACGCCAACTCGTCGAAGCAAGCTGTCTCCCCTGCCACTCGCCGGACATCCTCGTCCAGCAGCGCCTCACCGAAAAGCAGTGGACCGCAACGGTCGACAAAATGATCCGCTGGGGCGCGGTCATGAAGGACGCCGACAAGCCAGCCGCGATCGCGTATTTGTCGAGGAACTTCGGGGTGACGAACATGTTTGCGCCAACGAAGACGCGGCCGGTCGGCTACTGAGGCCTCAGACGACTGCTCACCTCCTAACGATTTCGTGAGCTACGCCTCCGCTCTGCGCGCCTTCTCGCCGCGCAGCCGGCGTCCTTTCAGGAAGCCTTCGAGGAAGACGCCGAAGAAAAGGCCGATAGCGGTCCAGGTCAGAATCAGCGTCGGGTAGAAAACGAAAACCAGATAGTTTCTGATCGAGGCCGGCAGAGGCTTGCAGACCCACGTCTGGCCGAGATTGAACGTCACGTCGCGAGGAAGGATGCCGAAGAAGCGCGGCCATGCATGTTGCGCGGGAATCTCCTCACATCGATTCATCCACCAGTTGGTAAGGCTCACCCATGTCGGATCGGCGATCAGTTCTTGCTTTACATGAGCCGTAACTGACGCTGGCCTTAGAACCTGCGCAACTACAGGCTTCTGCTTTACGGTATTGACGTCCGCGCGATCAAAGTAGTTCGAAGCGAAGATGACCGAAAAGAGGAGCGAGAGGCCGAACGAGTAGGCCACCGCAACTGCGACGATCGGCCGCATCTTCGATCGCTCGGGGCCTCCTCGGGAAAGGGGCATTCGATCACGGTCGACGATCTCGCGCTGCACAAAAAAGCGCGTTGTCAGAAAGGCCAGCACCATCAACAACAGCAGCGGCCAGCTCGATGCCTTGAGGGGAAATTCATAACTGTGATTGAAATCGACGAGCAGCGCGATCGGTGCGGCGATGAGGCGCGCCAGCCGCGGCAGCATGGCGTGGAACCGGTATTGCGGACGCCTCTCCACACGCCGCCGACGAAACTTCGAAACCACGGCGTGCAGACCGTGCGAAAACGTCACCAGCGACATGACCACCGCACCAACCGCCAATGCGAAGAAACCCGCGCCTTCAACTTCGTGCGCTTCATATACGTCGCACACAATCGCTATACCGAAGACGATGACGACGATCAGGATGATGCGTGGCAGGCTGGTTACCGTGCCGTAGAACGATTGAAACCACGTCGCCCATCGGTCGCCGATGGCGTCGCGCAGATGATTCATCTCGAGATCGGAAGAGGTCCACTCCGCGAACATCCCCTCGAATTTCAGACGCTGACCGGGAAACTTGGGCGGCTCCGGGCCGCAAGTTTCCGCTAGGGCTTTCCAGTGTGACGCTATTGTGTAGGTCTCGATGGCGTCGGTGACGCGGCCTTGATAGTCGCCCTGAAGAAGCGGAGCGTCTTCTTTCAACGGACCCTCATGACAGGCGGCCTTTCGCGCCTTACTTGTCGCGAAAAGACTCCAGAAGAGCTCATAGTCCCCCGCGTCGACACAGCGCCGCGGTTCGACACAGTGCCACTGGATCGTTCGCGTGAAAACCTCTCTGTATCTCTGGAGGATGGCAATGAGGATGACCCGCTCCGGAGCCTGCAATTCAACGGAGACACCGATGCGCGATTCGATGCCGCAGATGATTTCAGCCGCTCGTGTGAGCGCGTTCGAACGCGCGGCGAATTCGTTGAGCGGCAACTCCTGATACTCCTGAACGCGGCTCTTGAGCTCAGTCAGCATCGTTCGAAAGGGGATGGTGAGGTTATCGCGCCGGTTCGGATGCAGCCCCGCCTCGGAAATAGTTCCGGAGCGCACGCCTCTGGTCTGTTCGTCGAGTGCGTCGAGTTGTTCGAATAGTCTGCCGAGTCCACCTGTAGGACCGCCGGCGGCCAGTTGCCAGAAGCCGCCTTTCGTCACTAGATACCGGTAACTGTGCAGAACCAGCCGGAGCCGCTGCAGCGTGGCGCTGCCGGCGATCCCCGCCGACCGCGGCTCCCGAAGGTCGCGAAGAACGTCTCCGACATGTTGTAGCAGTTCTTTCAGATCGAGCAGACCGTGCTTGTGCTTTTCGGCGCATGCTCGAACTCGCGCCACGTGCTTGCGGAACAGGAGCACGACGTCGCGGTCAAGCGGCGACTCCATGCGCGGGAACAGATGCTCGAAGATTGCTTCGTGAGGACCACGCAACGTGACTTGATACAGCGTGGCCGCGAAGTCGAATCGTGGCGTGTTGATCCGATCATGCCGGATATTCAAGTCGATCTCACGCGCGATTGCGGCAGCGATCCGCGCGCTCGCGCTATCGTCGATCATGGCCAGAACGTAACCGGGCAGGTCGTCGTGAGGATGCGGTAGGCGGTCCGTACTGCTTGCTACTCCGCAATGCTCGACGAAGTCCTGCAGATCGGCGTCGGCGGCACGGGCCGGCTCGGACGGGAGATCCGCCAGCAGCTTCCAGAGGCGTTTCTGCCTTTCCTCATCGGAAAAGGTGATGGTCGGCATCGCATCGTAGAGACGATTCAGAACCCGGTGCCGGGCCACATCCTTCGCGTCATGAGACAGGACGCGCAATTGAGCGGCCAGAATGCGGGTCAACAGCAGCTGCCGCGGTGCCGAAAGGTGAGGCCAATTCTGAAAGAGAGACGACGTGCGGGCCAGCAGGTCTCGCTCGAACGCCGTGGCATTGATCACGCGCGGAGCGATATCGCGCGGGAACGCACCGGTTGTCTTGTGGTCGGAGGTCTGAAGAATCTTCCTCACATGCTCGGCGTCGGGATGCGCGAGCAGAGTCCTGACCTCGAGCTCGATTTGCCGTTGTTCGCGCGTTTCTTCGGCCTCCGACTGAACGAATTGATCGTGAACGTTCTCGGTGACCGCGATCAGTACCCGGCGGAAACACATTGCCGCATGCAGCTGACGGTGGGTTTCGACGAAGTCCTCGAAATCGTGAGGCCTGTTGAGATGATCGAAGAGAGCCGCCAGCGCCGGCAACGTCCAATCGTTGTGTTTCGCGTTCCTCAGCAGTGACGGAAGACCGCGATAACAACCTTCGACGATACCGGGGTTCCCCCAGGGCGAGGCCGAGGGAGTTACCAAAACTTCAAAAACGCTGCGCAACGCTTTCGTCGTTCGTGGCTCGTGCGCCCGCATCAGCAGAGTCGCGGCACAGGAAATGATCGACACGGCGGCGCGCGACTGGCCGTTGCACAGAGGCGCCTCGCCGATGAGCGTGCGCGGAATGGAATCGATCGCCTCGGAGACCACCTCATCGAACTCCACCGCGTTTCCCTCACGCTCAACGAGAACTGTAATGGTGTGAAAAACGCTCTCCTGGTAGCGCGCAAATGCTGCCTGCGTGGCGCCGTCCTCATCCTCTTCGATCCAGGTCACTCTTGCTGCCCGTCGGAGGAGCGCGACCGAACGCGTCACCAGCGTGGGCTTCTCTTCGTTTGTCGCCTGGCGGCAGATCGATGTCAGCGTTCGAAGCCGGTCTGCGCATTCAGTCAGAGCCCTTTGGTAGGGTGGAAATCCTTCACGGGAGCCTCGGCACTCGACCTTATCGAGATTGTCGTCTAGATCCTGGAAGTACTCAGTCCGTGCGGCCGCATTTCCCGACACGGCCAGAGCCATCTGCCGGCGGCGCTCAAAGCGCTCGAAGTAGTCGCGGTTGATATCCGCGTTGCCTTTCCTCAAATCCTCCACCGGGAGCTGGTTGATGACAAACATCGGTTCGGGATCGTCGAAGTACTTGAGCAACGCGCCCAGTCCTTCGACCGCGCTGTCGCGCGTCGTGGGAGCACCGACGCGCAGTACAGTGATCAACGCCGAAATCAGCGGAGCGCAAACCAGTGACCGCAGTGCATCCGTCATGGCCTGTTTGTGGCCGAGCTCTACGGCCAGCTTGCAGGCAAACTGCTGATCGAGCGTTCCCGTGAGAATGAGCCTCTCGAACGAATTGCCGATGCCGGCCAGTAGATCCCGCTCCGCATCCTGACGGTTGCCGGCAGCGACCCCGTACTCGAAGAGA
Source organism: Thermoanaerobaculia bacterium (assembly GCA_035996815.1). Taxonomy (GTDB): domain Bacteria; phylum Acidobacteriota; class Thermoanaerobaculia; order Gp7-AA8; family Gp7-AA8; genus JADGNZ01. Next base: position 525 of record DASYJF010000014.1, on the reverse strand, counting down.
CGGTCGGCGATCGCCTTGACCAGCCGGCGCCGGTCGCGCTGACGAGCGCGGCGATACTTGTCCGGCAGCACGTCGAATATATGCTTCGGCAGAATGTCTTGTCCCGCCCTCGCGAATGAGAGTGCGTCACTAAAAACATGATCGAGACGCTCACGGACGAACTCTGACGTCGCGCGTCGCATCGTGTCGTCATAGATGCTCAGCGCGTAGAGAGGGTTCACATCCAGATCGGTCTGGATTCTCATCCAATCGGCACGGATCTCCGTCAGCTCACCCATATCGCTCATCGGTGAAGCCTCCTGTCTTTTTTGGGGTATGTAAGTAGAGGGTCACGAAAACGAAATTCCTACCTCCCGATCGCAGATGACCCGGAACAGTGGCGCCGGCAGAAGCGGCTCCAGATAGTGGAAGTTCTCCCCCGTCCTCCCGGTTCATGGCCCGTGCGGATTACAATGCCGCCGCGTTTTACGGCCCGTTGGGATGAGCCCGGGTCCTGTGCAGCAGGCACACCGAACCTCGTCAGGT
>DASYJF010000013.1:0-18326 GCA_035996815.1 Thermoanaerobaculia bacterium | reverse complement strand
AACGCTCGGATGTCGCTTGAAACGCAACACTTGCGCAAGCCTCCACTCGGCAGCGAGGACGCAGCCGAGCCAGCCGGCGAGGACGCCAGCGTTCCGACGCGCAAGCGCTAAAGTTAAAGCCATTGGGCTGGCCCGGCTGCGCCCTCGCTGCCGAATGGGAGGCTTGCGCGGGTTCCAGCAACATTCGAGGGTTTGCCGGTGCGGCAGCGAGACGCAGCCGAGCCAGCCGGCGAGGACGCCAGCGCTCCAAACGCTATTGCGAGGCCGCGTTGATCCGCGCTTTCGCGCCGCGATGGCCGGGGTCGAATCGGAGCGCTTCCTCGAGCAAGGCGCGGGCGTGCGGAAGATCGCCGCGGCGGGCGTAGATGTCGGCGAGCAGGACGATCGCGTCGGTGGCGTACGGCGCGTCATTAAGCGCGACGTCGAGCTCGCGGATTGCGGCGTCGAATTCGCCGCGGTTGGCGGCGCCGATGCCGCGCAGGATGTGCGGACGGACGAGATGGGTCGTGGCGGGATTGCTGGTGAGTTTCGCGAGCGCGGCGGGCGCGCGCGAGTCGCCGAATGATGCCAGAACGAGTGCGGCATTCTGGCGGACGCGAATCGAGGGATCGTCGACGAGTGATGCGACGGCGTCCGCGGTTTGGCGCGCGTTCGCGTAGCCGAGGGCTTCGATGAAACGGGCGCGGAGGAGTTGGTTGGGATCGTGGAGTAGCGGGGTGATGACATCCGCGGCGGCGGTGCCGAAGCGCTGCGCGAGGATCACCGCGGCCGCGCCGCGCAAGGTCGGTGCTTCCACGGAATCGCGCACGACGGCGGAGAGTGCAGGCAGGCTGGACGCCGCCGTCTTTTCGTCGATCGCATCAGCCAAACGAACGCGCCGCTCGTTGCGGGCGCGCGCGCCGGGCCACCAGGAGTCGAGCGACGCTGCAAGTACGCCGGCGGACTGGTCGCGATGACAGACGCTGCACGCATTCGGCACGCCGTGCGCGATCGTGTTGCGGATGTTGGGGACGTCGATGGAGTGATCGGCGAATTGGTCGAGAACGCCGGTGAGAACCTTCGGCATGTGGCAATCGAGGCAGGTTGCGTTTTTGTGATGCGTGTGAACCGAAGCTTGCGCCGCGATCGCCGCGTGGCAGGTTAGGCACGACGCATCGTGCGGGCCGGACTTCAACTCGTTCTCGACATGCGCTTCCGCGTGTGGCGAGCCATGGCAGGTCAGACAGGTCGCGCCGCCGGTTCGGTAGCAACGCGATTGCAGAAGCGCCTGTGTTTCGAACGTGGAGCTGCTTGGACGTCCGTCGGCGAAGTACTCGCCGGAACGCTCGATGCCGTCTGTGATCACGAGCGCCTGGTAGCGGTCGTCGTACCGCTCGCCCGGGCGGAACTGATCGTTCGCATCGAGCAGCGGAAAGAGCGGATCGCGCGGACCGTGACAGCGCGCGCAGATGGAGAGGGCCAAGTCCTTCTCGATGTGATCGGGCCGGACGATGTCGCGCTTCTCTTTCGTTTCGGCATGCCGCGCGCCGGGACCGTGACACGCCTCGCACGCGACGCCGGCGTCCGTGAGCTCCGTCGACCAGGTGTGCGTATTTCGGTCGTAGCGGACGTCGATGCCGGTGGCGTGGCACTCGAGGCATTCCTTGTTCGCGGTGCGGCGGAAGTTGGTCCAGAAGAAGGGATGATCGGGGGTGACGTGTCCCTGCTTCGCTTCGTTGTAGTCGACCCACGCGGCGCCGCCGGTGACATGAAAATAGACCGGCAGCACCTGCCAGCGTCCGTCCGGCATGACGGTGACGCTGTCCTGCATCCGCTTGCCGCCGATGACCCATGGGACGGGATAGTCCGCTGGTTGACCTTCCCGGTTACGCGTGCGCATGACGAAGCCTTCGCCCTTGCGCGACATCCACGCCTCGCTCGACTCGCCGCGAAAATGACGGCTGCGAAAGTCGCCGGCGACATTCGCCCCAGTGGCCGGCGCCAGCGCGCGAGCGTGCCAGTCATGGGACCAGCGTTCAAAGTCCTTCTCGTGACACTCCTTGCACGATGCCGATCCCGCGTAGGCATTGCGGGAGGGGAGCGATTCGAAGTCGGAGGATTGGGAGGGCGGCGTCGCCGCTTTCTGGACGGGCTCCCGACGACAAGCCGCGATGACAAACAGGAGGAGAGCCAGTGTGGCACCGACACTCTTGTGAAAAGCCACCGGAGGTGGCTCGCACGGTAGCCGGTGGTCGCGCGCGAAGCGCGAGACCACCGGATCAAATATGCGGGATGGAAGTTCGACCCCGGATGGGGTCGCGTACCAAATACCAGGCGTCGTGAATTCCCTCCGCGACCGCTGCCGCGGTCGGAAATCGGGACGCGTTCGTGTTTCCGGTGGTCGCTCGCTTCGCTCGGACCACCGGCTACCGTCCGAGTCGCCTCCGGCGACATGAACCCTGGGCGGGCACATCATCAATCGCTGTCTTTGATGCGGAACGTGCGATGGCACGCGGCACACGCGTTGGCGACGTTTTCGAACTGCGCGTCGAACGCGTTCGCGTCGCCGCGTTTTGCGGAATCCGCGAGCGCGTTGCTTTCGCGCTGCAGTTTCAGAAACCCCGACTCGAATTCAGGGAATCGCTGCCAGACCTCGTTCTTCGCTGCGGTCTTCGTTTTGTCGCTGCCGGTGCCGCGCGGGAAGAATTTGGGCAGACCGCCGCTGAGGTCGCGCATGGCGGCGGCGTGGACGGCGAGTTGCGATCGATCGCTGATCTGCTTCTTCACCACCAGCGACATCGAGGTCATGTGCGCGGCCATCGCCTTCATCACCGACTGCCGGTATTTGACGATGTCGGATGCCTGATCCGCGGCGAATGCAGGAGCGGCGATCAGCAGAACGAGCAGAAATCGTTTCATAAGAAAAAAGGCCCGCCGCGCATGATCGCACGGCGGGCCGGTTGGTCAACTACGTTGGACTACGGATGCGTGATGCAGAGCGTGTAGCTGCCCGAGCCCGTGTAGGAGTAAACGCGCCACCGGTACGTGCCGGACGTGCCGCTGTAGGTAACGTTTTCGCTCGCGCTGGAGGTGAGGCCCGAGGCCACACTGCTCCACGTCGAGCCGGAGAGCTTCTCGAGATAGAGATCGAAGTCGGCGCCGCTGACCGGTCCGGTCAGTTTTCCGGTGTGCGTGCCGGAGACGCTCGAAACGTATCCCGTGGTGCTCGGCGTGTACTGCGAGACGCCGGTACCGCTCAGCGATCCGCTGTAGCTGGTGCATTGTGCCGCGCCGCCGGTGTAGTTGGCGTTGAGCGAAACACCGGAGTACGCAGCGTAGCCATTGAGGCTGATGTACCAGTCGCCCGCGACAGGGTTGGTCACGGTGACGCTCTCGTTGTTGCCCGTGAGGTACGGACGGTAGTCGTAGACAGTAAGCGTCGGCTGCGCGCCGCGCTTGACGTAGAGGTCCGCGTCACCCGTGCCGCCCGACATCGTGATCTTGAGCTGCGTCTGGCCGGACGGAACGGTGATCTTGTAATTGGTAAAGCTGCCCGTGGCGCCGGAGAGGCCGGTCACAGTCACGTTGTTCGACAGCGTAGTCACGCCACCGCCGCCACCACCGCCGCCGCCCGGAACGGCGACGCAATCCCACGCCGATGTAACGGTAGCCGCCGCGGCTGCGCCGTAGAGGTCCGTGGCCGCCTGCACCGTCGCGGTGCGCGCACCCTGGAAGTTGGTCGACGACGTGAAGTACACGGTCAAGGCGCGATACCAGATCCGCTGCGCCATATCGAGCGAGGTCGAAGACGTCGCGCTCAGCGGCGTCACGTTGACCGCCGTCTTGGCGCGCGGGTGCGGTCCGCCCATGACCATGAGGTAGTAAACGAGGTTGGCGATGCCGGAGTTGCCGTGCACGCCGCCGTTATCCGCGGTGCCGGTGAGGCGTTCCGGGTAGTAGTCTTTCGAGTAGCCGTCGGTGGTCGGGTTGTTCATGTAGCGGAGAGCGTCGCCCGAGGTGCCGGGCGTGTAGATGTCCTCGCCGACCTTCCAGGTGTTCGCGTTCGGCGTTCCGGCGTTGAGCGAATACGCTTCGCAGGAGTTGCCGAGGATGTCCGAGGTGGCTTCATTGAGCGCGCCCGACTCGTTGGAGTAGGTCAGGTTCGCGGTGCGCTCGGTGACGGCATGCGTCAGCTCGTGCGCGTCGACGTCGAGGGCGCGGGAGAGGGAGATGAACTGCGTCCCGTCGCCATCGCCGTAGACCATCTGGCTACCATTCCAGAAGGCGTTGTTGTACGAGGTGGAGTAGTGCGCCGACGACTTGATCGTGGCGCCGGCGTTGTCGTACGAGTCGCGGCCGTGCACGTTCTTGTAGTAGTCGTACACATTGCCGGCGAAGTTGTGCGCGGCGTCGAGCGCGGTGTCGCCGATGTTCGCGCTGCCTTCGCTCCGCTTCAGGGTGCCGGGGAGCGACGTGCCGTTGTTGGCCGTGTAGGTCGAGCGGCTCTTCGCATATTTGTACTCGGGGGCGGTGAGGACGAGATCGCCCGTGGTCGCGTCGGCGAAGACCTTATCGATCTGCGGACCCTGTGCGTTGACGTATTCGACGCGCGTCATCCAGGCGAGGAAGGCGTTGCCTTTCTCATTGATGACATACGTAAGAGAGGAGGCGCCGAGGGTGTGGCCGTTCTTGATGCCCGCCTGCGAAGACGCGCGTGATGTGGCCCCGACGGAGTCGACGGTCGGGACACGCGGGAGCTTCACGTCGTCCTTTGTCACGTGTCCGTTCATGCCGATGACGTTGCCGCTGGCGTCGGAGTGAACGATGTACTCGGCGCCGAATACCGGCAGGCCCTTGAGGGTCTGCTGGAACTTGACGTGTGTCTGACCGAGCTTGTCTTTCTCGATGCTCCGGAGATCGAAGTCTTCGGTGCCGGCGAGATTGAGCAGATCCTTCTGGCTCTTCAGAAAGTCCTTGGCGGCCTTGTCATCGGATCCCGGGCCGAGCTTGCCCATGTTGCCGGTGACGAACGTCGCATTGCCGTTGTGATCGGAATCCCGAACACTGACGTTCTTGCCGCTGTTGCCGTTGTTGCTGTTGTCGCCCTTCTGTCCAAAGGCGACAGTGGCGGTTAAAAGGAGCACGACCGAGAGCAGTTTCTTCATGCAGTTCTTCCCTTTTCCTTTTCAGTTTCGTTTCAGATCGTTACCGGGGTTGTATGAGTAGGCAGCGCAAGAGCAACGGCCAAGCCACAAGTCACTTTGTTGCAAACAAAGGACTTATTCGCTGCCGACCTCGATTGAGGGTTCTTTTATGATCCGTTCATGTTGTTTTGACGGATCAATTTGAGACCCTTGTGCTCAGTGAGCGACCCGGGAGAGAAAGAAAAGGGTGAAGAGTGAAGGGTGAAGAGTGAAAAGAGACGACGTGGCTCTTTCACCCTTCACTCTTCACCCTTCACTCTTTCTTCCTCCAGCGCCCTGCTGCTTCATGCTCGCCCCATCGATCGAGGCTTTCGGCGGCGAAGCGATACGTGTCGCGGCTCGGGTTTGCCGCTGCCATCCGGTCGATGGTGTGCAACGCGGCTACGCGATCGCGCCGCATGATCTGCAGCAACGCCAGATCCGCGTACGGCTGCACATCGTGCGGATCGGCTGCGATCTCCGCGGCGAACTCGCCCTCGGCATCCGCAGTCCGACCGATGTGCGCGAGCGCGTCGCCGGCGGCGTAGTGGAATCCGCGCGGCAACGATTCTCCGTTCTGGTGGCAGGTGGCCTTGGTGATGTTCAGCAACTCGAGCGCCCGCGCGAACTCATGCTGCGCCGCTGCGATGCGCGCCGCGAGAAACAGCGCATGACCTCGGCTGTTGCGAAATGACGCCGCGATGCTCTGTTCGCGCGCAGCCGTCGCGAAATCGCCTCGCGCAAGCGCGATCTCGCCGAGGAGCAGATGTGCGCCGGCCGGCTCAGTGGTCTCGGCGGCGTGCGCATGCGCAGCTGCTTCGTCGAAACGATGCGCATCGAAGAGCGATGACGCAGCCGACAACGCGAACGCGCCCGCAAGCCGCGGCGTGACGCGAATGCCATCTTCGTAAACCTGTGCTGCACGCAAGTGGTCGCCGGCATCGTCGTACGCGGCGCCAAGCTGGTCGCGGATATCACTCCAGCGCGGATTCGCGGCCAGCATCGAGTCCAGCCGCGCGATTGCCTCGGCCTCTCTCCCCTGCTCGCGCAACGCCGCGATGTCCTTCAACTGCGCCAGATCGCCGAGGCACTCGCGTGGATCGCGTGAAGACGAGCCGCTGTCGCTCCCGCCACTCACATACCCGAGCGCCGCCAGCTTTTTCGCCTCCTCGGAATCGATCGCGTCCGGCGTCACGAACGCGCCGCCAACCTGCGCGATTGCGCCGCGCGCATTCGCATACGCGCGCCGCTCGCGATCGATGACGTTCACTTTTTCTGTAGGGTCACTGCGCAGGTCATAAACCTCGCCCCGCGCACCGTCGATGACATGCCGATCGCCATCGACGATCGAACGCAGCTCGCCGCACCCGAGGTGAATGCGCGCGTAGAGCGACTCCGAGTAGATCGGAGAGGCAGGAGTCGCCTTCATCAGCGACCGCCCTCGGGTGTGCGGCGCCGGACAACCCCCAAGTTCGAGAATCGTCGGCATGACGTCGATGAGTCCCACCGGCAAGCTGACTTCGCGATGCTCATGCGCGCCAGCCGGCTTCACGATCAACGGCACCTGCAGCGACTCGCGATAGAGCAGCACGCCGTGCTCCTGCTCGCCGTGATCCATCAACCCCTCGCCATGGTCGGAGAGAAGCACGATCACCGCGCGATCGTACAAACCGCGCTGCCGCAGAAAGTCGAGAAACGTTCCAACAATCGCATCCGCGTGCGCGACGTCCGCGTCATACGTCGGCGTGTACGGCGTATGCGGCTCATACAGATGCAGAAAAAAGAAGAACGGCTTCTCGCTCTGCGCCGCAATCCATCGCTCGGCGATTTTTTCGCTGATCGCTCCAGGCCGCTGCAGCGCTCCCACCGGCGCGCCATCGACGATCCCAATCGCGTCGTCATAATCGTCGAACCCCGCCGCCACGCCCGTCGCCGCGCGGAGCACATAGGCCGACACCGCCGCGCCGGTCCGATACCCATTCGCCCGCAACACGGAAGCCAGCGTCGGATGCGCCGCCGCATCGAACCGATACCCCGCGTTGTCACGCACGCCATGCTCCGGCGGCAGCAGTCCCGTAAACATCGACAGATGCGACGGCAACGTCAGCGGCGAATGCGACCAGGCGTTGCGAAAGACAATCGCATCGCGAGCCAGCGCAGCGATGTGCGGCGTCGTCCGCGAAGACACATGATCGGCGCGTAGCGTATCGATCGAAATGATGATGACCGGCGGATGCGTCTCTTTCCGCGCGCAGGCGGCATATGCGAGAAGAACCAGGATCAGGATCGCTGCCGGACGTTTCAAAAACACAGCGGGATGGTACGACGGAGCGCTGGCGTCCAACGTAGCGCCGACGGCTCGTCGGCTGGACCGCCAGCGGCTCGCTGGCGTGTCGTCGGTTCTTGCCGGCGAGCCGCCGGAGCTACGTCGCCGTCGTGCAAACCCCGTTGCTGCAGCACGACGCTGCCTCCGCGGTCTCCGGCAGGTTGTCCTTCAGCACCACGAACGCTTCCCACTCGTTGCCGTCGGGATCGTGGACCCAGGTTTTGTCCTGCGTGGCGTAACAGCAGTCGGTCTTCATCTCGTCGCGCGTGACCAACCCCGCCTCGGACCAACGCGTGCGAATCGCCAGCACATCATCGGTCGACGCGACCTGAAGTCCGAGGTGCGAAAGCGCGCCGGCGGATTCGAGGGATGGGACTTCGTTGAGCGCCAGATTGAGCGGCGGATTCTGTACATCGAACTTCGCGTAGCCGGTGCGAACCTTCGACGGCTCGATCCCAAGCATGCGCCGGTAGAAGTCGATGCTGCGATCGACGTTGCGGACGTTGATGGAAACGTGGGCTTTGAGAATGTCAGTCATGTGAGGCCTCCATACATTCGCACTTGCGAATGTATGGAGAAGATAGTTCTGCACATCACATCTGTCAAGGCGAATGCGTGGATTTGTCAGGGCAGAACGTTCAGGTCGATCGAAACTTCTTTCGTCTCCGGGCAGAATCCCGTGAGGTGCAGCGTGATCGTCGACTTTCCAGCGTGCGAGCTTGTGTAGACGTACTGGCACGGCGAGCCGTCGGCGCCGCACGTGGGGATCATGGTGATCGGATCGTTCAACGTGTCATCCAGGCTCCAGTACCAGACGTTGCTATTCATGACGATCGTGATGCCGACGGTTTCACCAACGTGGATCTCCGTTTTCGCCAGGGCGATGGTCCCGTTGGGATCGCCTTTGACCGCCACCGTTTGCCGATGGGTAGTCGGGCAGCGCCCATCCGGAAAGGTCAGGATGCATCCGAGATCCATCGAGCCGACGTCACCGGCCGTGTATTGAATGGAGCTCGTGCCCTGCCCCGAAAGAATCGTGGCGTTCTGCGCGTACCACGTCACTTGCGCGTCAGGCGGCGGCGCGGAAATCAGCGAAGCGGCGGCGGTTGCACCGGTGCAGATGTTTCCGATGCCGAGGGAGAAGTCCGGGATGACCGCGGCGGGGATGGTGATGGAAGGCGATTCGATGACGGCACTGCAGTACGCGTCATGCGCGCTGACGACCGTGTAGGTTACTCCGTTCGGTTGCGGTTGAAGAATGCGCCAAACGGGGCTGCTGGCGTAGGTCGTAGTGGTGCCATCCGACCAGTTGACGGTCAGCGGGAGGGTGTAAAACCCATTGAACGTGGCTCCGACGAGCATGACGTTGTTGAAATCCGGCGACTGGCAAAACGTCTCCATCTTGACGATCTTCGGCGTGACTTGCGCCACCACGTCGCCGGTGACGCTGAGGCGGCAGTCGGTCCCGTCATATCCGTATTGCAACGTAGTCAGTCCGGGCGCCGTGAGAGGCTTCACAATCTCCATGTCGTTCGTCACGAACGACGTGTCGTCGGTCCATCGTCCGGAGAACGGCGGTTTGCCGGTGAATTTGACGGTGACCGAATCGACGCCGACGCAGCCGTTGGCCTGGCCGCTGATCGTGGCCGTCGGCCCGAGAACCGGGAGTACCGCGACGCCCGAGGATGTGCCCGCGCATGCCGCATCTTCGAAACTGGCAATGCTGTAGTTACCGGGAATCGTGACGGTGCGGGTGATCGACGGTGCATTCGTATTGAACGGAGTGCCATCCGACCACGTGCCTCGGAACGGTGGAGTTCCGGTGAACGTAGCGCTCACCACCGCCGATCCGCAGGAAATCGGACCGGCGACCACGGCTGCTTTGGGATTGTTGCAGACCGGTTTCGCGACGATGGCGATGCTGCGAGCGGTCTCATTCCAGCAGGAGCCGCGCGTCAGCTGAACGCTGACCTGGACCGCGCCCGACGTTCCGGGCGTGACCATCACACTGTCGCCGGTCGCCGTTTCCGGCGAGCCGTTGAAAATCGTCCAGGTGGCGATCGCGTTCGGTTGCGGGATCACGCTGATTAGGAACGGTGTGCCGGCGACGACGGAAGTCGGAGCATCGACGCTCACATTCGGTCTGAGGCATTCGCTCACGCTGTACGGGATCGTGGTGCGCAGTTCAGCGCACGGCGAGGCGGCCGCCGGACTCTTTGCCGCCGCACGTCGACGCGTTGCAGGCGTCGATTCGGAGGCGGTCTGCATGGCGGCATCGATGACGATCTGTTTGCTGCCGCTCGTCGCCGGTGTGTAGGTGTAGCTGCGCGCGCCCGCGGGAAGCGTCAACACGCCGAAATCGGAGCCGGAGATGGTCTGCCTCGCGGGCGAACCGTTCTCGTAGTTCCATTGGATTGTCAGAGGCATCCCTGCCCCGGCTTCCGGGATCGAGGTGCGGACGGCGAACGGATCGTGCAGCGCGATGACGCCGCTGCCATGCGACGTGCAACTGCCGGCGATGACGGTGACCGAAGCCGTGGCTGTCGTTTTCGTGCCGAGGGCGATCGTGATGTGGTCGCCGGCCGCGTCGCCGATGATCGTGCCGCCGTCGACGGTCCAGGCATACGTCGCGCCCGGCACCGCGGCGACAGCGACCGTCGCCGTTCCTGACTTGCACGCGCTGGGCGGCGCCTGCACGGCCACTGCCGAGGAGCAATCCGCTACGAGCCGTGCAGCAGTGCCGATAACAAGCGCGATTGCAAACGTCAGGAGAGATTTTTTTCCGGGCATGCGCCGAGTATCCGCCTTTGGGTGGTGACCTATGCGGTGATGACCATCACGCTTAAGTCGTCGTATTGCGCACGCCCGGCTGCATGGCTCGTGGCTGCCTCGGCGATCGCCGCCGCAACCGTACGCGCGCAGGTGGACATCGGCAGCGAACGGAGAATTCCGTCGATGCCGAAGTCATCGCCGTCCGCTGACGCCGACTCGATCACGCCGTCGCTGTAGAGAACGAGGAGTTCGCCGGGATTCAACGACATCGTCGTCGAATGCCAGCGCGCGTTCGGAACGATTCCGATGACCGGACCGGTGGAGTCGATCTCCTCGATGCTGCCGTCGGCGCGGACGATCATCGGCGGACAGTGTCCTGCGTTGACAAGCGTGACGCTGCCGTCGTCATCGATCCAACCGACGACGGCGGTTGCGAATCGGTTCGATGGCAGCAGCGGCTTCAGAAATTCGTCGAGCCGCTTCATGGTCGTGGCCGGATCGCATCCCGCGCGTGCGCATGAGGTGATGCGATGCTCCAGCTCTTCCTGAATCATGGCCATGACGATCGCCGCCGGCAGCCCTTTGCCGGCCACGTCGCCGAGCGCGAACCAGAGCCGATCGCCGGCAGCGTGCGTGAACCAGAAGTCGCCGGTGAATGTCTTCGCCGGCAGCGAGATGGCGTGAACGTCGTACCGAGCCTCATCCGCCAGAAACGCGCTCATGCCGCCACCGGCTGGCAGTGACGGCATGGACGGTATCCGCTTTCGAGCGCGTCGTCGGCATCGCGGAAGGGCATGCGGTTCTTGTCCTGAATCCGCTTCGCGTCGCGGCAGGTTGGGAAGCAGAAGATGTGCGTCGTCTTCGAGCCGATGTAGCGGACGTGCTCCTTCGCCAGCGCGTCGAGCTGATCGACGTCAACCCCTTCGCGCGCCAGCAACGCGCGCTTCGTTGCGCTGCCGAAGATGTAGTTGCCGATGCCGCCCGCTGACGGCACCACGCGATGACACGGCACGACAAACGGCACGACGTTGCGGGCGATGACGCTGGCCACGGCGCGGACGGCGCGCGGACGCCCAACCTGTCGGGCCACCCAGGCGTACGTGCGCACTTCGCCCCGAGGAATGCGGGTGAGGGTCTGAAGGACGTCGTGCTCGAGATCGTTGGCGAATTCGAGATCGACCTTCGGCGCATCGACTCCCTCCCCTTCCACAGCGGCGATGACCTGGCGTCGCAGCGTCGCGGGGATCGTCCCAGGCTCCAGCACGCGTCCGTATTTCTTCGCGTACGGCTGGCGGATGTCGGCGATCGAATCGGCTGACCTGATCATGCGAATGCGGTCTTTCGTGAACGCAACCCACACCTCGCCGACGCGATCGAACGAATCGGCGACGGCGTCCTTGCACGTCTCCACGCACGACACCTCCGGCACGAGCGTCAGCGATTTGACGGCGTGCACGAGCTGCTCGACGTCGTCCTGCGACGCATCGCAACTGCGGCAGGTGCGCAGATGCGCCTCAACGGCCGTCTTCTCGATGGGCGCAAGCTCGCGCGTGCGCAGCGCATCGATTCGGGTCAACACGTTTCTACATTGCATACGCCACCCCCTTGGTTTCCAGTGCATCCCTCAACAGCTTCAACGACCGGAACACTTTGCCTCTCAACGCGGCCTCGGAACTCCCCACGGTCTTCGCGATTTCCGCGTACGACATCTCTTCCATGAACCGCAGCACGATCAGCTCGCGCGCGTCGACCGGAAGCAAGGCCATGGCCCGCCGCAGCAGTTCGACCTCTTCCTTCCGTTCCAGCTCCGACCCTTCCAAACTCACGAATGGCCCAAGCCGCCCGTCATCGAACGATTCCAACGACTCCTCGAGCGCACTGCGCTTCGACCTCCGCTTGTTCACACAAAGGTTGCGAACGGTCCTGAACAACCACGGCCTTACCGCCAGCGCCGCGCACCGATCCTCGTCGTATTGACGCGTCAGCGCCCGATGCGCCCGCATCATCGCGTCCTGCACCACCTCCTGCGCATCAAACGCGTTCTGCAGGATCCCGTGCGCATACGTGAACAACGGCCGCTCGAACCGATCGATCAGCCGCTCGAACGCCCCCGGCTCACACCGATGAACGGCCACAGCCAGCTCGCCCCCTTGATCCGCCTGCCGCGCGATCTCGCCACCGGTCCACGAGTTCTTCATGACGCTAAGAACACGGGTGGGCGGGGTTTCGTTCGGGGTCTCCACTTTGAAAACGCATATGAACTATCAGAATCACACTTCGCGCGATCCGCAGATTTGCAAACGCGAGGCGGTTTATACGACGGACGCGGGTCACGCTTCGGACAGTGCTGGCCAATCTGGCTGAAGGCGCCGGAGTGGAAGAGATCATCCACAGCTTGCGGCCCTCACCCGCGAAGATACCCGCCGCGATTGCGTTTGCGGCCACGGCCGCAGAAGAAGATCTCTCGGTTCCAGCAATTCCAGCGATCTGATGCGGATCAAACTCGACGAGAACCTTCCGATCGTGCTCATCACAGAGCTGAGACTCAGTCACGGCCTCCTGCCCTCCCACAGCAAGTTCTTCGATCACAGCACAGCTACCAAAAGCCGCGGCCTTTCATGACTGCAATGGAGGAATCCGGTTCTGACGCCAATTTAGATTCGATTTGCGTCTTCAGTTCAGCTTCAAGTTGCGCTTTCCGTTCAGCTGCCTGCTGCGCACTATATTCCGCTTCGAGCGGCGGACAGCGAAGGTTAATTTGAAGGTCGGCTTCCCGAGCAATTCCGTCAATGACAGTACCGAGCCTACTATAGACGCCCTTGTCCTGAACGATCAGCTCGTAAAGGCCATCGCTACTTAGAATGAGCGTGGCAACATCTAACTCACTGACTACGTCCGGATTTGAGCGTGCGGCGACAACCTTTAATCGCTGGCGCGCTTGCTTTACCAATTCTTTCTGAGAGTCATGCACGCGAGTCATCGCCAGTGCAGATTCCTGCGTCTGTGCGCTTAAACGTTGGCGTAATCGTGCGCGAAGGTCTGTCAAATTCTTGTATTGTGGAACGTTATGAGAGGCCAAGTCGAAATGAAGCACTGAATTCGAGCTTCTATATAGAATTGGTTGTTTACCAAGGGCGTGCGCATAGCCAACTTCATAATAAACATTCGGACGCTCGCCAGTAAGATCTGCGAATATGAACTCGGCATGCTGAATTCGATCCAGAACGACATCGGTGATTCGGTCTTGATGCTCTACATCATCTGCACGAGACGCGTTAATACCGAACTCACCGAATACCTCTTTGACCATTTCATGAACGTCGATCAGCTCTGGTCGCGATTTATCCATCCACATCAGAATGAACGCGGTGTTATGTTCTATACGCGCGTCGTTTGTAGCTTTCCCTGAGGCCGCCAGCACGGAACTCGCCGTCCTCACGATGCGCAGAGCCTCATTCATACCGTGTTTTGCAGTGGAGCGCGCCGCCTCTATGCCTATTGGTAGCTCGGTACTGAAATGAGGTGACGTATCGCGATCAGATGACGACGCTGACCCTTCGGGCGGCGACGGCACCCGGCGATACTCCATCAACACCTGTGGGCTCTTGATTGCCGAATCCACTGCGTGCAATAGACCAGTGACCTCTTGGCGATCACTTGCGGTATAAGGGACCGCGTTCGTTATGACTAGCGTGAACCAGTGACTCACACGGTCGCGCAGCGCCTCGCACGCTTCTTCATATTGAGATGCTGCCTCTTCCTGCGGCCAACCACTCTCCGTTCCAGGCAGCACTTTCAAGTGTGCGTCTATCCTATTCCTCAGGTCGAGACCAAGATCGTAGGTCACTTTGATCGTTGCTCGGAGATCGGGCACACTCGGCATGCATGCCTATTATATGTTGAGAGATGGAGAGACGGCTCTAGCGATACGATGTCGTCTGGTGAAGCCGTAAAGCCCACCCGGGAATCAAGAGCGGGATACCTGCCATCCCAGGAACTACTCGTACCGCAGCGCTTCGATCGGATCCAACCTCGCGGCTTTGTACGCGGGGTAGATTCCGAAGAACAGGCCGATCGAGATTGAGACGCCGAGGCCGACGAGGATTGACCACAAGGGCGTGGCGGTGGAAAGCGGGCTGACTTTGCGGACGATCAGGGCGATCAGCATTCCGACGGCTACGCCGATGGCGCCGCCCATGCCGGAGAGGGTCATCGCTTCGGTCAGGAACTGCATGACGATGTCGCGTCGCACGGCGCCGATGGCTTTGCGGACTCCGATTTCACGGGTTCGTTCCGTGACGGAGACCAGCATGATGTTCATCACGCCGACGCCGCCGACCAGCAGCGCGATCGACGAGATGAAGATCATCGCCAGGGTGATGCCGCCGGTGATTGCCTGGAAATTGCCGATCAGTTTGTCGGGCGTCATGAGACCGAAATCGTTCGGCTTGTTGAACGGGACCTTGCGGCGTGCGCGCAGCACGGCCGTCCCTTCCTCGGTGATCTTGCCGACCCACTCCGGTTTGCGCGGGACGGTGGCGATGTTCACGCCCACGTTCTTTTTGACCGAGGGGAAGTGGGCGTCGAAGGTGGTGATGGGGATGAAGATGTGCGAATCGGTTGACTCGAAAAACGTCGCGCCCTGCTTCTCCATCACCCCGATGACCGTGAACTTGCGTCCGCCGACCAGCACTTCTTTTCCGAGCGGATCGCGGCGCGCGAACAGCGTGTCAGCGATGCCGGAGCCGATGACGACGACCTGCGCGCTGGAGCGGACGTCGCCATCGGCGATGAAGCGTCCCTCGCCGACGTAGTGGTTGTTGGCGATCGGGTAATCCTGATTCACGCCGCCGAATTCGTCCGGCGTGGCCTGCTGCCCTTTGTAGATCACGTCGAGCGTGTTGCCGTCGCCGTTCCAGTAACGCTCCGGCGAAACGGCCAGCATGGACGGGCACAGCCGCTTGAGCGCGAGCGCGTCCTCGTACGTCAGGTTCTTGCGCGTGCGCTGCGATTCGTTCGCGTTGCCGGGCCCGAACTGCGGATCGAATTTCTGGAACTGTACGAGCGTCGCGCCGAACGACTGGAAATCGTGCGTGACGCTGTTGTTGAAGCCGACGATGATCGAGACCATGGCGATGACCGTGGTCACGCCGATGACGATGCCGAGGACGGTGAGCGCCGAGCGGAGTTTGTACGCCGTCAGCGCGCGGGCGGCGAAGCGGACGTTTTCGCGGGCGGCGAGGATGTGGTCACGTGCGCGCATGGTTCACTCCGATCTCAATGCCTCGATAGGGGGAAGGTTCGCGGCGCGCATCGCCGGAAAAAATCCGGCAGTGACGCCGGTGAAGACGGCGATGGCGAGTCCGGTGATGACGAGCGATGGACGGACGAGTGTCGGCAGTGGGAACGCGGCAGAAATCCCGAAGGCGATCGCGACTCCGAGGAGCACGCCGACGATGCCGCCGCCGAGGGAGAGCAGGATCGCTTCGGTGAGGAACTGCAGCTGGATGTTGCGCTTGCGCGCGCCGAGAGCGCGGCGGATTCCGATCTCGCGCGTCCGCTCGACGACCGAGACCAGCATGATGTTCGTGATGACGATGCCGCCGACGACGAGCGAGATTCCGGAGATGAAAACCATCACCGCGAAACTCGTCGCGGAGATGCTCTTCCACAACTGTTGCAGCGCCTCGGCGGAAACGACGCCGAACGGATCGTTGCCGCGGAACGGCGTCTTGCGCCGGTTGCGCAGCAGCACGCGAACCTGATCGAGCGATTTCTCGAGGCCCGGAACGCCCTCGGTTGCGCGGATGAAAAGGTTCAGGCCGCGCTTCGATCCGAAGGCCTTTTCGTACGCGGTGATCGGAATGAAAAGCTGATTGTCCTGGCTGCGGCCGAGCACGGAGCCTTGTTTGCGCAGCAATCCGATGACGCGCGCGGGATGGCCGGCGATGTTGATGGTGCGTCCGAGCGGATCGAGTTTGCCGAACAACTCGTCTTTCACGTCGGAGCCGATGACAGCCACCATCGTCGCGTGCTGGTCTTCCGTGTTGGTGAAAAAGCGTCCCTCTTCGACGTCGACGTTGTTGATCTCGCCGACGTTGGCGGTGCCGCCCTGCACGCGCACGCCGCCGAGTTTCTGCGCGCCATGCTTGACCGTAAGGTTCGTGGCCTCCTGCGCGCCGACCGCGGCGCAGCGCGAACAGTGCTGGCGGATTGCTTCGTAATCTTTCCAGTCGATCTTCTTCCGCTTCACCGCTTCGAGGAACTGCTCGCGGCTGGTGATGATCCCGAACTGCGTGACGATGTAGACGTCGGGATTGAGCGTGAAGACTTTCTCCGCGATATAGGAGTTCAGTCCGGCGATGATCGAGACGACGGCGATGACCGTCATCACGCCGATGATCACTCCGAGCAGCGTGAGAAAGCTGCGGAGTTTGTTCGTCGTGAGTGCGCCGGCGGCGATGCGGAGAGTGTCCATGTGTTAGTCGATTAGTGATTAGTGGATTAGTAGATTAGTGATTGGCGATTCGTGGGCAGGTGATTAGTCGCGTCGAGCGCGAACGCTCTAATCGACTAATCTACTAATCCACTAATCCACTCATCAGCTCTTCTTATCCCCGCCCGACTTATCGTCCTTCTCTTCCTTCTGTTCCTTCACCTTCGTCCCGTCCTTGATCTCGCGCAACGCGCGGAAGGGGCCGGTCACGATCTGCTCGCCGTCCTTTGCGCCGCTGACGATCTCGATGTTGCTGTCGCCAGAGAGGCCGGTCTTGACGGGATGGAACTTCACTGCGCCGTTCTCGATGGCGAAGACGCCTTCCTCGTCGAGTGGCTTGCCGGGCGTGCTGCCCGGTTTTTCGCGCACGACCAGCGCCTGAATCGGGATGGCCAGCGCTTTCGGACGCGTGCCGGTGATGATGTCCGCCGATGCGGAGAATCCCGGCCGCACTCCCGCCGGCGGATTCTCAATCTGGATCTTGACCTCAAAGTTGACAGCCTCGGTCGTGCTCGCGGCGACGCCGTTCCGTTTGATCGGACTCGACGCGACCTCGGTCACTAACCCCGGGAACGTTTTGTTTGGATACGCGTCGATGGTGACGGTGGCACGCTGTCCGACTTTGACCGAGGGGACGTCCGTTTCGTCGACCTCCATGACCGCTTCGACGACGCTCATGTCGGCGATGGTCATCAGCACCGTGCCGGCGTTGTTCATGGTGCCGATCACGGCCACTTCGCCCTCTTCGACCGGCAGCGCGGTAACGACACCGGCCATCGGCGCGCGCATCGTTGTCTTCTGCAGTGTGTCGCGCGCGGCGTTGAGGTTCTCGCGCGCCTGGCTGATGCGCTGTTCGAGCGCGGCGACGTTGGCGCGGGCCGAATCGCGGCTGCTCTGCGCGCGATCGAGCTCGGAGCGCGGGGTGATCTTCTGCTCGAAGTTTTTCAATGCACGTTGGTAGTCCTGATCCGCGGCGACCGCCATCGCTTTCGCAGCGTCGCGGTCGGAGAAGACGGCCTGCAACGCGGCGTCGGCGCTGCGCGCGGTGGCAGCGAGTTGCTTCTGATCGATCTGGAGAAGGAAGTCGTCCTTCTTGACGACGTCGCCCTCGCGCACGGCGAGATTGACGACCTGGCCCATGACGTTCGCGGAGAGATCGACCTTGCGCTTGGCGTCGATGCGCCCGTTCGCGGAGACCTTGCTGGTCAGATCCTGCCGCGTCACTTTTCCGTATGTGACCGGCGTGATGTCTTTGCCGCGCCGCGACGCGAACCCGGCGGTGAACACACCCGCAACGACCAGTACGACGATTCCGATGATGATTTTCGTGCGACGCCTCATGTGAAGGATCTCCTGTTGAACGAACGTAGAGGCGTATACGGGATGGGAGGCGGGGGGTTGCGTCGCTGCCGGGTTAGCTGCGTAACGCCTATTTCGTGCGAAGCACTTTGGAGTGCGGTGGCGACCGAGCCACCGCTTTGGGAGGGCGGTGGAGTTGTGACGATGCGCAGTGAGTGATGCTTGCTCCGTCTTCGCGATGCCACCGTCCCCCTCCCTCCCAAAGCGGTGG
>DASYJF010000012.1:0-15424 GCA_035996815.1 Thermoanaerobaculia bacterium | reverse complement strand
CACTCCACGCCGTTCACGACCTACGTCCTCGACGATCAAGACACCTATCCCAATCACTCCGACGACGATCCAACCAACGCGATCGAGCACGGTTCCTATGTGGAGCGTAAGTTAGTGCGTATGGCGCCGAGCGCGGGGCTGCATTGTGACGGCGCGCCGCCGCGGAGCGGCTCGTCTGGATTCAATTGTCCTCGACGCGGATGCAGACAAGAGTGTCTTGCCACATCGCCATGCGGCTTCGGCACAACCGCGCGACGCGAAGAAACTACCGCGCAGCGGTGGGGCACAGACACTCTTGTCTGTGCTCTCGACTACGGCAGGATCCCCGCAAGCCGCGCGATCCCCTCGCGAATCCGCTCGTCGTTTTCTTTCGCGAACGTCAGCCGCATCGTGTTGCGGCCGCTGCCGTCGACGAAGAAGGGCGCGCCCGGGATGTAGGCGACGCCGCCGGCGACCGCGTCGGGCACGAGCGCGGCGGTATCGATGTCATCGTTCAGCGTCACGAACGTGAAGAGGCCGCCGTCGGCGGGCGTCCACGTTGCGCGCGAACTGAAATGCTCCTCCAGCGACTCGATCATCGTCCCGCGTTTGGCGCGGTAGAACGCGCGCACCTTTTCGATCTGCGCGGGAAGCTCGCCGGCGGCGGTGAAATCGTCAACGATCGATTGGTCGAGCATGCCGGAGCAGAGATCGGCGGCCTGTTTCGCGATTTCGAGTTTCGCCAGCAGCTCCGGCGCGGCCACGATCCAGCCGCAACGGAGGCCGGGCGCGAGGACTTTGCTGAACGAGCCGAGATAGATGACGCGGTGATCGTCGTCGCGCGACTTCATCGCCAGCGTGTCCGCCTCGCGCACGTATACCAGCTCGCCATACGGATCGTCCTCGATGACCAGGAAGTCGTACTCCGAGGCGATGCGCAGCACCTCGGCGCGGCGCTGCTGCGTCATCAGCCGGCCGGATGGATTCTGAAAGTTTGGAATCGTGTACAGCAGCTTCGGCTTCACCTTCGCCGCGACCTCGGCCAGCGATTCGGGGACGATGCCCTCATCGTCCTGCGCGACGCCAACCAGCTCCGCGCTACGGCCGTAGAAGGACGACGTCCCGCCGATGTACGTCGGCAGCTCGACGAGCACGACATCGCCGGGATCGAGAAGAGTGTGTGCGATCAGATCGAGCGCCTGCTGCGAACCGGTCGTCATCAGCACGTCGGCGGCGCTGCAGTCGATGCCGCGCGAGCGGCAGATGCCGGCTACGAAATCGCAGAGCCGCGGCAATCCGCGCGTCGGTCCGTATTGCAACGCGACTGCGCGGTTCTCGCGGATCACACGTGCGGCAATCTCGGCGATCCGTTCGGCGGGAAACGTCTCCGGACTCGGCACGCCGCCGGCGAACGAGATCACGTTCGGATCGTTGATCAGTTTCGCGAACGCGCGGATGGCCGACGGCCGGAAGTTCCGCGCATCGCGCGAGAAAAACTTCTCCATCACGGCTCCTCGGTCATCGAAACGAAGCACGCCATCAACCAACATCCGACCGCCGCGCTGACCATGCTTTGAAAGACGCCCGACACCAGCCGAATCGGCGTGAAGAACAACGCCATCGACGGCAACTGATGTTGCGTGATCGTCATCGGAACACTGAAGGCGGAGACGATCGAGTTCAGCGCCATCGAAAGCACGAACGCGATGACCGCGACGGCGACGTGTCGGCCGAGGTCTTCGCGAACGGCGCGCCAGGCGACGCGAAGCGACTCGCGCGCCGGCAGCGAGCGGGCTACGCAGATCGTGATCGCCTTCGCGCACCAGATCGACATGACGATCGCGACCGGAATCAGGACCAGGACTGCGATCGCTAATCCCACGCATCCGACGACCATCCGTCCGACAGTGTCGGAGACGAGAACGAGGCCGGCAATCGTCAGGATCAACGGCACCATCACGAACAGCAGCCCGACCGACCACGCCCAGTTGTACAGCCAGAAGATGCGCCACCATGACGCGGCGCCGCCGGCCAGCCAGCGATCGACAGAAAACGCGCGGAACGCATCGCGGCCCGAAGCGGGAAACCGTTTCTCGTTTCGCTCGGCATCGACGTAAATCTGCGCGATGCCGCCTTCGACGAATGCGTGAATCGCCAGCAGCACGCCGAGGACGATGAAAGCTAGCGCGAACATCCAGACGAAGAGCATCAGATGGCCGATGAGCCATCCGACGATCGCGCCGGCAGGATCGGGGGAGTTGACGATGTCGTCCTTCGAAAGCCCCGCGGCCACGATCGCCGGGACGATGGCCACGATGATCGACGCGATGACGATGCCGAACAGCACCACGCTTTCGGCGATGCGCAGCGCGATCACCGGCCAGTTTGCGATGGTCGAATCGAGCCCGCGGCGGAGAACGTCAGGAAGGCTGCGCTTCAAAGGATGTTGCGGCTCTGTTTGTTGGCGATGCGGTGATCAGGGACGCCTTTGATCGAAATGAGCTCGGTCATCTCGTGCAGCCGGCTGCGCAACCGGTCGCCGACGCGGTCCTGCAGGCGCTGCCCCTCGACGCTGGCATCGTCGTAATAGTTCGTCGTGAAAATGGTGGTGCGCTCCGTGTTGTATCGACTGTTAATGACGTAGTAGAGAACGTCCTGCACGAACTGCGTCGGCTTCTGCGACCCGAGCTCGTCGAGCACCAGCAGGTCGGCTTCGAGCAGTGGCCGCAGGATCTCCGCCTTGCCAACTGCGGCGTCGGGATCGAAGCTGGCCTGAATCTCCTGGATCAGATCCTGGAAATTGCTGAAGAGCACGCGCCCCGGCTTGCCGCTGTGAATGATCTCCACGAGCGCCGCGACCGCGAGATGCGTCTTGCCCGCGCCGCAGCCGCCCATGAGCAGCAATCCCCGTCCGTCGATCGTCATCGGCCAGGCGTCGACGAATTCACGCACACGATTGCGCGCTGATTTCAAAACTGCGTTGTTCTTGTCGTAGAACGTCTCGAGCGTGCAGTGTGGGTAGTAACGCCGCGGGATGGTCGACGCCGCGATGCGCTGCCGCCGGCGCAGATCGCCCTGACATCCGCACGGCTCGACGCGCAGCGAATCGCCGGCGAGCGGAATCCATCCCGATCCGTTGCAGCGGGCGCAGGTGGCGGGAAGGATCGCGGTCATGGGCGTGAGTTTAAAGCATGCGATGCCGCGCTTGTTATAGTCGCCGCCATGTGTGGCATCTACGGAATGGTCGCGGACGGCGCCGCGCTGCGGCACCCGCAGGTCCTCGGGCTCATGGGCGAGGCGCTGCGGCACCGCGGCCCGGACGGCCACGCCGAGTTCGCGCGCGCCGAGGCTGCCATCGGCACCGAGCGGCTGCGAATCATCGATCTGCACGAGCGCGCTGACCAGCCGTTCGCCGCGCCCGGCTCGCAGGTCTGGCTCGAATGCAATGGCGAGATCTACAACGCCGCGGAGATTCGCGCGCGCTATCCCGACTATCCGTATCGATCAAAGTCCGACGTCGAAACGATCCTGCCGCTCTACCTTGAGCGCGGCGTCGCCGCGATCCCGGAGCTCGACGGCATGTTCGGACTGGCAATCTGGGATGCGCGGACGCAGACGCTGATCCTCGCGCGCGACCGCGCCGGCGAGAAGCCGCTGTTTTACGCAAAGGCCGGCGGCGAGGTGATTTTCGCGTCCGAGCTGCAATGCCTGTTGCGCCATCCCGACATCAGCCGCGAGCTCGATCCGATCGCCATCGGCGAGTACCTGCGACTAGGCTATGTCCCGGAGCCGCGCACACCGTTTCGCGATGTTCGACGCGTCGAGGCGGGAACGTTCGTTCGTTTTCATCAAGGCGAAATCGAGACCGTTCGCTACTGGGATCCTGCGTCGTTCCGCATCGAACGCATCTCCGCGCGCGCCGCCATCGACGAAACGCAGCGTCTCGTCGAACGCGCCGTCGAAAAGCAGGTGATGGCGGACGTTCCGGTCGGCGTCTTCACCAGCGGCGGACTCGACTCCTCGATCCTGGCCACGCTCGCCGCGAAGTTCATCGGCGTCGATCGCGTGCACACGTATTCGGCGGCGTTCGCGGAGCAGTCGTACGACGAGAGTCCGATCGCCGAGGAGTTGGCGAAGAGGATTCGAACGCGCTACGTGCCGGTGCGGACGGATGCGGAAACGTTGATGGAAGCGCTGCAAGCGGTTGTTGGCGGAGTCGCCGAGCCGCTCGCCGATCCCGCCATCCTGCCGACGTTTCTCCTGGCCCGCGCCGCACGGCAGCATGTGAAAGTGATTCTCAGCGGCGAAGGCGCCGACGAACTTTTCGGCGGCTACCCAACTTACCTAGGGCACAAGATCGCGCCGATGTACGACGCGATGCCGGCCTTCGTCCGGGTGTTCTTAAAAAAAATAATTCGGCGCGTCCCGTCCTCGACGAAGAAAGTGACGGTGGAGTTCCTCCTCAAACGTTTCGTCTCCGACGCCGAGAAGCCGTGGATCGAACGCCACTTGGCGTGGTTCGGCACCGGCCTGTCTCACTCGGTCTACAAACTCGGATCGGAACTGCCCGACCTGCCGCAGTCGAACGGCGATGCGCTCGCCGGCGCGATGCTGCTCGATTACCGCAGCTACCTCCGCGACAACCTGCTCGTGAAAGTCGACCGCGCCACGATGCTGTCCTCGGTCGAAGCGCGCGCGCCATTCCTCGATCGCGATGTGACGCGCTTCGCGCTCTCGCTCCCGACCGACCTGCGCATCCGCCGCTTCGAAACGAAATGGGTCCTGAAAAAAGCCGCCGAGCGCTGGCTGCCGAAGGACGTGATCTACCGCCGAAAGCGCGGCCTGAGCGTCCCCATCGCCAGTTGGATCAACAACGGACTGCGCCACGAAGTGGATCGCCTCCTCGCGCCGGCGCGCCTGCGCGATCAAGGCCTCCTCGACGAGCAACACGTCGCCGACCTGCTCGTCGCCCACCGCAGCGGACGCGCCAACAACGCCAAGCCGCTCTGGGCGCTGATCGTGTTGCAGTACTGGATCGAGAACTGGGCGAAGTAGGCGCCTGCAGTCGGCGGCGAAGCCGCGGTTACGACGCCGGATGGCGTCTCGGAGGGTAGCCGGTGGTCGCGTGCGAAGCGCGAGACCACCGGAAATCGTCGCGTGCATTTCATCGACCCCGGCAGGGGTCACGGAGGGAATTCACGCCGCCTGGTATTTGATACGCGACCCCTGCCGGGGTCGTGAAAAATCGTCGCCATCGTTTCCGGTGGTCGCTCGCTGACGCTCGGACCACCGGCTACCGTACGAGACGCCATCCGGCGTCCTTCGTTCGGCTTCGCCGAGTCCAAATGCCATCAATCCACAAGCCGCTCATCGATCCGGATCTCCGACGTCAGCGTCTTGTGAACCGGGCAACGCTTCGCGACATCCAGCATTCGCGCCCGCTGCTCCGGCGTCAGGTCGCCGAGCAATTTGATGGCGACGGTGAATCGATGCAGGTAGCCGTTCGTCGTGAGGCAATCCGCGCAGTCTTTCGCATACATCCGATCGTTCTCGACGGTGATCTCGACGCCCTCCAGCGGGATGTTCTCTTTCGCGGCGACGACGCGGAGCGTCATCGACGTACAAGTCCCCAGCGCCGCCGCCAAAAAGTCATACGGCGTCGGCCCCGCTTCGGTGCCACCGGACGCAATCGGTTCGTCCGCGATCATTCGATGGGGACCAGCCTCGATGTCATTGCGAAGCGAAGCGCCGGCGCGAACGATGACTGGTTGCATGTGGCCTCCTCGGTATCGACGTGATTATGCGCTGGCAGCGATCCGATACAGAGCGCCGTGCCGCTCTGTCAATTGCACATCGGAGGGTAGGGAAATGCGGACCATCTTCCTCTCCTAATTGCCTTCGCTCTCAGTACGAGCGTCTAGGGAGGTCCGAACATTGAGCAATTATAGCGATCCCCCGAATGCCGGGTCATACGGCAGTCCAACTCCACAAACGTCCCCCATGCCTCCTGCGCCCTCCAGCGGAAAAGGCGGATGTTCGAATGGTTGCAGGAGTTGGGGGATTGGCTGCGGCGGTGTGATTTTGGGCATCGTTCTTACCATTGTTGCCGAGCTCTGGGCTGTTGCAGCGGGCGTCGAAGCGGTCAAGCAAGCTTTCTCAGGCGGTTCGAACGGTCCGGATCAACCCTCGACGCCGTCGTCTTCCACACCACAGGCAAACCTGGCGCGCTGCGGCAGCAAATCTCTAGGCTTTGAAGAAGAAGAGCGCGACCCGGACCTCAAGAAGGCCTGCGACGAGGAACGGCAGCGCGTACGTCAACAGGAATTCGTGGAGAAGTGTGTCGCGGAGTACGTGAAGGCAAACTTGGGATCGGACTGAGTCTCACTGCCTCTCGTCATTGCCGGTATGGCAGCAGCGTCAACCTTCCCGCCGTCCACGTCTCGCCTCTTGGAACCAGCGGCAGCCAGTACCAGGTCGGCGATTCGCCGGCTAACGCGATGCGGGCGAACAGGCCGGCGGCGTTGCGGGAGAAGGGATTGACGATCGGCGGCGAAAGCTCGAGCGTCATCGTGTCGGCGTAGCGCGCGGCAGTGTTCGGAGCGATGCCGCGCCACGCGCACGTGGTCGGGATCGCGATCGGGATTTCGGCGGCGGTAGATGTCGCCGCGGCAGCCGCGCGCGCGGAGTCGAGCGGACCGTGGTAGAAAAATGAGTCGGACAGCGACTGCATCGACATCGGCGTGATCAGCGACGGTTGCGCGGTCTTCACAATGTTGACGGTCGTCGCGCTCGAGATGCCTTCGTCGCGAAGGCTCAGGCAGAAGGAGTCGAGAATCGCGGCCGGCATCGCGTTCCATTGCGGGAGGCGCGGCGGGGGCGGAGCTTTCGGTGCCGACGCACAGGCGGTGAAGATCAGCGTGACAAGCAGGGCGAGCGGCCACGCGCGGAGGCGCGTCGAACAATCTAGCCCCGCGCTCTGCCCGGGGATCGCCAGGGTGCGGGTGGGTGCGGCCGCGGAGGCGGTCGCCACAAGTTTTGTAGCGGCCGCCTCCGCGGCCACGGATTCCGGGGCCATCGCGTACCCCCGGCAAAGCCGGGGGCTGGATTGTTTGACGCGCCTTCGCGCGTCACGTCCGATTCGACTGTGGATCACACCAACCTCAATTGCGGCGTCAATTTCGCCTCGAAAAACTCACGAATCTCGCTGGCCGGCTTCTTCGAAATCAACTCGCGTGGCGAGTCCTCGTACCAATCCGTTGGAAAAAACTGCGTGTACGTCTGCTGCGTGAATCGCTTGCAGAGCAGCGCGATGATGCCGATGTCCGTCTCGCTGCGGATCACGCGTCCCGCCGACTGCACCACGCGCGTCATGCCCGGGATCAGGTACGCGAACTCGAATCCCGAGCCGTATTGCTCGTCGTAGTACTGCCGCAACAGCTCCTGCTCGAAACTGACCTGCGGCAGCGCGGGACCGATCACCATCACGCCCGAAAGCATGTCGCCACGATAGTCGATCCCCTCGGCGTACATGCCGCCGGAAACCGCCATGATCAGGTTCCCCTTGCGCGAGCGCTCGCGCAGGATGTCCAGCATCGCGTTGCGCTCGTAGTCGGTCATGTCCGTGCGCTGCACCATCACGTGCTTGCGGATCGGCGGCATCCGCTCGGAGATCTCGCGCAGAAACGCATAGCTCGGAAAAAGCGCCAGGAAATTGCCGTCGCCCGCCTCGGCGATCGAGGCCACGTTGTCGGCGATGCGGTCATACGAATCCGCGCGCTTCTTGTACGACGTATCGACCTCGGAGATCACCACGATCTTGCGATTGCCGCGCGGAAACGGCGACGGCAGCGACAACTCCGTCGTCCGATCGGTCGGAAAGCCGAGGAGCTTGCGGTAGAAGTCGAACGGCTCGAGGGTGGCGGAGAGCGCGATCGTCGCGTGCGCCGATTCGAAAATGCGGCCGAGAAATCGTGATGGATCCTTGCAGAAGACTTTGAATTTCAGCCCTTCCGGTGTGCGCTCGATCAGGTGCGCGAACTCATCGCCCTTCTCCGTCATCAGGTTCGCGACCTTCACCAGCTTGAAGTAGAAATCGATGAGCGGATCGTCCGTCTCGACGATGCGGTTCTCGATTTTCCAACCGATGTAGTGCATCACCAGCCGCTCCCACTCCGTGCGGTGCTCGAGGAACAGCTCGCGGTCCGGCTCGCACAGCGACTGCTTCACAGCCGGGTCTTCGCCGAGCGACTCCGCGAGTTGATGGAAATGTCCGCGAAGGACTTCCAGCAACTCCTCCGCCCCCTCCAGCCAGCAGTTGCGCGTGGCCAGATGCTGGCGGATGCGATCGAACTGCTCCTCATGCAACTCCGGCGAGTAGTACCCGCGGCCACGGTCGACGAGGTTGTGCGCCTCATCGACGACCAGCACGCAATCGCCGTAATCGTTCTCCTGCTGATACGCCTTCAGCCCGACGTACGGATCGAAGATGTAGTTGTAATCGCAGACGATGACGTCGGCCTGTTCGATGAGCTCCAACGACACTTCGAACGGACAGACCTCGCTCGACTTCGCCATCTCGAACGTGATTTGCGGATCGAAGTAACTGAACGACGTGACCAGGTGATTGAGCAGATCGGTGCGCTGCATCTTCTCGGAGTAGCGCGCCGCGTACGGACAGAAATCCTCGTGGCAGATGATCTCCGTGTGCGCGCACATCTTCTGCTTGGCGCGGATGCGCAGCACGCGAAACGAACCGTCGTTGAGCGCCTGCAACGCTTCGACCGCCGCGTCCTGCTGCATCGTTTTCGAAGTGAGGAAGAAGAGTTTCTTGCCGAGCTTCAACGCCTGCTTCACAGCCGGATAGAGCACGGCCATGGTCTTGCCGATCCCAGTCGGCGCGGAGACGAGCAACGCTTCTTTCTGATACACGGTGCGCGCGACGGCGGAGATCATCTCCTGCTGCCCGGCGCGCATCTCGGCAAACGGAAAGGTAAGCGTGTCAGCGAACGCGCGCTTGGCGACGCGCAGCGCGACGGCCGTTTCAAGATCGGTGACGAGCCGCGCCAGCCGCTCGTTCAGCGTCTCGATGATGCGGTCTTTGTCAAACTCAGCATCGATCGTCTTCGCATCGCCTGAAATCAGATCGATGAGCACGAGCTGCGGGACGAATGTGAATCCCTCAAAGTCCGGCTGGCCCGACAAAAAGTACGAGTACAGCAGCAGTTGCAGCAGATGCCGCTGCAGTTTGTCCGAGCGATACAGCGCTTCCAGCTCAAGGTCGAAGTGAATCGATTTCACTTCCTCGATGGTGACGGTCTTCGCGGCCTTGTCGACCGACAGCCCGTCGATGCGCCCGGTAATCGTGACCGTCCACGCGCCCGCCTGCGTCCGATGCACCACATGCACCTCGGCGCGGTAATTCGCATCCTCCCCCGTCCGCTGCTCGGCGCGCTTGGTATGGATGTCCTGCCCAATCCACATCCGCCGAAACCCATCGCCCCGCTCCACGCCAATGCGCCGGTACGTCGATTCGTGAACGAGATCGCCAACCGAACAGACAATCTCCCTCTTTTCATGATCCACGCGCATTGGGTTATTGATGGTAACAGGGGTTGCAACAGGGGAACGGTTTCACGCGGAGGCGCGGAGGACGCGGAGAAAAGACGGAGAGAAGAGGATTCGCTGACGGAATCTCTCGCATTGCTCCGGCATCGCCGTGTTCGCGCGCGGAGGCGCGCCAAACAATCCAGCCCCCGGCTTTGCCGGGGGTACACGGGACGCGCCCGCATTTCGTGGCCGCGGAGGCGGCCACTACAAAATTGTGGCTGCCGCCTCCGCGGCCGCAAATCACGGAACCGACCGTTTTCCCCCGGCAAAGCCGGGGGCTGGATTGTTCGGCGCGCCTCCGCGCCCAACGCTCTCGGCTTCGCCGCTCGAACTACACCACTGCCGCTTCGCTCCGCATCGCCGCCAACATTCCGCACGCGGCGTGGCGCGCCGCGCCGCCGGAATAGCGGCGGACGATCGGGATGCCGAGGGTGCGCAGTTCATCTCTGAACGCGGATAACTCCGCGTCGGACGCGCGGCGATAGCCATCCGGACGCGCCTCGTTCACGTCGATCAGATTCAGGCGCAGCGGCACGCCATCGAACAGCGTCCGCAACGCGGCGACTTCATCGGCGCCGGTGTTGATCCCGCCGAGAACGACCCAGGCGATCGTGGCACGTCCGCCGGCGGACTGTTGATAGACGCGAACCACATCGGCAAGCTCGCGCACCGGCCACGCGGAGGCGGACGGCAGCAGCGAACGCCGTCTCTCATCGATCGCGGATGTCAACGACACGATGAGGCGGTAGGGCTGCCGCTCCTGCGCGAAGCGAAGGATTTGCGGGACGAGTCCGACCGTCGAGATGGTGATGTTCTTCGCGGCGATGCGCCCGCCGCACGGATGCGCCAGGATGGCGGCAGCCTGCATCACCGACGCATAGTTATGTAGCGGCTCGCCCTGTCCCTGAAACAGCGCGCCGGTGACAACTCCCGGCGCTTCATCGCGCACCGCCATCCACTGCGCGACGATCTCCCACGGCTCCAGATTGCGAATCAATCCGAGGCGTCCGGTGGCGCAGAAGGAACATCCCATCGCGCAACCGGCCTGGCTGGAGATGCAGACGGTGAATTTCCCCGGTGCCTCCAGCGGAATCCGCACCGCCTCGGCCAGCGCGCCGTCGTACAAGCGAAAGAGATACTTCACGAACCCATCGCCCGGATCGGTTGCGCGTTCGACGATTTCGAGCGGAGCGCGTGTCGTAAATCGGTCGACCGCCTCTTCCACGCGATGCGAAACCGGACGCGAACTCGGAAACCCGCGACGTCCCGCCATCACATGCGCGATGACGCGCCGCGCCTCGGCATCGCGAACCTCGACGCCGTTCGCGCGCAGATGCGCGGCGAGATCGCCAGGAAGAAGTCCGAGGAGATGCATCAGCGGGCGCGCCCGGAACGCTGGCGTCTCGCCGGCTGGCCCGGCTGCGTCCTCGCTGCCGAATGGGAGGCTTGCGCCGGCGTCGTTTTACCCGCGAATGTCGAGTCCTGGCAGCGAGACGCAGCCAGGCCAGCCGGCGAGGACGCCAGCGCTCCGTCGCGCTCGGTCATCGCGCCTCATTGAGAAGCAGCACGATCTCCTGCGTACGCATATCCGCACCCGGAGCGACGCGGTATTCCCCTTCGTGCTCTTCGATCAAGTTCAAACGATCGAGATCCTGCCTGCTGATACCGCACGCTTTCGCGAATGCCAGCCATTCCGGCGGCGCGGCCGATTCAACTTCGTCCTCCCCCAACATCGCCTCGCCGGCGCAATTGAAATGCTCGCAGCCGAACTGCTCCGCGCACTGCGGACACGGCGCCGGATCGTTGAAATCCGCCAGCTCGCTCTCCGTCAGCACGCGCATCACGCCGCCGCGCTTCTCACGGACGTAGGTCAGGCCACTCTCGCTGCTGGAGAGCATGTCGAAGCGTTGATCGGACATGGGTGGAATCCTATCGCCTTTCTCCGCTCCTCCGCGTCTCCGCGTGAACCCGTCCCCTTTTGCCACTCTCACATCCAGAAATCTCGCGGATACAACCGCACGAGCGTCCCCCCGAACGTCTGCAAATACCGCTCGTACGCGTCGAGTTGCTTGTCCGGTCCGATGACAAAGTACGACGAATCCGCGGCCGGCTTCCACGTCACGCCGTCGTAACCCGGCAGCGACGCGGAGAGAACGCGATCCTTCCGATCGAAGAGCTTCTCGCCGAGGTTGGGATCAGCACGAAGAGAAAGGATTGACTGCCGGAACTTGCGCACCTGATCCGGTGTCTGCCCGTCCGCGAGATCGGCCGCCATCGCCTCGGCGCGCGATTCATACGCTGCCGCGCCGCGCAGCTCGCCGAACGCCTGCGCGATCGTGTAGTCAGCCAGCGACGGATCGCGCGGAGCGTTGTGCAGTTCGCCGATCACGAAGCGGATCGTCTGCGGCAGTTCCGGCGTCCGCTCCGCGTAGTAGCCGGTGCGGCCGGCGCTGACCGAGCCACGCAGTCCGTTGCTATACGCGAGGCCGGCGCCGATCGTCTTGAGGAAGATGCCGTGCGCGCCAGCGCCGGCGAAGAGGCGCGAGGAGAGGAAGTCCAGCTGCTTTTCGCGGTCATTGAAATCCGCGTACGACGTGCCCGGCGCCGAGGTGATGACCACGCCGCCGTTCATGTTGGGAGCGAGGAGGCCGACGAATGACGGCGGATCGGTGATCGCGCCGCGCTGCCGCAACCGCGCCTCGACGATGTTCTGTCCTTTGATCATCACGCGCGAGACAGGCGCCGGATCGAGCGCGTTGATCAGTCCCGCGATCGGCGCTTCGAGCGATTTCTGTGTCGTCGCCGAGGCCGCCTGGAACATGCGTGCGTTGCCGGCGTGAAGAATGTGCTTGCGCACCGCGTCCAACTTCGCCAGCGCCTCGGCGGGCGGAGTGGCGAGATCGTCGCGCATGTCGGTGACGAGTTGCGACCAGTCGGCGGCGAGACTCGCGTCAGGGATTTCGACGAGCGTCAGATCGAGATCTTTCAACGCGTCGGACGCGATCGACTTCGCGCCGGGAGAAAGAGACGCGTACGAAGTTGCGAAGGAGAGCAACGAATCAGGCGCCGTCCCTTTTCCGGATGTCGCCGAAGCGATGAACGCCTTCAGATCTGCGCGCGAAGCCTTAGCGGATGCGAGCGACGTCAGATACGCCGCAATCGCATCGCGATCACCCGCCGGCGCTTCCTTCAACATCCACCGCAGCCGCAGCGCATTGTGCGAGCGCGTCAGAAATCCATTCGTCGCCATCAGCAGCGCGCTGTCCTGCCGCCGCCACGCCTCCGCCGGATTCTGCACCCACTGTTCTTCGGCTGACTGCATCGTGTTCCGCAACTGGCTCAGCGACTGATCGACGGCGTCGCGGATCCGCGCCAGGTTCTCCACGCGCCAGTCGGGATGCTCGAACACGAGCCGCATCCATGCAATCGCCCGCTTCGATTCCGCCACATCGTTTCCCGCTCCTCGGACGACCAACTCCGCGCGGCCGGTGCGCGTGTTCGTGCTGTAGCTGGCGTTGAGCGACAGGATCTCGTTGCGCAGCCGCTCCGTCATTTCGTCAAATGAAACCGGCTGGGCGTTCTCGATCACACCGACGCGCGTGAGCAGGTTCGGCAGCAGCGCGAGGTAGCGATAGTCGTCCGGCGGCAGCGTGTCGAGCCGCAGCGCGATGCCGGTGGTGGCGCTGGTCATGTTCTCGAACGTCGAGGCGACCATCGGCACGTCGTGCGCGAGTTTGACCGTGGCGAGCTTCAGTCTTTCGTCAATCGTCATCGGCGGCGCGTCGATGAACTTCGCCGCCTTGACCGCCTTCGCCGCGGTGTCGATGCGCACCGTCTCGGCGTCGTAGTCGGTGCGATAC
This sequence comes from Thermoanaerobaculia bacterium, assembly GCA_035996815.1. Taxonomy (GTDB): domain Bacteria; phylum Acidobacteriota; class Thermoanaerobaculia; order Gp7-AA8; family Gp7-AA8; genus JADGNZ01. The sequence continues at coordinate 1,979 of DASYJF010000012.1, read as the reverse complement.
CGCTTGATGGCCTCCTGCGGATCCGTCACCCCGTACTGATTCGCCAACCGCAACGCCTCGGCATTCGCACGCGCTGCGCGCTCGGAGTCGTTGCGCGCGATCATCTCCGGACTCGGCTTCGCCGCGACCGCGTACGGCTCAGTGCCGGTGATCTGCCACTTCGCCAGCGCGTCGCGCCAGAAATTCTTCTTCGTGGCGATGAGCGCGTCGACATGCGCGAGCTGCGGCTTCATCGTCAGCGACTTTTTGAACGTGCCGGTCTTCTCGAGCGTGAGCAGCTGATCCATCCACGCCGATCCGGTATTGCGGAAGCCGAACAGCGGCGGCGAGTTGACGAACTTGGAGAGGTCGCGATGCATCTCGACGACGCGGCCGCTTACGCGCTTGTTGAATTCATCGAGCTCCGGCGATCCATCCAGCAGATTCGCGATGCGCGCGATTTCGTCGGTGACCAGCTTGCGAACCTCGCCCAGTTTTTCGGGCGTCAGGTTTGTGGCCGCGACATCGCCGAAGAAGACCGAGACACTGTGTCCCTGATCGGCGCTGACCCGATTGCCGACCGTCTTCGCGCCGATGTCCATCGTGCGTGTCTTGCTGTCGACGAACTTCTTGTACAGGTTCGATGTGGCGTCGCTGGCGATGTTGTCGAAGAAAAGATTGAGCAGCAGCTCGTCGTCGGCGTTCAGATCCATGCGCGTGGCCGGCCACGTCAGCGCGATGGGGCTTGGCTGCTGCGGATTGCGGTTCGGATACTCGGTGAACGCGATCGTCCCCGCCGGCGACGCGGCCGGCTTGGGCTGATCCTCCATCCTCATGCCCCTGTGTATACCGGCGTGTCCTCCCTCCAACCGATCGAGGATTGCGTCGATGCGCGTGAGCGCGTCGGCGACCGGAACATCCGGCGGCAGCGCGACGATCGATCCCATGTTGGCGAGGTAGTAGTGCGCCTCGTGGAAGCCGCGGATGTCCTCGGGCTTCATCGTGCGGATCCCCGACGGCTCGCCGCCGGCGTTGTACGACAGCGGATGCTGCTTGCCGTAGACGAGCTGGCCGGTCGTTCTGAAGAGCTGCCGGAAACTACCGGACGACGAGCTGGTCATCTCGTTGTAGACCGAGCCCTTCTCCTCGAGCCGCAGCGAGTGATCGGGATTCTCGGTCACGCCGAAGTTGCGTACCTCGCGGCGGATCTCTTCATCCGTATAGTCGGGATTCAGCAGCGCGTTGAGCTGCGCATCCAGCAACTTGAAGAACACACTCGGACCTGCCGAGGTGTTGAAGACGTAGTTCGTGCGCCACTGTCCGGTGTAGGCGCTCGACTGCGAAAGCCACATCGTGTCCAGCCCCGCGAACGCGCGCCCGGTGGTCCCCTTCCCAACCAGCAGATGCTCCTGCGTATGCGGCTCCCCCTGATCGGACACCGGAAACGAATTCACCCAGGTATGCGCCTGCGGCACCGACTCAATCTGCAGCAGATCGAGCGTGAACCCGCTCCGCCGATGAACGAACCGCGCGCCAACCGGCTTGTCGGCATCGTTCAGATAGACAGATTCCACCCGAAACCCGCTGAGCTCCTGGTTCTTCGTCAGCGTTGCGAAATCGACAGGCGGTGCGGCGATGGCAGACATGACGATGAGCGAGAAGAGGCTAGCGATGGTTGCGCGCATGAGCGCGACATTGTAAGTGGGAGTATCGCGCCCTTTCGTGCGAAGCACTTTGGAGTGCGGTGGCAAAGGAGGCCGTCCCAAAAGGCAACGGGGACCGTTGGTTCGATTCCGCTAGGTCAGCCGATGAAGGAAAGATCGCTTCGTCCCGGTCTTGGTGAACGAGCGCGAAAGTGCCGCTTCATGACGGTGTGAGCGTCCGGAACCCAAGCGTCCCGATCAGCCGCCTCAGGTTGATCGTCGTGCAGATCATCGTCCACTGCGCCGCAACCTTTTCTTTGCCGCGGAAGGTCCAGCGCTGGAACCCGTCATTGCCTT
>DASYJF010000011.1:0-49935 GCA_035996815.1 Thermoanaerobaculia bacterium | reverse complement strand
TCGCGGATGGACGATTCGCAAGCTCGCGCAGCGCTCCGGCATGAACGCTCAGTACCTCGGCGTCGTCGAGGCGGGCGGGAACGTTCCCAGTCTATCCACCATCCTCGAGGTCTGCGAGGTCCTCGGCACGGATGCAGGAGCGCTAATCCGCGAGGTGGCTGAGGCGCGGCGGATGCCGAGCGCGATGACGTCGTAGCGCTTTCGTTCGTCGAGAGGCTCCAATGGCCTAACTTAAGTGCGCAATGGAGCGCTGGCGAGACGCCAGCGTTCCGTCCGCGAACGCCGCGCGCCCCTTAAGTTAAGGTCATTGCGGGTTTACCCGTGGGAACGCGATCGCATCGTATTTGTGAGCCCACCTTTTCGGGCGAGAGAAAGCTTTCTTTCGCCCGTTGAAGCGGGCTCACGGAAACTGGACGCACGGAAACCCACGGGTGAAACCCGTGGGCTACGTACTTACGCCGGCTTCGCCGCCGGTGACGCAGCGATTCGCGCGGACGCCACAAATCGTCGCGAGGACGGCAGCGCTGGCACTATACCAATCGCGAAAAAATCAGTGTCGCGTTCGTCCCGCCGAAGCCGAAGGAGTTCGACATCACGTGCGTCACCTTCTGCTCGCGCGCCTTGTTCGGGACGTAGTCGAGGTCGCAGGCGGGATCGGGCGTCTCGTAGTTGATCGTCGGCGGGATGATGTTCGTCTTGATCGTCATCGCCGCGATTGCTGCTTCGAGCCCGCCGGCAGCGCCGAGGAGGTGGCCGGTCATCGACTTCGTCGAGCTCACAGCGACTTTGTACGCGTACTCAGCGAAGACCTGTTTGATCGCAACGGTTTCCGTGCGATCGCCGACCGCGGTCGACGTGCCATGCGCGTTGATGTAATCGATGTCCTCGGGATGCAAGCCCGCATCGCGCAGCGCGCTGCGCATCACGCGGATCATTCCGCTGCCATCCTCGGCAGGGGAGGTGATGTGGTACGCATCGCTCGACATCCCGTAACCGGTCAGCTCGCAGTAGATCGTCGCGCCGCGTTTTTTCGCGTGCTCGATTTCTTCGAGGATGAGGATGCCCGCGCCTTCGCCCATCACGAATCCATCGCGATTGAGATCCCACGGACGCGAAGCCCGTTCAGGCTCATCGTTGCGCGTTGAAAGCGCGCGCATGGCCGCGAAGCCTGCGAGCGCGAGCGGCGTGATCACCGCCTCGCTGCCGCCGGCGAACATGATGTCGGCGTCGTCGCGCTGGATCACTTTGAACGCATCGCCGATCGCATGCGCGCCGGTGGCGCAGGCAGTCGCCGGCGCGGAGTTGGGACCCTTGCAACCGTAGCGGATCGAAATCTGTCCCGCCGCAAGATTCACGATCAAGCCGGGGATGAAGAACGGCGAGACCCGGCTCGGTCCGCGCTCCATCAGCTTCGTGTGCATCTCTTCGATCAGCGGCAGTCCGCCAATTCCGGATCCGACGATTACGCCGAAACGCTCGCCGTCGCACGTCGCGCAGTCGAGGTTTGCGTCTTTTACAGCGACATCCGCCGCGGCGATGGCGTAGTGAATGAAGGTGTCGGACTTCTTCACTTCCTTCTTTTCGATCCAGTCCTCGGCGTTGAAACCCTTCACCTCGCCGGCGATACGGCAGGCGTAGGCGCTGGCGTCGAACTTCGTGATCGGGCCGACGCCCGAGCGGCCGTCGACGAGTCCCTGCCAGGTCGGCTCATTGCCGACTCCGAGCGGAGAGATCATGCCGATTCCGGTGACGACGACGCGGCGCTTGGTCATGAGTGTTGGTTGCGACGCGGGCGGCGATGAACGCCATCCCGCGAACGGCACGGACCGCCGGTCCGTGCCGGGTGGGCGCGATTACGAAGCTTTGGCTCGCTTGTCGATGTATTCGACGGCGTCCTTGACCTTCTTGATCTTCTCGGCCTCGTCGTCGGAAATCTCGACGCCGAACTCCTCTTCGAAGGCCATGATCAGCTCGACTGTATCGAGCGAGTCCGCTCCGAGGTCTTCGACGAACGACGCATCGGGGTTCACCTCGTCGGCGTCGACACCGAGCTGCTCGACGATGATTGCTTTGACACGATCCTCAACGGACATCGGTTTCTCCTCCTCATTTCCACCTGAGTGGGGGGGAATGCACGGCGTTTTTTAGCACAAAAACAAACGAATGCAGAATGCGAATCGTCAATCGCGAGTTCACAGTGCAACGATGATGCGAAAACTCTTGCTCCTGCTGCTGATCGGAGCCGCGGTGTGGTTCGGTGCACGCGCGCTCGTGCATCGCGGCGAGGTGAAGGCCACCGTCGTTTTTCGCCACGCGCGCGATTTGAGTAAAGGAGATCTGGTCGTAGCCGACGGCGCGCAGATCGGTGTCGTGACGAAAGTTACCCATCTCGACGGCGATGATGCCGTCTCGATCCGCATCGATCGCGACCATCGCCGCGACGTAGTCAGCGACTCGCTTTTCGCCGTCGATCATCATCGCCTCATGGTCACGAACTCGTTCGCGGTCGGATCGCCGATTGCGGACGGTGCGGTGCTTCGCGCCCACAACGACGGCGTCAGCTCCTGGCTGGCGAAGCACGCCTCGGCCGTCCAGCCATTGATCGCTAGGGTAAAGCGCGCCGCGGATAGCGAAATCGAGAAGCTCGACGAGAAGCACCTCGACGCCGAGCTGGCGAAGTTGAAAGACAAAGTCCCCGATTGGAAAGCCGAGGGCGCCGACGCGCTCGATCACCGCCTCGGCGCGATGAAGTCGCGCGTGGCGAAGATCGAAGACGATCTTCGCCGCTCGAACAAGACCGAGGAAGCGCGCAAGGTCAAGGAGAAATTCGAAAAATGGCTCGACGAAGTGCAGCGCTGAACGACCGCAGAACCTTCACCTACGAGGAGGCGGCGGCGCTGCTGCCTCAGGCGCGCCGCATCACCGCCGCTGCAGTGGCCGAAGTGGATTCGTTGCCGGAGAGCGAAGAGGCCGCAGCGGATTCCGAGCGCATTATCAACGACTGGGCCGGCGCCATCATCGAGCTCGGCATCGATGTCAAAGGCGTGTGGCTGATCGATTTCGACAACGGCAGCGGCTACTACTGTTGGCAACATCCCGAACCGTCGCTGCAACACTTCCACGGCTACGAAGAAGGATTCAGCGGGAGAGTGAAGCTGCAGTGAGGCAGTAGATTAGGGAGTAGTGGATTAGTGGATTAGTGGATTAGGACTCAACTGACCACTGACCACTGACCACTAATCGACTAATCCACTAAAACCATGATCCGTTCCGTCTCCTTCGATCTCTGGGAAACACTGCTCACCGACACGCCGGAGTTGTCTCGGCGTCAGGAGCGGCTGCGGCTCGACCGGATGGAACGCGTGCTCGTCGAGCGCGGATTTACGCACACGGCCGATCGGATCGAACAGGCGTATCGCGCTCTGTGGCACCGCTGCCTCGAGTTGTACTGGTCGCGTGATGAAGACATCGCCTGCCGCGTCCAGATCGAACATTTCCTCGAAGCACTTGATCTCGATCCGACGACGTTCGATGAACCGTCGCTTGCCGCGCTCGAAGAGGTTTACGCGAACGCCGCCATCGATGTACTGCCGTCGATCGTTCCCGGTGCGCACGAGGTCCTCGCCGAACTTCGCGATCGCGGATTTCGCATCGGCTTGATCAGTAACACCGGCCGCACTCCCGGCTACGCGCTCCGCGAAATCCTCGACCGCCTCGGCCTCGCGACTCCAATCGACGCGATGGTTTTCTCGAACGAACATGGCGCCTGCAAACCGCAGCCGTCGATCTTCGAAACGTTGCGTGACGCGCTCGATGTCACGTACGAAGAGATGATGTTCGTCGGCGACAATCTCTACGTCGACGTCCACGGCGCCCAACGCCTCGGCATCACCGCGGTCCATTTCGATCCGCCCACGCGCGGCACCGCCATCGCGCCGCCGGTCGATCACGGACTGGACATCGTTCCGCACGCCACGATCCGCGATCTGCGGGAGTTGACGGAAATCATCGATCTGCGTACATCTGCGGAACCGCGATCGCATTCTCAAACGGGATGACATATCGCCAGCGCGTAACGTTCTGGCTCCTTACGATCGCCTGTGCCTTGAGTCGCGGCCTGGCGGTTGCCCGCTCGCCCTGGGACTGGGACGAGGTGCTTTTCATCGGCGCCGTGCGCGCCTACGACGTCACCAAACACCATCCGCATCCTCCAGGGTTTCCGCTTTTCGTGGCGCTTGGAAAAGCGGCCACGTTCGTCACCGGCGATCCATTCCGCGGTCTTCAGGCGGTAACGATCATTGCCGCGTGCATTCTGTTTCCTGCGCTGTTCCTTCTGGCCCGCGAGATCGGTCTAGGTTTCTGGACGGCGATCGGGGGAGCGCTGCTGTTCGTTTTCGCGCCGAATGTGTGGTTGTTCGGCGGTACGGCATTCAGCGACATCACGTCGATCGCGCTTGCCGTCGTTGCGGCGCTGTTGCTGCTACGCGGCCGTGACGAACGAACGGCATTCTTCATCGGAGCGATCGTGCTCGGGTGCGCCATTGCCGTGCGGGTACAGAACGGACTGATTGGTCTCTGTCCGTTCGTCCTGGCCATGCATCGCCGCGGTTGGCGCGACAGCATGCCGGCCGCCTTTCTGACGGGGCTCGTGGCGGCGGTGTTCTATGCCGGAGCGGCGCTCCTGACGAGCGGCTGGACCGCGTACCTGGCGGCAGTGCGTGCCTTTGGTCCGGGCGCGTTGCATACGGATTCGTTTCTCAATCCGGAGAGGCCGCCGCTCTCGCATCTTCTCCGGCGGTTCTTCGTCGACGTCTATGGCTGGACTCCGGCCGGCATTCTGATCACCGCGTTCGTCATCATCTCGATCGTCGCCGGATTGCGGCGCCGCGACCGCGTACTTCTCATCGTCGCGCTGACGTTCGGACCATTCGCCTGTTTTGCCTGGTTGATGCTCGATCACATGAACATCGGCCGGTACTCGATCGGCTATTTTCCGCTGCTGACATTGCTCGCGGCTGACGGCGTTGCTCGTGTGGCGCGAAGAAGGACGCGAGCGCAGTTGGTCATCACTTCGCTGCTCTTGGTCATGTTGATGGGATTCACATTGCCGGCGTTGCGCGAAGTTCGGTCGACGGTCGCTCCGCCGGTGGCGGTGGTCGACGCGCTGCGGACGCACGTATCGGCAGGTGACGCGCTGTACGCCGGCAGCTTGATGCTTCCGTTCATGGAGGTGCTGGCTCCTGAGTACCGCACTTGGATCCTTGTCGACGATGAACGAAGTCTGCCCATTGCGCCGGCATCGCCGCGGCGCTGGCTGGTGACGGAAATCGAGCGCACCCATCCCACGGGCTTTGTCTTCACGCGCACGCGCGGTGCGTTATGGAGCATCGTCCGGCGTCGATACTTCACCGCGGCGCTGGAGCCGCTCGTTCGGGAGCCGCGCTTCGTCGATGGCTGGCTTGATGCCGGACAGGACCGGCATGACGAATGGCGAACGATGGCCTCGCACGCGGCAGTCATTCTCCCTGCCGCGAACGGTCCCACGGTGTTGCGGCTCGCCTTTGATTCTCCGCACGCCATGCGGTTGGACATTGCTGTCGACGGGTCTCCCGTAGCCTCAACCGTACTCAGTGCCGGCTGGAATCACCGCGACTACGAGATCTCCGTGGCCGGCCCGCAACATCGACTCGATCTTGCGGCCGGCGGCGATCAACTGCGGCTCCGGCAGCTGGCTTGGGGACCGCGCGGTTAGAACAGCTTCAGAAACACCACATCCGCGACGAAGCCCGTCTGCGCATTGCGTCCGATCGTCTTGCCGATGTCGAGCCGCAGCAGCGTCCCGTACGGACCGACTGTCTGTCCTGCGATGCCGAGGCCCTGGAACGGCTCGCGTTGATATCCGGCCAGTTTGTTGTCGATCAGGCCGTGGTCGTAGAACGCCTCCAGCCGGAACTGTTCGGAGAAAACGAAACCGTAGGAGAGATGCCCGAGGATGGCGCGATCGGCGAGCAGGGAGCCGGATTTGATGCCGTGGATCCGTTGTGCGCCGAAGAAGCCGAAACCGTATTGCGAGAAGCGGTCGAGGCGCGTGCCGTCCATGTAATCGATCTCGACGCCGATGCGCTGGAACTTCGGCAGATAGAAACTCTTTGCCAGGGAGCCGCCGAAATCGGTGAACGTCTTCTGCTTCGGATCGTACTCCGCGAGGTTGCCCCACGGCTGCCACTTCGTGCGCGTGTTGTAGTCGTAGAAACCGGTGATCGTCGCGCCCCAGCGCGCGTACTGCGCGTCGATTCCGGGCGAAATCACGAACGTATCTGCCGGCACCGCGAAGGACGACGCCGTGTTGTCGCTGCGCATGTACGTGTCGTGCTCGAAGCCGAGCGTGAAATCAACTTTGCCGAACTGGAGAAATGGATGTCCGGCGCGGATCGAGAATCGCGTCGGTAGCTGCTTCACTTCCTCGCCGAGTTGCTCCTGTCCATTGCGATACATCGACTGCGTCGTCGGAACCGCGATGCCGAAAAAGTCGACGCCGACATTCGTGCGCGTGTTCGCCACATTCGGATTCGTCGCATTCGCCGCGATGACAACGCCGGCGAAGAACACATTCGCCTGAATGCCTTTGTGGAACAGATCGAAATTGAAGTAGTCGATGCCGCCGAGCGGGACGACTGGATATTGCAAGCCGGCGTCGTGATGGATGCCGCCGAGGAGGAACGTGCGGGCGGAATGGAACCCTTCCTGCACCACGCGCTCGCCGCTCTTCGTCCGTTCGAGATAGCGCAGCCCCGTCTTCGTCTCGCGCACCATCCGCGCGTCCGACTTCTCCGCCTCCGCGAGGCTCATTTCGTAATCAGCAGGCTCGATGCGGAAGTTCGTAAAGTCGGTCTGGCGCAGGACGACGGTTCCGTGTCCGGCAGCGGAAACCACCTGCTGCGCGCTGACTGTCTGCGGCAGCCAGATGATTTCGCGAGCATCTGTTTTCGCGACGTCGGACGCTGTCAACGGCGCATGCGTCGACTTCGCGAACGGCTGAAAGTCGACACGCTCTTCATTCGAAAGGATCTCGCCCTTCAGATTCAGCTGCACCATCGACAGGCGGACGCGCGCCCACGTTTTCGAATCGATCCACACCGTTCCGCGATAGAGCGGCAGATCGGCGGCAGCGTTCGGCGGCGGCTGAAAGCGGACTTCGTACGTGTGATAGCCGAGGAGGTCCGACTCGCGTACGAGCTCGTAGCGGTACTCGTTCGTCAGGTGAATATCGAGCGGAAGCTGCGTCACTTTTTCCGGCTGAATCAGCGGCAGCTCCGGGATTTTCCCGTACTTCCACTTCACGCCGTTGAGGTAGAAATCCTGCCAGACCCAGTCGGCGCGAGGCGTTGGTTTAGAAGTCGGATCGGAAAAGTAATCGCCGGCGATGGTCGCCTCGATCGCTTCGCCGCCGGTCATCGTGAAACGCAGCTTCGTCGCATCGCGCGCCACGTAGCGCGGCTGAATCGACTCCTGATACGACTTGTACGCCTGATGATTGCGGATGATCTCCTCGACCGTGATGCCGCGCTGGCCGCTGATGTTCATCGCTTCCTTCGTCACGTTCGCTCGCGGCGCATCGTTGTGCTCGACCGTGAAAACGAACGGCTGCTTCACCGGCGGCATACCGATCAGAAACCGTCCGCCCTTCGTGCCGACGTCGGTGACGTCCTTGTCGCCGGCCGCGTCGTAGCGCCGAGGAGTCTTGTAGTAATCGCCAGCAGGCGATGCGATCGTCGATGCTGCGGCATCGCCGCGCGGCACGAGGACGGTTCGCAGATCTTCGCCGCGCACAAATGCGATCACCGGCTCGTCGATCTTGTTGCCCTTCGCATCGAGCATGTCGATGCGCGCCGTGGCGTCGTACGCGTACTCGCCGATGAGGGCGCGATCGAAACTGGCGAGTGACGCAAGCAACTCCGCGGTCGCCGGAGCGTTGACGTATCCACGCGTGGCGCCGTCAGCAAGCGCGCGCGAAACATCAAAGAACACATTCGGCGATTGCGGATTCACGATCGCCCAGATTTTCTTGGCAGGATCCTTTTCCAGGATCCACGCCGCCGTCGATTTCACATTCGCGGCGTCACTGAGAAGCACATCGACATACGCCTGCGCGCCGGTCTCGAACAGTTGGTCGAGGGAGTGGGGAGTGGGGAGTTGGGAGTTGGATGGCGAGGACGAGGGTGTTGTTGCTTCCACACCCCATACCCCACTCTCCACTCCCAATACGATTCGCGCCGCCGCATTCTGTCCCTGCGCCGTTACGGCAAGCCGTTTGATCGCATATCCGCCAACGGTCGCATCGACATTCGCCACATCGACGCCGAGCCCTTCGAACGGACCGTGCTGCTTCGCCCAATCGACGATCGCCTGCGTATGCGCTTCAACCTCGGCCATCGGATCCTTGCCGCTTTCGGCCGCATAGCTGACGATGACGGTCACCTTCGCCCGCACCGCCGGCGGCATCGCATCGAGCGCGGCTCCGGCGGTCGCGAAGTCGTCCTGCCGCAGCTTTACCAGCAGCGGAAGAGGCGCCGCGGGTGCGACTTGGAGATCCGAAACCGCGCCGGCGCAGAGCGCGCATTCTTTCGGCGGTTCAGCGGCGAAGAGCGGGAGGACGAAAACTTGCAGAGCGAGAAGGAAAGCGATCCGTTTCATTGACGTTTCGCAAACGCCTCTTCCGGAGCCGAAATTGCCCGAGCAAAAAACCAAAGGGGTCATGTTTTTCAATCCGTCATCGGGCGTAAAGCTTCCGCCGTCCGAGTTGTCGGCGATCGAGCAATCCGCCTCGGACGCCGGACTCGAAGTGGTCCGCGTCACGCGCGACCTCGATTGCGCCGCGCTGATACGCGACCGCCTCCGCGAAGGACGCCGCCTCTTCGTCGCCGCCGGCGGTGACGGCACCATCAACACCGTCATCCAGCCGCTCATCAATACGGACGCTATCCTCGGCGTGATCCCCGTTGGCACTTACAACCATTTCGCGAAGGACCTCGGCATCCCGCTGGCCTGGCGCGACGCGCTCGAAGCCGTCATCAACGGCGAAACGAAGCCGATCGACACCGCGCGCATCAACGACCGCTTCTTCGTAAATAACATCTCGATGGGCCTCTACCCCGAGCTCGTGGCGCGCCGCGAAGAAAAAGGACGCGATTACCCGCGCTGGAAGGCGCGCCTCTACGCCGCGTACGCGACGTTAAAAAAGTTTCCGCACGTGGCCGTAACGCTCGATACCGAGAACCACCACGAGGTGATCCGCACGCACGTCCTGATGATTTCGAACAACTCCTACGACCTCTCCCGCCTCGGCATCGAAGCGCCGCGCCGCGCGCTCGAAGAAGGCCGCCTCTCCGTCTACTGGCTCCCGCGCGTCCCGCGCCTCGCGCTCACCAGCTTCGTAGCCCACTACCTCGCCGGCCGCGTCCACGAAGCCCCCGGCTTCCGCTCCTTCCGCACCTCGCGCGTAAAAATCCAATCCTCCAAATCCCACCTCCACCTCGGCATCGACGGGGAAGTCGTGACGATGAACACGCCGTTGGTGATCACGATCGTCCCCCAAAGTCTGAGCGTGAAAGTGCCGCGAACTTGACGCGCGAAGCGCGCATCGACGGAACGCTGGCGTCCCCGCCGGCTGGCCTGGCTGCGTCTCGCTGCCAGCGTGGCGAAGTGCAAACTCTTTGCGGCTAACCCACGTCCGGCGTTTTCGATCCAACCCCCACCCACTTCCAATCTCGCAATCCTGCCTTGAACGGATTGTTCAACACGTAGTTCCGCGTTGACCAGAAGTCTTCCGCATCGCGAACGATGCGATCGAAGTACTCCCGCTGCCAGATCACACCGCGCCGAATCTTGTGTGCCGTGAATGACTTCCACGAATGCAGGATTCGCTCAAGGTCAGCGCCACGCTGGAGATGGAACATCGCGTGAAGGTGATTCGGCATCACGCACCAAGCGTACAAGTCGTACCGTTCACCATCGAAGTACTGAAGCGCACCCGCGACGATCGCGGCATGCGTACCATCGCGAAAAATGCAGCTGCCGTGGCCTTCATCGAGATACGAATCCAGTTTCAGACTGAAAAGACGATCGACCTCTGCGCGTTCTGATTGAGTCATCGTCATCCGCATCATCTGCTCGCGTTTTCGCCAAAGCACCATTGCGATGTGTTTTGGCAATGAATCGCGAAGCCGGATCGTGACGGAATACGTTGAGTCGTCGAGTTCCCAATGCGGAAGTCGTCCTCGCGATCGACGGACGAATCGCCGGTCAGGGACTATAAAGTTGTCGTGGCGCATGCGCGCTGGAGAGAGCGCGGCTGATGCTGTGGGGCGATGAGGTTACCTCGGCGCGATCCTCCGTGCAACGGTAGCGGTCACCAGGCAATCTCTAGGTGCTGGCCCGGCTGGCAGCGAGACGCAGCCAGGCCAGCCGGCGGGACGCCAGCGTTCCGTCGTTCGCTGCGCGATTTGTTGAAGCGCTTCGCGCAACGAAGCAATGGAGCGCTGGCGTCCCCGCCGGCTGGCGTGGCTGCGTCTCGCTGCCACGGTGGGAAGCGCGCAAACGGCACTGCTTGCCCCGTAGGTATAATCCGCCCCCCTTATGACCACTGTTCGTATCAAGGATTTGTCTAAGCACGTCGGCGAAAAGGTCACCATCGATGGGTGGCTGTACAACAAACGCACCTCGGGGAAGTTGCAGTTTCCGATCGTTCGCGATGGCAGCGGCTATCTGCAGTGCGTCGTCTTCAAGAAGGAAGTGACCGAGGAGACGTGGGCGGCGGCGGATGCGGCCACGCAGGAGTCGTCGGTGCGCGTCACCGGAACCGTTCGCGAAGAGGGACGCGCCCCAGGCGGCGTGGAGCTTGGCGTTGAAGCGTTCGAGATCCTCGGAACCGCCGCGGAGTATCCGATTTCGCCCAAGGAGCACGGCACCGACTTTCTGATGAACCACCGCCACCTCTGGCTGCGGTCATCGAAGCAGCACGCCGTTCTGCGCATCCGCAACGAAGTCGAGAAAGGGATTCGCGACTTTTTCTACGATCGCGATTTCGTCCTCATCGACTCGCCGATCCTCACCGCGAATGCCGCCGAGGGGACGTCGACGCTTTTCGAGACAGACTACTTCGGTGAGAAGGCGTACCTCTCGCAGTCGGGTCAGCTGTATCTCGAGCCAGCCGCCGCGGCGTTTGGAAAGGTCTACTGTTTCGGGCCGACGTTCCGCGCGGAAAAGTCGAAGACGCGCCGCCACCTGATGGAGTTCTGGATGGTCGAACCCGAGGTTGCGTTCCTCGAGTTCGAAGGATTGCAGTCGCTGGCCGAGGAGTTCGTCGAATACCTCGTCACGCGCGCTCTCGAGCGATGCCAGGAAGAGTTGAAGACGCTGGAGCGCGATCAATCGAAGCTCGAAAACATCAAGCGGCCGTTCCCTCGCATCACGTATCGCGAAGCAATCGACCTCCTCCTGTCGAAAGGGATGGAAGCGAAATTCGGCGACGACCTCGGCGGCGACGAAGAAACCGTCATCGCGAACTCGTTCGATCGTCCGGTGATGATCAGCCGCTATCCGACCGACATCAAAGCCTTCTACATGCAGCCCGATCCGAACGATCCCTCGGTGGTCCTCGGACTCGACATGATCGCGCCCGAAGGCTACGGCGAAATCATTGGCGGCTCGCAGCGCATCCACGATCACGACCTGCTGCTCGAACGCATCAAGCTGCACAACCTGCCAGTCGAGAAGTTCCAGTGGTATCTCGACGTGCGCAAATACGGCACCTTCCCGCACTCCGGCTTCGGCATGGGCATCGAACGCTGCGTCGCCTGGATCAGCGGCGTGCCGCATCTCCGCGAAACGATCCCGTATCCGCGAATGCTGAACCGGATTTATCCGTGACCGAGATCTCGATCGACGCAATCCAGCCACCGGCGCTCCGGATCATCCCGCTCGGCGGCCTCGGCGAGATCGGGATGAATCTCATGGTCTACGAATATGGCGACGCGGCCATCGTCGTCGACTGCGGGATGATGTTTCCCGATGCGACCACGCTCGGCGTCGACGTCATCGTGCCGGACATGTCGTACCTCTTCGAGAGGCCGGAGCGGGTCAAGGCGGTCTTTCTCACGCACGGCCATGAGGACCACATCGGAGCCGTGCCGTTTCTCGTCGAACGATTGAACGTCCCGGTCTACGGCATGCCGCTCACGCTCGGATTTGTGCGCCACAAGCTCGAAGAATTCGCGATCGGCGATATCGAACTGCGCGCGTTCATGCCGCGCGACGTCATCGACGTCGGACCGTTCCGCGTCGAAGCGATTCAGGTCACGCACTCGATTGTCGATGCGATCGGACTGGCCATTCGCACGCCGGCCGGAACGCTCATTCACACCGGCGATTTCAAGATCGATCACACGCCGGTCGACGGCAAGCGGACCGATCTCGCGCGCTTTGCCGCGTACGGCGAAGAAGGTGTGCTCGCGTTGATGTCCGATTCGACGAATGCGCTCGTGCCCGGCCACGGCGCCTCGGAGAAAAGCGTCGGACGCGGCCTCGGCAACATCTTCGCGAACGCCACCGGCCGCATCATCGTCACCACCTTTGCGTCGCACATTCATCGCGTGCAACAGATCGTCGACACCGCGCGCAAGTACAAACGAAAAGTTTTTCTCATCGGCCGCTCGCTCGTCGACAACGCCGAAACCGCCGAGCGCCTCGGCTACCTGCGCATCGCGCGCGAGCAGCGGCCCGGTGCGAACGCGAAGCCTTCCGATTACGCCGACGACGAGGTCGTGATCCTCACCACCGGCACGCAGGGCGAGCCGCGGTCGGCGCTTTCGCGGATGGCCATCGGCGAGCACAAACAGGTCGAGGTGCAAAAAGGCGACGTCATCGTCATCTCGGCGCGCGTGATTCCCGGTAACGAGCGCGCGGTTTCGCACGTCATCGACAACCTCTATCGCCGCGGCGCCGACGTGCTGAACTGGGAGAATTCGGACGTGCATGTGTCGGGGCACGCGTGCGAGGAAGAGCTGAAGCTGATGCTCAACGTCACGCGGCCGAAGTTTTTCATCCCCATTCACGGCACGCTGCGCCACCTCATCCATCATGCGCGGCTGGCGAAACTCGTCGGCGTGCCGCACGGCATCGTGATCACGAACGGGCAGGTGGCGTCGATCCAAAACAACGAGATCGCCGTACTGCCCGAGCGAGTCGCGCATGGCAAAGTCTTCATCGACGGTGAGGCCGAGGAGGTGCCGGAGATCGTCGTGCGCGACCGCCAGCATCTCGCCGAGGATGGGTTTGTGATCGTCGTCGTCGCGATCGATTCGAGCGGGCACGTCGGACGCGAGCCGGAGATCATCACGCGCGGTTTATTGCACGTTGATGAGAGCCAGGACATTCTGGCCGACGTCCGCGCACAACTCGTGCAGATGCTGCACGCGAGCCGCCCCGAGGAACTGCTCGACCACGACGTTGCTCAGGAAAAAATGCGCGCTCTGCTCAAGCGCTACTTCCGCAAAGAGATGGGTCGCCGTCCGATGATTCTGCCGGTGATCTGGGAGATGTGAAGCAGTGGATTAGTAGATTAGTGGATTAGTGGATCAGTAGATCAGTAGATCAGAGGTGTACGTGTGATTTAGATCGACTAATCCACTGATCTACTGATCAACGTGGCGTGAAAGCAGTGGATTGGTAGATTAGTGGATCAGTCGAGCAGGGAGGAAGGTTCGTCCTGATCTACTAATCTACTAATCCACTGATCTACTAATCCACCAGGAGTGCCAATGACCATCATCGAAGCCATCGTCCTCGGCCTGGTTCAGGGCCTCACCGAATTCATCCCCGTCAGCTCCACCGCGCATCTGCTCATCGTTCCGTCGATCCTCGGCTGGGGCGATCCGGGCGCGGCTGTATCGGCGGTCATTCAGTTCGGGACGTTGCTGGCGGCGGTCATCTACTTCTTCCGCGACATCGTGCGGCTGATCGCCGGCTTCTTCCGAGGACTGATCACGCGCCGTCCGCTGGCGGACGTCGATTCGCGCGAAGCGTGGCTGGTGGTCATCGGCACGATTCCGATCGTCGTCCTCGGGTTGCTGTTCAAAAAGCACATCGAGTCGACGTTCCGCGGACTTTGGATCGTCACGACGATGGTGATCGTCGTCGCCATCCTGATGCACATCGCCGAGTGGTACGCGAAGCGGCGACAGTTGCGGCAGTTCGACGACATGACCGTGATGGACGCCGTCGTCATCGGCATCGGGCAATGCCTCGCGCTGATTCCGGGATCGTCGCGCAGCGGTTCGACGATCATGCCGGCGATTTTTCGCGGCATCGACCGGCCGACGGCAGCGCGTTACTCGTTCCTGCTGTCAATTCCGGCAGTCGGCGGCGCCGGCGTTCTCGAGCTATTCAAGGAGCGGCACGCCCTTGGCGCGCTCGGCTGGACGCCGATCGCCGTTGCCATCGCCGTCGCCTTCATCTCCGGCTACGCCTCGATCTGGTTCCTGATCCGCTACCTGCGCACGCACACCACGCACGTCTTCATCTACTACCGCTACGTGCTCGGGATCGCGATGATCGCGATGCTGATGACGGGATATTTGAAGTAGTGGTCAGTGGCCACTGACCACGGCCACTGGCCACTTCAAACTTACTCGCTGAGAACCTGAATATCCGGGATGTTCCGATACTTCTCCGCGTAATCGAGCCCGTAGCCGATCACGAACTTCGGATCGATCGAGAAGCCGACGTAATCCGCCTTGAACGGGATCTTGCGCGCCGACGGCTTGTCGAGGAACGTGGCCGTTCGCACTTCGCGCGCGCCGCGATCGAGCTTGATGTAGCGGAAGACTTCGTTCATCGAGAGGCCGCTGTCGATAATGTCCTCGACGATCAGCACCGACTTGCCGTGCATGTCGAGCTGCGGTTCCTTCAGCAGCGTCACGACGCCCGACGACGTCTTCTGATCGCCGTACGACGACACCTGGATGAAGTCGAGCGCGACGTCGAATCCGATGTGCCGCATCAGATCGCTGCAGAAGAACATCGCCCCTTTGAGCACGCAGAGCGCGATCAATTCGCTGCCGGCCAGATCGCGGGTGATCTCCGCGCCCATTTCGGCCACACGTTTCTCGATATCGGACTTGCTGAACAACGTCGTTTGCGCCATGGCCGCGGATTCTACGATTACAATTCGCCGCCGTGAAAATCTATCGCTTCGTTCATGCTGGCAGCCCCTCCCTCGGAGTCGCCGACGGCGACCGCATCCTTCGTTACAGCGGCGGCGATGCCATTAGCCTCGGCGAGGCCACGAACGACTCGATTTCCCTCGCCGATGCCGAGCTTCTCGCGCCGGTGATGCCATCGAAAATCGTCGCTGTCGGCCGCAACTACGCCGAGCACGCGAAGGAGCTTGGCAACGAAGCGCCATCCGAACCGATCATCTTTTTGAAACCGCCGACTGCCGTGCTCGATCCGAACGGCACGATCGTCCGTCCGCTGCAATCGCAGCGCGTCGATTTCGAAGGCGAACTTGCCATCGTCATCGGCAAGACCGCGCGAAACATCCGCCGCGACGACTGGCGCGCCGTCGTCCTCGGCTTCACCTGCGCGAACGACGTCACCGCGCGCGATCTGCAAAAGAAGGACGTTCAGTTCACGCGCGGCAAAAGCTTCGACACGTTCCTCCCCCTCGGCCCCTGCATCGAAACTGATCTCGATCCCGCCGCGCTCTCGCTCCGCACGCGCGTCAACGGCGAGACGAAGCAGAACGGCAACACGCGCGACATGGTCTTCGACTGCGGCACGATCATCGAGTTCATCACCTCGATCATGACGATGCATCCCGGCGACGTGATCCTCACCGGAACTCCTGCCGGTGTCGGCCCGTTGAACGCCGGCGATGCCGTGGAGGTGGAGATCGAGGGGATCGGGGTTTTAGCGAATCGCGTGTCGTGACGAGCGCTGCGCGTTTTACTGGCAGCGAGACGCAGCCAGGCCAGCCGGCGAGACGCCAGCGTTCCATTTATCTCGCTGCGCGAAGCGCGTTGAAAGTCGCGCAGCGACGGACGGAACGCTGGCGTCCCCGCCGGCTGGCTTGGCTGCGTCTCGCTGCCAGCCGACCAAGTTCCCGAAAAATTTGTTGCAACCGCTACCGGAGAGACCGCTCGCGGTAAGTTAGCGGTAGCTGATGATCCTTCACGACGAACTCCTTCGCCTCTTCCCGCGCCTGCGCGATTTGCCAACGCACGCGTACGTCGTCGGCGGCGCCGTTCGCGATCTGACCCTCGGCGCTGCTCCGGCCGATGTCGACGTTGCCTGCCTCGATCCTCTCGCCTGCGCCCGCCTTTTCCGCCGCAAGATCATCCGCCTCGGACGCGAAGAACATCTCAGCGCGTACCGCGTCGTCGACGGTCCGCACATCTACGACTTCGCCCTCCTTGACAACAACATCGATGCCGATCTCGCCCGCCGCGATTTCACCATCAACGCGATGGCCGTCGATCTCGAATCGGGCGAATTGCTCGATCCCCATGAAGGCCGCGCCGATCTGACTCGCCGTCTCGTACGCATGATCGACGAATCGAACTTCGACGACGATCCGCTGCGGATGTTGAAAGCGGTGCGGATGGCGGTGCGATTTGGATTTGAGATCGACGGCGAAACGCTGAACGCAATCCGCATCCGCTCGACCCGCATCGCCGACGTCTCCGTGGAGCGCGTCGCCTACGAACTGACGGTGATCTTTTCCGCGAACACGTTCCGCCGCGCCGTGACTCTGCTTCGTGAAACGAGTCTCGACCTCCCCCTCTTCGGGCGTTCGCCTGACTCCGACTTCAACGCTGACGATGTCCCGCTAGCCGCCGCGCTGGCGCTACTGGTCGGCGATGCCCACGTCTTCGCCAAACGCTGGCGCCTCAGCGACGCCTTGATGCGCGAGATCCAAACGTTGCAGCGATTGATCGCATCACACTCGCTGCTCGATCTCTACGACGCCGGCGAACCGATCGCCCGGCAGCTGCCACCGATGCTCCGCGCGGTCGGCCGCGACGACGTCGTCGCCTTCCCCGATTTCGCCATCAAGCCGTTGCTGACCGGCGACGAAATCGCCGCGATCGCCGGCATCGAAACCGGTCCGCGCATCGGCGTGTTGAAACGCGCCCTGCTCGAAGCGGAGTTGGAAGGCCGCATCACGAATCGTGAGGACGCCGAGCGGTTCGTCCGTACGTCTTGATTGAGCGCAGCGGATCGCGCGCGGAGGAGCGGTTGACAATCCAGCCCCGCGCTCGGCGCGGGGTCGCGTATCGCGGGAAGGGTTTGCGGCCGCGGAGGCGGCCGCCACAATATTGCGACCGCGCGATGACGCCAGCGCCGCGCGGCCTTTGTTACGGCCGCCTCCGCGGCCGCAACCTCTGTTGCGCTCTGTTTCCCCGCGCCGAGCGCGGGGCTGCATTTTGGTGCGCGCCTTCGCGCGCACGACGATCGCGAACGCATCACGGATGCAATCGACGTCAATTCGTCAGCGTCACATGCACCTCGCCGAAGGTCGAACGCACATTCACATCCGACCGCCCGGTCGCGTTGTGGAAGCGGGCCACATGGGGAAAGACGCCTTCGTTCTCGATGTAGTGATCGCCGAAGTAGGTGTGAACCTCGCCGATGGAGACGGACGCCGTCAGGTCGCGGACATTCGCACGCGGCGTGCGCACGTGGACCTCGCCGGCGCGAAGATCGGTGTCGATGCTGCCGAAGGCGCCGTCGATGTTCACCGCGCCGTAGCGCGTAGTCACTTCGACGTCGACTCCAGGCGGCAGTTCGACCGTGAGATCGACCGTCGAATGAAAGCTTCTGGCGCTCCAGCTCTGCGCGTTCGGCCCGAACCGGCGCCGCACGATCGCTTCATCGCCGTCCACCACCACCTCGGCGGAGATGTCATCGACGATCTGCTGCTCTTTCGAACGGCGATTGTGTCCATCGAAGTGGCGCTCCGCGGTGCCGCTGACGGCGATGCGATCGCTGGCGCCGTTGCGGATGCGCACCTCGCCGGCGGGGATGTCGATGACCACGCGGCGCACGTGTCCACGAGGCGCGGCGGTCGAAAACGGATGGGAGACCTCGTCGTTGGCCAGCGCGGCCCCGGCGGTGAGCAGCAAGGCGAGCGTGAGAAAGAGTGGTTTGTGCATCGAGGCATCCTCCGCGTGTGAGAACGGCGGAGCGCCGAAAAGGTTATCGAAAAAAAACGAGGGGCCCGAAGGCCCCTCGCAGTTACGACTCCCCATAAGTCGATGATGATGCTTACTTCTTTTTCGACGACTTCTTAGCTGACTTCTTCGCGGATGCAGCAGCCTTTTTCTTTGCGGCCATTAAGCTCACCACCTTTCATGCCGTACGGGACCTCACGGTCGCGCCTATTTGGCAAAAAACGCCGGATCTCTCCGGCCAACTTACTTTCGCGTGGGGGGTGCGGCAGGGACGACGACCTTCAACACTTTCCGGAGCTTCGAGGTTGTCTGTCCAGTTCGTGGCGATCATCGTTTTAACTTGATCGTTAATATGCGATCGTTAAGTCATATTGTCAAGCAATTGTTTATGAAAATCGTAATCGAGACGCGTTGTTCCACGTCCGTTCCACGGAAATCGAGGTTTCATCCTGCGTCGGAGCGCACGATCTCCGGCGAATTCGCGCGTCGATTCAGCTGCGATACGCCATGCGCATCAACTCCGCGCAACGCGTCCACGTGAACTCTTTCGCGCGCGCGATGCCGCGCGATGCGAGCGCGGTCCGCAACGATTCGTCCGATGCGATGCGCGTCATCGCCTCGGCGAGCGATGCGGCGTCCGGCTCGACGTGCAGCGCCGCGTCGCCGGTGATCTCGACGAGCGCCGCGGCATTCGACGTGATCACCGCGCATCCGCTGGCCATCGCCTCGAGTGCCGGCAGTCCGAATCCTTCCTCGCGGCTCGGCATCACCAGCGCGATCGCGCCGCGGTAGAGCGCCGCCAGCTCGGCGTCGTCGACGAATCCCGTGACGATGACGCGCTCGCGCGATTTGAATCGCTCGAACGCGCCGCCGGTGAGAACGAGCGACGCACCATCGATTGTTGAAAATGCATCCACCAGCACATCGACATTTTTGTGCGGCTTGTCGTTGCCAACGTAGAGGAGGTAGCGTCCCTCGGCCGCCCGTCCGCTCTCGGAAAACGGCGCACCGACGCCGTTCGGCGTCACGATCACGTGATCCTCGGCGCAACCGAACGTGCTCACGATCTCGCGCTTCACCGCCTCGCTCACCGTCAGCACGCGCCTGCTCCGGCGCACCGCGCGGCCGATCATCGGCCGCGCGTACAACCGCGCGATCGGATTCGGATTGCGAAGATGGATGAGGTCGTGAATGGTGACCACGAACGGCACGCTCATGAACGGAACGACGTAGTGCGGAGCGTGAAAGAGATCGAGCTTCGCGCGATCGATGGCGCGCCCGAGGATGAGAAGCTCGCGGATGGAGTAGTGAGGAGCGTCGACGATGACGTGCTCGACTCCGGCCGGAATGAGATGCGCCAGCCGCCGCGGCGCAAACGCGACGAAGGTGTCGTCACCATCCGCCGCCAGTTCCTGCAGCAATCCGCGGATGTACGTCCCGATCCCAAAGTCGGCGATCTTCCGCGCGTCGATTCCGATCCTCATCGCGCCGCCTCGGCGAAGAGCTGTGTCATCAATGCCGCGCTGCGATCCCAGGTGTACGTACGCGCCCGTTCCGGTCCGCGCAAGCGCAACTCGGAACGCAGCGATTTATCGGACAGCATGCGGATCAATGCATCGCGAAGCGCAACGCGATCGCCGGGATCGACGAGCAGCGCCGCGCCGTCGGCGTACTCCGGAATCGCGCCGGTGCGTGTGGCGATGACCGGCGCGCCGCACGCCATCGCCTCCAGCGGCGGGATCCCGAATCCTTCGTACCGCGACGGATAGACGAACGCGCGCGCGTGCCGGTACAACTCGCGCAGCCGCGCGCGATCGACATATCCCGTCACCTCGGCATCCCGCGGGAGTTGCACATCGCCCCATCCCGCATCCCCGCAGAGGATCAGCCGAGGTCGCGGATGCGGCAGCGAATCCCACACCGCCAACAGATCATCGAGCCCTTTTCGCGGTTCGATCGTGCCGACGTAGAGCACGTAATCGTCTTCGTCGCCGTCAGGCGAAAAAAAGTCATCGACGCCGTTCGGCACGATCTGAATCCTGGACCTCGACACGCCGAACCACCGCACCGCCTCCTCGGCCACCGCGCGCGACACAGCAGCGATACGAGTCGCCATCTGCAGGCTGCGGCCGATGAAGACGTTGAATGACAGCACAGTTTTCGCGCGATGCCGGAACGGCATCGTGAGTGAACTGAAATCGTGCAGCGTCGCCACTGAGGGGATGCGAAGCGCGAGAGGAAGCGTGCCGTGCGGCGCCCACAGCACGCCCTCGGTTGCGATGCGCGGCAGCACAAGCTGTTGCCATGCAACGCCGAACGGCATCGGATCGACGCGAAACGAACACTGTCCGAGGCCCGATCGATCGACGATTTCCGCATGCGATGCGATCAGCGGCGCGTCGCCCAATCGCCGCGCGATCTCCGCAGTGTGAACGCCGATGCCGGTCCGGTTGCCGACCAGCGCCCGGCCGTCGATGGTGATCTGCACGCCGCGAGTTTACGTGGCTTGTGTGGCACAGACACTCTTGTCTGTGCTTTGACAAGATGAAGCGCCTGGACCTGAAACCCGGTTTGATTCTTCAGACCTCCCGAGCCTCACCAGCACAGACAAGAGTGTCTGTGCCACATCACTTCGCGCTTCGTCGCAGCACCGCAAGTGTTTGCGCCGCCGCCACATCCCATCTGAACTGCGCGGCGCGTGCGACGCCGGCGGCGGAGAGGTGCGTGCGCAACACGGCATCGGTGAGCACTCGTTCCATTTGCGTTTCCAGCTCGCGCGAATCGCGCGGCGAGAAGTACAGGGCCGCGTCGCCTCCGATTTCGGGCAGCGATGACGATCGTGCGGCGATCGATGGGATGCCGTACGCCATCGCCTCCAGCAGCGGGAAGCCGAAGCCTTCGTAGATCGATGGGAAGACGAACAGCTCGGCGTTGCGATAGATCGACGAGAGTTGCGGAGGCGGAACGTAGTCGAGATGATGAACGCCCGGCGCGCGCAGCCGAGGAATGATCGACTCCGACTTCCAGCCGACGCGGCCGACTACGACCAGCGCGCCGTCGTATGCGCCGCGCGCACGGAGGCGCGCGAAGGCGTCGAGCAACACTTCGAGATTTTTTCGCGGCTCGATCGTGCTGACGAAGAGGATGTAGTTTTTTGGCAGGGAGTCGGGAGTAGGGAGTTGGGTGTGGGAGGGAACGGCGAGACCCGACAGGATCGTCACCGCTCTCGACGGATCGATGTCGTAGAACGCGAGCAGATCCTGACGCGTCGATTCCGACACGCAGATGGCCGCATCCGCGTGCGCCAGCTCGCGTTGCATGTGATGTTCGAGATTGATCAGCGTCTCCTTCTGCAGCAGTTCGGGGAAACGTTTGTACGTAAGGTCATGAATTGTCACCACGCGCCGGCGGGCGATGGCGGCGAGGAGGCGGGGGAGGAAGTAGTTCGCGCCGAACATCACGTCGACGTCGATCAGCTTCATCCAGGCGACATATGCGGCCGCGGTGATCGCGCGCGAGCGGCCGGAGATGATGCCCTGGCCGCGCAGGTCGAACCAGCAGAGCCGCGCGTTCGCGGGGATGTCGGCGTGCAGCGTCGGACCGAAGTCGGTCACGCGCGCGTCGCCGAAAAGGTACAGCTCCACGTCCTCGTTCTTCGCCAGTTCATGTAGCAGGTGATACAGGTACCAGCCGATGCCAGTCAGCGGCTCGTAAAAGGGGCGGATATCGATGCCGATGCGCAGCTTGCGTTCGCGCCGCGTGGCCGCGCGAAACGCGTTCGCGATCCGCTCGCCGAGGGCATGGCTCAGAGTGTGAACGACGGTGCGGAGCGTGGACGGCATCGGATCGCGGATCGTAACTGATGCGCGCGGCCGCTTGCCCCTCGCTGTGATTTTCGGCGTCTGACACAATGCGCGGACATCAATGAGAAAGCTGACCATCATCGCGGCCGTCGTTCTCGCGCTAATCGCGGCGGTGATGATCTATCTCGTCGCCACCACGCCAAAGACTTCCGCCGGGATCCGCTTTCCGTTGACCGGTGCGCAGCGCGATCTCGTCGCGTCGGTGCCGGAGTCCGCCGAATCGTTCGCGTTGATCCCGACCGCGGCGGCGCTCGATTCGAAACTGCGCGAGAACGCGGTGATGTCAGAAGCGGTAGACCAGTGGGAGAAATCGCATTCGCTGCCGTCGCCGTGGATGGTGGGCGGCGCCGACCTCCTCGCCTGGCGCGACGCATCGACGACGCGCTATCTCATCCGCCTCGATCCGATCCGCGCCTTCGTCGTGCGCACCTACATGATGCTCGGCGGTGACATCGGCGAGACGTTGCTCATCAACGCTCCCGCCGCGCAGCCGATCAATTCCGCCGATCTCGCGCAGATTCTCGCCCTCTCCGCAAAACTG
Source organism: Thermoanaerobaculia bacterium (assembly GCA_035996815.1). Taxonomy (GTDB): domain Bacteria; phylum Acidobacteriota; class Thermoanaerobaculia; order Gp7-AA8; family Gp7-AA8; genus JADGNZ01. The sequence goes on along the minus strand of DASYJF010000011.1, from coordinate 27,298 downwards.
CCGCCCGGCGACGCCTTCGTCGTCCAGCGCCGCGGCTCGCGCGGCGCGTTTCCGCCGATCGGGCGCCCCGCGGTAACGTCGCTCTCCGTGACTCCGGACGACATCCTCTTCACGTCACGCGCGCAACGCGACGCGACCGAACCGATCGCGACGCAGTCAACCCAACCCGCGCAGTTCGCGCACAACGCGTTGATTACCGCCACCTTCGCCACGATGCCGCGCGTCGTCGAGGATCTCAATCGCGTCTTCGGCACGCACGTCTCGTCGCTGGTCGAAAACGGCGGCACGATCGCCGTCTACGACATCGATACCCACAAGTTCCTGCCGCGGCCGATGGGCGTCATCTCCGTTCCGGCCGATCCGCCGCGCCGCGCCGCCTTCGAGGAATTCGTCAACAAAGTGAAGCAGGGGGAGTCGCTCGGCATCCACATTTCCACGGCTGAGCACGGCGGTTCGCTGCTGCTGTCGTTCGACGATTCGATCACCCCCTATATTAATGATGCGACCGAGCCCGGACGCTGGCCGGCCGGCAAGTGGGCGGTCCGCGCCGATCCCCGCCGCCTCGTTCCGATTCTCAGCCGGCTCGGCGACAGCATCGGCCTCCGCATCGCCGCCCCTCGTTTCTACCGATCCGCCCGCGACCTCGGCCACTGGATCGAGGCGCTTCAGGGCGCCACCATCCTCGAGGCCGCCGACTCCGAGGACGCCTCCGCGGAGGAGCTAAAGGTAAGAATCTCCGCGAAATAGAAGCCGGGAGGCCGCAGTTAGAGCCTCGGCACACCATGCCGGAGAAAGAACGGATCGTCTTCGACGACCTCGACAAATACGGTCCGCAGCACTTCGAGCGGACGTTTCAGTTTCCCACCGAGGAGCTGGCGCGCATCGAGCTCGTCTCGATCGGGCCGGTGTCGCTGGTCGCGGACGCGCGCAAGGGCGACCTGCCGGCTGAGTATCTGGCCGACGGAACGACCACCTTTACGGCCGACTTTCTCTGTTCGCGCTGCGTCGAGCCGTTCCCGTTTGCGAACGCCTCCGAGTTTCACTTAAGATTCCGCCCTCGTCCCGAGATTTCTGAAGAGAATGCGGAGGTCGAGGTCACGCCGGACGAGCTCGATGTCGAGTTCTACACCGAGCGCGCCATTTCGCTTCGCCATCTCGCGAACGAGCAGATCCAGTTAGCCATCCCGATGAAGCCGTTGTGCACGGACCGCTGCCTCGGCCTGTGCGTGCAATGCGGCGCGAATCAGAACGGCGAAGGTTGCTCGTGCGCGGAGACGGTCATCGACACGCGGTTCGCCGCGTTGGCAGGGATTCGGGAACAGTTGGCGAAGAAGAACGAACAGTGAAGTTGCCAGGGACCAATGGCCAGTGGTCAGGAAGAAATCTTTCTGACCACTGACCACTGACCACTGACCACTCTTAAAGGAGCAACACGATGCCTAACCCAAAACGGCGCCACTCGAAACAGCGCACGCGCACGCGCCGCGCGCATGACTTTCTCGAAGCGAAGTCGCTGTCGACCTGTCCGCAGTGCCATGAAGCCAAGATGCCGCACCGCGTTTGTCCGAAGTGCGGGTTCTACAAAGGCCGCGAAGTCATCGCAGTCAAGGACGCGTTCTAGTATCGTCACTCGATGACGACTGAGGTTCGCATCGCCCTGGATGCCATGGGCGGCGATCATGCGCCGGCCGAGGTAGTGAAGGGCGCCCTTCTGGCGGCGGCCGAATTCGCGGTCGAGATCATTCTCGTCGGCCAGGAGGATGTTGTCCGCCGGGAGCTCGCCGCTGCGAGCTCAACGATGCCGCGCAACATCGACGTTTACGACGCGCGCGAGATCGTCACGATGGACGACACCGCGCTCGCGCCGCTGCGCCGCAAGCGCAATTCCTCCGTTCGTGTCTGCGCGAATCTCGTGGCCGAGGGGCGCGCGAACGCGTTCGTGTCCGCGGGAAACACCGGCGCGACCTGGACCAGCGCACGCGCCGTCATGGGCATGATCGAAGGCGTCAGCCGTCCCGCGCTGGCGACCGTTCTTCCGAGCCTCAAAGGCCACACGCTGCTGCTCGATGTCGGCGCGAACGTCGACGCCAAGCCGAACCACCTCCGCGAGTTTGCGGTGATGGGCCACTTCTACGCGCAGATGCTTTTCAACATCGACGCCCCGCGGATCGGTTTGCTGTCGATCGGCGAGGAAGAAGGGAAAGGCAACGAGCTGACGAAGGAGACCTATCGTGTTCTCAAAGAGACGGGCCTCAACTTCATCGGCAACGCCGAAGGCCGCGACGTCTACAACGGCAACGCGGACGTCGTGGTTTGCGACGGTTTCATCGGCAACGTCGTCCTCAAAGCCTCCGAGGCCCTCGGCGAGTTCGTTTCGACGACGCTGCGCGAGGAGATGACGCGCACGTGGAAGCACAAGCTCGGCGGCCTGCTGGCGAAGAGCGCGTTCGTCAGTCTGAAAAAGCGGATGGATTACTCCGAGTACGGCGGCGCGCCGCTCCTCGGCGTGAAAGGTGGATGCATCGTCTGCCACGGCCGCTCGAACGCGAAGGCGATCAAGAATGCCATCGGCGTCGCGCGCAACTTCGCCATCAACAAGATCGACGAAAAGATCATGGCCAAGGTGAACGACCTCCACAAACGCGAACACGACAGCCAGGTTCTGGCGACGGAGTGAGATGAAACGAATCGCCGCAGTTCTCGTCCTTGCACTCGTTGCCGCTCGCTGCGCGTCGCAAGCCGCGAACCAGCCGCCGGAGCCGAATGTCGTCGAGATCGTGAGCGTGCCGAACCATGCATCCGTCAGTCTCGACTGCGGCGCCGGAACAGTCGTGAAGGGAACGACTCCACTGCGCGTCGACGTCCCGAAGTATCCCGAAGTCTGCACGATGGAAGTCGGCGCCGATGACTACCGCCCGCTGCAGATGAAGTTCAATCGCGGTCTGGTGCTGAAGCAAGGCATCCAGCTTCGCGAAGATGCATCTCACCAGCTCGACCAAAGCGCGTCGACGTTCGACATGCTGCTCTTCCCGCTCCAGAACCTCGGCGACCGTATCCAGAACGCGACAGCGCGAAAGATCCGCGCGGATTACCGGCTGGAAGTGAAGCTGATTCCGATGACGCGCTGACACGGCGGAGTGCGCGCGGCGCACGGCCGGAGCGCTGGCGTCCTCGCCGGCTGGTCTGGCGGCGTCTCGCCGCCACGTCGCGCGCGGCTGCATTGTCGGGCGCGCCTCCGCGCGCTACCAACATCGTCGGCGGATCACGATGACGCTGCCGCCGCAAAGCGCTCCCGTATCGTCGCCTTCGGCGGCGGCGCAGGCCACACTTTGAACATGCGCAGCATCCAGTGATCCGTAACTTTGCTGCGGAAGAAGAACTCGTGCTCCCACTCCACCTCGGCCATCGTCAGGATGCAGTCAACCATCTCCGCTTGTCCGCAGTCGCGCGCGAAGATCGCCGCGTCTTCGTACTCGACGATGTTGCCGCGCTCCAATCGTCCTGCGCCATACATCGGTGCGAACCATCCGCCGACGCGGCAAAAGGCGCCGATTGCGCGGCCGATGCACCAGAAGATCGCCTCGCGGATGCGGCTCGGTTTCCCGCCGAGTTGATGCAGCAGTCCGCCGACGAGCTCGCGGTGATGCCATTCCTCCGCTTCGATCTGCTTGATGCGCTCGCGATCAGGACCGGGCCGCACGCTCTTCCAATGGCCTCGGTACGCGTAGCCCGCCGCCAGTTCCCCCGAGTACGCGCCCCGCAGTTGGTGGACAAGTTTGGCGCGCGCGTTGGACGTCATTCGCGCGGATTGTAGCCGTGTATGATTCCGCGCCGATGGAGCACGAAACCGCGTTTGTTTTTCCGGGACAGGGGAGCCAGTACTCGGGGATGGGTAAGGACGTCGCCGATGCGTTTCCCGCCGCACGGCGCGTCTTCGACGACATCGATGCCGCGCTCGGATTCTCGATCTCGCAGCTCTGCTTCGAAGGTCCCGACGAGCAGCTCAAGCTCACCGAGAATACCCAGCCGGCCATTCTCGCGGTGTCATCGGCGATTCACGCCGTGCTCGAAGAACGCGGCGCGACCCGGCGCGACGTCGTGGCCGGCCACTCCCTCGGCGAATACAGCGCGATCGTCAGCGTCGGCGGATTGACGCCCGCCGAGGCCGCGGCAATCGTCCGGATGCGCGGCCGTTTCATGCAGGATGCAGTCCCCGCCGGCACTGGCGGTATGGCCGCGCTGATCGGTCCCTCGACCGACGAAGCGCGCGCGATCTGCGAAGAAGCAGGCGAGGGCGACGTGCTGTCGGTCGCGAACATCAATGCTCCGGGACAGATCGTCATCGCCGGAACGAAGGCGGCCATCGATCGCGCCATCGTTGTTGCGAAAGCGCACGGTGTTCGCCGCGCACTGCCGCTGCCGGTCTCCGCGCCGTTCCATTGCGAGCTGATGAAGCCCGCCGAGGAGCGCCTGCGTCCGTTGCTCGATGATGCGCATTTCAAAGATCTGTGGATGTCGCTCGTCTCGAATGTCGACGCCTCGCCGATCGGCACCGCCACCGCGGTTCGTAACGCGCTCCTGCGTCAGGTGGCGTCGCCGGTGCGCTGGGTGGAATCGGTGCAGAAGATGGTCGCGATGGGCGTGAAGCGCTTCGTCGAAATCGGACCGGGTAACGTGCTGACGGGATTGATCAAGCGCATCGATTCCTCGGTCGAGTTGATCAACGTGTCCGACGTCCCATCGATCGAGAAATTCGTGGAGAGCATGCGATGAAGATCGATCTTACGGGCCGTACTGCCCTCGTCACCGGCGCCTCGCGCGGCATCGGCGAGGCGATCGCGCAGCGGCTCGCTGGCACGGGCGCGCTCGTCCTCTGCGCGGCGCGCAATCTCGAGCAGGTCGAGCGCGTCGCGGCGTCGATCACCAGCAGCGGCGGCAACGCCCGCGCCGTACAACTCGACATCACCAGCGACGACGTTCGCGACCGCATCAAAGCACTCATCGAACAGCAGGCGATCGACATCCTCGTCAACAACGCCGGCATCACCGACGACGATCTCTTCATCCGCATGAAGCCGGAGGCGTGGACGAGCGTGCTCCGCACGAACCTCGACTCCGCGTTTCACATCACGCAGGAAGTGGTGAAGAAGATGATCCGCGCGCGCTGGGGCCGCGTGATCAACATCTCCTCGATCGTCGGCCTCTCCGGCAATCCCGGTCAGGTGAATTACGCGGCGTCGAAGGCCGCAATGATCGGTTTCACGAAATCGCTCGCGCTCGAAATCGGATCGCGCAATGTGACGGTCAACGCCATCGCACCCGGTTTCATCCAGACCGCAATGACCGACGCGATGACCGACGAAGCCCGCAAATCCCTCGAAGCCCGCATCGCCCTCCACCGCCTCGGCACCCCCGACGACGTCGCCTACGCGGTGGCCTTCCTCGCCTCGGAACAAGCAGGCTACATCACCGGAACCGTGTTGAACGTGAGCGGCGGCCTTTACACATAACCCCATCCGGCGTCGTCACGCAGGCTTCGTCGACGACTCACGTGCAACCGCGCCGCGTCACTACGCGCGCGGCGTGCTTCATCGCGCAACTCCAATCGCGCATACGCGAGTCGAGTCGCGCGATGTCGAGCTCGGGATGAAAGAACTCCTCGACCGGACGCGCGTACGAAAGAAATCGCGTCCGGCTCAACACGAGCTGCGACTGATGACACTCGATCGCTTCCAGTTTTCGCATCGCCTCCTCGGCATTCAACTCGATGCGAAAGGCCAGCCGGTCGTGCGGCGGATGTCCGTGAATGACGTACGTGGCGATGGTCGTCGACTTCGCAACATCGTGCGCGAACCAGCCGATGGCGCGATGATCGGGATGAAGATCGAATGCCGAGGGGATCACGAGCAGCGACGGCGCAAAGGCTTCGATGACGGCGGCGATCGCGGCGCGAACGCGCAGATCGCCGCGCCGCGCCATCGTCGTCAGCAGCCGATCGGGATAGCCGAGGAAGGTCGAGGCTGTGGGCGGAACGCCAAGCGTTGCCAGTGCGCGGCGCGATTCCTCGCGGCGTAGTGCGCCCCATTCCGCGCGGTCCGCATCGTTGATCCATACTTTCTTTTTCAGGTACCGCATCGGCCACGGATTGTTGTCGCCATCGGTGACGACGATGACGCGCACCTCGCCGCCCGCCGCGATCGCGCGCTGCAGCAGACCGCCGGCGGCGATCGATTCATCATCCGGATGCGGCGCGATGACGAGAGTGCGATTCAGGTCCATCAGAAGTCGAGGTCGCGCAGATGGAACGGCGAAAAACCGCGCGCGAACGCCGGAGCCCAGAGGCAGGCCAGCCGTTCGCTCGCCCGCATAGTAGTGAACCGGTGCACACCCGCGGCCAGCGGACGCGCACCGCGATACGGCGTGCCGTCGAGCAAGCCGCCTGCATCGCCCTCTTTGCGGAGAATGACGTACTCACCCGGGATGGCGATGCTGAACGAGCCGTCCGGCGCAACCCACTGCCCCGACGCGCGAAAGCGGCCGAGGTTGAGAAAGTGCGCGTCCATGAAGGTGCGGGCGCGGTCCGGCCACTGCGATCCGTCCGCCTGCGCCACGTGACATCCAGCGCGAACGAGATCCTCGGCCACGGTATCGGGGATGAGGCCGTGCAGAATCGCGTTGCGGGTGATGAACTCGAGGATGAAGTAGTACGGCCTGCGCCGGTAAATCGTCTCGCCCTTGTAATCCATCACGGGCTCGCCCGGCCGCGTGAGGTTCAGCACCTGCCGCTCCATCGTGATGAACTCGCGCGTGCGGTTGGTCAGCCACTGCGTGTAGTAGCCGACGCCGAGCAGGCAGACGATCATCAGCGCGACCATGTTTCGCGCGAAGTGCGGACGCCGCGCGAGCGCCGCCACCGCGAACATCGATACGAAGGGAAGGAACGGGAGAAAGTCGCGCGGCGAGATCAGTACCCAGAATCCGCAAAGCGTGGCGAAGAAGATGGCCGTGGCCACCGCGAAGAAGAAGCGCCCGTTCGTGGTCGTCTGCCGGTACCGCCATGCGATGCGCAGCACCACGCCGATCAACGGCACGAAGAGCAGCCGCGGCGTCCACACCAGAAGCGCCGGACGCGTGAGGGTGACCAACCCGTTGAAGTGGAACGCGCAATAGACGAAGTTCGACCACACGCCGAGTGCGACGAAGTAGAAGGCGATGAGCGCCGGGATGATCACAAATCCCGACGCGATTAACGCGACGTCGCGTGCACGGAACGGCGACTGCTCTCTTCCTCGGATTCTGGCCGCCCACGTCACGATCACCGACACCGCCAGCGAGAAGAGAAGCAGCGACGTTTTCAGCGAGGTCGAAAGCGCACAGCCGAACAGCACGCCGCCGAGGAAGAGATGCTGGTATCGGGACACCTTCTTGGCGGGATCCGGCGATGCGTCCACCAGCATCAGCAGGCCCACCATCCAGCAGGCGTTCCAGAGGTTGTCGGTGCGGAACTCGATCGACTTCAGAAAGAACGGCGGCAGGACGTTGAGCAGCAGCACCGACCACATCGCAATCCGATCGCCGTACAACCGTTTCGCGATGAGAAACGCGGCGGCGCTGACGATGACCCAGAGAATGAGCATCGGCGCGCGCATGAAGAGCAGGATGTCCGGCCGCTCGCCGAGGAGGCGCAGCAGCGGCGCCATGGCCATGTGAAACAGCGGCGCATGGTTGTCGAAGACGTCGCGATACTGCAGCAGCCCCGCCGTCCATCCCCAGACCACGTGCAGGTGCTGCGGCTCATCGGAGTCGAAGCGGTAGTGAAAAAAAGCGACCGCCCGCATCACCAGCGTCACCGCGGCGATGACCATCGCGAGCAGCCGTTCCGAGCGTGAAATCGTCATGTCCAGTGCGGCGCGGAGTGTAACCTCTCGACAGCTGACGCCATCGTGAATAGAATCACCGCCCCCTGCGTTCTTCAGGGCCGCATCCCGATCGCCGTTGTAGCTCAGTTGGTAGAGCAGCTGATTCGTAATCAGCAGGTCAGCGGTTCAAATCCGCTCAACGGCTCCAGGGGAAACCGAATCGAAGCCACTGGAAACAGTGGCTTTGTTGTTTTGTTCTAGCGATTGCTCACGTCCGTCATCTCCCGATCATGATGCGTTCTGGCAATTGCACGACGCCCTCGCTGCTCGTCATCCTCGCGAAACCTTCGTGGTCGGAAGAGTCTTCTTTGAGGTTCGCCGCGATAGATTTCTTCTACGCGATCCTGCTGGCGGCGGACCGAACGCCAGCGTCCGGTGCAGGACGAGCTTCATTTTCGCGGTAGCAGGGGTAACCCTCACGACGAAAAAGCGTTGTCTGTCCGTCCTTCATTCCGATGACAGCATGCGGTAAAGTGTCGCGAAACACTCCAATTACAAATTGGGCTATGCCGTCTTGGTTTCCGTTGGAGGTCATCGTGCGCATGCATGCGTTCGACGATATGACGCGATTGAGATTCAGCGCAAAGGCCTACCGGACTGCTGTATGGCGATGTTGTCTTGCTGGCGTCTTCATTCTCCTTGCGGGGATCGGTTGCAAGCGAGTCCGAACGACAGGTCCGGTCATTGCGGCTGCAGCGCTGCCGTACAGAATGTTCGAGCCCCGTCTGAGCGGCGCATGGGGTTACAAACCGCTGCGGCCCACCCGATCGACGATCCACGAGAGTTCTGCCGCTATGAAACGGTTCCGTGGCGCTGCGGCCGACATGATCAACGAGGGTAACGGTGTCGGATATCTCATGGCAGGTAATGCCGCGGCTGCCGTCGACGCCCTGAGGCGTGCGCAGTCGGGGCCGCACGGTGCGGAGACCTCGAACGATCTCGCTGGCGCACTGCTGGTGCGAACAGGAGAATTGGATGACGGCAGCTTGGCTGCAGATGCGTTAGCGGCTGCCGATGATGCCCTATCCATCGATTCGCGATTTGCGCCCGCGCTTTTCAACCGTGGCTTGGCTCTCAGCCGGCTGGGTCTTCGGTCCGAGGCCAGGAAAGCTTGGAGCCGCTATTTGGAAGCCGATCCTGCGTCCCGCTGGTCGGACGAAGCGTTGCGCCGGCTCAGCATCCTCGGTGTGTCTAATGAAACCGACGAGTGGGACCGAGGATCGGAACAGGCATTGCTTTTATCGCCTGCCCCTGCAATTGAACAGATTGGACGGTTGACACGGAAGTATCCGCAACAAGCGCGCCTGTGGGCCGAGGGTGTCGCCATGAACAACTGGGCTGTGGCCACTCTGAAGGGTGACGGCTTTGCTGCGGCTCGGTGGCTTCAATTGGCGAAGCGCGTCGGGATGGTGTTGCGGCAAACGTCTGAGGAGAGCCTCCTCGTTGACGCGGTTACGGTTGCCGAGGAAGCCCGCGCAAATGGGAAGGCGACTTCTCTTGCGAGCGCCTTTGCGACGTATTGGGAGGGGCGGGCCGCTCACCATGAAAATCATCCCGTTCAGGCTGAGGTGAAGTTTCGGGAAGCCGCAGCGAAGTTCGAAGAAGCGGGCAGTCCCATGATGTACGTCGCCCGTTACTATATCGGAAGCGCTCTGCACGCCCAGTTGAAACTCATCGAGGCCGCGGCGTTCCTGGACGGACTGGCCGCAGAGCATCTCAATTCTCGCGGCTATCGAGCGATCGACGCAACGATTGGATGGGAGCGTGGAGCGTGCTTACTGGAACGCGGCGCCATATCAGATTCAATCGACGTCTTCACTCATTCCCGCTACGAATTCGTCCAGCTTGGTGAGACAGATCTCGCTGCAATCATGGATGCGTATCTCGCGAGCGCCTTTGACTATCTTGGCGACGAACCGTCGGCCTGGAAAGCGAGATGCCGAGCATTTGAGGCATTGTCCCGCTCTGGCAATCGATACCGTCTGCTCGTGATCGTTGAATCCGCGGCGGCGGCAGCGATCCGCGCCGGGAAATGGAGCCGCGCGGCTGCGCTGCTGATGGTGAGCACTGCAGAAGCGGAACGCCAGAAGAAGGCGATTGTCGCGTCGGAGGCATTTACCTTCCTCGCTCGTGTCGAAGTGGAGCGAAACGAACTTCGCGCCGCTGCTCTTCACATCAAATCGGCGCGGGCATGGACTGCGAAGCTCGAGGATCCGAGTGTTCGTGCACGCTCGGAGGCCACGATGGCATACGTCGATGGCCTGACATTGCGTCAGCACGCTCCGTCGGCTGCTTCCGCCCGATTTACCGATGCACTTCACTTTTTTGAGCATGCCGACCGCCGCGTCGAAGTACCGCGAATCTACCTCGAGCGCGCCTCGGTCAAAGAGTCGTCAGGTGACATTGTCGGCGCGCGGTTGGACCTCGACGCCGGAATCGATTCTTTTGAGATCGAACGGCGGCAGGTTCGCGATCTCAGTCAGCGCGCAACGCTTTTGGCCTCCTTCGATGCGCTAATCGAGAAAGCCTTTGATTTGGCGATGAAGGTCGGCGATCACCAGGCTGCGTTCGCACTGACGGAGCGGTATCGTGCGCGCGCTCTCACGGAGATGTTCAACGTAAACTCGAATGTGTCCGATCAGGAAGGAGCGCCGCTTTCGCTGTCTTTAATCCGGGAGATGCTTGCCCCGGATGCCGCTATTGTTGAATACAGCCTGCTCCCCGATCGACTAGTCGCATTCGTAATTAGGCGTACGTCGTTCTCGACCGTTACGATTCCTGTTTCCGCTCGCCGCGTGGCCGAGTTGGTGAAGGGCTTTCGAGAAACAAGCGATAAAGAAGATGGGGCGATTTCGGCGGCGTCGGCCGCTGATCGCATTCTTATCCAGCCGATCAGCTATGCCCTGGAGGGCGTCACACATATCGCAGTGGTTCCAGACCGCCATATTTCGAACGTTCCTTTTGCCGCGCTGTACGATCCAGTCACAGACCGGTTCCTCATTGAGAACGCTGCCATCACCATCGCGCCGAGCGCCACTCTCGCGCTGAATGCGTCAAGACGAGCAGGTAGGTCGACGAAGCATTATTCAATGCTCGCAATTGCCGGTAACGTCTTCGATTCGCAGCGCTTTCCGGGTGCCGCAGCGCTGGATCAAGTGAGAAGTGAGGCCACCGCCGTGGCTTCTCTTTATACAACGTCGTATGTTCTCGCAGGCGAAGACGCCACGCCCGCCGCCGTAATCAAGGCCTTGCCCCGGTACGATTTCGTTCATTTCGCAGCTCATGGTGTGCCGACCATTCCGGTCGCGGATTCTGCACTACTCCTCGCCCCGTCTCAAACTGACGGGGGAACTCTTCGTGTTCGTGACATTGCCGCGCTTTCACTGCACAACGTCCGCGTCGTGGTTCTCGCAGCCTGCGGTTCGGCTGCGCCGGCTCCGATCAGCGACGGAGCCACCAACCTGTCGCTCGCCTTTCTAGCGGCCGGCGTTCCCGTCACGGTGGCAAGTCTGACTGATATCGAGGACCGCGCGTCGGCGCCGCTGATGAAGGCTCTCCACCGACGGATTGCCGAAGGCAGGGACGTCGCGGAATCGGTCCGTGCCGTGACGCTCACCAAACTCCGCGATTCGCATAATCAGATCGTTCTGCCGCTTCAATGGTCAAGCATCGTGGTCGTCGGCGGATCCGGCGATCTTGTCGTACGAGAGAGAAAGGGAAACTCATGAAAATCTCACAAGCCAGATATCTCCTTGTCCTCGGAATCATTGCGGCAACGGTTTTCGGCTGCGTATCCACTCCCCATATTATGAAGGCACTACCCGCCTCGACTTTCACTAAGGTGACGGGGTCGGACTACATGGAAGTCGTCGATGCGCCGGCGGCGATTCTGCCATCGGAGTTCGTCGTGTATTTCGAAGGTATCATTGCGCACGCTCAAAGGACGCAAATTGTCAATGGTGTCGACAAACACTACCGGCGAGCGATCGTCATCCAAGGTAACGCATTCGGCATGCGTCACGAGCCGTTGCTGGGGGTTTATGGAGCAGAACTCGGCAGTTTGAACAACCTGGCGGGTCAGCCGGTTCAATTCTGCGATCACTACTATTGCTGGGTGCTGATTCAAGGGATCGAGATTCGCGTCGTTGATGAAGTCGATAGCAACGATGGCCCGGTGCCGGTAGAGATTACCGACTCGGTTGATGAGGATAAGAGTTTTGTGGATCTGGTGCCTCACCTCAAAGACGATCCCGATGTTGATGGGGGCGACATCAGGGCATCGTTAAAGACGGATGGCCTGCCTCCACCGCCTGCGGACGGTTATTTTGAAATGGCAGGCGGCAGACTGTCGGCGTCCCCTTTTTTTAAGGAGGCACAGTTCATACACAACGGAAGCACCAAAGACTGTCGACAGTTTGCTGAGCTGGTGTTCTGGGCTGGCCACACATCGACTAGGGCGCGCCTCCAGATCAAATCAAGGAATGGCGACTGGGAAACGGTGAAGCTCAAAAGTAAAGACATGCCACTCAGAGTGGTCATCGCGAACCTGGGCACGGAGCATCATACAAGCCGCCATTTTATCCTGAACGAGAAAATCGTCGCCAACCAGCTGCCGACAATCTATACCGATCATTGCCAGGTTTGCCAGCCAAGCGCGAACCATATCTGTTACCTGCATACGACCGCTCTGAATGACGTCGCCGGCTGTTCCAATTCGCAGTGGCCGTAAGTCGAAAGGATAGGATCTCATGATCAAATTCTGTTTGCGCACGCTCCTGGTAATTACGATTACAGTTGCACTAGCGACCTCGGCAAATGCCCAGCCAGAGCGCTCCACCGATAGCCGACGACGCGCCGAAGATGTGGCTCGAGTTCTCTTTGCGCCCCCTGCCACCCACGCAGATGAGGACAGACGCGTCGCCAGTGAGGCCATCGAGGCAGTCGCCGTCGGCACGCTTCCGAGCCCGAGCGGCGCGCAGGTTTTGCGTGTCTATTACAACCGATTCAAGGTGGGGAATCGTAGCTCCGAAAACATCCGCGCGCTCGTCGAGCAGCTATTAGTCCCCTTGCACTGGACCGTTACCGTCGAACTACTTGCTACGAATGGAATCCGGCCGCTGGGGCCTCCAATGGGAACTGCTACACGTGCGGACAACAAAGGTTGCCTGGTTGGCACACTAGGCGTTGTCGTTACCGATGCCTCGAACAGGAAACGGTATATTACCTGCAACCATGTAGCTGCCGTAGATCCCAGGTCGCTCTGTCCCAATGCTGCCAAGGCGAAAGAAGTCAGTCTTCTCCAGTATCCGGCCGATTGCGATGCTGTGGTGCCGGTTGGAACCTTACTGGGACCTCCGCCTGAGATCAAAGATCCTCCCGTGTATAACGACGTTGATGCGGCGCTCGTGGAGGAACGGGGTGAAGGTGTTGATGCGAAGAACAACTGCGGGATTTGTCCGAATGGCAACTGGATCAGTCCAGAGAGGGCGGAGGCGGATCAGACCGAGATTAACGCCTGCGGCGCGGCTTCCGGTCTAATGACAGGAAAAGTCCAGCGCGATCCGGCGGAAGTTAAGCTGACATACCAGCCATGTGGTGCTACCGCGTGGTTTTCCGGGCAGCTCGCGGTGCACGGTCCTTTTGCCGTTCCTGGCGATTCGGGAGCATTTGCGTTTGACAAGGACGGTGCTGCAGTTGGATTGGTCTTCGCAGGCGACGCCGCAACGGTGACCTTTCTCAACCCCGCGCCGACCGTGCTTCATGCTCTAGGCGACGTGAAGATTACTCCCTGTGTGAAATAGCGACGGGAGTCTCTGGTGTCGGCGTATTGTGCCCGCGGGCGGCCAAATGTTCTCCGCCTGCGGCGAGGCTTCCGCAGGATCGACTCGTCCTCTTTGGCTGCGAACTGCTCGGATGCATCCGCGGGTTCTCATGTTGCCTTCTACACCCCGAACTGCTGCAAATGGTGATCGATGTGTTTGTACATCGTCTCGCCCCACTCCTGGCCGGTCATCGTTCCGAAGAAGGCGTGGGTCTCTTTGCCGGCTGCATCCGGGCCGCGCTGGACGAATTTGGCGATGAGGTCGACGAGTTTCTGGCGTTCGGTGGAGAACTCGCGCTCGTCGGTGACGATGAACGTGGGATCGGTTGGGCCGTTGCGGCTGAAGGGTTTCTCGCCGAGGATCGACTTTCGGAAGAACGGCATCAGGATTTTGCCGATCAGCTTCTGTTTCATCGGACGGTCGCCCGTCGCGGTTTCCAACGCTCGTGCGCAGTGCGTCACCATCTGGGCGGCGTTCATCTTTCCCCACTGGCGCGGCGTGTCCGCCTGAAGCGCGCTGAGGCGGTTGAGAAGTGAGGCGCGATCCGCGTCATCGAAGAGCGTTTTCATCCGAATCCTCCCGTTGCGAAGCTCGATTGTAAGTGCGCAACGCGCGCGGTAGCATCCCGCCACTCGAACGTCCGGATCGTGTGGAGGTCAAATTGAAGCGTGCTCTGATCGCACTCGCTGTTCTCGTCATTGCCAACGTTGCCATTGCCGACGATCTGTCTGACATCAAGCGCGAGGTCGCCAAGCGTCATGACGAAGCCGTCAAGCGATTGCAGGACTGGATCGCGCTGCCGTCGATTGCCGCCGAGGATCGCAATTTTCCGGCGGGCGCGGAGTACATGGCTCGGCTTGCGCGCGAGGCGGGATTCCAGCAGGTCACTATCCTGACGACTGACGGCAAGCCGGGCGTCTTCGCTACGCTCGATGCCGGCGCGCCGAAGACGGTCGGGCTCTACTTCATGTACGACGTCAAGCAGTTCGATCCCGCCGAATGGACCTCGCCGCCGCTCGAGGCGCGTCTCGTCGATAAAGCGAACGTCGGCAAGGTCATCGTCGGGCGCGGCGCTGTCAATCAGAAGGGACCGGAGTCCGCGTTCCTGGCAGCGCTACACGCCATTCGCGGCGCCGGCAAGAAGATGCCGGTGAACCTGGTCATGGTCGCGGAAGGGGAGGAGGAGATCGGTTCGCCGCACATTGGCCAGCTCGTTCATCGCCCTGAAGTTGAAGCGGCGTTGCGCAAGTGCAGCGGCGTCTTCATGCCCGCCGCTTCGCAGGATCTCGACGGTATCGTTACCGTCTCCCTCGGCGCGAAAGGAGTGGTCGAACTGGAGCTCGTATCGAGCGGCGAGAAGTGGGGACGCGGTCCGGCCAAGGACATCCACTCGTCGTTGAAAGCAATGGTGGACAGCCCGGCATGGCATTTGGTGAAAGCGCTCGATACGCTCGTCTCCGCCGACGGAAATACGATCGCAATCGACAACTATCCGGCGCCGCGTCCGCTCAACGCTGACGAGAAAGCGATGATCGCCGCCGCATCCTCGCGCCGCAGCGAAGCGCAGTCGAAGAAGTCCCTCGGCGTGCAGCACTGGATCGACGATCTTCCGTGGCAGCAGGCCAACGAGCGTCTCGAGTCGCAGCCGACCGTGAACATCGAAGGCCTCGTCGGCGGCTACACCGGACCTGGTGGCAAGACGATCCTCGCGCACCGCGCCGTCGCCAAGATCGATATGCGACTCGTGCCCGACATGAAGAAGGATGACGCCGTGGCCGCGCTCAAAGCGCATCTTGCGAAGCGTGGCTTCGGCGACATCGAAGTGAACGTCACGGGCGGCTACGATCCGACCGGCACGTTGGCGACGGCGCCGTTGATTCAGTCGCAGGTGGCCGTGTTGAAACGCGCCGGAATCGATCCCGTCCTCTGGCCGCGCAACGCAGGTTCGTATCCCGGCTACGTCTTCACCAACCCACCGCTCAGTCTCGCCGCCGGCCACTTCGGCCTCGGCCACGGCAGCGGCGCGCACGCGCCTGACGAGTACTACGTGATCGAGTCTTCAACTCCCAACGTGCAAGGGATCGATGGCGCGGTGATGTCGTTCGTGGAGTATTTGTACGAGTTGGGGAGGTAGTTCGGAACCTTGGTCTATTTCCCTGCCGCGCGCCGAACCGCCGGTTTCGCGTATCGCGCGGTGCGTGCACCGTTCGGCGTTCGCGCGCTCGCTCGGATGGCTGGCGACGGACTTCCTGCACAATTGCTGGAACCGTTGCGTTTTCTGTTTACGGGACGGGAACCTGCGCCCGCCGCCGCCGCGGCGCGCGTGATCGAGAGAATTCGCGCCGAGTTTGCTTCACGGCCGGACGTCTATGAACGTCAGAGCGCTCCTTCGCAGTTCGGCACGGCGAGGTGGCCAGAGCGTTCGGAGAACAGCGAGTCGACAGCCCCGATCACGGCCCGACGCCTTACCGAAAGCGCGAGCATTCCCCGGCGATGGGGGATGTTTCTTCATCTGTGCGCCGATGCGATCGCCGCGCGGCTGATTCTCGAGATGGGCTCGTGCATCGGCATTTCCGGCGCCTACCTGGCGTCCGCCAGCTCCCGCCCGCGCCTTGTGACCTTAGAGGGTTCGATGTCCCTGGCATCGATTGCCGAACGGACGCTTTCCGCGGTTTCAACCGGCTCGGAAGTCATTCAAGGTCCGTTCGAACAGACGCTTGCTCCGGCACTCGAACGGCTCGCGCTGCAGAATGCGGTCATCGACCTTGCCTTCATCGACGGTCATCACGACTCCGGCGCGGTCATGCACTACCTCGCGGCGATCACTCCGCACCTCTCTTCGAAGTCGCTGGTCGTTCTCGACGACATCTATCTCTATCGCGACATGTGGCAGGCCTGGTGCGCGATCCCGTCGAAGTTCCCCGTCGCCGTCACAATCAATGTCGGCCGCTTCGGCCTGCTTATCTTCGGCGATGGTCCAACAAGGCAATTCGATCTGTCGAGCTACACGGGGTGGTGGCGCATCGGCGGCATCCGGCAGTGATTGGCGCGCAAGTGTCGGTATTTTGGAATCGCTACTTCTATTTTGAGTCTCAAAATGGAAGTGCTAAGTCGATTTTTCAGATTCTCCTCGGCGGTCACACCGGAAGCCAGGACACCTGCGCCGTCAGGATAAACTCCAATTGATGCCCGATCTCTCCGTCGTCTTCCCGGTTTACAACGAGGAAGAGAACATCCCCATCCTTCTCGACGAGATCGCGAAGGCGTTGGACGGCAAGTGGTCGTACGAAGTTGTGGCGGTCGATGATGGCTCGAGCGATCGAAGTCTGGATGTGTTGCGGGCGAGCAGGGCGAAGCATCCGATGCTGCGCGTGCTCGCGTTCGAGAAAAACAGCGGACAGACGGCGGCGCTTGATGCGGCGTGGAGGGCGGCGCGCGGAACGTTCGTCGTTTCGCTCGACGCGGATCTGCAGAACGATCCGTCCGACATCCCGGACATGATGCGCACCCTCGAAGAGCGCAAGGCGGACATGGTCATCGGTGTCCGCGTCAATCGTCACGACACCTGGTCGCGGCGGATGCAGTCGAAGATCGGCAACGGCGTGCGCAACTGGATCACTAACGATCACATCACCGACACCGGCTGTTCGTTGAAGCTGGTGAAGCGCGAGGCCATCGACCGGATTCGCCTCTACACCGGCATGCACCGTTTCCTTCCGACGCTCGTTCGGATGCACGGATACAAAGTCGTGGAGGTGCCGGTGAACCACCGTTCGCGCCAGTTCGGCGTGTCGAAGTACGGGGCGATGAATCGCGCGTTCCGCGGACTGGCGGATTGCGTGGCGGTGCGGTGGATGTCGAAGAGGGTGCTGACGTATCGGGTAAACGAAGTCGAGTGATCCCATCCTGCGGCGTAGCGCGCAGGATCTCCGGTCAGGCCGCGCTGGATGAAGTTCTTCAGGCGAGCGCCTCGGACCCTGTATTGATCACCGGCATCGCGACGCCACCGGAGATCCTGACGGCTCGCTTCGCGACCCGCAGGATAAACTTCAAAAAATGCACGCCTACGATCCCCGAACCTGGCACTGGGACCTCCTCGCCGCGTTCGGCTTCGTCGCGCAGGCGCTCTTCGCGGCGCGGTTCCTCGTGCAATGGATCGCCTCGGAGCGCCGCAAGGTCAGCCATGTGCCGGTGACTTTCTGGTACCTGTCGCTCTTCGGCGGCATCCTCATGACCATCTACGGCGTCTTTCGCCGCGATCCCGTCATCATCCTCGGCCAGGCTCCGGCATTGATCGTGTACATCCGCAATCTGATGCTGATCCGCGGCTCGCGGACGCCCGTTTGACGATGTTCGAACTGAACGAAGAACAACGCAAGACGCTTCTGCGCATTGCCCGGCAGTCGATCGCGGCGGTGCTCGAAGGCGGTTCGCCCGATTGGAAGGGTGACGATTTCGATGAAACGTTGAGGCAGCCGGCAGGCGCGTTCGTGACGTTGACGCGCGACGGCGACTTGCGCGGCTGCATTGGTTCCATCCGCGCCGTCGAGCCGTTGTACAAAGCCGTGGTGTCGAGCGCGATCTCCGCCGCGTTTCGCGATCCGCGTTTTCCCCCGCTCGTGCCGGGAGAGCTCGAACAACTCGAGCTCGAGATCTCCGTGATGGGGCCGATCGAACGAGTCGCGAACGTTGAAGACATCGTCGTCGGCCGCGATGGACTCATCATCAGCCGCGGAGCGTATGCGGGGCTGTTACTGCCGCAGGTTGCGACCGAATACAGCTGGGATCGACAGACCTTCCTGGAGCAGACCTGCCGGAAAGCCGGGCTCCCACCGGACGCGTGGCGATCTCAGGATTGCCGGATCGAAAAGTTTTCAGCGTTCGTATTTGGCGAATAACTTCCTAGCTCCCAACAACTTGGCCCGCTTTCGGCAAGGTGAGCCGTATCCAAGCGCGGCATAACCTCCTCGGTCAGGGGGTTTCACACCGCGTCGAAACCAATCTTATTCGTATCGAAAATAACTGAGGGAGGCCGATGCCCACGAAAAAGCGCTCGCTGACGGATTCGCTGTCGATGCGTTCTGCGAAAGCGCGCCGCAAGGCGCAGTCGCACCGCACGTTGCACTGGATCGGCGGCCGGGCCGCGGCCACGCTCCTCGTCGGCGCGGCGCTCTCGGTTGGCGGAGTCACCGAGGCCTTCCAGGGCGTCCATTTCCTCGTGTTGAAGGATCTGGACACTGTCAAAGTCCTTCGGCAGCAGGGCTCGCATTCGAAAGTCGTGGCGAAGCTCGGCGACAATTTTGCCGGTAACTCGGTCTTCAAGCTTTCCCGCACACTACCCAACAGCCTGGTCACCCGGCGCATCCGCCTCTTCGACGACGCCTGGATTCCGGATACGGCCCCCGAGGTGACGGAGACGCCGCAGAACGACGTGTTCCATAGCGAGATGCAGCGGATCAACGTTGCCATCCGCAAACAGTTCTTCGCTAACGCAGTTCCGTTCGGCGACATCATCCACGCCAAGGCACAGAAATACGACGTCGATCCCGCGCTGGTAGCAGCGGTCGTCGAAACCGAGTCGCGCTTTCGCACCAATGCGCGCTCGCAGGTCGGCGCGCGCGGTCTCATGCAGCTCATGCCGAAGACGGGACGCTGGCTCGGTGCGGGCAACCTCTACAACGCCGAACAGAACGTCGATGCCGGCGCCAAGTACCTGAAGTATCTGAATCGCCGTTTCGACGGCAACCTCACCAAGACCATCGCCGCGTATAACGCCGGCGAAGGCAACGTCCGCCGCTACAACGGCGTGCCGCCGTTCCGAGAGACGCGCTCGTATGTGAAGAGGGTCATGTTGCGTTACGAGAAGCGGAAGCAGGAGCTGAAGAAGTTCGATGACCAGCACGGCGCCGGCCTGGCGGCAGACGATGCGGTGCTGACGCTGCGGTAATCGGAGTCCGCGCAACCGCAACTCCCATCCCTTCCGAAACTTGACCGCAAACGCCTGCTTGCGATAACGTTTCGCGACCTCGACAACTCTGGGAGGGGAAAATGGTCAGTGTGCGTAGGGTGGTGGTTCCCGTTCTCCTGCTTGTGGTCGCCATCCCGGCATTCGGTGCGGCCCGGAAGTCCTCTTCGCATCCGCCGCGCGAGCTGCATCGCGCCGGCGACCACTGGACGGCATACAACCCTCCCGATCCCGCGACCTGGCCGGCCGGCTCGAAGAGCTACACCATCAAGCAAGGCGACACGCTCTGGGGTCTGGCGCAGCAGTTTTTCAAGAACGCCTACACCTGGCCGCAACTGTGGGAGTCGAATACCTGGATCACGGACGCGCACTGGATCTATCCCGGCGACGTCCTGCTGATCGATTCCGAAACGGCGCAGCAGATTTCGAACGCGACTACGACCTCGGCCACGACGCCTCCCGCGCTCATGCCGGAGACAGTCGCGGCACCCGCCGCCGCAACCGGCAACTCGACGTCGACCAGCGGCGACGGCTTCATCACCGCCGCGGACGCTGTCGGCGGCAGCCGTAGTCCCGTCCCGCTCGGAACCGAATTCGACGTCTACTGCTACGGCTACATCGGCGATCCCGCCGAGCCGATGCCGAACTCGATTCAATCATGGGAAGACGCCGAGATGCGTTATCAGGAAGGCGAAGTCCGGCAGGACATCACCGGCGCGGCCGGCGATCTGGTGATGCTCGACGGCGGCACGGCCACCGGCCTCGTTGCCGGCGATACCTACATCGTGGTCGAGCGCGGCGAGATGGTCGCGCATCCGGGCAAGCGGCTGCAGTTTGTCGGACGCGAGTACGTCTACCAGGGACAGATTCGCGTGCTCTGCGCGGACGATCACCACGCCCGCGGCATCATCACGCAGTCCTGCAATGACATTCACATCGGCGCGCGCCTCAAGCCGCTGCCGCAGATTCCGATTCCTCTCGCGCGCATCCCCGACATGCCGGCGTTCTGCGACCCCAACAGCGGCAAGCGCAACGGCTTCATCGTCAGCGCACAAGGCGGCTGGGACACAGCACTCGGCGAAGGCCTGCTCGTGCAGGTCAACCTCGGCCAGGCCGATCAGCTTCAACCGGGAGACTTTCTGACCGTCTACCGCGACAACGTCACACCCGGCGAGCGCCACCAGGTTCTCGGTGAGGTCGGCATCCTGACGACGAATACGCACACGGCGACGGGCAAGATCGTAGCGATGCGCTACTCGATGAAGATCGGGGATCGGGTCGAGATTCGTTGAGGGGTGTGGGGAGTAGGGGGTGGGGTGTGGGAGAAAGCCCGGCCGCATCGGACTTTGAGCTTTTCTCCCACTCCCCACTCCCAACCCCCCACTCCCCGAACTTTCCATCGACACAGCCCATGCTTTTGCTAGAATCGCGCGTCCGGGTCCATAGCTCAGCGGTTAGAGCTACCGGCTCATAACCGGCAGGTCCCAGGTTCGAATCCTGGTGGACCCACCAGGGCAAACGATGCGCATTACCTCATACCTCACGAACGATTTGCTCGCCTGCCGGCGCGGACCGGGTGGACGATCGTTCGCGGCCGGCGCGACGCTCGATCGACCGGTCCGGCATTCTCATTCCGCACAGGCGTTCCAACACCGGAACGCCTTTTCTGTCTTTGGAGGCAATTGTTGAATCAGGACGTTGAAAAGCTTTGGGAGTTGCAAACAGTCCTGTCGCAGCTCGGTGATCGTGAAAAACAACTGACGAACAAGCCGGAATCCTTCGCTGCCGTCGACCGCGAATGGCAGAACGTGAACTCCAGCATGGAGCGGCTGCGCGAACAGATCGAGCAGCACTCGAAGGAACGGCGGCGCGTCGACGGTGAGCTGTCCGACCAGCAGGAGATCCTGAAGAAATATCAGGGTCAGCTCATGCAGGTGAAAAATCAGCAGCAGTACGCCGCGGCATGGAAGGAGATCGACGCCAGCCGCAAGCACGTCAAAGAGCTCGAGGACTCGACGCTCAAGACGATGACGGACGTCGAGGCGCTGCAGAAACAGCACGACGATCTCGAAGCGGGCAACGTCGATCTGAAGTCGCGCTGGGACACGGAGCACGACGCGTGGCAGCACTCGCTCGGCGATCTGCGCACCGAGGTCGAGCAGTTGAAGGCGAAGGCGGCGATGATCGAAGCGTCGCTTCCCGAACGGCTGCGCCGCGAGTTCCATCGCATTTTCAAGCAGCGCCAGAACATGGCCATGGCGAAGATCGTGGCCGACTCCTGCAACGGGTGCCGCACACGCGTGCGGCCCGCGGTCATGCAGCAGCTCAAACGCGGCGATCTCGTTCACTGCGAAGGCTGCAGCCGCATCCTCTATCTGGAGATGCCCACATCCTGAAGATCACTGCCCACGTCGACGGCGCATGCCGCGGCAATCCCGGACCGGCCTCGTACGGCGTCTACATGCGCAAGGACGACGGCGAGATCCTCGAGATCTCCGGCTTCCTCGGCACCACCACGAACAACGTCGCCGAGTACGCCGGCCTGCTCGAAGCGCTGGCCACGGCGAAGTCGGAAGGCGCGACGGATGTCGAGATCGTGTCGGACTCGCTGCTGCTCGTGCAGCAGATGCTCGGCAGATATCGCGTCAAGCATCCCAACCTCGTGCCGCTGTTCCGGCGTGCGAAATCGCTGTCGCTCCATTTTCCGAAATTCAAGATCAGCCACACGCTGCGCGCCGGCAACAAGGACGCGGACCGTCTCGCGAACGCCGCGCTCGATCGTCCCGAACGCACTCCGAATGATCGATGGATCGAGCGGCATCGTGTCAATTCGTGAGAACGCCGCCGAGGTCGAAGCGCGCATCGCGAGCGCGTGCGAGCGCGCCGGACGTTCGCGCGATGAGGTGACGCTCGTCGCCGTTTCGAAAACGTTCCCGGCCTCATTCGTCGATGAAGCAATCGACGCGGGACTCACGGAAGTTGGCGAGAACCGCGTGCAGGAAGCACGCGAGAAAAAGCCGCTCGTCCGCGGCAGCGCGCGCTGGCACTTGATCGGACATCTGCAGACGAACAAATCGAAGGATGCCGTGAAGCTCTTCGACGTGATCCAAGCCGTCGATTCGCTCGATCTCGCGGAGAAGCTCGCACGCGCCGCGGACGCTCACGGCAAACGCCAGGAAGTCATGCTGCAGGTCAACATCGGCGACGAGCCGCAGAAAAGCGGCATCGCGCGCGGCGACGTCGAATCGATCGCGAAGCAGGCCGCGGCGCTTCAGTCGCTGCACGTCATCGGACTGATGGCCATCCCGCCGATTGGCACTCCGGAAGAGTCGCGTCCATACTTCCGCGAGCTGCGGTCGATGCGCGACGCGCTCGGACTGCGGCACGTATCGATGGGCATGAGCGAAGATTTCGAAACCGCGATCGAGGAAGGATCGACGATCGTTCGCGTCGGCCGCGCGATTTTCGGGAGCCGAGGATAGATGGGAATCATCACGCCATTCTTCAACGCGTTTCTGATGGTCCTACAGGTGATCCAGTGGATCGTCCTAGTGTGGGTGATCATCTCGTGGCTGCTTTTCTTCGCCGCGCAGACGTCGTTCCGCTGGCGCTACAAACAGGCCTACGTGATCCTCAATCAGCTCAACGACATCTTCACGCGCATGACCAGCCCGTTCCTGCGCCCGTTCCGCCGTCTCGTCCCGCCGCACAAGACGGGAGGCATCGATTGGTCGCCGCTGCTGCTCCTGCTCGCGATCTACATCCTTCGCGGTGTGGCGTTGTACCTCTACGGCGCGATGGCCGTTCGCTGAATCACGGCCGCGGATTGATGTTGGTGCCTTTGCAGAGCGTCGTCGTGCTGTCCGACAAGCTTGTGCCGGGCGGACAGACAAAGACACCGCCAGCGGGGCCGATGGTGCCGCTGCCGAAGTTCGCCGCCGTAACCAATGCGGCTGGTGAGCATCCGTTGCCGAGCGATGCAGCGTCGAACTCGGCGACCATTCGCTTCGTGCCGAGGTTGCCGAACATGGTGATCGTTACCCAGTTCTGGCTGGGACGGGGTCCGACTGTCGCCGAGCCGGCAGGCGCGAGGGCGCTCGTGCTGCCAGCTCCTGTGATTACCCTTGGAACATCACCAACAACGCTATGCGTCGTGACTGAGTAACCGGTGCTTCCGCCATTGTTGAGATTCAGATACATCCACCCTCCGACGTCAGCGGTGCTTATTGAGGGATAGTTCCCACTGGCTGTTGAACTGGAGGACGTGGCCGGGAGTATGGGGTTTTGTATGGGCACGCATAAGGCTGTGCACGGTTGAATCACATTTGGGTTGTCGTGTTCGTCGAAACGTTGGAGGTCCACGACGGGCAGCTGACCGTTCAACGCGAGCGCGCTGCCGCACGCGCCACTGCCGAATCCCTCCCGCCAGACCGTGTAGTTCGTGGCAAAGGCCGCCGTGCCTCCCTGAATGAAACGGGCGGCGAATGCCGACGGCAATGGCTGCCGCCGATCCTGGGTTCGGTTGGTGGCCGGCGTGTAGCGGTCATAGAACGTGTACGGCAGCTCCGTCGCTACATTCGATCCCGCTGCCCCTCCCTCGGGGATCGCGCGAATATGAACCATCGGATTGCCACCGGCATCAAACGATGCGAATGATGTCCCCGCCGGCTTCGGGCCAATCTGCTGATAGTCGCCGATCAGGACATTGTCGAAGAGGAGATCGGTCGTGTAGTACAGCGGGTCCGAGGGCAAACGGGTCGTGCAGCTTCCGACGACGTCGATCGTTGCATAGCCGATTGCGTCGGCGTGCTGGTCACCGACTTGATTCGGGCAAGATGCTAAGCCACCCGGATTGTAGACGCCAGTCAGCGCCTGGCGAACAGCAGCCATGACCGTCTGCGGGATGATTCCGGGAGCGGCATCGCAGTCGATCACTGCCTTGAAGTTCGGGTTGGCATAACCGGGTCCGCCCGGTGGCGCGGTCAGCGCTCCCAGCGGCGACTTCACCGTCGTTGGCCCTGTCCCCACCGGCGACGCCACAATGCCTCGGACCAGGATGTCCTGCAGGTTGATGCTCTGAACGTCGTATCCGGCAAGAAAAATGTTGAACGTGAGAACGGGGAAGGCGCAGTCAGTCCAGAGCGTCACGTGCGCGATCTGCGAATAGCGCGATACGTTCGTGATCGTGAACAGCGAGGTCTGTTCGCCGTTCTGCAGATCGATTTCGAAGTAGGGCAGGAGCAATGTTGCCGCGGGACCGACCTTGATATCGCAGGTGGCGTCGTTATCGGGAACTCCGGCCGACGCTGAAATCGTGACCAAGAGCGTCAGGAGGACCATCGCGATCCGTGTCTTCATTGCGGCTCCTTGTGCGAGTGGAAGGCTAATTGATGCTCTGTACCATACAAAGCCACACTTATTTGACGGTTATACTCACCGTTGATTGTGATGGGAGGGTGTCGATGCAAGGTCTCACACCGCTTGATATTCAGAAGCAGACGTTCGCTCGCGGCCTGAAGGGCTACAACGTCGATGAAGTTCGCGGGTACCTGCACCTGATCGCCGAGGAGGTCGAACGGCTGGTCAGGGACGTCGACCGGCTCTCGCGCGAGAACGCCATGCTGCGCGACGAGCTCGAAGAGCACAACGCCCGCGAGCGCATCCTCAAAGACACGCTGCTCTCCGCGCAGAAAGTTTCCGAGGATGTGCGGGCAAACGCGCACAAAGAGGCCGAGCTGATCGTGAAGGATGCCGAGCTGTTGTCGGACCGCCTGACGTCGCAGGCCATGTCGCGCGTCGGCGATCTCGAACGCGCCATTCAGGATTTGAAGATCGAACGCCGCGGCAATCGCAACAAGCTGCAGTCGATGCTCGATACGATGCAGCAACTCGTGATGCTCGACGCCGAGCAGGAAGCGAACGAGCAGCCGATCACGGCGATGTTTCGGGCGCGGGAGTAGGGGGTCGGGTGTCGGGAGTCGGAGCAGAGCTGCGTCCCTCGGTCGTTCTCCGACATCCGACACCCGACTCCCGCGTCCTCCTCATCCGCAATCTGTCGCAGATCGCCACGCCGCTCGGCCGCGCCGCGTTGCGCGCACGCGCCATGCGCGAGCTGGCGGTCTACGACAACGCGGTCATCGTCGTTCGCGACGGTCGCTTCGCCTTCGTGGGAAGAGAGTCCGACATCGACGCCGATCTCCGCTCGAACATCGACACCGACTTCGACGCGCGCGGCGCCACCGCCGTGCCCGGCTTCATCGACTCGCACACGCATCTGCCGTTCGCCGGTTATCGCGAGACGGAGTTCAACCGCCGCTTGCAGGGCGAGACGTACGAACAGATCGCCGCGTCGGGCGGCGGCATCGCCTCGAGCGTCCATGCAACGCGGCGCGCATCGCAGCAGGAACTGGTCGGCAACATCCTCGCCCGTGCTAGCACCATGGCGCGCTACGGGACGACGACTGCCGAGGCGAAGAGCGGATATGGATTATCGGTCGAAGGCGAGTTGAAACAGCTGCGCGCCATTCGCGATGCGAACGAGCAGTCGCCCGTTCGCCTCATCCCGACCTGTCTCGCCGCGCACGATTTTCCACCCGAGGGCCGAAGCAGCGCGTCGGCGCGCCGCGGCTATGTCTCCACGATCATCGGCGAGATTCTTCCCGCCGTCGCCGACGAGAAGCTGGCGGTTTTCTGCGATGTCTTCGTCGAGCGCGGCGTCTTCACCAACGAAGAGGGTGATGCCGTTCTGCACGCCGGCGCCGCCCTCGGCCTGATTCCGCGCATGCACGCCGACGAGCTCTCCGACACCAACGGCGCCGCGCTCGCCGCATCCCTCGGCTGCGCATCAGCCGATCATTTGATGCAGATTTCCGACGACGGCATCGCTGCGTTGGCCGCATCGAACACCGTCGCGAATCTGCTTCCGGCGACGAGCTTTTTCCTCATGTCGGACCGCTACGCGCCCGCCCGCCAACTCATCGATGCCGGCGCAATCGTCTCGCTATCAACCGACTGCAACCCGGGAACGTCGATGACCGAGTCGATGCCGATGGTGATGCAACTCGCGACGCTGCAAATGAAGATGACCGTCGAAGAGTCGCTGACCGCCGCCACGCTCAACGGCGCAGCATCGCTGCAGATCGCGAACGAAACCGGCTCGATCGAACCGGGCAAACGCGCCGACCTGGTCCTCCTCGACGCGCCCAACTACCTGCACCTCGTCTACCACTTCGGCGTGAACCTCGTCACGCGCACGATGCGCGACGGCGAATGGGTGATGGCCTCAACGTAAGCATTTTTCGCAGTGTCGCGGCCCGAACGCTGGCGTCTCGCTGCGTCCTCGTTGCGTCCTCGCTGCCGAATGGGAGGCTTGTTGCAAGCGCAGTGCTACCAGCAAAATTTGAGGGTTTGGCGGTTCGGCGGCGAGACGCCGCCGGGCCAGTCCAATGACGTTAACTTAAGCGCTTGCGCGTCGTGCGCCGTCGGAACGCTGGCGTCCTCGCCGGCTGGCTCGGCTGCGTCTCGCTGCCGAATGGGAGGCTTGCGCAAGTGTTGCGTTTCAAGCGACATCCGAGCGTTCGACAGGCTGGCAG
>DASYJF010000010.1:0-4363 GCA_035996815.1 Thermoanaerobaculia bacterium | reverse complement strand
CTCGCGCACGCGGTGATTGGGCTCGCGCACGCGGTGATTGGGCTCGCGCACGCGGTGATTGGGCTCGCGCACGCGGCGATTGGACTCGCGCACGCGGTGAACGGGCTCGCGCACGCGGTGAACGGGCTCGCGCACGCGGTGATTGGGCTCGCGCACGCGGCGAACGGGCTCGCGCACGCGGTGAACGGACTAGCACACGCGGGGACCCGACTAGCACGTGCGGGGAACGGACTAGCATGCGCGGCGAATGAAGTAACGATCGTAGCTTGGTTCGGATCACGCGGTGATTTGCTCGATGGCCGATCCGATGAACGTCGCCGCGGCGCGGCGGGTGTTGGGTGTCATCCCGATCGACGGCGACGTGCTCGAACAGCACTCGCCGTGATTCGCCCGAATGCTACTCCTCGGCGGGGATGCGTGTGATCAGCCGAGTAGTTCGGACGGCCTGACGCGGAGAGCGCGGGCGATCCGCAGGAGGACGATGTAGCTCGGGTTCGCCGTCCCGCCTTCGATGCGCCGGACGTGGTTCTCATGGATGTCGGCGAGTTCTGCCAACGTCTCCTGAGAGTAGCCGCGCTCGTGCCGCAGTTTGCGGATTGCCTTCCCGAGGGAGCGGAGCTGGGCAGCGTCAGACGGCATCGTGATGTCTTCGAGTAAACACTATTGTGTCGCCGAAGGACACACAGTATATCGCCGCTACTATGAGCAAATCTTCGAGAGAGAGTACAGGATTTGAAACTACGACTTCGTTCCCGAAATGGAAGTTATTTCTTCGCATCTTGAGGAAAGAGTGATTTAGCAATGTCCTCGGCGCTCGCTTCGTACTGGATTTCTGTTGTCTTCTTACTCCACTTCGCAGGCTGCGCATGATAATGAACGCCGCCCAGTGAATCATGCAACTCAAGGCGAAACCCTGCGTTTTGAGGACCCCAATAAAAGCTAGGCACTTGTTGATCGAAGAGAATCCAACCGGCGTGAGGCACGCCGCGCTTAAGCGGTTCACGCTCGCACACCCTCTCCAACGTTGGGCGCTCGATTTCTATCTCCCCCGATTTAGCAAAGGCGATTTGCGGCTTCTGGACGTACCAATTAGGCGGAATAGGCGTAACCGATGCCTCACTTATCCATGTCTCATTCCCAACTTCAAACTGGCACTTCCAAGCCGTCACGGTTACGTCGGAAATGCCGTGATTCGTTACTCGTAGGTGCATTAAAATGAACCATCCATCAACAGCGCCGGTAAGGAGTCCACCATAGCGTCCCGCTGGATGCTCTTTGAAAATGATGTCTAAAACTTCTACGCGCAGATCAATCTCCTTAACTACAGGTAGTCGTGCGGGCAAGGGCGGTGGTGGCGGAACAGGCGAAATTGAAGCTGGTTCTTCTGCCTTTTGCGGAGATTGCCGGTCATTCGCTAGCGATTCGACTAATCGGTAAAGCGGAGACAAGGTAGTTCTCGGGAACAGCACCCACAAAACAGACACAAAAGAGACCGCACAGAATCCGATAACGAATACAAGCACGGTCACTCTTTGCTGCATGGTAAGCCCGTTAAGAAGCGGTGACAGTCTTGACGTCGCCCAAATACTGAACGCCAAGAGGCCAGCCAACGCCGTCAAGAGGGCATACCTCGTGAGGTCCCACTTTGCGTTGGGCGTGATGTCGGTAACCCATTTGGCGAAAAACTTTTTTGCGCCCATCCATCGCCCCCGGCGGCGCGCGATTCGTTGTCGAAGCGCCTTGTGGCAGGGTACCGCAGCGTCGTTGCTAGCTGTACAGGAGTTATTTGGTGTCGCCGTAATTGGTGGGAAGCGTCAGCGCTACGCTCAGAGCGCGGACGTATCCAGAGATCGACCGCAACCTGGAGTCGCCCCTTGCCCCGCGAAGGCGGAGGTTAGAACGCGACTTCGCGGCAAACGTACCTGTTTCCCGGTCCGGGATAACGTAGCGCTATCATCGCGCCATGATTCGCGCCGTGGCGGTTTTGGCTCTCGTGGTGACGGCGACATCATCACGGCCACCATCCCCAACTCCAGCTAAAGCCACTCAGGACCAGCAGAATCATGGTCAGGGAGAACAAAAAACAACTTCCGGCAACGAGAAGAAAACCGAGCACGCCCCGCTTCCGGTCGTTCAATCGAAAGCCGAAATAGCACTCCGGAATCAGGCGCCGCCCGGAACACAGAGCCATAGCGCCGCGCCGCAACAGCACGCGGTCGAGATATGGCCGGAGGCGACGGCCATCGCGGTCGCCGTAGCTACTATCGTTTTGGCTTGTCTGGCTGTATGGCAGTCGTATCTGATGCTCAAAGGGTTGGCGGCGACGACGAAGGCTGCCGATGCCGCAAAAAGCGCTGCCGACACCGCGACGCGTGCTCTAGAAACGCTGGAGAGGGCTGACGTTCTTGTTGAAAACATCTACTTCACGCCGCCGCTGAAAGAGTCCGCCGGAGCGGTGGTAGTCGTCGTCTTTAAGAATTACGGGCGCAGCCGTGCGGAACACGTGACTTTGCGCTGCGAGCTTATCGTTCGATTCCTCGAACCGCCGCGCAAGCCATTGATTACCAGAGCGGCCAACATCATCCTTGGTGCTGGTGAGCATGCCGAGTTGGAGTTTGCTCAGTTCATTACCGGCTTTAACTCTGACGCTATTGACGATGTCAATATCGGCGAAGCACCGCTCGACGTCATCGCGAAGATCGCTTACGCCGATGTATTCGGCAAGACTTACGAGACTGAAGCAATCGGTTGGTATCGGCCAGTCCGAGGTACGTTCCAACTGACCCATCACGACGCGAGCAAAAAAGAAGAAGGCGGATAGCGCGACGATCGCCAACGACATCCCCAGTGCCACGAAACCGGCCTGCGGGATGGGGCGGAAATGGAACTTAGGACACTACCCCAAAAAAACGGCAGTTGACATTACCGCTGAACCTGCTAAAATACTGGGCTTCGTTGCACTGCCTAGGCGGTTCAGCGAAATGGGAACCGGCGCTCGTGAGAGCCCCTCGTTCCCGGCGGCCAACGGGTGAGAAGGTGCGCTGGATAGTGCGGTTCTCATCCCTGCGGGAGTTGAGCGTTGCTCCTCCTGCCGTGGGCTCTCGAAGTGTGCGCACTTCGGGAAAACATCAACCGGATGAGCGGCGCGTGGCCGTCTCCTCCAGCCGGTGGCCGCCTGCACTCGTGCACAAAGTGCTCGTTGGCTCCTCCGGCCTTAACCAATGGTCTAAGGAGGACCAGCAAATGGATACCAATCAGGAAACCACGAACCACGAAACAATCACCCCGGCCGCCGCTGTGGAGATTCCGCTGCCCGTGCCGGCATGGACACCCGAGGAGGCGGTCGAAGCGTTGCGCGCAATGCGCCTGCAGATCGGCGAAGTAACGCCGCTGACGGCGGCGCAGCGCGTCACGTTGCGCAACCACGCACGGACGACGAACCCGATTCTGCAGGCGTCGATCAATGTCATCGGAGCACTCGAAAACGTGTCACAGGCGGTTGGCCAGCCGGCCGCCGCCGTGCGTCAACTGTGTGACGAGGCCAATCGCTGGACGGCGCTGGAAGATGAGTTGCGGGCGATGCTGAACGGCGTCGCCGGGGCGAATCTCATTCGCCGCCAGCGTATCGCGCTCATCGCCACGCAGGCGTTCACGATCGGCGCGCAGTTGGCCCGCGATCCGGCGCACGCAGCGCTCGTACCGCATCTGGCGGAGATCAAGCGATTGAAGAGTTTCAAGCGCCGCAAGAAAGCGGCGCAGACTCCTGCACCGCCGTCGTCTCCGGTACCCGTAACCACATTCGAGACTTAGAGTCATCATTTCCATGGGGAGACCGGGCGCGTGCAAGGCGCGCCCGGTCGTTTTTCCCCCGCTCATGAGAAAGAGAGAACGCGCATGAGAAGGAAAGACCGCGAATTTCTCATCGGGGAGGCGCGCAAGCGTCTCCAGTCGATGTTCCTCCGTTTCGAGCAGATCAGGGGAGCCTTCCCCTGGCTCGCGCCCTCCATGACCTACGCGGAGGTTCGCCGCACGGTGACGCGCCTCCGGGAAGGGGCGTTCCACAGCAGGGAGCCGGACATTGCGTCGGAGGAGCTGGCCGACCTGCTCGAAGGAGCAATCGAGAAGGACACGCTCGTCCGATCGATGCTGAAGCAGATGGACGAGCTCGAGGCATTGCGGAAATTGAAGAGAAGGGCGAAGTAATCAGGCCACCGGGGAGCGCGAAGATCCCCATGAAAGACGCTGATTCGGCGGCGCGCGGAGCGCGCGCCAATTCAGCGCAGCGGACGGAACGCTGGCGTCTCGCCGGCTGGCTCGGCTGCGTCTCGCTGCCGAATGGGAGGCTTGCGCAAGTGCTGCGTTA
>DASYJF010000009.1:0-19373 GCA_035996815.1 Thermoanaerobaculia bacterium | reverse complement strand
CGTTCCCGCCCGCCTCGACGACGCCGAGGTACTGAGCGTTCATGCCGGAGCGCTGCGCGAGCTTGCGAATCGTCCATCCGCGAGCCAGGCGTTCGCGCTGCAGGATCTCTCCGAAGCGGACTGCGTCAGGATCGGCACGTGTGGATCGCGGCATCGGCCTCAATAATACAACCATGGATGGATTAATGATCGAGAGACCCTAATCGTTAGGTCCATGGCCCTATCGAGTAAGGATTTTCACCTCCTCAGCAAGGAACTTCCCCTCTTTGGAAGGAGCTTCTTCCTCTTCGAGAGCAAAATTGGCTTCCAAACAAGCATTCTAAGCCTATTCAATAGGTCCATGGAGGTAATCGACAGCATTTTTTGCTTGATCGAGAGGTCCAGGGACCTATGCAGGAGCATTTTTCTCCTTCCGAAGAGGACGCCGACCCTGACCGTGAGCAGAAACGCCCTTCGAAATCGCGTTTCCGACCTCCAAAGAGGCATTCGAAGCCTGTTAAATAGGTCCATGGACGTAGCATAACAGCGTGTTGTGCTTGCGTAGGAGGGCCATGGCCTTCGCGCTGGAGCACTTTTTCCTTCGGAAGAGGGCGGCGAGCGTGGCCTTGAGCAGAAATGCCTTTGAAATCGCGTTTCAGGCCTCAGAAAGAGATCAGAGACGTCCAGCGTCGTTGGAAGAGGTCGCGTAGTGCTGGCGTCCTCGTGGGCGAGGACGCCAGCATTCCGACGGCGCACGACGCGCAAGCGCTTAAGTCAAGGTCATTGGGCTGGCCCGGCGGCGTCCTCGCCGCCGAATGGGAGACTTGCACGCGTGTCTCGTTACCAGCGAAATTCAAGGATTCGGCGGCGCGGCGGCGAGACGCCGCCGGGCCAGCCGGCGAGGACGCCAGCGCTCCGATGGTGAACACGCTACGCGCCTACACCAGCGTCGAGAAATCGCGAACCAAGTGCCGAAGCCGGTCCAGATACTCCGGGTCTTCCGCGATGCGCCGCTTGAGATCCTCGGCGAACGGAAGGTCGCGGCGGCGTTCCTCGTCCGTGCCGTTCCACTCCAGAAATTCGATCCACTTTTGCGGGTCTCCATCGAACATCGAGAGGAGCATGTGAACGCGCGCGAAGTTCGCCACCAGGGCAGAAAGATTCGTCGTATCAATCCAGTCGTATGTTTCCACAGCCATCGCCTGCACAAAAAATCTCCTACTCTAGGAGTGACGGAAAGGCGTCGATCCCTACCCCCTGAGTCGAAAATTATCTTTATTTGTTGACGCCGGCGAGCTCGGCCGTCTGGCCGCTCCACGTTCCGTACGACAGGCAGCGCACGCAAGTGAATGAGTACTCGGCCAAGCCGGTATCAGGATTGGCGGTGGACTCGATCACCAGCTCGGACTGGCAGCGATAGCAGAGGTTGGCGTCGCCGCGCTCGATGTTTTCGAGGAATCCCTCGACCTGCTGGCGATGAAACTCCATCTGCCGCGGCCGCTGCGGAATGGTGATGCTCTCTCGGCCGCGCTGGCAAGACAGGACGATGTGATCGGCGAAGGTGGTCTGCGCAAAGCTGCCCGTCATTGTCGCGCCGATATGTTTCGGGCAGGCGATGGGCTGACCCGCCCAGAACGCCCGCGCCAGATCGCGAAGTTGTTGTACGTCGTTAGCCATGTTGTTTTTGAAGTTTATCCTGACGAGCCGCGAAGCGGATTGTCAGGATCTCCGGTAGCCGTGCGATCGCCATTCATTCAAGCGCGCCGCCCAGCTTCAATTTCCCCAAACACCCGCAAAAAGTTCCCGCCGAGCACCTTTTCAACATCGTCCTCGGACATCCCGCGCTCCAGCAAACGCGCCGTCAGCAATGGCAGCCCGGCCGCCGTCTGCAGTCCGTTCGGCAAGGCCGGAACACCATCGAAGTCGCTGCCGATGCCGACATGATCGATGCCCGCAACTTCCGCCGCGTGGATCACATGGTCGGCAGCGTCATCGAGCGTCGCCTGGGGGCAGCCGAGGGTCTTGAACCATTCGAGGTAAAGATCCCAGTCGGTGGAATCGTTCGGCATCTCCTCGGTACCGCCCGCCGATTCGCTCTTCACGCGTTTCTGCGAATTGATGATGACCTCGGCCACGCGATCGTTCAGGAAGGCGGAGAAGAAGTTGATCATGCAGACGCCGCCGTTCTTCGCCAGATCGCGCAGCATCGCGTCGGTCATATTGCGAGGATGGCGGCAGAGCGCACGGCAGGACGAATGCGTGGCCACGACCGGCACGCGCGTCGTTTCGAGCACCGCGTAGTAGGCGGCGTCGGAGACGTGCGAGATGTCGACGATCATGCCGAGGTCGTTCATCGTGCGCACGACGTCGCGTCCGAAATCGGTGAGGCCGTTGTGGCGGCCCGGATCGCCGGACGAGTCGCACCAGTTGTTCGTGTTGACGTGCGTCAGCGTGAGGTAGCGCGCGCCGAGGTTGTAGAAATCGCGCAGGATCGAGAGCGAGTCTTCGATGGCGTGGCCGCCTTCGACGCCGATCATGATCGCGATCTTGCCGTCTGCTTTCGCCTGCCGAATCCCCGCCGAGTCGTTGCAGAACGTGAGCACGTCGGGATTGCGCCGCACCTCGTCGTGAATGAGCTCAATGAGGCGATAGGCGAACCGCGCCGCCCCTCGGCCGGCGTAGAACGGCGGCACGTAGGAAGCGAAGAACGACGCGGTGATGCCGCTCTCGCGCAGAGATTTCAGATCGAGCTGCGCCTCGGGATCGTGCTCGCCGAGGTGCAGGTTGTGGCGGATCAGGCGATAGGGCGTGTCGCAGTGGCCATCGACGACGATGGCGCGGCTGTGGACGGATGGGGGAGCGGCCAATGCCGGCTCATTCGTTGTTGAAGTACTCATCGACGCGTTCGATCTCTCTCACCAGCTCCCCGACATCGTCGAAGAGAAACTCTGCCTTCGTCAACAGCTCGCGTTCGAAACCGCCCGACAAGACCGCCGCGATCGCCAGCGAGGCGCGATGTGAAGCGAGAATGTCGTAGGGCGTGTCGCCGACGGTGAGCGTATTGTCTGCCTCGGTGCCGAGCGTTTCGAGCGCCGCCTGAAAAATCTCCGGCGACGGCTTGGAGAACTCGGCATCGTGCTTCGACGTCGAGCCTTCGAGAAGGTCGCCGACGCCGAGAAGCGCCGTATAGTACTTCACCTCATCCTGACCGCCGGACGATCCCAACGCGAGCTTGATGCCGCGCGAGTGCAGTGTCTCGAACAGCTCGCGCACACGCGGAAACGGCTTCACATCCTTCAGGTACTTGTCTTTGTATAGTTTGGTTCGATACTCCTTCAGCTTCTCGCCGAACTTGCGCATCTCGCGCGCGTTGAGCAGATCGGGAACGAGCAGGTCGCCCCCTTTTCCCATCTGCCCTCGGACGACGTCCCACTCGAAATGCTTCCCGAAATGTTCGAACGCCTCGATCCAGCAGCGGGCATGAATGTCGTTGGAGTCGACGAGCGTGCCGTCGATGTCGAAGATGATGGCCTTGAGTTTCACGCGGTGGGGAAGAGCAAGATCGGTGCTGAGACAGGCGTGCAAGAGCGTCAGCAAAGGAGCGCTGGCGTCCTCGCCGGCTGGCCCGGCGGCGTCCCGCCGCCGGACCGCCCACCCCTCTACTTTCGCTGATAACAACGCGCCCTTGCGAGCCTCCCATTCGGCGGCGAGACGCCGCCGAGCCAGCCGGCGTGACGCCAGCGTTCCGTTCGCGCTGCGCGCGGCAGCTCTCGCGAGTGCGCCGGCTTCGCTCCCACGCCCCACACCCAACTCCCCACTCCCATAAACTACAAGCAATGAACCTCTCCCGGCAGATCGCGTGGCGGTACCTGCGGCGTCCGACCGACCGCCTCGTGTCGGCGGTCGGCTTCGTGTCGGTGCTCGGATTAGTGATCGGCGTGATGGCGCTGGTGATCTCGATGGCGCTCATGACCGGCTATCGCGGCGACCTGCAGCGAAAACTTCTCGGCGGAAACGCGGAGATCTTCGTCTACTCCGTAGGCGGACCGATCGAAGATACCGAGCGGCTCGTCGCCGCCGTTCGTCAAACGCCGGGGGTCGCCGAAGCGGCGCCGGTGTTGTTCAAGAGCGCGCTGGTGACGACGGAGCGGAGCTCGACCGGGACGGAGACGATGCTCAAAGGCATCGAACCGTCGCGCGCGGCCGAATCGCAAATGCTGGCGAAGATCGTCGGTCCGCGGCGCGCGTTCAACACCCGCGAAGGGGAGCGCGGCGTCGCAGTCGGACGCTACCTGGCCACGAAGCTCGGCGTGACGGCGGGACAGTCGATCAGCATCACCGTTCCGGTCGAGGACAGCGGCAGCTTTCTGCCACGCACCGCGTCGTTCGTCGTCACGAACGTCTTCGACACCGGCTTTTACGAATTCGATGCGCGCTGGCTCTTCATCGATCTGCATGAAGCAGAGTCGTTGCTCAACGCGCCGGGAGCGGCGAATCTGCTCGAGGTGAAGCTCGTCCCGGGCGCCGACCTCGACGTGGTCTCGCGCGCCATCGATGCGCGCACGCAGCATCGCTACGCCGTCAGCGACTGGCGCGACATGAACCGGCAGCTCTTTTCGATGCTGAAGATCCAGCAGCTCGTGCTGTTCATCGTGATCGGCCTGATCGTGTTCGTGTCGACGTTCAACATTGTCTCGACGCTGATCATGACCGTTCACGAGAAGCGGAAGGAGATCGGGATCCTGTCGTCGATGGGCGCGGAGTCGGGCACGGTCAGCCGCATCTTCGTCTGGTACGGGACGATGGTCGGCCTCCTTGGCACGGCCACCGGCATACTCCTCGGCGTGGTGATCTGCTGGGTGATCACGCGTTACAACCTCGTGTCGTTCCCGCCGGAGATCGCGCAGGTCTACTTCGTGTCGTCGATTCCGTTCGTGACGCGGCCGATCGATCTGACCATCATCGCCACCTTCTCGCTGGCGGTGTCGTTCGGCGCCACGATCCTGCCATCGCTGCGGGCGGCGCGATTGAATCCGGTCGAAGCGCTGCGCCACGAGTAAGCGCCCGTATAATCCGCCCCGCAAATGCCCGCGCGCCTCATTCTCGAAGATGGAACCGTGTACGACGGTGAGGGGTTCGGCGCGACGGCCAACTCCATCGGCGAGGTCGTTTTCAATACGTCGCTGACCGGCTACCAGGAAATCGCCACCGATCCTTCGTATCGATTTCAGATCGTGGTGATGACGTATCCGCACATCGGAAACTACGGGATCGAGGCGGCGGTCGCGCAGAACGAGCAGGCGCAGGTGGCGGGGTTCGTGGTCCGCGACGCAATCGCGGAGCCGTCGAACGCGCTTTCGGAGATGTCGCTGGCCGATTTCTTCGCGCGCAACAACATCTCCGCGATCCAGGGAATTGACACCCGCGCGCTGACACGCCGCATCCGCAACCTCGGCGCGATGCGCGGCATGATCACGAGCGAGAGCGACCGCAGCGTCGAATCGATCGTCGACGAAATCCGCCGCGCGCCGTCGATGAGCGGACTCGATCTCGTGCAGCGAGTGACGGCGCTTCGTCCGTACACATTCGATGAGCCGCCCGCGAAGCCGACGAAGCGCATCGCGCTCTACGACTTCGGCGTCAAGCGCGACATCCTCCGCCATCTGTCGCAGGAAGGTTGCGACGTCACCGTCTATCCCGCCACCACGCACGCGGACGAAATCCTCGCGCAGCATTTCGACGGCGTGATGCTGTCGAACGGACCGGGCGATCCCGAGCCGGTGACGTATGCGCAGGAGAACATCCGCCATCTCATCGGCAAGGTCCCGATCTTCGGCATCTGCCTCGGTCACCAACTTCTCGGCCTCGCGCTCGGCGGCCGCACATACAAGCTAAAGTTCGGGCATCGCGGCGGCAATCATCCGGTCAAGGATCTGCGCACGGGACGCGTGGAGATCACCGCGCAGAATCACGGCTTCGCGGTCGATCCCGATTCGCTGAACGCGAACGACATCGAGCACACGCACATCAATCTCAACGACCAGACGCTGGAAGGTTTCCGGCACAAGAGCGAGCCGGTGCTGGCCGTGCAATATCACCCCGAGGCCGCGCCGGGGCCGCATGACTCATTCCATCTGTTCGGCGAGTTCATGAATCTGATCGACGAGTGGAAGTGATGCTCGCATTCGTTCTCGCGCTCGTCGCCACGATCACAATGCCGCCGAAGCCGGCCACGTACGTCACCGACAAAGCCGGAGTGCTCGACGCAACGCGCGTCCATGCGTTGAACGAGAAGCTGGCGCAGTTCGAGCGCGATACGTCGAATCAAATCCTGGTCTACGTTGATCGCAGTCTGCCGACGGATTCAACGATTGAGCAGTTCGCGAACGACGCGATGCATCAATGGGGCGTCGGCCAGAAGGGGAAGGACAACGGAGCGGTGCTCTTCCTCTTCACCGGCGATCGCAAGATGCGCATCGAAGTCGGCTACGGCCTCGAAGGCGTGCTGACCGATGCGAAGTCGAAGCAGATCACGAGCACGATCATCAAGCCGCGGCTCAAAGCCGCGGATTACGACGGCGCAGTCGAGCAGGGTGCCGATGCAATCCTCGCCGTCGTTCGCGGCGAGGCTTTGAAGGGAAGCGGGCAAACTGCGCACGAGGCGAGGGGGAGGAAGATCAAGGCGTCCCCGGTTGCCATTGCCATCGTTGTCCTATCCCTGTTCGGTCTCGTCGGATTCATTGTCCTGTTCATCGTGCGAGTACGCCGGCGCGGTCCGATCGCACGTTCATCCGGCGTGATGCCGATTCCGTCCGACGATTCGTCGTCGTGGACGTCGTTGTCCTCGTCCGATTCGTTTTCCGACTCCTCATCATCGTCGTCCTCGGATTCGAGTTTCGACGGAGGCGGCGGCGATTCCGGAGGCGGCGGCGCGAGCGATTCGTGGTGACCTGGTCGGACCCGTCGGCGTAGCCGGCGTAAGAACCGTAGCCCCCGGCTTTGAGCCGGGGGAAATCCGTTTCGCGCGAAATTGGGAGCGCGCTTCAGCGCGCGAAAGAAAGCTTTCTGTCGCCCGCCAAGGCGGGCTCACTCGCCGCTCGCCTCAGCGCACCCACGCGTGAAACGCGTGGGCTACGGTTCTCACGTCGGCTACGCCGACGGGGAGGCTGCGTTATCAGCAAATGTTGGGTTTGGGCGTTCGGCAGCGAGGACGCAGCCGGGCCAGCCGGCGAGACGCCGGCGTTCCGTTGCTACCCATTCATCCAGGCGGGCGCGAGCGTGGTCGGATCCGCGGTGTCTGCTTGCCGGAGGCGCGTGATCCACTGGAGCACGTTCGCCATATCAGCTTCCGCGTCAGTGCGCTGACGGGCGCCGTTATCGGCTTCGTCGATCGTCCGTTCCAGCACCTCATCAAATAACTCGCTCACGGAAACGCAATTCAGCAAGTGTCGTGCCGGGCGAATCACTCCAGCGCGATGATGCCGTCACGCCAGAGCTTGTAGAAGATCAGCATCGCGTCCGGCTCTCGGATCGGACTGATTTTGATGAGCGAGCCGAGGTCCCACTGGCCGTTGATGCGCGAGAGCATGAAGCCTTCGTTCGGCGTGAAATTCATCTGTGTGATTTCTTCCAACGGTTTTGCGACGCGCGGCACTTTTGAGTCGTGCAAGCCCTGTCCACGCAGATCGGACAGGATGGCGGCCTCGGCACCTTTGATGGCGTTGCGGACGCGCTGATGATTCGGATCGAGGTTCTCGGCCGCTTTCAGCAGCCTCTGCGCTTTCTCGTATTCACGTCCGCGCATCGATTGCTGCGCACGCGCGATCAGCGACACGATCTCGTCGTCCTCGGAGAACTCCTCAAACGGCGCAGAGTCGGGATCGGTTCTCGCCGCAGTCGGCAGCACCACGATCGTCGGATCGGTCAGCTTCACGTAGCCTTCTCGCGTCAGGTGAAACACGGTCGAGGCCACGTTGAACGATGACGAGCGGCTTTCCAGCACGAGCTCCGCGAGCGAACGTTTTCCGTCGATTGCGTTGATGACGGTGCGTTGCGCGTCGTCCTCGAGCTCTTCCTCCGGGATCTCTTTGACGATATTCGGGATCAGCCCTTCGTGTCCGATCAGCGTGTGGATGCGGTTCCACTCGTCGACGCGGCGCGTTCCTTCCATGATCAAGCCGGTGACGTCGACCTGCAGCGGGATCATCTCCATCTGCGGCAGGTCATCGTCGGCGAACTCGAAGTCGCCTTCATTCCAGAGAAAGATGTCGTAGATCTCTTCCTCCGCTTTCAGGCGCATCAGCCGCTGCAGATCCTCCTCGGTGATGACGTCGATCATCACCAGGATTTTTCCGAGGAGGATGCGCGACTGCGCCTGCACTTCCATCGCCTTCATCAGCTCGGGCTCGGTGATGTAGCCGTGGCTCATGAGGAACTGGCCGAGGTATTCGCGTGGATCGTTGGAGGCGGAGGAGATCACGCGGCCGTTGCGGAAAAAGATCTTCTTCTCGGTCCCCTTGTTGCGGAGACAGAGTGTGCCGGTCTTCTGTCCAAGGCTCAGCCACTGGAGCAGATCGCCGGGAAGCATCGTTTTGAGATTGCCGCTGACGCTCATGATCGGAAGTGAGGCAAGGGCGTCGGATTATAGGTTGCTTGAGAAGTGGCCAGTGGTCAGTGGTCAGTGGTCAGAAGTTTCCCTGGCCGCTTCCCTGACTACTGACCACTGACCACTCATCGCCCGCTATCATTGCCTGCAATGGCCGACGAGAAACTTTTTTTCGATGCGGACGATCTCGATGTGCGCAAGTTCGATGCCGCGAACGACCTCGGCGAGCCGGGCGCGTTCCCGTTCACGCGCGGCCCACAGCGCTCGATGTACCAGGGCAAGTTGTGGACGATGCGCCAGTACGCCGGCTTCTCGACCGCCGCGGAGTCGAACAAGCGCTATCGCTATCTGCTCGAGCGCGGCACGACGGGACTCTCGGTCGCATTCGATTTGCCGACCCAGATCGGGATGGATTCGGATGATCCGCGCGCTCGCGGCGAAGTCGGGAACGTCGGCGTTGCGATCGATTCGATCGAGGACGTAGAGTTGCTGTTCGACAGCATCCCGCTCGATCGCGTGTCGATTTCGATGACCATCAACGCGCCGGCGTCGATCCTGCTGGCGCTGTTGCTGGTGGTGGCCGAGCGGCGCGGAATCGCGTGGACGAAACTTTCCGGCACCATCCAGAACGACATTCTCAAGGAGTACGCGGCGCGCGGAACGTACATTTTTCCGCCGACGCCGTCGCTGCGCATCGTGACGGACATCTTCGAGTTCTGCGCGACCGAGGTGCCGAAGTGGAACACGATCTCCGTCTCCGGATATCACATCCGCGAAGCCGGCTCGACGGCAGTGCAGGAGGTTGCGTTCACGCTCGCCAATGGATTGCAGTACGTGCAGGCGGCGGTGGAGCGCGGGCTCGACGTCGACGTCTTCGCGCCACGCATTTCGTTTTTCTTCAACGCGCACAACGATTTTCTCGA
Source organism: Thermoanaerobaculia bacterium (assembly GCA_035996815.1). GTDB lineage: Bacteria > Acidobacteriota > Thermoanaerobaculia > Gp7-AA8 > Gp7-AA8 > JADGNZ01. The sequence continues at coordinate 9,866 of DASYJF010000009.1, read as the reverse complement.
AGAGGTTGCGAAGTTCCGCGCGGCGCGAAAGCTGTGGGCGCAACTGATGCGCGAGCGCTACGCGCCGAAGGATCCGAGGTCGCTGGCGCTGCGGTTCCACGCGCAGACCGCCGGCTCGACACTGACGGCGCAACAGCCGGAGAACAACGTCGTCCGCGTGGCCTACCAGGCGATGGCGGCAGTGCTGGGCGGCTGCCAGTCGCTGCACACGAATTCGCGCGATGAAGCGCTGGCGCTGCCGACGGAGGAGTCGGCCAAGATCGCGCTGCGCACGCAGCAGGTCCTCGCGCACGAGACGGGCGTGACGCACTTCGCCGATCCGCTGGCCGGCTCGTATGAGATCGAGTCGCGCACACTGGACATCGAGCGCGAAGCGCGGGCGCTGATCGAACGGATCGACGCGATGGGCGGCGCGCGCGAGGCCATCGAATCCGGCTTCGTGCAACACGAGATCGGCGAATCGGCCTACCTCGCGCAGCGCGCGCTGGAGGAGAAGCGCGCCATCGTCGTCGGCGTGAACGAGTTCGTCGACGACGGTTCGGCCACGTTGCCGATCATGTCGATCGATGAATCGGTCGAACGCGATCAGGTGGCGCGTGTGCGCGCGTTTCGTGTTCAACGCAAGGGCGGCGTCGGGACAGCCCTCGCATCACTCGATTCCGCCGCGCGCGAGAATCGCAACCTCATGCCACTGATCGTCGAATGCGTCAGGCAGGATTGCACGGTTGGCGAGATCGTCGCAAAGTTGAAGGAAACGTTCGGGGAGCACAAGGATCAGGGGTTCTGAAATAGGGTCTGCAGCGTTTAGGTTAGTCAGACCAGACCAATGAGCGAGCAGATCAACATCTACGACGCGAAGACGCAGTTATCCAAGCTCGTAGAACGAGCCGAGGCGGGAGAGGAGATCATCATCGCCCGAGGAGGCCGTCCCGCTGCGAAGCTTGTTCCGTTTCGCTCAAAAGCAGTCAAGCGGAAACCCGGCCGCATGCGCGGGCGCATCCGTCTTGGCCGCGACTTCGATGCGCCGCTTCCCCACGGTCTTTTCGAAGGCGATTGATGCGCCTTCTGTTGGATACGCACATCCTCCTCTGGTGGGTCATGGGCGACCGGCGGTTGCCAAAGGATGTGGCCACGGTCCTGGCCTCCGCCGAGAGCGATGTAGCCGTGAGCGCTGCGACAATGTGGGAGATCACAATCAAACGAATGCTTGGCTGGATTGATGTCGATCTGGAAGTGTTAAAGGCATCGATCGCCGCCGACGGATTCAGCGAGCTTCCGTTACGCTTCTCGCATTCGTTGAAGCTGGAGATTCTTCCGCGCCATCACGACGACCCTTTCGATCGCATTCTCATCGCCCAATCGATTGCGGAGGGGAGACGGCTGGTGACGAAAGATGAGGAGATCCTCCGGTATCGCGGAGTGGCCGGATTCGATCCGCTCAGTTGACTCGACTACGCCAACCCCACCTTGTCGCGCACCTCGATCTCCAGCGCGTTCATCTCGCCCGCATCCGTCTCGTGGTCGTAGCCGAGGGCGTGGAGGATTCCGTGGAGGATCAGGTAACGGACCTCGATCGCCAGTGAATGCTTCTGATCCGTCGCCTGGCGGCGGGCCTGGTCGATGGAGATGACGATGTCGCCGAGGGGACGGCCGGAAGCGTTCGGGTCGGCGTCGGAGTCGTCGGCGGGGAAGGTGAGGACGTCGGTGGTCTTGTTCTTCTTGCGGAACTTGCGGTTGAGGTTGCGCATCGCTTCGTCGTCGACGATGGCGATGGAGACTTCGTGGATGTTGTCATCGACGCGAAGAGCGATCAGGACGCGGCGGACGAATTCGGCGATCTCGCGGCGGCTGAAGCGGGGGACGGCCGGGCCGGTGACTTCGACGTTCGTCAAGCCTTGCCCTGCTTCTCTGCGGTCTCACGCTCTTTGTCGGCGCGGTCGTAGGCCATGACGATGCGCTGCACGACCGGATGGCGGACGACGTCGCGGTCAGAAAAGTCGTGGAACTTGATGCGATCGATGTCGCCGAGGATCTGACGGACCACGCGCAGGCCGGACTTGCTGCCCGTGGGGAGATCGACCTGCGTGACGTCGCCGGTGACGACCGCTTTCGCGCCGAAGCCGAGGCGGGTCAGGAACATCTTCATCTGCTCGGGCGTGGTGTTCTGCGCCTCGTCGAGGATGATGAAGGCGTCGTTGAGTGTGCGGCCGCGCATGAACGCCAGCGGTGCGATCTCGATGATGCTGCGCTCCATCAGCTTCTCCACTTTCTCGAAGCCGATGATGTCGTAGAGCGAATCGTAGAGCGGGCGCAGATATGGATTTACTTTCTCCGCGATGTCGCCGGGGAGAAAGCCGAGGCGCTCGCCGGCTTCGACGGCCGGGCGGCAGAGGACGATGCGTTTGACCGATTTGTCGGCGAGCGCGCCGGCGGCGGCGGCGACCGCGAGAAACGTTTTGCCCGTTCCGGCGGGACCGATGCCGAAGGTGATGTCGTTGTCCTGAATCGATTGCAGATACAACTTCTGGGCGACGTTGCGCGGCGTCACGACGCGGCGCACCGAGGCCTGGACCGCATCATCGGTAAAGAAGTCGACGATGCTCGCCTCGGGGCGGTCGCGAAGAACGCGCATGCCGGTATGGATGTCGGAGCGCTTGAGCGGATAGCCCTGCTCGATCAGCTCCTGCATCTGCGCCAGCAGTTTCTCCACGAGCGCGACGTTGTCGGGCGCGCCGGTGACGAAGATTTCGCCGCCGCGCGAGGAGATCTTGACCTTGAACTCGTCTTCGAGCATGCGCAGGTTTTCGTCGTGATTGCCGAAGAGTGTGTGAGTTCCTTCGTCGTCGAGTGTCAGTTCCATGTATTCCTTTCAAAGTGGTCAGTGGCTAGTGGCCAGTGGTCAGAGAAGAGGCAGTCCTGACCACTGGCCACTGACCACTCAAAACTCAATACCGCGCCATTTCGGGCTCGATCTCTACCGCCCAGCGATCGATGCCGCCGGCGAGCGAGAGCGCGTCGAATCCTTGTTGCGACAGCCACTGGCCGGCCATCATCGAGCGCATGCCGCCGTGACAGTAGAGAACTACCGGGCGGTCGCGGGCGAGCTCCGGCAAGTGCTGGGGCAGTGTGTTCATCGGGATCAGCGTCGAGCCGTCGATCGAGCAGATGGCGGCTTCGCTTTCTTCGCGGACGTCGATCAGCGTGGGCGGATTGTCGCCGGCCAGGAGTTGCTGCAATTCGGCTGGAGTGATTTCGCGAATGCTCATGATGTGAACAAGGTAATCCAGACTTCGCCGTATTCGGCGCGGCGTAGCGCTTTCAAATGTTTCGTTTCGATGGTGAATGGTTCGCTGCGGCGTTGATGCTCGATGGCAACGAGCGCATCGTCATTGAGAATGTTGGCGCTGTCGATCGCGGCGAGCAGGTCGTCGTAACGGCCGAACGAGTATGGCGGATCGGCGTAGATGACATCGAAGAACCGGCCGCGCAGACGCGGGATTTCCGCGAAGACGTCGCCGGCGATCGCGGTGACCGGCGCATCCCACTCGTCGGCGAGTTGTTTGATCGTAGCGACGCTCTTTCGGTCCTGCTCGATTGCGGTGGCCGAGGCCGCGCCGCGCGAGATCGCCTCGAAGGAGAAGACGCCGCTGCCGGCGAAGAGATCGAGAAAGTGCGCACCGTCGATGCGCGGACCGGCGATGTTGAAGAACGCCATGCGCGCGCGCTCCGAGGTCGGACGGGTTTCGCGAGGCGGAACGGGAACGCGGCGCCCGCGCAACGTGCCGGAGGTAACGCGCAGCGTGTTCAGCGGCTGGCCGCTCCCGGCGTTCCGATGAAGTAGTTGTAGAGGTCCTTCACGTCGACGTAAATCGTTGTGGGCTGGCTGACGCAGCGCAGTTCAACGATCTTCTCGCTCACCACGCGCACGACCTTGTAGACCTTCTTGTCGTCGCCGACGAGTTGATCGCCAGCCTTCGGCATGTAGCCCGCGACGCTGTTCGTCACGCCACGGTCCTGATAGATCGCGCGCAGCAGATCCTGCAGCGGCATGACTTGGTCGGAGAGCGCCTTCGGCATCGTGGCCATCGGATCGAATTGCCGCTCGACGAAGTGTTGCTGCGCGTCATATGCGCGCAGAAGCGAACGCCGCGTGTCGCGTGGCTTGCTCAGTTCGGAATCGTGCACCGAGGCCAGTGCGGATGGGGAGATCGAATGGAGGTAGCTGTGAAGCGCGTCGTCGGGAATGATGAGCTTCTTCCGGATCGTGCCGCCGCTGCCGCGTACTTCGACCACGACCAGGCCGCCTTCGAAGATCGAGATCCGCTGGTAGACGTCGGTCGTCGTCGCGCTGTAGTCGACGAGCGGTTTCGGCAGGCGTCCATCGATGCGCTGCGGACCGATCGCCTGCCTGCTGCCGACCAGCTCGGGGATGTCGTACTTGGCGAGTTTCTTCCGCTCGCGCTCCGGAAGCGGGATGGCGATCGCGCCGCCGAGGGGCGCTTCATCGACCTGGCTGATGTCGTGCGTGGGATTGGGCGGCGGTGCCGGCTGCGGCGTTTGCGACTGCGCCGCGGCGAGTAGCAGAACTGCGAGTGGGAGGATGCCGTGCATGTGTTCAGTGGCCAGTGGTCAGCGGCCAGTGGTCAGGAGTTTTCCTGACCACTCACCACTGGCCCCTGACCACTTGAATCAAGGTACTTGATCGCCATCTCGCGCGCAAACGTCTTCGCCTCAGCGTGCGGAATCTCACCGGTGAAGACGGCTTCGCGCGTCCGCTCCAGCGCTTTGGCGACGTGCGGCCCGAGGGGGACTTCGAGATCGTTGCCGCGAATGGGGAGTTTGAAGGATTGGAACTCCTGGAACCGCTCCACGTTCGACTGCTCGGTGGGGATTGCCGCGGCAACGATGCTCAGCATCTCCGGCGAGGCATGCTTGAAGAGCCGGAAGCGCTGATGATCGGACTTTATCTCCGAGAGCGCGTCGGTGAAGCGCGGCAATTCGTTTGCGAGCTGGACGACGTTGCGCGCGCGCTTCTGCGAAAAGCCGGAGCCTTCCAGATCGACGGGTGACGCGTTGCCGTGCAGCAGCGCAGCCGTGTACATCACCTGGCAATCGAGGCTCGTGCCGTCGAGCGCACGCGCCGTTCGCTGCAGGCGGTCTTCGAGATCGCGATCGAACGGGCGTTTTCCGAAGAGAACCTCGAGCACGCCGGCAGCGCTCAATGCGGCGACGGCGTTCGGTGCCGATTCTTCTTCGAATGCGAGGAACAGCTCACGCCAGATCCGCTCGCGGGCGATCGACGCCAGCGCGCCATCGGCGACGGCGCGGTCGAGCAACCGCGCGGTGCCGGCTTCGAGCGAGAAGCCGAGGCGCGTGGCCAGGCGGACGGCGCGAAAGATGCGCGTTGGATCGTCGAGAAAACTCTGGTCGTGCAACACGCGAACTGCCATCGCCGCGAGATCGCGTTCGCCGCCGGATGGATCGTGCAACTCGCCGGTGGTGAGGTCGAGAGCCATTGCGTTGATCGAGAAATCGCGGCGGAGAAGATCGTCCTTCAGCCGTCCGGCCGTTACGGTCGGCAGCGCTCCGGGCGAGCGATAACGTTCCTTCCGCGCCGTGGCGATATCGATCTCCGGCAACCCCTCGGCGGTGATTTTGTACGTGAGAAATTGCGGGAACGAACGCAGCCGTCCGTTGATCTTTTTCGCAATCGCGCGGGCCAGCGTCGAGGCGCCGTCTTCGAGCGTGAGGTCGATGTCGACGACGTCGTGACGCCCGAGGAGGAGGTCGCGCACGGGACCGCCGACCAGGAAGGGGCGCAGCTCCTTTTCGGCCGCGACCTCCTTGACGATTTCGAGGCCGCGCTTCTGCGCGTTGGGGAGGTTTTCGAGAAGGATCATTGAAGGATGGATTCGTAGAGTTCGATCAGCGCCCGGGCGCGGTGCCGCGGCCTGAATTTCGAAGCAGTCTGTTGGGCGGCGATCGTCTTACTATGACGGAACTCCGGCTTAAACAGGGCGGCTAGTATCGCATGAGTCCATTCGTTCGGATCGCCGGGCGGAACGAGCACGCCGGTGCGCCCTTTCTCAAGCCGCTGCACGTTGATCGCGGTTCGCGAGGCGATGACTGCGGTTCCCGCGACGATGGCCTCGGCGACGAAGCCGTCGAAGTCGTTCTCACTCATGGCCGGATCGACCCAGACATCTACGCCGCGTAGATCGTCGGGAGAGGGCGCGGCGTCGAAAAGCAGCCAGTCGACGTCGTCGCGATATCGCTGAATGCGGGCGGCGGTCTGCTCGATGATGTTGCGGAGATGCGGCCGTGCGAACGTGCCGACGGTTGGTCTCCCTGGCTGTTTCTCCGCGAACGCGAAGTATGTTTCGTCAACGGCCTCGGGGATGAATGCGTCCGCGGCGTCCTTCAACGGTGTGAGGACGCGCTCCGGTTGCTTCATTCGCCGAAACCGCCGTCGGCGCGGATGGACGTTGCTGACGTACGGCAGCGTCACATCGAGGCGCATCTCTTCGGGCGCGTAAACGTGAATCAAATCCGCATCCGCCGCGTCGCCGATGCGCACGTCGTTTTCCGACGATAGCGACGCGAAATCGATCCGCTGCGATTTGCACTCGTACACGGAGGCGCCGGGAAGAACGAGCTGCGCGATGATCACGATGCGGACCTTATGACAAGTCGAGCACTGTCATCCTGAGCCGCCGAAGGCGTTGGGGCGTCGCGCTCCAACGCCTCCGGCGGCTCAGAGGGTGTGAGGAAATTCGAGACGGTCTTTTCATGCCGAGCCGAACTTCGATGCATGTGCTTCTCACGAATGGCGCCAAATTCCTCACGAGTTCTTAACCGGTCATCGCGCGACTCCCTCCGAATGCAGCCGTGAACTGCCGGAATGCCGTTCGATGCTGCGCGAATGTCACGCGTCCCTTCCCGAATGACAAATCGGGCTTCGATCATCTCTCGCGACGGTCATTGAATGGCCGGAGACCATTCGCACATGGCGACTGAACCACTAGCGAATGAGTGCCCCATAGGTCTCGAATGGTGACGCGACACTCTCGAATGGTGACGCGACACTCTCACAGGGTGACGCGACATTCTCGAAGCGTGACGCGACATTCTCACAGGGTGACGCGACATTATCGAGGAGTCGCGGGTCATTGTCGGAGGGTCGCGGATCATTCGCGGAGGCTTGGGTGACAATCCGACAGCGCCGCGGGAGACTACCGAAGGGTTACGAGCGAATCACGGCGTGTGAGCTGAGGGGCCGTGACATCGCGACCGTCCTACGCCGGTAGCGCTTGGCGCTCCTCAGCTCCGGCGGCTCAGGAGCACTTATAAGGATGACAGGCTATCCTTCGCGCGCTTCGGATGACGCTGATCCTTTATCTACTCACCGCTGCGGTGCTACTCGGCGTCGCGCACGCGTACGTCACGCCGCTCACGCGCTGGGCTGCGCTGGCGCTGCTGCTGATCCCGCTCGTTTTCACGGGACGCGCGCTGCTGACCGGGCGCGTGTATGCGCCGGTCGAGTTGCCGTACATGACGGAGCCGCTGAATGCGTATCGAGCCGAGGTCGGTGCACCGTTGCCGCAGAACGGGATGTTGTCGGACATTGCCTTCCAGATGATTCCGTGGCGGCAGGCGTTGCGGCGGTCGATGGCGGAGCACGAGTGGCCGTTGTGGAATCGGTTTGAAGGATGCGGCGATGTGCTGGCCAGCGCGGCGCAGGCGGCGCCGTTCAGTCCGTTCACGTGGATCGCGTTGCTCCTTCCGGTCGCGGCGAGCTTCGGTTACACGGCATCGATCGGGTTCTTCATCGCGGCGCTCGGCGCATTTTTGCTGGCGCGCGATTTTGAATGCAGCGAGCTGGCGTCGCTCGTCGCGGCGGCTGTCTTCACCTTCTCCGCGCCGATGGCGTTGCAGATCCTCTGGCCGCTCGGATTCGCGTGGACGTTTCTGCCACTCATGCTTTTGGCGACGCGGCGCGTGGTGGTCACGCCGTCGATTCGATCCGCGTCATTCCTGACGACGGTGCTCGTCCTGGAGGTTCTGACCGGACATCCCGAGACGCTGCTCCACGTCACATTCTTCGGCGCCATCTACGGCGCGTACGAACTGCTGCGGCCGGGGCGCGCACACCGAGGACGGGCGATCGCGCACGCGATCGCGGCTGGTGTCGTCGCGCTTCTGCTCACCGCCATCGCGTTGCTGCCGTTTCTCGAAGCGAGCCCGCAGACCGCGGAGCATTTCATGCGGGCGGAGATCTTCGCGAAGAGCCCTTTGCACATCCCGGCGGGGAAGATCTCGGCGGCGCTGATTTCCGACCTGCTTCCGTTCGCGCGGCAATTGTTTCGGCAGTTCCTGTTTGCGCGCGCGGAGGCTGGAAGCATCGCCCTGGCGCTGGCGATCTTCGCGTTGTGGAGGTCGCGCACGCGCGAACGATGGTTCTTCGCGGTCCTCGGCGTCCTCTCTCTGATGGTCAGCGCCGAGGTGTGGCCAGCCGCACAGTTCCTTCATCGACTCCCACTGCTTCGATTCGCGATGAACGATCGGCTCGCGTCCGCAGTCCCGCTCTGCCTCGGCATTCTTGCGGCGTTCGCGATCGATGCGCTCTCCGACCGCGCCGGCGCGGTGATGGCGGGGCTGCTGATCCTGCTGGCAGCCGGCGCCTCGGGGATGCGACCCGGATCGATCGATGTGCCGCGATTCATCGGCGAGATCGCGCCGCTCGCGATTGCGGCGGTTATCGTGCTGTTCGCGCGCAAGCGAGCGCTCGTCGCGCCGTCGCTGCTCGCGCTGATCCTCCTGCAGCGGATGATTTCCGACGGCTCGCTGATCCCGGCGAATGCTGCGCGGATCGCTTTCCCGCCGATAGCGCTCTTCAGTCCGATGCAATCGATTCGCGAACCGTTCCGCGTCGTCGCTACGGGACCGGCGCTCTTTCCGAATACCGCCACGATGTACGGCCTCGAGGACGCGCGCGTGCTCACGGCCATGTCGCTGAACGCGTTCGCCGAGACGTTCCCCGTGTGGTGTCACCGCGGCGGCTATGGCTTCAATCAGATCGACGATCTGACGCGGCCGATGCTGTCGATGATGAACGTTCGCTTCGCCGTCGTGCCGGAAAATGATCCGATTCCCGATGGCTGGCGCGATGTGGTTACGGATCACGGCTCGCGGCTCGTCGAGAACATGCGTGTTCTGCCGCGCGCATTCGTGCCGCGCAGCGTGCGCGTCGGCGTTTCCAATGACGTCGAGGACATGACCGCCGCGACGAATTTCGCCGACGTCGCATGGATCGATGTGCCGGGCGTCGCACACGACGCGGCCAACGGACCGGGGACCGTAAGCATCCGTCGCCGCAAACTCGGATTTCGTATCGACGCGTCGATGGAACGCGACGGTTTCGTAGTGATCTCCGAGGCGGCGTGGAAAGGTTGGCGCGCCGATGTCGATGGACGTCCCACAAAAATCATCGCCGCCAATCACGCTTTCCTCGGCGTGTTCGTTCCGGCAGGCAAGCACACGATCCGGCTGACCTACCTGCCGCAGTCATTCGTCCTCGGACGCGCAATCACGTTCGGGACGCTGGCGATGATCGTGCTCGGGATCGTATTGCGGATAGTGATGAAGCGGCGAGCGACACTCTGAATCCGCCAGGATCGGCACAGACATGTCTGTGCGGTTCGCGCGCGGAGGCGCGCGTGACAGTCCAGCCCCGCGCTCGGCGCCATACGCACTAACTTACGCTCCACATAGGAACCGTGCTCGATCGCGTTGGTTGGATCGTCGTCGGAGTGATTGGGATAGGTGTCTTGATCGTCGAGGACGTAGGTCGTGAACGGCGTGGAGTG
>DASYJF010000008.1:0-1576 GCA_035996815.1 Thermoanaerobaculia bacterium | reverse complement strand
GAACGTTCCCAGTCTATCCACCATCCTCGAGGTCTGCGAGGTCCTCGGCACGGATGCAGGAGCGCTAATCCGCGAGGTGGCTGAGGCGCGGCGGATGCCGAGGGCGATGACGTCGTAGCGCTTTCGTTCGTCGAGAGGCTCAGCCGGGCCAGCCGGCGAGGACGCCAGCGTTCCGTCGCGTCGTGATTGACGCGCCCACACCCCGCGAGTATTCTCCGCGCTTGTGAAAACTTTCACGGATTCTGCTCCGTGAGGATTCACCAGCGGTCACGTCCACGGCGCTGATTCTGCATTCCGCTTCGGAGCCCCGAGAACCTCTATGGCAAAGATCACCATCGACGGCGTCGAAGTCGAAGTGCAGGAAGGGATCAACTGCATCGAGGCCGCAAAAGCGGCCGACATTCACGTCCCTCATTTCTGCTACCACCCATCCCTCACGGTCGTCGGACAGTGCCGCATGTGCCTCGTCGAGATCGAAGGGATGCCCAAGCTGCAGGCCGGCTGCTCGACCACGGTCAAGGACGGGATGAAGATCCACGTCTGGAACGAGAAGGTCGACGAGGCGCGCAAGGGCCAGATGGAGTTTCTGCTCATCAACCATCCGCTCGACTGCCCGATTTGCGACAAGGCCGGCGAATGCCCGCTGCAGGATTACTCTTTCAACTACGGCACCGTGAATTCGCGCTACGGCGAGTTCAAACGCACCTATCCCGGCATGGACCGGACGCCGATCGGGCCGCACGTCGTGCAGAACATGAACCGCTGCATCCACTGCACGCGCTGCATCCGCTTCACGTCCGAGATCACCGGTACGAGCGAGCTGGCGTTCTTCAAGCGCGGCGCATCGACCGAGGTTGGCGTGTTTCCGGGAACGCCGCTCGACAACTGGATGTCCGCGTGCGTCACCGACGTCTGTCCGACCGGCGCGCTCACCACGCGCGAGTTCCGATTTGAATCGCGCGTCTGGAACCTCGAATCGGCCGAGTCGGTGTGCAACGGCTGCGACGTCGGCTGCAACATCTTCGTCGGCTTCCGGCAGGGACAGGTGTTCCGCTACCGTCCGCGCGTCAATCCCGATGTCAACGATCACTGGCTGTGCGACTTCGGCCGGTTCTCGTACGAGCGTTACGACACCGATCGCGTCGTCGTTCCGAAGGTGCGCACCGAGGACGATTACCTCGGCATCTCGACCTGGAGCGAAGCGCTGGAGTCGATCGCGAACGCGGTCAATGGCGCTTCAAAAATAGCGGCGATCTTCTCCGCGAACATGACCAACGAAGAGGCATGGCTGGCGAAAGAGCTCTTCGTCGGGAAGATGGGAGCAACGGCCGGAGTGATGGTCGACCCGATCGGTCCGATCAAGATGAAGTCGCGCACGGAATGGCTCCTCGGAACGCAGGCGGCGCCGAATTATCGGGGGGTGGCTGCGACGCTGGGAGTGGGGAGTGGGGAGTGGGGAGTGGGAGCGAAGCCCAACTCTGACTCCTCGATCGCGGAAGTTTCCGCCTCTAACTCCCACCCCCCACCCCCCACCCCCAACCCCCTCATCGACAATCTGTTGATCAACGGCGCGGAC
>DASYJF010000007.1:0-50991 GCA_035996815.1 Thermoanaerobaculia bacterium | reverse complement strand
TACGCCGACCGTGTGAGTCGCTCTTCGCCCCCGAGCAGCGCCACCAAATAATCCCACTGATACTGAATCCACTCCCGCTCATCCACCCTTTGATTCATACACTTAGGATAGCCCCAACCCTAAGTTAGTGCGTATGGCGCTTTGCGCGGGGTAAGGCGAATGACCCCATGTCCGCGGCCGCGGAGGCGGCCGCCACAAAGTCGCGCGAGAACCTAGCCGGTCAGAACGTCCACCGCACGCCCAGCCTTGCCGATGTCGCAGGTGTTCGGACGAGCGGCTTCAGGTAATTCGGGTTCGCGGAGTGCGGGAGCGCGTTGTCGCTTTCCTGGAAGCCGTAGCGCTGATCGAGAAGGATGGCGCGTTGCGTGTTGAGGAGGTTGAAAATGTCGAGGAGGATGTTGAGCTTCGAGCTGCCGAGCGGGATGGGGTAGCCGAGGTGGACGTCGGCGTCGTAGTTGGATGGCGTGCGGCCTTCGGTGCCGCGCGGGGTCAGGAAGAATTCGTAGCGGCGGTAGGCGTCGGAGTATCCGTAACGCGTGACGGGCGTGCCGCTGCGCCAGTAGGCGGAAACGCCGATGTTGAGTTTCCACGGCGTGTTGTAGATGCCGGACGCTTTGAGCTGGTGCCGGCGGTCGTTGGAGAGATCGCCGCGGTTGGTGATTCGGGAGAGATTCGATCCGTTGGTGAAAAAGTCGTAGTAGTCGTAGGCGGCGGAGATGTTTGGGTCGGCGCCGACGTTCGTGAATGGCGCGTATTCGCCGTCGTAGTTGCCTTCCAGACGCGAATAGACATACGAGGCCATGCCCTGCCAGTTGTTGCTGAACGACTTGTTGGCGTCGAGCTGGATGCCTTTGTAGGTTCGTTTTGGTTTCGGCGCGGCGAACTGCTGCGAGTAATCGAGCGTGAAGACCTGCTTCATGATTCCTTCGCCGGGATTGCCGATGCAGTACGTGCCGTCGTCGATGCAGAGGAAGTCTTCGATGACGCGGCCGTAATTGCGGTAGATGCCTTTGATGCCGACGGAAACGTTCGGCATCACTTCGCGCTCTGCACCTGCGAGGATCTCTGTCAGATATTGGTTTTTCAGATTGGGGTCGGCGGGTTCGGTGAAGCCGCCGAGGATGGCCGATGGCGTGTCGGCGTCGTGTTCGGCATTCGCGTCGGGGACGACGCTGGTCGGACTGTAATTGATGATGCGCGGCTGGCGCTCGTACGAAAACGAGCGGATGACCAAGTCCATCGGGATCTCTTCGTAATAGCGGCCGTACGAGGCGAATACCTTCGACTTATTGGAGCCGCTGGGGTCCCATGTCAATCCGAGGCGCGGGGCGTAGTCTTTCTTGAGATCGATCTGGGTGACACCGGAAGCGTCGATGATGCGCTGGCGGTCCCAACGCAGGCCGGCATTGAGTGTGAAGTCCTTGATGGTCCAGCGGTCCTGCACATACGCGGTCGTGTTCTTGTGCTGCGGTGAGGCGTTCAGCTGCGAAATAGGCGCATTCGTGACCGTCGCATTGGGCGTGGTCCAGTAGCTGTGGCTGTAAATCGGCTTGGACGGATTGTTCGGATTTTCGAAGATGTCGACCTGCTGGCCGCCCGACATCCGCTTGATGACGTTCGCGGTCTGGTCTTCGAATTCGATGCCGAATTTGATCTGGTGCGGGCCGGCGTAATGGGTCGCGGATCCGCCGTAGAAGTTGCGCTCGAATGATTTCTCCTGGATGAGGCCGAAGCCGCCGGTCTGGAAGAAATTGTTGCGCGCGTCGATGTACTCGATCGCGTCGCCGGCCGCGGTGGCGGGGCCGACCGAGTTTTTCTCGTTGTGGCGCGCGTCCTGCGCGGAGAAGAGCCAGGTCGTGCCGACGATGCCGTCGTAGCGCAGCGCGTAATCGCGGCCGCCGTAATCCTGCCTGCCGAGAAGGGTGATCTCATCGCCGATCAGGGGATGGTTGGCGTCGTTGATGGCGCCGGTATCGACGCGCGGATCCTGCAGGAACGTGGCGATGAGTGTGTGGCTGGGGTTGTAGCTGTACGTCAGTTTCGCCGACCCGAGGTTGCGGTGGCTTGGCGAGGAGACGACGTCGCCGGCCAACGGACCTTCGAGCAGAAGGTTTCCCTGCGTGTTGCGCACCTGGTCATACGCGCCGAAGAACCACAGCCTGTCTTTGAGAATGAAGCCGCCGAGGTCGGCGCCGTAATCCTTTCTGGTGAATCCTCCGGGCGTGGGGCCGGCCACGGCGTGCGAGTTTGTCTGCAGCGAATCGCTGGTGTCGTATCCGAAGAGATCGCCGTGCAGCTCGTTGCTGCCCGACTTCGTGATCACGTTGATGATGCCGCCGGTGGCGCGGCCGTACTCCGCTTCATAGCCGCCGGTCTTCACTTCCATCGCTTCGATGAATTCGAGATTCAGCTCTTTGCCCTGGAAGCCATATTCGGAGTTGGTGGTGTTGACGCCGTCGACATAGAACGCGTTCTCTGCGCCGGAGGAGCCGTAGACGGCGATAGTCGGCGTCTGTTTGTCGTCGCCTTGAATGGCATCGGTCGAAACGCCCGGCGTGATCTGCGCCACCGAGGAGTAGTTGCGCGCGGTCGGCAGTGTCTCGATCTGCGTGGCGTTGAGATTGGTGCCGAGCGTGTTCGACGACGTATCGATCGGCGGCGCGAAACTGCCGACGGTGATGCTTTCTGTGACCGCGGGGGACAACACGGCGTCGACGGCGGTCTCTTTGCCGAGGAGCACGCCGACGGCCGCCTGCTTCTTCTGTCCGAAACCGCTCAGGGTGAAGGCGATCGTGTAGCTGCCGGGCGGCAGCAGCGGCAGTCGATAGAGGCCGTTGATGTCGCTCGTCGCGACACGCGCGCCCTGCAACGCGGGGCTGGTCGCCTCGACGGTCACGCCCGGCAGCGTGGCGCCGCTGGTGTCGTTGACGTGGCCGCTGATCGAGCCGGTCGTCTGTGCGGCGAGCGGGACCGTAATGAAAATGAGGATCGGGAGAAGTCGCCGGAGTGCGGACATGTGCAGCCTCCTTAATGATGTACGTGAGTTTACGCGTAACGGGCCAGCACTTCGCGGACGCGCGCGAGGCCGGCTTCGATTTGCGCGGGCGAGACGGCGCCGACGCTGAGCCGGAACCACCCCGTTTCGTTCGGCAGCCCGAAGGCCTGGAAGGGGACGACGGCGAAGCCGGCATCATCGAGGAGCAGCCGGCGGATCTGTTCGTTCGTCTTGATCGCGCCTCGGCCGATGAGATCGAACTGGACGGAGAGATAGATCGCACCCTGCGGTGCGATGGCGCGCACCGGCAGTCCGTCGGCGCGCATGGCGTCGATGCGGTCGTAGAGGAGATCGAGCCGCAGTTGCAGCTCGCGGATCATCGATTCGTGGAAGTCATCGATCGCGCTGCGCATGCCGAGGAACTTCGCGACCGCGATCTGCTCGGGGCGCGGTGCCCATGCGCCAACGTGGCCGAGGATGTCGCGCATCCTTGCGGTGATCGGCGGCGGCGCCACGGTCCAGCCGACGCGAAGTCCGGTCGCGGCGAACGCCTTCGAAATCCCATCCACGAAAATCGTGTACGGCATCGCCTCGGGCACCAGTTGCGGCGGGCTGTAATGCCGCGACGCGCCGAAGGTGAGCATCCAGTAGACCTGGTCCCACAGGATGAGCAGAGCGCGTTCGCCGGTGGCGGCGCGGCGTTCGTTTTCATCGACGACGAGCCGCGCGATGCGCTCCACTTCCTCGCGCGCCATGACCGTGCCGGCCGGATTGAGCGGCGTGCAGATGCAGATCAGGCGCGCGTCGCGAATATGCGGCCGGAGCAGGTCGGCCGTGGGCAGAAAGTTCGTCTCCGGCCCGACGGTGATCTCGACCGGCACGCCGCGCATGAAGTAGGTGTAGTGGTTATTGTTCCAGGACGGGATCGGGTAGACGACCTTGTCGCCGGGATCGACGACGGCGGCGTACGCGGAGAAGATGATCGGCCGGGCGCCGCCGGCGATGAGGACGGAGTCGAGCGGATACTTCAGTCCGAGGACGTCGTCGTAGTAACGGACGACGGCTTGGCGCAACTCTTTGGTTCCATCCGACGGCGGGTAGTTCGTCTCGCCCTTCGCAAACGCCTCGGCGATCAGCCCTTCGAGCACTTGCGGGATGCGGAACTCTTTCGGTGAAAAGTCGCCGACGGTGAGATTGCAGATGTCGTGGCCGGCCTCCGCGAGGACGCGGATCTCGCCGGAGATCTTCAGAATTTCGGAGCCGGTGAGGCCCAGCGCGAGCTGCGAGAGGCTGCGGTCATCGCAGACTGGAAAGGTGGTCGTCATTCGGCGGTGGATTGTAGATGTGAATCGGCGATAGGTCGATGAGTTCGCGACTGGAGCGCTGGCGTCCCGCCGGTTGGCCCGGCGGCGTCTCGCCGCCGAACCGCCAGACCCTCAACACTTGCTGGTAACCGACGTCCGTGCACGCGTCCCATTCGGCGCGAGGACGCAGCCGGGCCCAGCCCGAGCCTCTCGACGAACGAAAGCGCTACGACGTCATCGCCCTCGGCATCCGCCGCGCCTCAGCCACCTCGCGGATTAGCGCTCCTGCATCCGAGCCGAGCACCTCGCAGACCTCGAGGATGGTGGATAGACTGGGAACGTTCCCGCCCGCCTCGACGACGCCGAGGTACTGAGCGTTCATGCCGGAGCGCTGCGCGAGCTTGCGAATCGTCCATCCGCGAACCCGGCGTTCGCGCTGCAGGATCTCTCCGAAGCGGACTGCATCAGGATCGGCACTAGGTCCATGGGCCTCTCGCTCTATGCAGGAGCATTTTTCCCTTCCGAAGAGGGCGGCGACCCATGGCCGTGAGCAGAAATGCCTTTCGAAATCGCGTTTCAGACCTCCTAAGAGGCATTCGAAGCCTGTTAAATAGGTCCATGGAACTAGCGTAACAGCATGTTGTGCTTGCGTAGGAGGGCCATGGCCTTCGCGCTGGAGTACTTTTTCCTTCCGAAGAGGGCGGCGACCGTGGCCTTGAGCAGAAATGCCTTTGAAATCGCGTTTCAGGGCTCAGAAAGAGATCAGAGACGTCCAGCGTCGTTGGAAGAGGGGTCGCGTAGTGCGGGCGTCCTCGTGGGCGAGGACGCCCGCCGGTTCCGTCCGCGAACGCCGCGCGCCCCTTAAGTTTAAGTTTAAGTTAAGGTCATTGGCCGGGCCAGCCGGCGAGACGCCAGCGTTCCTTTCATGGGTACGTAAAAGTCACCGCCGCCCGCGTCACGCCCGGCGGGAGCGTCATCGCCAGGTTCGGACTGAACGCGTAAAACGGACGCAAGTCGATCTCATTGCTGAGGATGGTGCCGCCGGCGAGACCGCAGCGGTCGCCGGTGGCGAGGAGGTGCTCGACCGGCTTGCGGACGCGCATGTCGGGATAGAGCGTCGCGATCTCCTGCCGCTGCATGCCGTACGCCTTGTCCTGGTAGGTTTTGGTCATCGACGTCACCGCCAGCTCTTCTTTCGTCAGGCGCATGTTCGCGTCGTAGGCGTAGGTCACGTTCGCTTCCCATTCCGCGTGCGGCGAGCCCTGCACGGTCGGGCCGGTGTAGCTGCCGCGGATTTTCAGCGCCGACAGTTGATCGTTCGCATACGACGGCGCCGCGGTCATCGTGATCACGTCGTTGCAGCCGGCCGCGTTCTGGTAGACGACCTGCTGCCCGGCGATGCGGTTCTGTGCATCGAACAGGTAATGCGACGTGTACTTCTGGCCGTCGATGACTTGATCTTCGCGATCGAGGAGCCAGATGTCGCCGGCGCGATGGGCCGCGAACAGCAGCACGTCGCCGCCGGTCGGCGACACGATCTTCTCCAGGTAGTCCGCTCCCTGCACGTAGCGGATTTCATTGCCCTGTCGGTCGCGCCAACCCTGAATCACATCGCCGCTGTACGTCCACCCTTCCGCTTTCCTGGCCTCCTGCACCTGACGCTGGCGCGCCGGCGTGTAGCGGAGCGCGTCGAGCATCGTGCCGGTGAAGAGGCACGGCAGCGAATCGTTCTTCGCGAAGCGGTTGTCGGCGTAGTACGTGGCGCGAGTCGCCGTCGCGCCATCGCCGCACGGGCGCGAGTTCCAAGGCGCCTGCGACGTCAGATACGGACCGTGCCAGCAGTGCGGGCACCAGAGCGCGCCGATCGGAAGACGCCAGCCGCAGAAGGGGCAGACGATCTTCGTCTTCATGTCCGACATCTCGCTGTCGATGCCGAGCATGCGCTGGTCGGCGGAGGACTTGGCGGTGGCGTCGGGCTCCAGCTCTTCGTAGCGGTGGAAGCGTTCCGACGCCTTGGCGAGATCGCCGAGGTGCTCGTAGACGACGGCCTGGTTGAAGATCGCAGCGGGATCGGTAGGACGTTGCTGTTCGGCGTCCTGGAAAAGTTTCAGCGCCGCGGCGAGATCGCCCTTGGTGAATAAAAAACGGCCGCGGGTGAAGATGCCGGTGTACTCCTCGTCGGCCTGCCGTCTTTTCTGCAGCTCCCGCTCGAATTCGAGATCGAGTTGCAGCTTGGCCACGAGCGCTTTCTCCGCGCCGTTCGGAAACAACTGGTTGTATCGATCGACCTTCGCCTGCGCCTCGGAGAACCGTCCGACACGCGCGAGCAGAACGCCCATGTTGTACAGAACGCCGGGAACGTCCGGCTGCAGCGAGTCGGCTTTCGCGTAGTTCGTATACGCGGCCGCGTAGTCCTTCCGGTCGGCGAACTTCTTCCCGAAGTAGACCGCTTTGACAAACTCCTCGCTCGGCGGCATCGCCGCGGCTGCGGCAGGTTGCGGAGCCGGCGTTGGAACGGGCGCTTGACCGAAAAGGCTTTCAGAAAGGCAGAAGGCAGAAAGCAGAAAGCAGAAATTCGCGAGAATCAGGTTTTTCATTTCTGCCTTCTGCCTTCAGCCTTCATTTCAGCAGTCCCTCGATCACGGAGCTGAGCCACATCTGCTGCTGTTCGGTCGGCGTCGTCGTCGCCAGCAGCGCATAGAGCGCGTGGCGTTTCTGTTGATCCGACGCGGCCGCGTCACGCAGCACGCGTTCGGGCTCGGTGACGCCGGCGTCGAAGATCACATCGGCGGCATTCTTCGGCGCCCAGTGCGGAGCGATATCCGTCCCGAAGAGTTTCGTTGCGACTGCAAGGCGGTCGTTCTCCTTTTTCGCGCCGTTCGCCGCGGCCACGAGCCGGCTCTTCGCGCCCGACCCAACGATGATCGAGCGCAGGTTCGACAGGAGTTGGATGCGCTGCGTACACGCATCGAGCACCTGCGCTTTGATCGCTTCATCGCCGATTTTGTTGCTGACTGTCAGCACGTTCTGAATCTGCTGCGACTCATAGCTGACAAACGCATCGGCCACATCCTCGGGCGCAGGAAGATCGGGCTCCTCAGCAATGACTGGCGCCGGCTCGGCGGCGACCTGTACCGCTGGCTGCGGCTGGGGAGCCGGAGCGGCAGGCTGCTGCGTATCGGCGGGCGCAGGCGATGGCGCAGGCGCCGCCGCCACAACCTCCGCCGGCGGCGTGATCCCCGGCAATGCGATATCGACCAGCGGCAAATCGAGCGACGTCGCGGACGACGGCGTCGTATCGACGGCCTTCGTGATCTGCAAATCGTCCGGCGAATTCGAAACGCTCGCCGCCACCGCTGTCGGCATTGACACCATCTTCGGCCCGCCGATCAACGGCGTCGAGCTCAACGCCGGCGCGATGTTGCGCATCACCTCCGAATCGGGCAGCGCCTTCGCGTCGATCAACCGTTCGCGAACGCGCTGACGAACCTCCTCGGCATCGCGCAGCTGCTGCGTCCTCGCATCCTCGGACAGAAAATTCGGACTGGCCTTCTCCACCGTCATATCGCAATGGCACGTTCCGAACTTGTCGGCCTGCCACCAATCGCGACGCTGCGCACGCATGAACTCGACGACGCTCATGTTCCGTTTGAACTGCGCATCGCGCGCGCGCTCGCATGACGCCATCGACGCGAATTGATTGACGCCATACAGCTCGACGAAATCGCGTTGCTCCGGCCGGAACAGTTGCACGTGGAAGTGGAACGTCTCGCACGGTTTGCCCGCGGCCGAGGCCACGGGAGGGCAGAGGAGCGGCTGCGCGAGCGCGGGGTAGACAAAAAAGAGTGAAGAGTGAAGGGTGAAGAGTAAAAGAAACTTAAAGGCGCGCTTCTTTTCACTCTTCACTCTTCACCCTTCACTCTTTTATTTGACCGGATTATATGTTCAACGTTCCCCTGCCGCCGTCGTAACTCCACCAGTCAACCAAGGAGACTCTCATGAAGAAACGCACACTCATTTTCTCAGCCGCGGCGCTCGTCATCGTCCTCGCCGCGGTGCCGTTCGCAATGGCGCAGCACATGCGCGGACATGGACACGGCCGCGGCGGCATGATGTTCGGTCTGGAGCGCGCCAAATCCGCCCTCGGGTTTTCCGATCAGCAGTCCACCGACATCAAACAGATTTTCACCGACCTCAAGACACAGAACGAGCCGCTCCGCACCTTGCTTCGCGGCGGACGTCAGGCCATCGCTCAGGTTCTGCTCGCCAATCCGAATGACATCGCCGGCGCTCAGGCGCTGCTCGACAAACAGCTCGACGCCGAGCGTCAGATGAAGCACAACGCGCTCATCGCCGCATCGAAGGCACTCAACGTGCTCACTCCCGACCAGCGCACGAAGGCCTCGGCATTCCTGCAGCAGCGGATGGCGAAGCACGGCCACAAGTAGGAAGATGATGAGCACCTTGCCGATGTTCGAGGGAGCCTTAACCGGCTCTCTCGGCTTCGATCGGCTGGCTTTCGGTGTGGAGAAGGCGCCGACGAGAAGCGCGACAAACGAAGACCCGATCGAGGCGCGAGCAATCGCCGCCGTCAAAACCGGCGACGCAGCCGCATACGACTACCTCGTCTCGAAATACATGCGACGCGTCGTCTCGATCGCGTGGGGCGTCGTTCGCAACGCCGCCGATGCCGAGGACCTGGCGCAGGAGGCGTTCGTCAAGGCATTCGAAAACATCGGCCGTTTCAAAACCGGCGAACCGTTCGGACCGTGGATCTACCGCATCGTCACGAACCTCGGCCTCGACGTGATGAAGCACCGCAAGCGCTTCCGCCACGAAGAGATCACCGACTCCGCGCCGGCCGAACGCCGCGACCGCGCCGACCTGCCGGCGATTTCGAACGAGCTCGCGGAACGGATCGATCGCGGCATCGAGTCGCTGCCGGAGATGCAACGAATGGTGGCGCGCCTCTACCTCGTCGAAGAGTTCGGGCACGCCGAGATCGCGAAAATGACTGGCCTCAGCGAAGGAACAGTGCGCTCGCATCTCTCGCTCGCCCGAGGCAAACTGAAAGAAAAACTGGCAGACCTGCACGGAGGCAGCAATGACTGACAACGACAACTTCCTCGATCTCCTGCGCACCGACGCGCGGCAACTCCGCTACGAGCCGGACGAGATGATGTCCAACCGCATCGCGGCGCGCGTCCGCGAACGCATCGCCGCGGAGTCGCAAACGGGCATCGCCCAGATGCTCGCGCGCTGGTTCCGCCCGGTCGTGGTGTCGCTGGCGACGCTCGCACTCGTGGCAACCCTCGGCATACAGTGGGCGGAACAAGCTCACGACGCGTCGGCGACATCGCTCGATTCGATGACGAGCACGCAAACGGTCGACATCTCAGTGGGAGGGGATACGTTCAGTGTCGAGTAACACCCGCACCGCGGCCGTCGCGGTCGTCGTCGTCGCGTTCCTCGCCGGCATCTTCGTTGGCGTAGCCGGCGACCATCTCTACCTGATCCGGTCCGGGCGCCTTTCCCCCCGCCACTCCCCCCGCTTCTCCACCGAGCACATGACCGACCGCCTCACCCACGAACTCGACCTCTCCCCGCAACAAAAGACGCAAGTCCAACAAATCATCGAACGCCACCGCGCCAAAATCGACGCGACGATGGCCAACATCCGCCCGCAAGTCCGCCAGGAAGTAGACGCGACGAATGCGGAGATCGAGACCGTGCTCACGCCGGAGCAGAAGACGAAGTTCGCGGATTTGCGGATGAGGATTGGGGCAAGACGGCGGGATCGCGGTTCGGCGCGGTAGTAAGCCTCGCCACACACAGCGTTAACATCAAACGCGGTGGCACCTCGCAAACCAGACTCAACCGATATGTTTTGTTGACGGCCTGCCGTTTATGTCGCTAGTCTACCCACAAATCAACATGACACCCACGGCCAAGGAGCACTCTGTGAATCGTACAACTCCTCCGCATGTCCTGTTTATCGCATTGCTGACTATCACCACAGCCCACTTGGGGGCCCAAGCTGTTCCTCGGAAATTTGTTAGGGCTGGAGCCTCAGCGCCATTCTTCACCTCTGCGTCATTGGCAACCGAGACCGACGGCAGTATTCGCTGGTCGGCGTTTGCGCCGATGACTCAACAAATCATCCAGATGAAAATTGGAACCCGCTCTAACGAAGTGCGGGCTCTATCTCAACCAGCTACGAGCGAACCCTGCAACGAGCGGATCATCACGTTTACGCACCCTTCAGGGGACGTTAACTCTTTAGATACGATGATCGCGTCCGCCAAAGCGGTATACCGAGCGAGGGTCGTATCCGTGAATGAAGGCTTTGACGAACACGGGAGCGCGTCAGCGATAATCGTCGGCGAAATTGTACGAACGCTCAGAAAGACAGGCGGTTTCCCGAGTTCCGGTCGTCTGTACCTGCCCTACCCAAAGGCCGACTTTAAAATCGGCGGCGTTCGCTTCTGCAACGCGGGGCCTACACCGTCTTTCGGACCTAAGACCGGCGACGAAGTGCTCATATTTGCGTACGATACGCCTGTCGATACTACAGGCTCGTTTCTGAGCGTTCAACCGCAACAACTGATTTTCGAGCGCAATCACCAGCTGTTCGCGGCGCGGCCGGTCGCGTCTGATGCCAATTTCCTCAAGACAGGCAATCTCCGTCAGGTGGAAAATACGGTTACAGCGCTGAGTCCCGCCGGTGAGGTCGTGCGATGAGGGCTTCGCTGAAGTCGACGCTTCCGCTGGTGTTTGTGCTCAGTCTTTTTTGCGGCAACGTGTGGGCGCAATGTGGCATATCTATTTCAGGTCTAAATGCCAACATCGGAAACACCGCTGTCAACTATGTCGTCAATCCCTATGGAAGTTGGACGCCTCCGTATGGGTCGTTGCAACAGGCTTTCGGGATCTGGGGCTTTGGATGTTCCGGCCAAGGGTCCGATGCCTTCCCTTCCTTGGTGGAGGGAGATTACGATGAGAGCTATGGGGTAGTGAACTTTCACGTTATATATCAATCCGGGTATGGACCCAACGGCCGATGCGGAGAAACGCAAGTTTTTGAAAACGCGAACACATGCGAAATTACGGGTGGCGTAATCAATTACGGGTGGCGTAATTACGATGTACGAATTCGCTGCGAATGGCGCCCATTGCGCTGACTCGGAAGCCCAGTTACTCGCTCACGAGATCGGTCATTCGCTCGGCCTCGCTGATGTTGACTACAACTCAATGTGCACTGGTACGATCATGGGTAGTCAACCATCCGCTGTTAGCTCCGAACAATGCGGCATGGTCAACGATAATTGGTACACACTCAATGAGTACAATGATGACCACGCCAACGACTACTGCGATCAGACTTGCCAAGGAACGTGCGACCAAGGCCAATGCACGGAAGGACAACCCAGCCCTATTCTGATCGATGTTGAAGGGCACGGTTATCACCTAACAGACCTAGCACGTGGAGTCCATTTTGCCCTTGATTCGGACGGTCGAGCCGAGGCGATATCGTGGACGCGGAATGGTTCTGACGCATTCCTCTGTCTTGACAGGAACAAGAATGGCGTCATCGACAACGGGCGGGAGCTTTTCGGCAACTACACTCCGTTGTCAAGTGGCGTCATTGCGCGGAATGGCTATGAAGCATTGGCTGAATATGATGAGCCGTATTTGGGCGGCAATGCGAACGGTTGGATTGATATGGATGACGCGATTTGGCCGTTTTTATTACTATGGAACGATCGCAACCACGACGGAGTCTCTCAACGGAGTGAATTGACACGCCTCGATGCGGCAGGGATTGTACGTATCGACACTCGCTATTTCGCGTCACGCCGCCATGATCAATACGGCAATAAGTTTCGATTTCGAGGCCGGTGCGTGGTTCAGAATGGCCGAGGCGCGCAACACGAACTCACGACGTATGACGTGTTTTTCATAGGAGCTTCGCATTAAGGCTCTGCGCATCCAATCTGGAAGGTGCGACACCTGGGGTCTTCTACAATAACTCCTTCAACCGCTGATATCCGCTTCGGCTCACCGGCAATCGAGTTCCGTCGCGGAGGACGGCCACCCGGCTGTCCTTCGCGTAAAGCTCGACCTTCTAGATGCGCTCGATGTTGACGACATAGCCCCGATGAATGCGCGACGAAGCCGTGGGGGTCGAGCTGGCTGGCGATTTCGCTGATCGGTTGTTGCTTGCGGATTTTGGTCCCCGAGGTGGCGATGCGGATGGCGTCGGCGGCGGCTTCGATGTAGTCGAGGCGGGAGACGGTGACGACCTGGAATGGCTCCGTCCTCGCCGCGGACGACATTCGTTGCAACGGTTTGGCGCGGAGATCGTCGCGAGACCTGAAACGGGAGTGCGGTCGCGGTGGCCGGCGGCGCGTTTGACGCGTTCATGACCTGCCGGAAGCGTTCGTGGGAGAGCGGTTTGAGGAGGTAGTCGAGGGCGTGCAGTTCGAAGACTCGTAACGGGTGCTCGTCGTGCGGTAACGAGACCGCGATCGTATCGAGCACGGGGAAGCATTGATCGGAGGAATCCTGTCCCAACCTCCCGCGGCGATTTGACTCGCCAACCGTGGCGAGATGACGCATTCTTCGCGTCCGCCTGCCGGTGAGTGCGTGGCACAGCGCTTCTAATGACCCGACCTGCATTCTCGCGAAGGAGCATCACATGAGGCGTTTCACCTTTGTTGTTTTCTGCATCGCAGTAGCACTCGTTTCCTATGCGCAGTCACGGCGACACGCCGTCGACGGAAACGCCGGGACTACGCAGACGGTGGCGCAGCCGGCCGGCGCGTCGTTGACGGGGCTCACCCCGGCGCAGAGCCAGTCCTTCAACGCCGGTCGCGGACAGTTCGTTCGCGATTGGAACAACGGGAACGGCCTCGGGCCGGTGTTCAACGAGCGAGCGTGCTCGGACTGCCACAATGGGCAGGCCACCGGCGGCGGCAGCGCGCGAATGGTGACGCGGTTCGCTCGGCGCGTCGGCGGCGTTTACGATCCGCTCACGTCCCTCGGCGGCTCGCTGCTGCAGGATCACGCACTCGGCGGTAATGGGCCGGGGCCGCAGCACAACTTCGTGCCGGAGCAGGTGCCGACGCAGGCGACGATCGTCGTGCAACGGCGCACCACTCCCGTTTTCGGCCTCGGCCTGGTCGACGCCACGCCCGACTCCGAATTCGTCGCCCTCGCCGTGTTCGAGGCCGCGCGCGGCGACGGCGTCGCGGGACGCGTCAACATGACCGACAACATTCGCGCCGGGACCAAGACCGTCGGCCGCTTCGGATGGAAAGCGCAGGTGCCCACGTTGTTCCAGTTTTCGGGCGATGCGTTCCTCAACGAGATGGGCATCACCACGCCCGACTTCCCGAGTGAGAATTGCCCGCAAGGCAATTGCGCGGAACTGACATTCAACCCCGCGCCGGGCATCAACGACACGGTCAACACGCTGCTGATCACGAACTTCATGACGCTGCTTGCCGCGCCCGACCGTGCACCTGCCACTGCGGACTCGATCGCCGGCGAGCAGCGTTTCGAAGCGATCGGTTGCAGCGAGTGCCACGTCAGTACGCTCACCACCGGATCGAGCGTCATCGCCTCACTCGATCATCGGACCTACCATCCCTACTCCGATTTTCTGCTCCACGACATGGGCACGCTCGGCGACGGTCTGGAGATGGCCAGTTCCACCGGCGCGGAAATGCGAACACAACCGCTGTGGGGTCTTCGATTCGTGACCCGGTATCTGCACGACGGCCGTGCCACGACTCTCGACGCGGCCATCACCGCGCACGACGGCCAGGGCAGCGCCGCGAGGGATCGCTACAACGCTCTGGCGGCGAATGAAAAAGCGCAGGTCATCGCGTTTCTGCGATCGCTGTAGGAAAACTGCAGGCGGCGCGCGTGGCTACTGTCTTCGGTGACTCCGCTGCCGTCAATCAGGCGCTGAGACATTTCTCTCGGAATATGGTGCGCCATCAAAGCCAAGCCGTGATCGCTCGCGGCCAATGAAAACGCGACGTAGGAAGCGTCACCTTTAGGGTCAATTACCAAGTAGTAGCGAGAGTCCAAATTCGCCAATACAGCAAATGAACCCTATCAGCGCAAGCACGATGAGTACGCCGCGCCCGCTATAGCGAGAGTAGGGACGGCGAACCGACAGATTCGCGCCCCTGACGAGGACAACAATCATCCACACCGACCACGCCACGATCACCAATCCAATTACGGACTTCATCAGCGATCCTCGCGACGCTTTATCGACACCGAGTGATTGCTCACAACAACTCTTTCAACCGCTGATACCCGCTTCGACTGACCGGCAATCGCGTCCCATCGCGCAAGATCGCCACGCGGCTGTCCTTCGCGTAGAACTCGATCTTTTCGATGCGTTCGATGTTGACGACGTACGCGCGATGGATGCGCACGAAGCGGTCGGGGTCGAGTTGCGTGGCGATTTCGCTGATCGGCTGTTGCTTGCGGAGTTTCGTACCCGAGGTGGCGATGCGGATGGCATCGTCGGCGGCTTCGATGTAGTCGAGGCGGGAGATCGGGATCACCTGAATTGCGCCGTCCTCGCCGCGGACGACGACCCGTTGCAGCGGTTTGGCGCGGAGGGACGTCGCAAGACCGGCGACCGGTTGGCGATCGTGGCCGGCGGCGCGTTTGACGCGCTCCATCACTTGCTGGAAGCGCTCGTGCGAAAGTGGTTTCAACAAGTAGTCGAGCGCGTGAACTTCGAATGCGCGCAACGCGTGCTCGTCGTGCGCGGTGACGAAGACGACGATCGGCGAGCGGTCGAGGAGCTCGAGGACTTCGAAGCCGTCGAGCTTCGGCATCTGGATGTCGAGCAGCAGGAGATCGGGATCGTATTGCGCGACCGCTTTCACGGCCTCGAAGCCGTTCGCGCATTCAGCGACGATCTCGCAGTCCTCATCCGCGGCCAGGAACTCGCGCAGCAGTTCGCGCGCGGGCAACTCGTCGTCGACGATTACGGTGCGGATCATCGCGGCAACTCGATTACCACGCGAAACTGTCCTTCCGCCTCGGCGGCCTGCAGCATGGCCCGCCCCTCGGAGACGGCGCTGAGGCGGCCGCGCGCGTTTTCGAGGCCGATGCCTTCGCCGCGCGCGTCGGCGCGGTCGGGATCGGCGGGGTTGTCGATGACGATGCGCAGCATGTGATCTTCGAGTGTGGCCGTGATGTCGATCGTGCCGCCTTCGATCATCGAGGCCACGCCATGGCGAACTGCATTTTCCACCAGCGGCTGGAGCAGCAGCGGCGGAACCATGCAGCGCGCGGCGCCTTCATCGACACTGATGTGCGTGACGAGACGTTCGCCGAAGCGCACCTGCTCAATGGCCAGGTAGCGCTGCACGAGGTCGATCTCCTCGGCCAGAGTGATGCGTTCGAGCGCGCCGAGGCGGAGGATCAGTCGGAAGAAGTCGGCGAGGCGTTGCGCCATCTCGCGCGCTTCGAGCGGACGCGAGCCGCACATCGAGGCGACCGCGTTCAGGCTGTTGAACAAAAAGTGCGGATCGACCTGCGCCTTGAATGCGCGCAGTTCCGCTTCGCGGGCCAGCACGCGGTAGCGCAGCACTTCGTCTTCCGCTTCGCGCAACGCCTCGATCTCCAGCACGAGGTAGTGCACGGCCACGGCGGCTAGGTAGAGCACCACGCCGACGCCGAAGAGGAGCGAGTAGTCGGGCGTGAGGTGTGCGGCGAACTGCTGATTCAGCGCCGGCACCCACGACTTCCACGTCAGCACCCACAGCCCGCTCGCGGCGGCGGCCGAGCCGGCGTGCCCGATGGCAATCGACGATCGCGACGCGCTCCGCAGCGGCAACGCGTTGCTGAGAAATCGCGAGGCCAGCGCGATGATGCCGAGGAGCAGCGATGGCGGCAGCGCCGCGGCGACGGCCAATCCGGCCGACGCGCCGCGCGCCCAGAGAAAGAATGCGGAGCTGGCCGCGGCGGCGGCGGTCATGGCCGCCACCGCGTATAACGCCAATGCTCCGCGGCTCAATGCAGTTCGCGTGGTTGCCATCACAGTCCCTTCGGATACCGAATTTCGACGCCGCCCATGATCGCGCTGCCGCGAAGGATGAGCGTCGGCGCGCCAGCGGGAGCGTTGCCATCAGTTTTGTCGACGACGCCGCCGAGGATTGCCAGGACCTGATTCTCGATCCGCCAGCCGCGCGGTACGTGAATCTCGATCCCGCCCCAGAACGCCAGCACGTCGATCACCGCCTCGGACGTAATTTTCGCGGCGGCGAGGTTGATCTCGCATCCACCCATGACCGCGACCACATCGCCGCCGGCGAAGTCGCTCGACGCAACACCGCGTCCGACGCCGCCCATCACCGCCACAGAATGAAACGAGTTGTCGCGACGCGCATCCTTCGCCGTCGGCCCAAGCGCCTGGCGGATCAACGTGACGCCGCCCGCACTGATCAGCAGCGGCCACACGCCGAGGATCATCGAGAGGCGCAGGTGCGGAAGGAACGGCAGTTCCGGGAGAAACAGAATGCCGAGCCCGCCGAGAACGGCCGCTGAGATCCACTGCCGCTGCGGCAGATGCGCAAGACCCATCGCGATCAGGATCAGCGGCCACCATTGAAAGTAGTCCGACGCGTTCAACTGCCCGGTGTGATCGAGCCACCCGATGATGCCTGCGGCGAGAAACGCGCAGCCCCACACCAAACGCGCCCAGGGGTTGTCGCCGCGATTGCGACGCCGATTGCGCGACTCCGTCCGATCGTCAAACATGGCGCTCTCCTTCCTCGGCGTCACGGCGCCGCGCCGACTCGGCGATCGTCCGCAGCACGATTCCGGCGCCGAGGATGATGAGAAGCAGCGGCCACGACGAGCGATAGGTGAAACCGTAAATGTGCAGCGTCACCATCTGCAGCCAGACGCCGAGCGACATCAGCCAGAGGCCCGCCCAGATCGTGCTGCGGTGAAAAAGCTTCGAGATACCGATGACGATGACGATGAGCGGCCAGAAGTGGCGCATCGTCCATGACATATCAGCGATGCCAACTCGCTGAAGAAGCAGGATCGTTCCGGCGGCGATGAGAAGAAGTCCCCAGAAAATCTGATCGCCGTCGATACGGCGTTTCATGTCGTTCATATCGCCTCCGCGGAGACGCTCTTGATGTCGACGCCGGCCATGATCACCACGCCGTTGACGATGAGCTTCCGTCCGCCCGGCGCTGCTTTGGTGCGGATGTCCGCGCCGCCCATGATCGGCAGAACGTTGCCGGTCACTTCCCACCCTTCAGGAACTTTGATTTCGACACCGCCCCAGATGGCGATGATCTCCAGCTCCGCCGGGATGTTCTCCATGTCGGCGCGCGTGAGATCGAGCTCGCAACCGCCCATGAAGGCGATGATGCGTCCGCCGCGATAGTTGCGCGCGGTCACCGCTTCTTTGCGCACGCCGAGGACGCACAACAACGTCGAATCCGATCCGCCCGCGAGCGTGGGCGCGCGGAATCCGAACGCATGTCCGACGATGGCCAGTCCCGCCAGGATCAGCGCGACCGGCCATAGGTCGAAGATGGAGAAGCGCACCCAATCGGTGGTGAAGAGCAGCAGGATCGCGCCCGCGCCGAGGGCGAAAACTGCCGGAATCCTGCTGTCGCGATCCTGCAGTTTGAGAAGGCCGATGGCGATGAGAAGCACCGGCCAGTACGGGAGAAATCGATCGGCGTCGGCGAGATCGAAGTTGTCGAGTGTGAGCAGGATGCCGAGGAGCGTGAAGAAGATGCCGACTACCAATTTCACGCTCAGCTTCGCGCTCAGTTTCGGCTGCTGCTGCGAGGTGAGTGTTTGCATGGCGGCAAGATACGGAGGGTTCGGCGGTATGTCTGCGGTGCGCCGGTGAACGGTGGTTTGCAGTCGGCGAACGGCGCTTCACCACGGAGATACAGAGATCACAAAGGGATTCCTCTGTGACCTTTGTGTCTCTGTGGTTGAATGCCTTTCTATCGCGAGCGCCGTCTTCGATCAGATTGCCGAGATCAGAAAATGCTGAATGCACTCCGGAGAGAGCTGAATGCCCGAACCGCAACAACCTGATTCCCTGATTCAACATCCTGACGGACGTGTCGAGCTTCGCTCCGACGAAGGCATCCGCACCAGCGCGCTGTACAACCACGACCTCGCGCCGGTGCCGGTCAGCCAGCGCAACTGGACCACGTACAACTACGCCGCGCTCTGGATCGCCATGGCGCATTGCATCCCGACGTACATGATGTCGTCGGGCCTCATCGGCGCGGGGATGAACTGGTGGCAGGCGCTGCTGACGATCCTGGTCGGCAACACCATCGTGCTCGTCCCGATCCTGCTCAACTCGCACGCCGGGACGAAGTACGGCATCCCGTTTCCCGTCTTCGCGCGCGCCAGCTACGGAACGATCGGCTCGAACCTTCCGGCGCTGATGCGCGCCATCGTTGCCTGCGGATGGTTTGGGATTCAGGCGTGGATCGGCGGTGAGGCGCTGCATACTTTCTTCACCTCGATCCTCCCGTCGTGGCCGTCGCTGCTCGGAACAGTCGCTGGCCGTCCGAGGACCGAGTGGATCTCGTTCCTCCTCTTCTGGGCGCTGAACATCCTGATCATCTATCGCGGAATGGACCTCCTCCGCCGCTTCGAAAACTGGGCGGCGCCGTTCGTCCTGGTGATGACCGCGCTCCTCCTCGGATGGGCCGTCTGGCGCGCGCACGGACTCGGCTACCTGCTGCACGAGAAGGGGAAGTTCGAAACGTGGGCGCAGTTCCGGCCGATCTTCATCCCATCGCTGACGGCGATGATCGGCTTCTGGGCCACGCTCTCGCTGAACATGCCCGACTTCACCCGCTTCGGCCGCAGCCAGCGCGAGCAAGCAATCGGACAGACCGTTGCGCTGCCGACGACCATGACCGTCTTCGCGGCCATGGGCGTGATCATCACCTCCGCCGCGCTGGTCATCTATCCAACGATGAGCGTGAATGAGCTGTGGGATCCGTTGAAACTGGTCGCTCAGTTCAAGCAGCCGCTGGTGATCGCCATCTCGATGTTCACCGTCGTTATCGCCACGCTCTCGGTCAACATCGCCGCGAATGTCGTCTCCCCCGCGAACGACTTCGCCAACGCCTTCCCGAAGTGGATCTCCTTCCGCACAGGCGGCCTGATCACCGGCCTGCTCGCGATCGCCATGCAGCCGTGGCGCCTGCTGGCCGATCCTTCCGGCTACATCTTCAGCTGGCTCCTCGGCTACTCCGGCGGCCTCGGCTCGATCGGCGGCGTGATGATCGTCGACTACTGGATCGTCCGAAAGAAGCAGCTCGCCCTCGGCGACCTCTATCGCACCGACGGCATCTACCGCTACACCGCCGGCTGGAACTGGCGCGCCGTCTTCGCCACACTCCTCGGCTGCGTCGCCGCGTGGATCGGGTTGGTCGTCCCGTCGCTGCGTCCGCTGTACGACTACGCCTGGTTCGTCGGCTTCGGCGTCGCCGCGATCACGCATCTTTTGCTGATGAAGGCCTTCCGCCCGCGCGACATCGTCGACGCGGAGCCGGCGGTCGCGTAGGAGTCTCGGTGACGATCTCCAACTTCTTCCGCAAGCTGTTCGGCTTTCTCCTGCCGCCGCCGAAATCGGTCGAGCGACGCCCGCCCGAAAAGCCGGTGACGGTCATCAAGGTGGCTGGTATCGAGATGCCTGCGCCAGCGGTTTCCGTCGACGTGCCGACTGTCATCGAAGTTGCGGGCGTCGAAATGCCGGCACCGCCTCCGCCCGAACCGGCCCAACCGCCGCCCGATCCCGAGCCGCTTCCGGACGGCGAGCCTGAGCCGATACCAATCACGGAGCCGGAACCGACGCCGCAACCGGAACCGGCTCCGCCTCCACCCGAGCCTCCGCCGACGATCATCGTTGCTGGCGAGCACCCGCGTGAGATAATCCACAACCCCAAATCGGAGAAAAAACGCATGTCCCGAATCGTCAAAGGTGGTTTGATCCAGACATCCCTCGCTTGCGACACGAGCGAATCGCTCGACACCATTCGCGAGGCGCAGACCGAGCGCACGCTCAAGTACATCGACCAGGCCGGCGCCGAGGGCGTTCAGGTGCTGTGCATGCAGGAGATTTTCACCGGGCCGTACTTTTGCGCCGAGCAAACCACGCGCTGGTACGACGCCACCGAGAAGATCCCCGATGGTCCGACCACGAAGCTGATGCAGGAGTACGCGAAGAAATACAGCATGGTCATCGTCGTGCCGCTGTATGAAGTGGAAGAGACCGGCGTCTACTACAACACCGCCGCCGTCATCGACGCCGACGGCAAATACCTCGGCAAGTACCGCAAGAACCACATCCCGCACGTCGCTCCCGGCTTCTGGGAGAAGTTCTATTTCCGCCCCGGCAACCTCGGCTACCCCGTTTTCGAAACGGCGTATGCGAAGGTCGGCGTCTACATCTGCTACGACCGCCACTTCCCCGAGGGTGCTCGGGAGCTCGGCCTGGCCGGAGCGGAAATCGTGATGAATCCCTCCGCGACCGTCGCCGGACTTTCCGAGTATCTCTGGAAGCTCGAGCAGCCCGCGCACGCAGTCGCCAACGGCTACTTCGTCGGTGCCATCAACCGCGTCGGTTTCGAAGCGCCGTGGAACATCGGCGAGTTTTACGGCCAGAGCTACTTCTGCGATCCGCGCGGCCAGATGCTCGCCGTCGGTCCTCGCGATCAGGACGCGCTCGTGACCGCCGACCTCGACATGGACAAGATCCGCGAAGTCCGCAACACCTGGCAGTTCTATCGGGATCGCCGTCCGGAGACTTATAACGGGATCGTGAGACTCTAATCCGCCCGTGCGCGATCACATCCTCATCAACATCAACGGAACGACGCATCGCATCGAAGGCGATGCGTCGTTCCAGACCCTCGCAAACTATCTCCGCCAGGACGTCGCCGCGACCGGGACGAAAATCGTCTGCGAGGAAGGGGATTGCGGCGCGTGCACGGTGCTCACGCGACGCGCAGCCGATGCGGACTACCGCCCCGTCAACTCCTGCATCCTGAATCTCGCGCAGCTCGACGGATCGTCGATCGTCACGGTCGAAGGACTTCGCGACAACTCACTCCATCCCGTCCAAACAGCCATGGTGAACTGCCACGGCGCCCAATGCGGCTACTGCACGCCGGGGTTCGTCGTGGCCATGGCCGGCATGTTCGAAGTCTCTGATCGCGTGAACGAAAAGCAGGTCCGCGATGGATTGACCGGAAACCTCTGCCGCTGCACCGGCTACGAGCCGATCATCAAAGCCGCGCTGGCGGTGGACGGAAGCACCTCGGCGAAAATGCGCGAGCGTTATCCGGATCTCCCCAAAGCCAGCGACTCGGTGACCGTCGGCAACTTCGCCGCCCCCGCCACGCTCGACGAAGCGATCGCCTTCAAACGCGATAACCCCGGCTGCACGATCGTGCAAGGCGGCACCGACGTCGGCGTCTGGGTCAACAAGCGCAACTACGCCGCGCCGGCGATCCTCTCGCTGGCAAAGATCGGAAGTTTGAACGAGCTGCGCGAAGAAGATGGCGCAATCGTCGTCGGCGCGAACACGACCCTCGCCGACTTCGAAACGTTCATCGCCGATCGCATCCCCGAGCTCGCAAAAATTCTCGCGATCTTCGGCTCCCCGCAGATCAAAAACGCCGGAACACTGATCGGCAACATCGCCAACGGCTCCCCGATCGGCGACACGCTCCCGTACCTCTTCGTCGCCGGCGCCGTCCTCGAACTGAACAATGGCACGCGCACCGTCCCCATCGACCGCTTCTACCTCGGCTACCGCAAGTTCGATCTGCAGCCGGACGAGATCATCACCCGCGTCCGCATCGGCATCGTCCACGACACGCTCAAGCTCTACAAAGTCTCCCGCCGCAAAGACCTCGACATCTCCGCCTTCACCGCCGCCATCCGCCTGTCCATGACCGGCGACCGCATCGACCGCGCCGGCATCGCCTACGGCGGCGTCGCGCCAACGGTGGTTCGCCTCCCGCGCACCGAGGCGTTCCTCGCGGGCAAATCCGCAACGCTCGACACCTTCGAACACGCCGGCCGCATCGCCCGCGACGAGATCAAACCGATCAGCGACGTCCGCGGCTCCGCCGACTACCGCCTCCAGCTCGCCGAGAACATCATGGCGAAGTTCTGGTACGAGACATTCGGCGAGAAATCAGCGCCACGCTTCGCGCACGTGTAACGATTAACTGCGTACGTTGGTCGGCGCCGTAGCATGCCTTTTGGTTTCTGATGCACCATGAAGCAGCCTACGAGATCCGCGGCCGCGGCGTACGTTCGGAAATCGTCCTCTCCGGCGGCGCCACGCGCATGCACGACCGCATCGACAGCATCCTCCCGCCCCACGCTGACGCGATTTCGCTCGTTGACGCTTCGACGGGCTGGAGGGTGACATGACGAATTTATCTGCCCGAATGTCATCTTTGGATCGCGATAGATGAGAACAAAGGGAAGTGGCTCAGACGGATGCGCGGACTCTTCCACTCGGTTTTGGCCACCAGAAAATGGAAACAGGACGTAAATTTACGAGTGGCCCTTGAAAAATTACGCGTGCAATCGAAATCAGAACGAGTTCACCCGAAATCAGAACGTGTTCACTCATAACCATTTCGGGTGAACTCGAAATCAGAACGCGTTCACTCGTAATCATTTCGAGTGAACTCGAAATCAGAACGTGTTCACTCGAAGCTGAATGAGGCTCGGACCTTTGCGAAGTGTCCAGACCTCCCCAACCCGCCGACGGCAGCCACTAGCCTCGGCGAGAGCACTTCGACCCGGACTTGTGGACGCATCTCTCGAATCCTCGTCAGAAGTGCGGCAGCGGCCGCCGCTCCAGCGCCGCGCGAATGAGCGTCACGGCGTACGCTTGGTCCACGCTCGCCGGCGTGGTGAAGTCCATGCGGCCCCGCCAGCTCTCCGGCGCCTCCGGATGAACGCCGGTCAGGATGATCCATCCATCTCCGAAATGCCCTTGCACCACGGCGGGCGTGCCATCGGCATACCTTCCGACCACAGCACCCCAACCGGTGAGCTGAGGACCATCCTCCCAATACTGGTCGAGCGTGAGCGTTCCCGCACCCGAGATCGGCACTGCCATCTTGCGGACCCCGCGCGCCTCGGCAGAGTAGAAGCCGAACTGCACGCCGCAGGTCAGGTTCAGACCGTTGTAGGGCGTGCGGCCGGCAAAGAACGCTCCGGCGCAGATGCCGAGGTAGTTCACACCGTGCCGCACGGCGTCGCGGAGCTTCGCTGCCGTGTCCTTCTTGAGGCCAGTCCCGATGCGACTGAAGTCTCCGCCGGGGACAATGATGAGGTGATAGGTACGCAGCCGCGCCGCGCTCATCTCGTCTAATTGCGCCGAGTTCGCGGTCGAATATGAGATGCGGCTCTTCTCCAGCAGTGTCTCGATCGCCGCGACGTCGTTGAGGGACGTGCCTGTTCCGTTGAATAGGAGCACCGGAGGGACACGGCTGGATGTCAGCGGAACGGCGGAGGTATCTGGCCGGTCACAGCGCGACAGGTTGAGCGCTAAGAGGGCGAGGCAGAAAAAGTGACGCTGATCCTTCATGGTGACGCGCGGAGAGGAGGCTAGCACGCTGGCCTGCAGCGCAAACAGTTAGTCGGGCGCGCCATTCACTAGAAAATCTCGAGCACATCGAACGCCGGTGGCGACGGCCGGAGATCCAGTTTGATTTCGAAAATCCGCTCGGCGTCGGATCGATCCCGCACATGCATTCGAAATGCACATTCAGTCGGTGTTGCGAGTTGGACCCTTGCGCGGAGCTCTTGGCCGTTCGACAGTGAGCGAGGATACCAATTCAGCACCGAGCACGCAGGTGTTGAGGAATGGAACTCAAGGCAGTTAACAGGCGCTCCCTCGTTCCGAAGTTGAAGATCGAGGATGCCGCCTCCAAAGCTGTTGCCGACCAGCGCAAGAAACGGCTTGTCTTCGGTGCGTTTGGCTGAGCTTACTTCTGCAAGGGGCTGCCCGCTCCTGACGTACTCGTAGAGAGCGTTACGATGCCGACGAAGTTCGCTTGGCGTGAATCGTTTGCTCTGGCTGGTTTGAGAGTCGTACTCGTCGTGGTGGGGAAGGCAAAGATATCCGAAATCATCAAATTCGCTCTTGGACGAGTCGCGGTCGACGTGGGCAAGCTGGCCACGTTTTGGAGTAAGGTCACCATAAATTCCAAAGCAAAGCGCGCAGCGCCGACGAGAGGCGTAGAGAATCTCGGTTTCCACCGCTTCATTGGCTGACTTGCGCGTGGCCACGGACCGATTCTATGCGAGTAGCCTGGTCCGCGTCATGTTGTGCGCCAAGTAAGGTTCAGCCGGCGACGAACTGCGGTCGGCTTGAGCCC
Organism: Thermoanaerobaculia bacterium; assembly: GCA_035996815.1. Lineage (GTDB taxonomy): Bacteria > Acidobacteriota > Thermoanaerobaculia > Gp7-AA8 > Gp7-AA8 > JADGNZ01. The sequence goes on along the minus strand of DASYJF010000007.1, from coordinate 26,242 downwards.
AGAGAGTTAGGTGACGCGGTCTTGAAACGTTGACCGGACATCGTTCACTTCCAACGCCAAGGTTCGATCTTCTTCGATAACGCGACGGGCGAAGGGCAACAGTTCGCGCTCTCGAACGAGTTGAATAACCACCGTTTTCGGTTGTTCGCCAACGTGAAAGTTAAACACTAGCGGCGCTCGTGGAGTTTCAACGAGCGACATGCCATCGGCACTGTCGTCTAAGGTGAGAATTTCGCCGCCCACAACGAGTACTCCTTGCCAGAACCAGAGACGCCAATACGGATCTTCCGGCGGCCACTGCCGGCTTTCAAACTCCGACGCCTGCTGCTCGATGAATTCAGCGATCTTTAGCAAGCTAGAATAGAGGTCCTCCGGGTGCGAGGCCATGAGTTCGTCGCCAGCCTTTTTCCTAGTGATTCCGCAGTACTGGGAGTAGCGTTTCTCGGTGAATACGCCCTTACCTTCAAATACGTCCACACGCGTCTGAAATGGGGCATCCGAGGGAGTGGTGGCGTACCGAACGAACGCGTCGATATCGGTGATTGGAGATTCAGGGTGCTCGGTCATGGCGACGATGGGAAGCGAATTGTTAATCGCTTCAACGACAAAGTGCGTCCGAACGCTTATCTTTTCAAGCTTGGGGTTGTGCTCATAGAACTCCGCGACCAGGTCAACTTCGCGGCTCTTCCCGGTTCGGCGATCGAGGAGTGCGACGTTCGGCTCGACAAAAAAGCCAGCTTCAGACAGTGACCGGACCAATCGCGACTCGAGTAGGTACCCCGATCGCGTTAAACAAGCGAGAATCTGCGCCTTCTCCTCTGGAGTAACCGGCATTGAGTTTCCCTTCCTTCTGCGATTATCATCGCGCCCACTCTGCCGCGGCATAAAATGCTCCCATCTGGAGCCAGGATAGGAACAACGTCCTAAAACGCAACAGTTAGCCGCCGCCCTACTCTGTCGGGCAGATGTCGGGAGTCCTCAAGGATTCTTGCGGCGCTTGTGCGGAGGCGTCCTGTCAGCGTCCCACGTGACTTCGGATCGGGGATCACGCAGGATCTCTTCGGCGGATAACGACTCTGGCGAAGGAAGAAGCCGAGCCTCCTCCTCTTTGATCCGAGTGTCGAGATAGGTGAGGAGTGCCTTGGTTACATTGAGTATGGATTGCAACTCGTCCTCGCCGAAACCTACAGTCCGTCCGTGTTGAACCGCTACGCCAACGAACCCCTCGTCTGCAACGCGCTCTTCGTAGTATTGAGCCCCAACCCAACTTTCCTCTTGGGCGTTCACCGAGTGCGCGATGTGCTTGTCGCGCATCGTCACGATCGCATGGTGGACTCCACGTTGCTCTTCGGTAAGTTCTGCCAAGGCGGATCGCACATGAGGCGAGTGCCTCACGCCGCTCGCGAATGCGCGGCTGTACCGAACCACGAGCGCCGTCGAGAGTCCGTCCATGATCTCGACGCCGGGGAATTCTCCACTCGATACTCGAAGCAAGTACTCGGCAATGCGAGCAGCACTCTCCAAGTCGTAGCGGATGCTGTGAATACCGCCGAACGCGGCTACATCCACGATGTGACCGATGTTCGCGAACTTGATCGTTCCCATAGACGTTAACCTTTAGTTGAGCTGCACTGCCTTCCTTACTCAGGCATGTTATACGACGGCTGGTGCAGCAACGGCGGCGGTGCCTCGACCGTTGAGCGCTATGCGTCTTTGTGATGTTAGACAGCTCGTTGCGGTAATCGCCTCGGCGGCGCTATTACGCCAACAAAGGAAAAGGCCGCCTGACCGCGGCCGTCAACATTGCGATTCGGTTTGTGAAGCTACGACGTTCGATCGGGCACCGGTACCTGTGGGGAAGGTGGCTGCACCGGCGCCGACCGTCCTGCGCGATAGAGCAGCGCGCAGATGGCGATGACGATCGCGATACCGACCACGATCGCCGGCACACCCGTCAGGTGCGTGAAGTCTTTTGCGGCGAAGTGCATGCTCGCCAGCGCGCCGCCGAGTGCCGGAAACTTTCCGGACGATCCGATGAGGAAGGCGATCAGCACGCCGACTAAGCCTTCGCCGGCGATCATCCCCGAGGCCGCGAGGACGCCCGGATCGCTGTCGGTGGGGTTGCCGGCGCGTTTCGCGTCGACCATGCGGCGGACGATGCCGCCGAGGAACACTGGCGCGAGCGTGCCGAGCGGGAGGTAGATTCCGACGGCGAAGGAGAGTCCCGGCAGTCCGGCGATGATGGCGCAGATCGAGAGCGCGGAGCCAGTTCCGACGAGCGCCCATGGCAGCGATCCGGAGAGCACGCCTTCGATGACCGTCTTCATCAATGTTGCTTGCGGCGCGGGGAGCTCGGGTGAGCCGAAGGTGAAGGCGCGGCCGAGGAGGAGAACCGTTCCCGCTATGGCCCAGCAGGCGCAGGCGGCGCCGAGGAATTGGCCGAATTGTTGTTTTGCGGGGGTTGCGCCGACGAGGAATCCTGTTTTCAGGTCTTGTGAGATGTCGCCTGCTTTCGATGCGGCGATGCAGACGACGGTGCCGACGGTGAGGATGGCCGCGCGCGCGGAGGGATCGGTCCAGCCGCACAGCACGAAGACGACCGACGCGCCGAGCAGCGTTACGAGCGTCATCGCCGAGGTTGGGTTTGAGGAGACGCCGATCAATCCGACGATGCGCGATGAAACGACGACGAAGCAGACCCCGAAGATCGCCACGCCGAGTGCCGCAACGAGCCGCGGTCCGAAGGCCATGTTGCCTGCCAGCAATCCCGGCACGGCTACGAGAGTGACGACGACGGCCAGCGGAACGGCGACCACGATCCACGACGGCACATCGCGATCGGTTCGCGGCGCGTTCTCGCCATCCGCCATCGCCACGCCGCTGCGGCGCAGGCCGCGCATGACGGCGGCGAACGAGCTGGCCATCGTCGGCAGCGCTTTGATCACCGCCACGATTCCGGCCGCCGCCACCGCGCCCGCGCCGATGTAGCGGACGTAGCGCGACCAGATCTGCGCCGCCGTCATCGCCGCGATCGACAGCTTCATCTCCGGAAACATCGGCGCTGACAATCCCGCGCCGAACGTAGCGATCAGTGGCGTCAGCACGATCGCGGAGATCAGGCTTCCCGACGCCATGATCGCCGACTGTTTGTAGCCGAGGATGTAGCCGACCGCGAGCAACGCCGGCGCGATTTCCAGCGCCAGTTCCGCTTTCGCCAGAACCGGCAGATGCATCGCCAGGCCGGACGGAATCAGGACGAACGCTCCGATGGCGAGTTTGATCGCGGCGCCGGCGGCCAGTCCGATAAAGATCCAACGTCCGCCGGACGTGCCGGTCGTCGTCGCGCGCAGCACTTCGGCGCACGCGGTTCCTTCCGGATACGGCAATTCGTCCGCGGACTTTACGATCAGCAATCGCCGCAGCGGCACCATCGCCGCGATGCCGAGGAAGCCGCCGAGCAGCGCCAGGATCGCGACCTGCCAGAACGGTGGCGCCATTCCCCACAGAAAGAGAGCCGGGATCGTGAAGATCGTTCCGGTCGCGAGCGACGAGCTTGCGGATCCGATCGTCTGCGAGATGTTCGCTTCGAGGATCATGCCGCCGCGCCGGCTCGGCATCAGCTTGAACAGCGCGACGGTCAGCACCGCGATCGGGATCGACGTTGAGACCGTCAGGCCGACTTTCAACCCGAGGTACGCGTTCGCCGCGCCGAAGATCACGCCGAAGAGGATTCCGGCGATGACCGCGCGCGTGGTGAACTCGATGACCGATTCGTCTCGTGCCGGTGCCATGCTCATCCGTGAAGCGTGGCGTGCCCTGCCGCGCATGTCAACGCGCGCCGCTATACTTTCCCGTCCATGTCCTCGGTTGGAAAAAACATCCCGCACGATTCTGCCGCCGGTCACGTCAGCGGCGAGTCGGTTTACATCGACGACATGGCGCCATTGCGCGGGGAGTTGATCGTTGATTTCGTCTGGTCGCCGGTGGCGCATGGACGGATTGGCGGGATCGATTTCGGCGACGCGGCGTCGTTCGCGCATCTCTTCACGTATCGCGATCTGCACCACAACCTTTTCGGCGCGATCATTCAGGACGAGTTTCTGCTGGCCGAGGAGGTCGTGTCGTTCATCGGGCATCCGATTGTCGTGATTGCGGCGGAATCGCGTGCGGCCATTCGCAAAGCCAAGGCAGCCATCAAACTCGACATCGAAGAGCTGGAGCCGGTCTTCACGATCGATGAAGCGAAGCGGCGCGGACTGTTCATCGGCAAGACGATGACGATCAAACGCGGCGACGTCGATGCTGGCTTCGCGTCGGCGAAGAATGTTCACGAAGGGACGTTCATCAACGGCGGGCAGGATCACTTCTATCTCGAATCGCAGGCGGCGCTGGCGGTTCCGGGGGAGTTCGATCAACTTGTTGTTCATTCATCGACGCAGAATCCGTCCGAGGTGCAGGACGTGATCGCGCACCTCCTCGGGTTGCCGATCAACAAGGTTACGGTCGTCACCAAGCGCATGGGCGGCGGCTTTGGCGGCAAGGAGTGTCAGGCCACGCATCCGGCCGCGATCGCGGCGCTCGTCGCGCACAAACTGAAGCGTGCCGCGCGCATCGCCTACAGCAAAGACGACGACATGTGCGTCACCGGCGGACGCCATCCGTTCCAGAACGACTACAAGGTTGCCTTCGATGACGACGGCGTGATCACAGCCGCGCAGATCGATTTCTTCTCCGACGGCGGCGCGTTCGCTGATCTCTCGACATCCGTCCTCGGACGCGCGCTCACGCACGCCGATAACGCCTACTACCTGCCGAACGCGCTGATCCGCGGCACGGTCTGCCGCACGAATCTGCCGCCGAACACCGCCTTCCGCGGTTTTGGCGGCCCGCAGGGAATCGCCACGATCGAGAACATCCTCGAAGAAATCGCCGTGCTGCTGAAGATCGATCCGCTGGAAGTGCGCCGGCGGAATTGCTACGGCATCGACGATCGCAACATCACGCCGTATGGACAGGTCGTTCGAAACAATCATCTGCCGCAGCTGTTCGATGAGATCGCGGAACGCGGCGAGTACGAATCTCGCGTCGCTGAAGTGGCAAAGTTCAATGCAACGTCGCGAACGCACCTTCGCGGTATTGCGTGTACAGCCGTGAAGTTCGGCATCTCGTTCAACACGAAGTTTCTCAATCAAGCGAACGCGCTCGTGAACGTCTACCTCGACGGCTCCGTGCAGGTTTCGACCGGCGCGACGGAGATGGGGCAGGGCGTGAATACGAAAATCCGCCAGATCGTCGCGGACGAATTCGGGATCGACGCCGAACGCGTTCTCCTGATGCCGACGTCCACCGAGAAAAACAACAACACCTCGGCCACCGCAGCCTCCAGCGGCGCGGATTTGAACGGAAGCGCTGCCGCCGATGCCTGCGCAAAAATTCGCGCGCGCATGGCAGGTGTGGCGGCGGAGTACTTCGAACGCGTCAGCGGCATCGCATCGTCTGACGTTGTTTTTGAAAATGGAGAAGTCTTCGATCGAGGCAATCCCGATCAACGCGTTCCCTTCGCCGCGCTCGTGAAGATGTGTCACCTCGAACGCGTCTCCGTCGGCGAACGCGGTTTCTATTCGACGCAAGGCCTTGACTGGGACATCGACAAAGGCTGCGGCGCGCCGTTCCTCTACTTCACGCAGGGCGTGGCCATCTCGGAAGTCGAGATCGACCGCTTCACCGGCATGATGAACGTGCGCCGCTGCGATCTGCTGATGGACATCGGCAAGCCGATCAATCCCGGCATCGACCGCGGCCAGATCACCGGCGCGTTCATCCAGGGCATGGGCTGGCTCACGAACGAGGAGCTGCGCCGCGACGCGAAGGGCAACGTACTCTCGCATTCGCCGACCACGTACAAGATCCCGAACATTCAGGACGTGCCGCCGGTCTTCAACGTCGATTGGATCGACACCGAGAACCCGCTCAACATCCGCTCCAGCAAAGCGGTCGGCGAGCCGCCGCTGGTGCTCGCGATCTCGGTTTGGATGGCGGTAAAGAACGCCCTGTCGTTCCTCACAAACGGCGAAATCCCGAAGCTCCACGCCCCTGCGACGGGAGAAGAAATCCTGATGCGGATGACGGCCTGCCGCCACGCGCAGCGGGGAACGGACCAGCGCGAGGTGGCCGCGCCGGCGTCGTAGGAACCGTTTGTATCGGAGTTCCGCACCTCGCCGCTTCCATTGTTGTCATGCCGTCGAATGTCGCCGCGCGCGGAGGCGCGCTCAACAATCCAGCCCCGCGCTCGGCGCGGGGAAACGAGCGTGGCCGCAGTTCGTGGCCGCGGAGGCGGCCACTATAAAAATGCTCGCGAGCGTCGAAGTCTGGTAGCGGCCGCCTCCGCGGCCACAATTCCATCGGCACTTCTCCAACCCCGCGCCGAGCGCGGGGCTGGATTGTCGAGCGCGCCTCCGCGCGCGGGACGGTCTGATTCGCCGTCACGACGACTTCGCCAGCCACGCCTCGATCGCTTCGATGGCCCGATCGTTTCGGAAGTTGTACCAGGCACGTTCGAGGGTGCGGTCGGCGGACAAGGCGTGACGAAAGGATTCGGCGCCGCTGCTGCGCGCGAGCGCGTCGCGCGACGGCGACGCATCGAGCGATGCGAGAAATGCGCGGCGATCGTCGGCATCCGCGTTTGCATTTCGCGATGGGATGCGGCGATAGCGCGGGGCTGCGTACGACGACGACTCGGAGATGCGCACATCGACAATCTCGCCGTCGGAGGTATCGAGAAAATGCGCGAGCTGTCCGGAGTCATCGAGGTACGCGACCGTCAGCCCTTCCATGTCGATCGCGAACGTGCGCGTCTTCGTTGGCGCGGCAGCGGCGACAGGCGCCGGCGCGCTCCACGATGCGTTACGCGCCAGGAACTCCTTTTCGCGTTCCTCGCGGCGACGTTGCCAGCCGCGAATCCCGAGGCGAATCTTCTGCATGAGAGTGGGCATCGGTTCGGATGATATCTTCGCCGGGCCATGAGCCAGGAGCGGCTCGAAGCGAGTCTGGACATCGACCTGCGATCGGCGCGCGAGATCGTGCGGATCATTCAGGAGCAGGACGCGCTCGTCGCCGGCGCGGTGGCCGCGGAGGCGGACCGCATTGCGCACGCCATCGATCAGATCGCGGATCGGATGTCGTATGGCGGCCGGTTGTTCTACGCCGGCGCCGGAACGAGCGGACGGATCGCCATGCTCGACGCTTCCGAATTGCCGCCGACGTACGGGATCGATCCGTCGCTGGTGCGCGTGCTGATGGCGGGCGGCGAACGCGCGTTTCTGCATGCGGTGGAAGGCGCCGAGGATGATGAGGAAGCTGCGGTCGTCGCGGTGAACGCCGGGGTCAAGGCGGAGGATGCAGTCGTTGGGATTGCGGCGTCGGGGACTACGCCATTCACCGTTGCCGCGATTCGCCGCGCGAACATGCTCGGTGCGCTCACCGTCGCCGTCACGTCGAATGCGAATTCGCCGCTGGCCAGTGAAGCGGACATCGTCATCGCGCCGAATACTGGCGCCGAGGTGGTGATGGGATCGTCGCGGATGAAGAGTGGAACGGCGCAGAAGCTGATCCTCAACGCGCTCTCGACCGGCGTGATGATTCGCCTCGGCCACGTCTACTCGAATCTCATGATCGACATGCCGGCTACGAACGAGAAGCTGCGCAATCGCGCGGTGCGGATGGTCGAACTGGCGGCAGGCGTGCAACGTCCCGTTGCCGTGCAGGCCATTCGCGATGCGGACGGAAACGTGAAACTTGCAGCGGTCATCGCGCGCAAGAAGACGACCGCGGACGACGCGCGCGCGCTGCTCGATGCGCACAACGGAAATCTTCGCGAGGTGCTCGAAACGTGAATCGCGTCGAGCGCCTCATCGAGATTGCGCGGAAAAAGAAACGCGTTGTCATCGGCCTCATGTCCGGCACCTCGGTCGATGCCATCGACGCCGTACTCGTCCGCATCGAAGGCAACGCGCGCGACGGCGCTCGCATCGAGAAGCTTCGCTTCCGCAGTTTCGGATTTCCGCAAGAGATTCAGACGCGCATCAAGCTGCTGTTCGAACGCGAGCGTGATCGCAAGTTGACCGATCCGGTCACCGGCGAGCATCCAGCGCCGTGGACGATCGAGGAAATCTGCCATCTCGATTTCGTCCTCGGCGAGCTGTTCGCGCAGGCCGCGAATCGCCTCATCGCGGACGCCGGTATGAAGAACGATGACGTCGATCTCATCGCTGCCGCCGGCCAGACCATCTGGCATCGACCGCGGCCGACGACGGAGCCATCGACCGCGTCGCTGCCGTGGCTCGACGAGCCGATCACGACGCGCTCGACGCTCGCAATCGGTCAGGCCGCCGTCATCGCCGAACGCACCGGCATCATCACCATGGGCGATCTTCGCGTGCGCGATGTCGCCGCCGGCGGTCATGGCGCGCCGCTCGTCGCCTACTTCGATTGGGGCCAGCTTCGTCATCCGAAACTTGCGCGCGCGATGCAGAACATCGGCGGCATCGCCAACGTCACGTTCATTCCGCCGAATGCGAAGCTCGACGATGTGGTCGCGTTCGACACCGGGCCCGGCAACATGGTTATCGACTCGCTCATGTATCTCGTCACGAAAGGTACGGAGACGTTCGACCGCGATGGCGAGCGCGCCGCGCGCGGCGTCGTCCGCGACGATGTGCTGGCGTGGTGCATGTCCGACCCGTACTTTCAACTCAAGCCACCGAAGACGACCGGACGTGAACGATTCGGACGCCAATTCGCCGCGCGGATGGCGGAGCGTTTTCAGGACGTCGCGCCCGACGATCTCCTCGCCACCGCCACCGCGTTCACTGCCGAGAGCATCGCGCACGCGTATCGCGAATTCATCGGAAGTCATGTCGACGAGATGATCGTCGCCGGCGGCGGCGCGAAAAATCCGGCGCTGCTGCGGATGCTGCGCGAACGGCTGCCGGACACGGAGATCAGGGTCTACGAGTTCCTGCAGGAAAAAGAAGCGATGGCGATGGCGCTCATCGCGAGCGACTCCATCTCCGGCCTCGACACCAACGTGGCCTCGGTGACCGGCGGCCACTCCACGATCCTGGGCAAGATCTGTTTATGAGCGATCGCACAATCTTCGGCCGCGCCTTCGTCGGCGGCGAGCTGCGCGAAGGAACGCTGATCCGCATCGATGACGGACGGATCACCGACGTCCGCGATGCTGCGTATCCGCCCATCGGCAGCGATGCGTTCGACGCCGTGATCGTGCCGGGATTCATCGACGTGCACGTTCACGGCGGAAACGGCGCCGACTTCATGGATGCGACGGATGACGCGGTGTCGCGCGTGCGGCGCTTTCACGCGTCCGAGGGAACGACGGCGATGGCGGCGACAACGTTGTCGGCGTCGCGGCAGGATCTGCACGATGCGGTCACGACGATCGCTCGAAATTCGCGGCTCAATGACGGCGCGGAGATCTGCGGCATCCATCTCGAAGGGCCGTACATCAGCGTTGCGCGCGCGGGAGCGCAGGATGTCGCGTCCATTCGTCCCGCCGAGATTCACGAGCTCGCGGCGCTGCTGGCCGAGGGGCCGCAGCTTCGCTGGATGATGACGGTGGCGCCGGAGATTGAGGGGGCGCGCGCACTCATCGAGCACTTCCGCGACCGCATCCTTTTCTCGATCGGCCACACCGCCGGCGACTACGCCGATTGTGTGGCCGCGCTGACATGGGGCGCGTCGCATTTCACGCATCTCTTCAATGCGATGACGGGACTCCTGCATCGCAAGCCTGGCGCGGTCGGTGCGGCGCTGACGTCGGTCGACGCGACTGTCGAGTTGATCGCCGACGGCATCCACGTCCATCCCGCCGTCCTGCGAATCGCCGCGCTGGCGATGCCGCACCGCGTCGCGTTGATCACCGACGCCGTTCGCGCGTGCGGGATGCCGGACGGCAACTACAAACTCTACGATCACGACATCACGGTCGCCGACGGCGCCGCGCGTCTCGCCGACGGCACGCTGGCCGGTAGCGTCCTGACGATGCGTTGCGCCGTGCAGAACATGGTCGAGCTTGCGGGCCTGCCGTTGGAGATGGTGCTGCCGCTGGCGACCGAGGTCCCCGCGCGCATTCTCAACGTCGCCGCTCGAAAGGGACAACTCGCGCCGGGATTCGACGCCGATATCGTCGTCCTCACCGACCGGTTCGAAATTGCGGCAACGTACTTGCGAGGCGAGCGGTTGTGAATTGGGAAACGCTCGGTGATTACGACGGACTCTCCGATCGCGCCGCGAACATTTTTCTGACCGCGATCCGCCGCAATCCGCGCATCGTCCTCGGGCTGCCGACGGGACGCACGCCGGTGAAAATGTACGAACGCGTCGTTGCCGCGTGCGGCCGCGAGTACCACTGCTTCCGTGACGTCGTCACATTCAACCTCGACGAATACGTGGGCATCGAATCAACGCATCCGGGCAGCTATTGCATGTTCATGAAACATCATCTCTTCGATTACATCGACATCGATCGAGACAATGCGCACATCCCGAACGGAATGGCGCCGGACCCGGACTTCTACGAACGCGAGATCGCCGCGTCCGGCGGACTCGATCTCACATTCCTCGGGCTCGGCAGCAACGGCCACATCGGATTCAACGAGCCCGGCACGCCGTTCGACTCGCGCACGCGCGTCGTCGCGCTGAGCGACTCGACGCGCGCCGCCAACGCGCCGCTCTTCCCCGACGATAACGTTCCAACGCGCGCCATCACCATGGGTATCGGCACGATCCTGGAGTCGAAGTCGATCGTTCTCCTCGCCAGCGGCGAGAAGAAACGTCCCGCCATCGAACGCCTTCGCAGCGGCGAGATCAGCGAGGAGTTTCCGGCGAGCGCGTTGTGGAAGCATCCCGACGTGACGGTGTTGATCGCGTAAGCACCTGGCTGGCCGACTATCATTCGTCCGGCCGTCTGGCTCGCACTTAGCAGGACGTTTGCGGCCTCTACGTAATGACGATCGAACCGGTAACCGAGGAGCCCCTGCACCGCTCCGCGCGGGAGAGGCAGAGGCGCGGCCCGATGTGGGGCTGTCTCAAGTGGATGGGCTGCTCCACCATCAGCTTCTTCGTTCTGATTGCGCTGATCGTCGGCGGCGGCTGGTGGTACCTCGGCTCCGCGAGTTTCGCGGGACTGGTGCGGTTGCGCATCGAGAAGACGCTCGAGGCGCGACTTGGCCGCAACGTCGATATCGAATCGGTGCAGATCGAAGGCGGACGACAGAGCCGCATCATCATCAACGGACTGCGCATCGCCAATTCGCCCGGCGCGGTGCATCCGTACTTCGCCACCGCCAAGCAGGTCATCCTCAGCGGCGGCATCGACTCCTTCTGGGGCCGCAAGATTCGCGTTGGCCGCATCGATATCGTCGAGCCGCAGCTCAACTTCGAGATCTATCCGACCGGCGCGAAGCTCACGCACAACTTCCCGCATTGGAACTCGGGACCGCCATCGCGCTACGAGATTTACCACCTCAGCCTGGGCAAGCTCTACGTGCAGCGCGGCGCGTTCGAGCTGCTCGATCGACGGCACACCATTACCGCGGCGGCGGCCGACATCACCTCGACCATCAACGTTCTCTCGACCGAGGATCTTTACTCCGGCGTTTTGAGCAGCCCGCGGTTCACGCTGAACATTCAGGACTACCTGCCGATCCGCGCCGCGCTGCGCACGCAATTCCGATTCACGCCCGACAACCTCGCGCTGCAGTCATTTGCGCTCGAAGGCGCCAACGACTTGCGCGTGTTTGCCAACGGCAGCGTCGCGCCGTTGAGCGAAGCCGCGTACAACCTGCACCTCACCTCGCAGATCGGACTCAATCGCGTCCGCGAGATTTTCAAAGTCAACAAAGTGCTCGACGGGATCATCGATCTCGACGGCACGTTGAAAGGCAAAGGCGGCACGATGACGCTGGCCGGCGGCTGGTTGTCGCCGAAGATCAGCGCCGACGCGTACGACCTCGCCAACGTGCACGGCACGATGAACATCACCGGCGACCGCGCCATCGTCGATGTGCAGCGCGCCACGTACGGCGGCGGAACCATCGCCGCGCACTACACGCTTCCGTCGTATTCCGAGCCATATCCGATGAACGTCGATCTTCGCTACAACGGCGTCTCGCTCGAGAAACTCTTCAACGATTGGGGCATCAAAGAGACCGGCCTGCGCGGCGGCGCGACGGGACATCTCGCGTATCACTGGGAGAAGGATCGCGTGCTCGCAGGCGGTGGCGAAGGAACCGCGACGCTCGCGAAAAACGCCACTGCATTTTCGCACGCAACGTATCCGATTCCGCTCGGCGGCTCCGCAGACTTCGCGCTGGACAAGGGCACGGTCACGTTCCGGAAAGCGCAACTCGTCACCGACGCGTCGACCATCGACTTCACCGGCAAGTTCCGCATCGAAGACGCATGGACCGATCTGCTGATGAAGATCCACAGCAGCGACTTCGCGGAGCTCGACAAGATCGGCTTCAACTTCGCGCACTCCGCCGGCAAGTCCACCTACACGCTGCTTGGCCTCGGCGGCAGCGGCGACATCACCGGCAACGTTCGCGGAAAAATCAAAGCGCCGGAAGTCGTCGCGCGCATCACTGGCAGCGGCACGAAGTACAACAACGTCCTCCTCGGCGACTCCGAGATCGATCTTCGCTACGACGGCGCGAAGAGCCAGCTCACGTTCGAGCACGCCACGTTCCGCGACGGAGCTGGCCGGTTGGCCATGACCGGCACCATCACCTTCCCCGATCGCGGACCGTCGCCGCAGTTCGATCTCGCCATCGACGCGAACAATTACGACGTCGGTCGTGCCATGCAGGTCGTGAATCTCAAACTCGCCGTCAAAGGCATCGGCACCGGCAAACTCGTCGTCACCGGCACGCCAGACGAAGGCAAAGTCACGTTCGCCAATCTGCTCGTGCATCAGGCGAAAGGCGATCTGCGTCTCAACGGAACCGTGGCGTGGCTGCCGGGCAAAGGCAACACATCGTTCGATCTCGATATCAACACCAAGTCGTTCCCGGTCGCCGACATCATCACCTTCCTCGACCTCGGCATGGTTCCTGTGAGCGGCGACATCAGCGGCCATCTGCACATCAGCGGACCGAAGTCGAAGCTCGAAGGCGTCGGCGCGATCACAATCGCCAACGGTTCGATCTACGGCGAGCCGGTCACGAGCGCGAAAGCGGACATCACCTTCACGCAAGGCGCGATGAAAGCGACGAACGTCACTGTCGTCGCGCCGGCGGGCACGATCACCGGCGAAGCGCAGGTCGACTTCGGCACAAACCAATTTTCGTACACGATCAAATCGTCGTCGATCGATCTGTCGAAGTTGAAAGTGCTCTCCTCGCTGGCCGGTCTCCTCGGCGGCAACATCACGCTCAGCTCCACCGGCGCGGGCACGCTGACGCAACCGGAGCTCGTGCTCGAAGCGACGCTCAACCAGGCGACATTGAAGGGATTGAACCTGCCGCCGGACGCGCCGCCGCCGACGATCTACATTGCCATTCGCAACGGGCAGCTCATCGTGAAGGGGTCAGCGGCCGGCGTCCTCACGATCGACGGCAATGGCAGCGTCGCGACCGACGGCACCCTCTCCGGACTCGTGCAAATCAAGGTGAGCGACATCGCCAAAGCGATGGCCATGTCGCCGAAGACCGCGTCGCTGCCAGCCGCCGGCAGCCTCACCGCGAACCTGCAGCTCGGCGGCAAGCTGACCTCGATCGAGACGCTGCGTATCGACGCCACCTTCCCCGAATTCAACGTCCGTTTTGCCGATCACGCGTTTGCGCCCGCGCGGCCGATGCACATCAGCCTGCGCGACGGCGGCATCGTCTTCGACGACTTCCAGCTCGCCCTCGGCCAAAACGCCGCGACCACCTTCACCGTTGGCGGATACGCGGAGCTCGCCGGCGCGAAGCGGCTCAACATCGATCTGAAGGGGACGCTCGAAGCGGCGCTGCTGCAACTCTTTGTCGCCGATCTGCGCTCCGACGGTCACATCGCCATCGCCGGCGGTTTGACCGGAACGCTCGACGCGCCGCGCTTCACCGGAAGTGCCGAATTCCAGAACGCCTCGGTCCGCGCGCCCGGCTTTCCGCAGATGATCGACAACATCACCGGCACGATCATCTTCCGCGGCGACCGCATCGACATCGACTCCGTTCACGCGCGGCTCGGCGGCGGCCAGATCGTCCTCGGCGGTTCCGTGGCCATGGACGGAATGACGCCGAAGAGTGTGCGCGTCACGCTCCAGGGCACCGAGGTCGCCATCCGTTATTTCGAAGGCCTTTCGATGGAGGGCAACTTCTCGCTGCTGCTCAGCGGCGATCTCGATCGCTCCATTCTCACCGGCGACGTCACCGTAAATCGCGCGCTCTACTTCCGCGACATCGACATCGGTTCGGCGCTGCTCAACGCCGTGCTTTCGCGCCGCGGCGTCACGCCGGTCGTCAGCGCGTCGTGGCAGGATCACGTCGCGCTACGCCTGCATCTCACCAGCGACAACACACTGGCCGTGCGCAACAACATCGCCGACTTCGCCGGCAGCGCCGACCTCGAAGTCAGCGGCACGCTCGCTAATCCGGTCATCCTCGGCCTGGTCACGCTGAACGAAGGCGGCAAGATCAAGTTCCAGGACATCGACTACCGCATCGTGCGCGGCTCGATCAATTTCCAGAATCCGTTCCGCATCGACCCGTTCTTCGACATCGCGCTAGAAGCGCGCGTGAGCGGCGGGATATCCGAGCTCGAGTCGGGACCGATCGATGTGACGGTCGCACTGACCGGCACGATCGATCGATTGACGCCGTCGATCACCAGCGATCCGCCCGCCAGCGACATCACGCTCTTCTCGCTCCTCGGCTTCGGCGCTCTGACGCGCAACACGAACACGAACACGCCGGTGAACGCGACGAACGCCGGCCGCTCGCTGCTGTTCCAGTCGTTAAGCCGCCTGCTCAACTCGAGCGCGCTTTCGTTCATCGATTCGTTCGCGATCTCCTCCGATACCGGCGATCTCGACAAGACCGGCGACCCCGGCACGAAGGTCTCGTTCGAAAAGCAGATCTCGAACACGCTGCGCATCCTGGTCATCTACAACACGCGTGACTCCCACAGCCGCGTGACGTTCGAGTGGCAGGTCACGCCCGACTGGGTGTTACAGTTCACGCGCGATCAGCTCTCGAGCGAGTACGACGTTGAAGCGCGCTTCCGCCGCCGGTACGAGGGACATTGGGCGTGGGGCACACGTGGCCGCAATCCGATGGAGTTGCTTACCTTCAATACATCGAATGCGACTGTTCCCGTTCCGCCGCCGATCACGATCGCAACGACGACCGTTGCTGCGCCGACCGGCGCGATCGTCACCAGCGTCGGATTCCGCGCCGACTCCGGCGTCGATACGTCATCGTTCAATCAACTCGTCGCGGTGAAAGTCGGCGAGCCGTTGTCGCTGCGCAACGTGCAGGCCTCGGTGAAGAGTCTTTTCGCCACCGGCAACTTCCGCGACATCCGTGTCGACTCGACGCCATCAGGAAATGGCGCGGCGGTCGTCTTCGCGCTCTATACGAATTTCCGCATTTCTTCGATCGACTTCGAAAACCTGAGCGGTGCCGATCGCGATCGCGCCACACGAACGCTCACCTTCCACACCGGCGACATCCTTTCGCTGAACGCCGTCGACCACGGCGCCGTCGCGGTGCAGGACATGCTCCGGCACTCCGGATTTCTTGACGCGACCGTCGATCCCGAGACGTCGTTCGTTCGCGCGCAGAGCCGGGCCGCGATCATCTTTCACGTCACGCGCGGGCCGCAGGCCATCGTCGGCACCGTCACCATCGAAGGCAACACCGCGCCGTTCACGACGCAGCAGATCATCGCGCAGATGAAGCACGGTCCCGGCAAGACGTTCGACATCGACGAAGCGCGGCTTGACGAAACGCGCATCCGGCAGTGGCTCCTGCATCACGAGTATCGCAAGGCCACCGTTCGCTACATCAACGACACGTACGACGCGGCGACGCATACGGTTGCGCTTCGCTATGCGGTCACGGCCGGGCCGGTCGTGAAAGTCGAAGTGACCGGCGTCTCGGCTCATTCGCTGCGCGGCATTCTTCCGTTCCGCCGCAACCAGCCGTACAGCGAAGACGCGATCGACCGCGCCGCCGCCGCGATTGTCACGAACCTGCAGCAGCGCGGCTTCTACAACGCGACCGTCGATACTGAGGAGGCGTTGCAAGGGAACGTGTGGACGTCGACGTTCCACGTCAATCCCGGTCCGCAGTTCCATCTCGAAGCGGTCACGTTCACCGGCAACGACAAGATCTCCGACAAAACGCTGAAGGGCGTCGTCGCCACGTGGCCGGGCGGCGGCATCAAGGGACTGCTCGCCACGGTTCTTCGCCGTCCGCAAGGCGTCACGCGCGAACAGATCGCGACCGACCGCACCACGCTCGAGTCGTACTACCGCTTGCACGGATTCCTCACCGCCACCGTCGCCACGCCGGTCGTCAACGCGAACGCAGCCACGGGCGCGATGACGATCGACTTCCCGATTACCGAGGGACCCGAGACGATGGTGGCGTCGGTTTCGATCGAAGGAAACGAGCAGGTCGCGGCAAAGGATCTGCCGAAGCCGTCGCTCAAAGTCGGCGACGCGCTGGATCCGACGCTCGAGCGCGACGATGTCATTGCGCTGCAGACCTACTACTCCGACCGCGGCAATGCCGAGGTTCAGGTTCACGTGCGCGAGGACGTAAGCGCCGACAAAAAGATGGCGAACGTCGTCTACACGATCGCCGAGGGGCCGAAGATCGCGCTCGGCAACGTCATCGTGCGCGGCAACACGTACACGCAGACGAACGTTGTGGCGCGCACGGCGGCTCTCGAAAAAGGTGCGCCTTTCAGTTACACGTCGATCCTCGAAGCGCAGCAGCGGCTCTATCGCCTCGGCATCTTCCAGCGCGTCGACGTCCAGCCTGCACAGGCCGAGACCGGCGTGGCCACGCGCGACGTCACCATCTCGGTCGCCGAAGGCAAGGACCTTACCGTCGCCGGAGCCCTTGGCGGGACCGCGCCGCTCACATCCAACACGGGCGACAATCGCATCTCGCCGCTCGTCTCCGCATCGATCGCGCATCGCAACCTCTTCGGCACCGGCCGCTACCTCGGCCTGGAGATGATCTATGCGCGGCCAAGCCGGCAGGACGTTTTTCTCACGTACCGCGAGCCGTTCATCGGCAGGTTCGATCTGCCGATCCAGGTGACGGCATTCCAGAGCGACGACAACCGGCCGCATACGCACATCGTGCAGCGCGGCGGATTCATTGAAGCGACGCGCGTCGCGCGCTTTCAAACGCGCTGGTCACTGCGCTACGAGTACCGCGTCGCCAAGTGCAAGGTCAACGCGGATGACAAGTTCGATCTCTGCACGCTCGCGCAGAACGTGCTGCTTCCGGGACTCGATCGCAACGCGACGAACGTCGCCATCTCGAGCATCACGCCGACGTTCTTCTGGGACAAACGCGACGACTCGATCAATCCGCATCGCGGCTTCTTCACGACGGCGTCGGCTGAATACGCGTTCCCGCTCATCGCCGCGAACGCGCGATTCCTGAAGGAGTTCACGCAGACGTCGTGGTACCTGCCTGTCAGCGAACGGAGCACTTTCGCGATGTCAGCGCGCGCCGGACTGATCCAGGACCTCGGCGCCGGCACGACGATCAATCCCCAGACCGGTCAGGTGATCCCGACGAGCGGCGTGCCGCTGTCCGAGCGCTTCACTTCCGGCGGCGATACATCTCACCGCGCCTATCCGCTCGATCTCCTCGGCACCATCTGTCCGACCCAGCAGTCGATCGACGAAGGCTGCCGTCCGACGCTGATCGATATTCTCGATGCGGACGGCAAACACCACACCACGGCGCCGCTCGGTGGACGTTCACTCTTCATCTTCAACGCCGAGTACCGCTTCCCGATCGCAGGCCCGATCGGCGCCCAACTTTTCGTCGACGCCGGCAACACCTTCGCCGACACAGGCATCCGCTTCGGCGACCTCAAATACGGCGTCGGCACAGGACTTCGTTACCTCTCACCCGTTGGCCCCGTCCGCTTCGACCTCGGCTACAAGTTGCACCGCCAGATCCTCTACTTCGAGCAAGGCAAGCCGGTGTACGAATCGCCTTACGCGTACTTCATCACGCTGGGGTACGCGTTCTAAGTTAGCGCCCAACTTCAGAAGCGCATCTCCATCTGCGCGAAGAACTCGCGTCCCACGAGTCGATTCACGCTGCCGATGATGGTCTCCTCCGGCCGCTTGTTCAGCAGGTTGTTGCCGAAGATCGTGGCGCGCAGGCGCGTCTTCGGGATGTCGTAGCTGACGCGCGCGTTCACGAGCGCGTACGACGGCAGCGGATGGCTGGAGAAATCGGTGAAGCCGGAGCGGATTGCGAACCAGTTGCGCGGCGCGTCGTAGCGTCCGCGCCAGGCGATTTCGATCGCCCCTCGGACTCCGTTGACTGGACCACCGTATGCGCCGAGGTTGATTTTGTCCTTCGGCGAGTAGACGAACTCGAACGGCGTGCCGCTGGAATCGACGCCCGATCCCATCTGCGACTCCGACTGATGCGACCAGTTCACGAAGCCGGTCACGCGCTGCGCGAAGTTCGACCGCAGCTCGAACTCGCCGCCTGTGATGCGCGCATCGGCCGGCTGGTTTTCCCACCCCAGCGTCGACGGATTCGGCAACGGCGCGAAGTGCTGCACGATGACGATGAAGTCGTGAACGCGCGAGCGGTAGAGATCGGCCTTCATCGAAACCGTCGGCGAAATCTGATACTCGCCGCCGAGGTCCCACGTGCTGATCTCCTCGGGTTGCAGATTCGCATTCGGCTGAAAAACCGACAACGGGAACGGCGGGATGCCGATCTCCGTCGACGTCGTGAGGAACCAGCTCGATTGATACAACTCACTGAAGGTGGGAAACCGGAACGCCGTCGAATATCCGCCGCGTACGACCAGCCGATCGTTCGGCGTGTAGACGAGTGACAGACGCGGCGAGGTCTTGGCGTCGAACAGTTTGGTCTTGCCGTCGTAACGAACGCCCGCCACGGCGCGCAGCAGGTTCTTGACGATGTCGAATTGATCCTGCGCGTAAACGGCGACCTTGTTGTATCCCGCGACGACGCCCGCGTCGTCCGACAATTCGACTTTGTGCTCCGCGCGATCGAGACGCCGCGTTTCGATGCCGGCCAGAATGTCGTGGCCGGGAATCATGTGCAGCCCGGCGCGAAAATCGCCGATGGCCTGGTAGCCGTGGTCGGCCGGCTTCGCGAACTCCGGCTGCTCCTGCGCGGCGTGGCACCCTGCGCAGTGCATGCCGAAGCGATGCGACCACGAAAAGTCGGCCGAATACGTCACCGGCGCGTTCGCCGGTGCGTGGTTGTACTTCAGCGTCACCGCATCCATCGTCTGCTTCAGCGCATGCGCCGATGCGAACGCCGAAGTCGGCGGTAGTCCGACGTCAGGCGGAAAGCGTTCGTCGAAACCGTCGAGGCGATCGTCGTGCCGATAGCCTGAGATCTGCCAATCGCCGAGGGACGCTTTCAGGAAAATATCCGAGGCGCGGAACTTCGAGCGATCGTCGAGCCAGAACTCCTGCGGGAACATCGTGCGCAGAAATCGCACCGCGCCGAGGATCGACCCGCGGCTGAAGCGCTGTCCGAATTGCGCGCTGACCTCGCCCGTGGTGCGGCTGCCGCCGTAGAGCTGCACGTCGCCGCCGGCGAGGTCCTCGCCCGACAGCGTCACGATGTTGATCACGCCCCAGTACGCGTTCTCGCCGTAGAGCGACGATCCCGGCCCGCGCACGACTTCGACGCGCTTGATGTTCTGCACCGGGAAAAAATCGAACGCGGGGCTGAGCGGCAGTCCGCCCGTGTCGCCGGAGTTGTACGGCACACCGTCGATCAGCAACAGGATGCGGTTCGAGAACGGGTTCTCGCCGAAGCCGCGGATGTCGATGGTCTGCACCATCGGATTCCAGCGCACGTTGACGCCCGCGACGAGCCGCAGCAAATCGGGAACCGTGCGTGCGCCCGACTCCGCGATCTGTTTGGCGGTGACGACGGTGACCGCGCTTGGCGCTTTGGAGATCGGGATCTCCGTCTTCGTCGCCGCTTCGACTTTGAGCTGCTCTTCGCCGAACAGCGTGACTTCGCCGATCACTTTCGGCGTTTGCGCGGCAAGAGCAAGCGGAATCGCGGCGATGAAAAGCGCAGCAATGGCGGCGCGAAAAGTCATAGCTCTCTACCTCGGATGCCCCAAGTCTACCGCCTGATCTACGGTCATCTGCGTCAATCTGCGGATAAAAACTTCGTCCTCAGATGTTGCAGATGGACGCAGATCAGACCGCATCGCCAACGGCTCGAATTGACAATGCTCGACATCGCCCAAGCCAACGAGGTCATCGCACCGCGAATTCAATACGACCGCGCAAGGGCCTCGTAGGCAGCGGCAAGGCTTTAGACTCGGAACCAGCGAGGTTTCGGGTTTTAACGGTAGCGAACACTGGTGGTAGGGAAAACGCTGTCCCGTGGCTCTCTACAACAGGAGATCTCCCATGCCATCAGCCGACGATACGGTTCCCCACGGTATCCAGCCTGACAACGTTCAGAATTCCGAACGACGTCCGCTGACAATGACGCAGGCAGCAAGAGCGTACTGGGAAACATTGGTGCTAGAAATGGGCCGCGCGCATGGGACGCAGCCTACTTGGGAAGGTATCCTCCGACTCGAGGAGATTGCAATTCATGCACTCCCAGCCGAACGGCTGATCCGGAGAGCTTGGATTATTCGGAACCGATACCGCGAAGTCGCTGGCGAAGCGAAGTACTCGCTCTACACCGCTTCGAACCCTCCTGCTCTCAGCCAGCCGGCGCATGGTGACGCAGCACAAGTTGATGTTGAGGCGTTAAGAGCCGATTTGCTGGAAGTTCATCGGGAGTTGACGCGCGAGTACATTTTCGGCAACGCTCTGGAACACCAACGCGGCCAGCTTTCGCGGCGCGCCACAATCGTCGGGCTATGCGCCTTGTTTCTGCTCGCAGTCACGCTCGGCTGGTCATTCCTTCCGCCATTGGGACAGCAGATCGCGAGCGGTGTCGTTGCAGCGATTGCCGTGGCACTTCTCGTGGTCGTATTTCGACGCTCTCAGGCTAAATCCGCTCATCTCGCTGCGATCATGTTCGCGCTGGCGTTCGGGTGGACCGTTTATGGACAACGCGCGACAACTCCAGCATCGAGGACGCCGGTAACGGCAACTGTGCCGGCTGGTGAGTCGACGAGAGAGCCCGAGCAGTGGCGAAAGCCAAGTGACTTTACCGGTCGACCTGGCCCAGCTACGACACTCACGATGATTGTGATGGCTGGTGTTCTGGGGGCGACGTTCAGTCTTATCCGTCGGGCCCAGACGCCGGCGATGGACGGCGACGCTATGCGCAATGTCCAGAATCTTGCAGCAGCGGACACGTATTTTTTTCTGACTCCCTTGACTGGAGCGATTGGCGCGCTGGTTCTCTATGCCTTCTTTTGCGGCGGATTACTTGAGGGAACGCTTTTTCCGCGGATCGCCTGTCCTCCCGGCATTCCGCAACCGATGCGTTTCATGGACTTTCTTCTCAACGCTGATCCAGTAAGCTGGCCCGATCAGGGCAAAGCTCTCGTATGGTGCTTTATCGCCGGATTTGCCGAGCGGCTGGTGCCGGATGCCATCGATCGTCTAACCTCCGCGGCTCAAAAAAAGTAGACGGAACGACTAACTTTTTTCTATTCGGCGTCGTAGCGGCGATGGACTCCGTCACCTTCGTGCGAAACTCTTCGCTGCAGATAGAAGGTCCGGCTCCGTGATCGCCGGCAGCGGCGCACGTCGACGTCAGACTTCGCAATCTGTTTGGCGGTGACGACGGTGACCGCGCTTGGCGCTTTGGAGATCGGGATCTCCGTCTTCGTCGCCGCTTCGACTTTGAGCTGCTCTTCGCCGAACAGCGTGACGTCGCCGATCGCTTTCGGCGTAGTTTGCGCGGCAAGAGCAAGCGGAATCGCGGCGATGAAAAGCGCAGCTACGGCGCGGGACGCCATCACGGTTCACCTCGTTGGATTGGCGAAGTCTACCGTGTGACTGCCGTCTGGCTACTGCGAGGTGATGATCGCCGAAATCCCCGCCGCTTCCAGCTTCGCGCGGACGCTCGCCGCCTGATCGCGCGTCTCGAACGGACCGATGCGGACGAGGTAGAGCGACGTGTGATCGATGGTCGCGTCCTGGCCGATGCTGGCGAGTTTTTTCTGCAACGACTTCGCATTCGCTTCCTGCGAGAACGCTCCGACCTGGATGACGTAGCGTCCCGTGCGCGGCGTAGCAGCCCGCGGCTGCGGTTGCGGCGTCACGCGAGGCGTGGGCGTCGGCGGGAGCGGCGACGTCTTCACCGGTACGTCCTCGATCGTGGTGCCGTTCGCGGCCACCTGGCGCCGCGTCTCGCTGCCGTCGGCGTGCTGCTCGGTCACCTGAACGCTATCGACGGTGGCGGGAGCGGCAGGCTGCGGCATTGTCGGAACGGGAACGGGCGTCGGAGTCGGCGTTGCTGCGACGGCGCTCGTATCGGGCACCGTCACGTTGAACGCGGCGGGCGGCTCGCGGTCGCCGCGGCCCATCTTGACCACGCTCATGTCGATCTCGCCGCCGCCGCTTTCGGCGATTCCGATCTGCTGCGCCGCCGCGTACGAAAGGTCGATCAGACGATCGCCGACGTACGGTCCGCGATCGTTGACGCGGACGCGGACCGTCTGGCCGGTCTTCGCGTTGTGAACGTCGAGCTGCGTTCCGAACGGTAAGGTCCGGTGCGATGCCGTCATCAGCATCGGATCGAAGATCTCGCCGTTCGCGGTGGTCCGTCCGGCAAACTCCTGGCCGACCCAGCCCGCCAGACCGTGCGCCGACATCTGCTGCTGCGGCGTGCTTGGGCTGGCCGTCGTTGTGTTCGATGCCGCCGCGATTTCCGCCGGTGTTGGATTCGAATCCGGCGCGGCATGAAAGGAACATGCTGCCAGTGTCACCGCGGCCAACGACAGGAGAACTCGTTTCATACCCGCACCTCGCCGACTTCTGTTCCGATATGTGACCGCTCTGCGTTGAGGATGGGATCGACATCCTCGATGAGAAAACGTTCCGTTTGTTGCTTCGAAAGCCCCGTGTAATTTTCCGGCCGCGCCATCGCGCCGATCGATGCGCGATCGATGCCGAACAACTCGTCGGCGGCGATGCGGGAAAAGAGATCGTTGTCGTTTCCGCCGGACTTCAACGCGTCCGCCGCCGCCTGCGAATGGATGCGTACGCGCTCGTGCAGGACCTGCCGGTCGCCGCCGCGCCGCGTCGCTTCCATCATCAGGTTCTCGGTCATCATGAACGGCAGCTCCCGCCGGACGTTGGCCGCGATCACTTCTTCGTGCACGACCAATCCGGCCGCGATGTTGTCATAGATCAGCGCGATCGCATCCGCCGCCAGGAACGCCTCGGGGATGGCGATGCGCCGATTGGCGGAATCGTCGAGCGTCCGTTCGAACCATTGCGTGGCCGCGGTGAACGCGGGGTTGAGCGCGTTGACGATGAGATGGCGCGCCAGCGCATCGATCCGTTCCGCGCGCATCGGATTGCGCTTGTACGCCATCGCCGACGAGCCGACCTGCTCCACCTCGAACGGCTCCTCGATCTCGCGCAGGTGCTGGAGCAGGCGCATGTCGTACGCGAATTTCGACCCCGACTGCGCGAAACCGGAGAGCACGCTGACAGCCTGCGAGTCGATCTTGCGCGAATACGTTTGTCCCGAAACCGGATAGCTGCGGCGCATTCCGACTTTGTCCGCGACAAGCTGCTCGAGCCGATTCACTTTCGATTCGTCGCCGTCGAACAGGCTGAGAAATGACGCCTGCGTGCCGGTCGCACCTTTCACGCCGAGGAGCGCGAGTTGGGAGAGACGGAAGTCGATCTCGCGGAAATCGAGCAGCAGATCGTGCAGCCACAGCGTCGCGCGTTTGCCGACCGTCGTCAGCTGCGCGGGCTGGAAATGCGTGAACGCGAGCGCCGGAGTGCCGCGCCATTTCCAGGCGAAGTCGCGCAGCTTGGCCATCAGATTGACGATGCGACGGCGGATGATGCCGAGCGCTTCGCGCATCTGGAGGATGTCGGTGTTGTCGGTGACGAAGGCGGAGGTCGCGCCGAGGTGGATGATTCCTTTGGCGGAAGGAGCTTGCAGGCCGAACGCATAAATATGCGACATCACGTCGTGGCGGATTTCGCGCTCGCGCCGTTCGGCGTCGGCGTAGTTGATGTCGTTCGCGTAGGCTTTCAGCTCGGCGATCTGAGCGTCGCTGACTTCCAACCCCAGCTCTTTCTCGGCCTCGGCCAACGCAATCCAGAGCTTTCGCCACGTACGAAATTTGTAGTCGGCGGAGAAGAGATACGACATCTCCTTCGAGGCGTACCGCTCGTTGAGAGGGTTCTGTGCGGTGTCGCGCGTCACCGCTCCGAATTATACGGCGTTGACACGGCCGCACCGACCCGCGACACTACCTTTACACATGCACCCCGCCGTCTCCACCCGCGCACCGCGCCGCGCCGCCCAGGTCATCCGCAGGATCGCGGTGATCCTGGTAGGAGTGCTAGTCCTCGGCGGCATCGCCTCGCTCTTCGTCACCGGCCGCGCGACCTCTGAGTTGCAGCAGTCCCGCAAGCGCGTCGAATCCCTCAACACGGAGATCCGGCAACTCGAACAGGAGAACGCCCGCCTGCGCGCCGAAATCGACAGCGTGAAGAAGTCAACCTACGCCGTCGAGCGCATCGCCCGCGAAGATCTCGGCATGTCGCGCAAGGGTGAGGTGATTTACCTTCTGCCAGCAGACGTGCGGTGAGTTTTGATGGAACGCCGCCGTCCCGGCGGCTGGCCCGGCTGCGTCCCGCCGCCGCTTCCAAGCTGAAGCCGAGGCATATGCCGCGATAGCGGCACAAGACGATAGCCAGAGGTGCGAGCGCTCTTGCGAGCACCTCTGGTCAGCGACGTTTGTTGAGATTGTGCCGCGTCAGCGGCACCAGATTGGGCGTGACGACCGCACATTGCGAGCGATTCCAGTGCCGCCGACGCGGCACGAAGCCCATGACATCGTCTCCCCAGGGTTGCTCGCAAAAACGCTCGCAACCCTGGCTACCTTCTCGCTGCCGCTGCCGCGGCACATCGCCAGCAAGCCGGCAAAACGTACAAACTCTAGCCGGCAGCATCCCGCCACCATCCGCCCTACCTCACCGGATCGTAGTAACGAACCACCACCATCCCGATGCCCTTCTTCGCCTGTTCCGATTTCGGATCGGCGGAGAGGATGGCCATTACATTCGGCAGGGTCTGGTCGTAGACGAGGATCTTTTTCGATCCCATGCGCGGCTCGCCCAGTGCTTCGCGCAGGAAGGCGCGCTCCTCTTCGAATGCCTTCGGAGCCTCCGGAAGAATGGTGAAGAGCTCGAAGCGGATCGACTTCAATCGCTCGCGGCGAAACTCCAGCGTGAGCGACTTGTCATCCGCGTAGTCGACGACGAGCTGGCCATCGGTATCGCCCTTCTTTGTCTTCCAGCCGTTCGACTCCAGCGCGCTCACTGCCGACGTGCGGCTCATGCCGATCGTCAGATGGAACGATTCGGGTCGCATCCACGAGGTCTTGCTGTTCGATGGAAAGGCCGTGGCGAGAAAGAGCGCGAGGACGGCGATCATGCAACTCCCTGCGTGGTGGCCTCGGCTTTCAGTTGCGGGTCCCAGCCGACGACGGCATTCCCAGTACCGATCACGGTCCAATACCCATAGACCTCGGCCGGATACGACGGAAAGTCGAGCGCGGAGAGCATCCACGCCAAACCTCCGGCCTTCACTTCGCTGACCGCCATGTCCATGAATTCCGGCAGCACGGCGATCAACTCGCGCGTCCTCCCTTTGCGCATCAGGTCGATCACCTTCATATCCCACAGATAGCCGCTGTGCTCGTACACATGTTCGCGCGACATGTCCTCGGGGATGTCGGGCTCGGTGGTGAAGTGCCGGTGCGAGAGCGTGTTCGACGCCAGCAGAACCGCGCGCCGTCC
>DASYJF010000006.1:0-54047 GCA_035996815.1 Thermoanaerobaculia bacterium | reverse complement strand
CAGTCGTCGCGCTGCTCGCCGTCCCCCTCCCTCCCAAAGCGGTGGCTCGGTCGCCACCGCACTCCAAAGCTTCGCGACATGGGCCGCGAGTTGCCCCAGCATCAAACGTCGCGGGGACTCAGGATGCGACCGTCACGCCGAACGCCTTCTCGAAATTCGCGGTGGTGATCGCCGCGACTTCCTCCACCGAAATCCCCCACAACGTCGCCAGCAACTCGGCCACTTTGATGACGTACGCCGGCTCGTTGTCGCGTCCGCGGTAGGGCACGGGAGCGAGGAAGGGGGTATCGGTTTCGATGAGCACGCGGTCGTGCGGGAGCGCTTTCGCGCACGCGCGCAGCGGCTCGGCGGTGCGGAAAGTGACGATGCCGGAGAAGGAGATGTAGTAGCCGGCGTGGATGAACTTCCGCGCGATCTCCTCGGACTCGGTGAACGAATGCAGAATCCCGCGCGCGCCGCTGTGTCCGAGGATGTTCACCATGTCGTCGGCCGACTCGCGATTGTGGACGATGATCGGCTTGTCGACGCGCTTCGCTAAATCGAGATGCCGTTCGAAGACGGCGATCTGCGTTTCACGCGGCGAGTGCATGTAGTGGTAGTCGAGTCCGCACTCTCCGATGGCGACGACGCGCGGCTGCGTCGACAGCCGCTCGATCTCCGCGAACGCGGCGTCATCGCAATCCTTCGCCTCATGCGGATGAAATCCGACCGCGGCCCAGACGTCGTCGTGCTTCTGCGCGACGGCGACGGTTTCCGGCGCATCCTCGAGCTTCGTGGCCGGCACGACGAATCCGCGAATGCCCGCTTCGCGCGCACGCGCTAGGACGGTGTCGGCGTCGGACATGGTTAGGTGACAGTGCGAGTCGGTGAAGATCATTTTTTATCCGCAGATTTACGCAGATTTACGCAGATAAAACCTCTCTACGATTAGCGAAAGACCCATTCCTCCGCTGATACATAGCGTGGCAAGTCCGAGTTTCTTGTCATGCGATGAAAGCGCGTGAAGCAGCGTCGTCGTGATGCGTGCGCCCGTCGCGCCGATTGGATGGCCGAGGGAGATTGCGCCGCCGTGGACGTTGAGTTTGGTGCGGTCGAAATGCATCTCGCGATCGCAGGCGATCACCTGCGCGGCGAAGGCTTCGTTGAGCTCGATGAGGTCGATGTCGTCGAGGGTGAGGTTCGTATCGGCGAGGAGCGCGCGCGTGGCGGGGACAGGCCCGATGCCCATGATTTTCGGATCGACGCCGGCTTGTGCGTAGCCGACGATGCGCGCCATCGGCGTGAGGCCGTGACGTTGGACCGCGTCGGCCGAGGCGACGAGCATTGAGGACGCGCCGTCGGTGACGCCGGAGGAGTTGCCGGCGTGGACCGTTCCGTTTTTTCGGAAGACCGGCGGGAGTTTGGCGAGCGATCCGAGGTCGGCGTCGAAGCGCGGGTGCTCGTCTTTGTCGATGATCACATCGCCTTTGCGGCCGGGCACTGTCACCGGAACGATCTCGTCGCGGAAGCGGCCTTCGTCGTACGCGACGCCGGCGCGGCGTTGTGTTTCGACGGCGTACGCATCCTGCTCTTCGCGGGAAATCTCGTAGCGATCGGCCAGCGTCTCCGCGGTCGCGCCCATCATTTCGTCGGCGAGTGGACAGAGAAATCCGTCGCGATACATCCCGTCGATCACCTCGGCATCGCCCATGCGGTAGCCCCACCGCGCGCGCGGCAGAAGGTAGGGTGTGTTCGACATCGACTCGGTGCCGCCAGCGAGGATGACGCTGGCCTGGCCGAGACGGATTTGATCGGCGGCGTTCATGATCGCGCGGAGTCCGGAGCCGCAGGCTTGATTGACGGTGTACGCCGCCGTCTCGTGTCGCAATCCCGATTTGATGGCGATCTGGCGCGCAACATTCGGACCTACGCCGGCTTGGCGCGCGTTGCCGAAGATCACTTCATCGATCGCATTCGGATCGATGCCGCTGCGCGCCAGCGTGGCCTTCGCGCTGGCGATGCCGACGTCCGCGGCGGTGAGCGATGACAATCCGCCGCCGAATTTTCCGATCGGCGTGCGGACAGCCGCGGCGAGGTAGATCGTTTCGTTCAGCTTCGGCATAGTGCGGTCACGGTGTCGGCGTAGGTCTGGACCGACTGCAACAAATCCTTCTTCCCGATCTTCTCATTCGCGCCGTGCGCGTGGAGAATCGAGCCCGGCCCGAACAGCAGCGGCGTTCCGAGCGCGCCGAGGTGCGGCACGTCGGTGTTGAACGCGACCACGCGCGACTCCAAACCGTCCGGCACTTTCATGCGCTGCGGCGGATTGCCGCGCGAGACGGTGATCGTGCCGCCGTGGCGCGCGATGATCGACTGCAGTTTCGCCTGAACCTGCTCCGGGTCGGTCACCGTGCGAAAAATCATCTGGCACTCGGCCTCGGCAGGAATCACATTCGGCTTCTCGCCGCCGCGGACGACGCCAACATTCACTGTTGTTTCGCCGAGGTCGTCGTCCGAGCCCCAGTTCGTAGTGTTGATCTCGGCGATCGCGTTGACCATCTTGTTGATGGCCGAGTCGCCGCGCTCCGGATACGCGGAGTGTCCGGCAATGCCATCGAATCGGACGAAGCAGGTCAGCGCACCTTTCGATGCGCGCGCGAATGTCGATTCGGTCGGCTCGCCGACGAGCACGTACTCCGATCCGAGATTCGCAAACTCCTTGTTCGCCATCTTCGCGCCGATCGAATCGGTCTCCTCGCCGACGACGAAGAGATACGCGAAATCGTTCATCCCATCCGCGCGCAGCCGCTCCCCTGCCGCAATCATCGCGGCGATGATCCCCTTCGTATCGCACGCGCCGCGGCCGTACAGAAACTCATCATCCTCGGACGCCGCAAACCACGGCGGCACGGTGTCGATGTGCGAGTTGATGACCACGCGCGGCCGCCCGCCCGCCGCGGCAAAAACGTTGAACCGCCGCTCGCTGACTTCGTGACGCCGGCAGGCGTAGCCGAGCGCCGCCAGTTCGTCATGAAGAAAAACGGCGGCGTCGAATTCGTTTTCAGTCGGCGACGGGATGTCGATGAGCCGCTTCGCGAAGGCAATCGCGTCAAACATATCGATTCATTTCATCACAGAGACACAGAGGTCACAGAGAGATTCCTCTGTGCTCTTTGTCTCTGTGGTTCAAAGTATTTATCGACGCCGGCGCCGCTCGCGCAGTTCGAGGAACATGCCCGGGAAGGTTTCGCGCATGCGCGTGAGGTCGGGATCGTCGGGCCACCGTTGCCAGATTTCCCCGGCGAGCCGCTGGATCTCGGGACGATTGCGTTCCGCGAGTGCCAGACCGATGCGGGTCAGTTGCTGTTCGCGCGGGTCTAGGCGATCGGAATCGGTCAGCGCCAAGTTCAGCTCTTCCGCGGCAGGAATCAGATTGCGATTGAAGAGTGCGATCTCTCCCATGCGGAAGTGCGCCTTCGCGTAGTGCGGGTCCTGCTTCAACACACGATGCAGCGTCTTGCGCGCCTGCTGCGCGTCGCCGCTGAGGATTTCGGACATCGCCGTGGCGTAGAGGGCGTCGGCTCTCGGCTCGGTGGCCGTTGATTGAGTAGGTTGCGGCTCCGGAGGAGTTGACGAAACGTCCTCGGTCGTCGTCGTTGCCTGTTGCGTGTGCGTTGTTCGCGGAGCAGCGCTGGAGACAACCGGCGCGACATCCGACTTCCGCTCTTCGATGATGGCCGGCGGCGCGGTAACGCTGACCGACGTGGTTGACGCCGGCTGCGGCGCCGGAATCATCGGCTTCGGCGCAGCGATGCTCGTGACCGAGGCTGCGCGATGGGAAAACCAATACCACCCGCCGGCGGCAGCCAGCGCGATGATGATCGCCACGGCCATCCACCCTCCACGCTTGCGAGCCGGCGACGCCTGCACCGTCTTCAATTGCGAACCAGTGAGCAAGGTCGGCGTCGCCGTGAGCAAGGTCGGCGTCGCGGCCGTCACCGCATTTGCGTTCGTGTACGGCGCGGTCTTCGCGCGGCCGATCTGCGCGTCAAGCGCGGTCACCAGCTCGGCGGCCGTGAATCGCTCGGCGACATTCTTTCGAAGAGAGCGCTGAATGATCTCGTTCATCGGCGGCGAAATGCCCGGGTTCACGGACACCGGCTCAGCCGGCTCGTCGCGGATGATCTGCGTCATCGTTTCCGTGATCGTCTCGCCGCCGAACGGCCTGCGTCCCGTCGCCATCTCGTAGAGCACCACGCCGAGCGAGAAGACGTCGGTGCGGCCGTCGACGGTCTTGCCGAGGGCCTGCTCGGGCGACATGTAGTGGATCGTGCCGAGGATCATCCCCTGCTGCGTGACGAACGCGGTGGGAGTTTCGGACGACGGCGCGCCCACGACGCCGACCTGCTTGGCGATACCGAAGTCGAGCACTTTCACGCGATTGCCGTTGACGATGATGTTGTCCGGCTTGATGTCGCGATGCACGATCCCCTTCGCGTGCGCCTCAGCCAGCGCATCCGCGACCGCGCGTCCGATGCGGCAGACCTCCGACTCGGATAAGCCACCGCGCTTGATGACGCGCGTCAGCGATTCGCCTTCGACGAACTCCTCGACGATGAAGATGTGATCGCCATCCTGCTCGATCGAATGAATCGTGGCGATGGAAGGGTGATAGAGCTGCGCCGCAGTGCGCGCTTCACGCTTCAGCCGCGCGATCGCCTCGACGTCGGCGAGCACGCTCGGCGGCAGCACTTTGATCGCGACGGTGCGCCCGAGGCGCGTATCTTCGGCGCGCCAGACCTCGCCCATCCCGCCGGCGCCGACGCGGGCGATCAGCCTGTAGGGACCGAGGTGTTGATCGGGCGCGAGCATGGAGGCGTCATTCTGTCATTGTCGGTATGCCTTGTCGCGACCGTTTGGAACGCTGGCGTCCTCGCCGGCTGGCCAGGCTGCGTCTCGCTGCCTGCATGGCAACATCCAAACGGCGGAAGAGCCGCCGGTTTGTTAGCAGCAGATGTTTCGACGTTAGCGGGTTGGCGGCGAGACGCCGCCAAGCCAGCCGGCGGGACGCCAGCGTTCCGATCGCAAGGCGCGTCACCGCGTGATGACGGCGCGTCCGCCAGCGAGGTCAAGTGCTTGTGCGGCAATTACTTAGCGGATCGGATCGTTTTCGGAAGCCGTGAAATGGATCGCGCTCCTCATCATCAATGTATTGGCCTTCGCCGCGCATGCGGCGAATGTCGCGTTCGTGACGCCGCAGGCAGGCGCGCAGGCGATCGGGCCGATGCTGATCGAGATTACGACCTCGCTCGCGAATGTCGATCGCGTCGAGTTCTCCGTCGACGGCGCGCTGGCGGGCGTCGCGCGAAAGCCGCCGTATCGGATCGCGCACGACTTCGGGACGTCGCTGGCCGCGCATGCGATTAACGCGAAGGTGTGGTCGAACGGATTTCGAAACTCGGATGAAGTCACGATCAGAACCGCGGCGCTGACCGCTGGCGAGACGATGAACGTCGATGTCGTCGAGGTGCCGATGCGCGTTCGATCCGCGCAGCCGTTGCAACTGAGCGATCTGCGCGTGACGGAGAACGGGATTCCGCAGACAATTCGCGAGCTGCGCACCGATCGCGGCGCGGCGCGATTCGTCTTCATCGTCGATCGCTCGCTGTCGATGGGCGACGGAAAGCTCGACGCGGCGTTGCGCGCGATCGCGAACGAATCGCCGCTGCTGCGGAATGACGATCGCATCGAGCTCGTGCTCTTCAATCACAACGTGACGAAGGCGCGCGCGATCCGGCGCGGCGAGCAACTTCCATCGGCTGCCACTTCCGGTGGCACATCGCTGCGCGACGCGCTGGCCTCGATCGTCACGCGCGAGCGGACGTACGCGATCGTCATCACTGATGGCGGCGACCGCAATAGCGCAATCTCTGAGAGTGCTGCGCTGCACGCCATCAGCAACACGAAGATGATCGTCGACGCCATCGTTCTCGGCGACACGTCGTCATTCCTTCGAGACGCTGCAAAAAACACCGGTGGCACGCTCATCACCGCGGACGCGTCAACGTTGCAACGCGCGTTGCATGCGCTGCTCGTCGACATCAACAGCCGGTACACGCTCGACTACCAAAGCCATGGCAACGGACCTGGATGGCGAAGCATCGCCATTACGCCGCAACGGCGCGGGATCGAAATTCTGAATGCGCGAAAGGGATACTTCGCGCGATGAAACGGATGCTCTTGATCCTGGCGTTCGCGGCGCCCGCATTCGCGCAGACGACGCGTATCGCCTCCGATTTCGAGATCGCGCAGATGCAGCAGCAGTTGACGCGCTCGCACGACTTCCTCTCCCAACTCTCCGGCCACCTCAACCTCGGCGACGCGCGTCTCGCGCGCAGCGAGAGCGCGCTGGCGCGGCGCGAATACGCGCAGGCGTTCGATCTCGCATCGAACGAGCGGCTGGATGCGCGGCGCGCCTCCGATCTCGCGCGCTACGCGACGGCGACGTCGTACGCGGCACTGGCCTCGGCGAAGTTGGGCCGCGATGCAAACTCCTTTGAATTGTCTGAAGAAGCGATCCGCTACGAAAGTGGCGAAGCGAAAACCTGGAACCTCTACGCGAGCACGATGTCGCTCCTGCGCAAGCCGGCGAAGGCGGCCAGCGCGTCGCGAAATGCAGTCGCGCTCGCGCGACGCGATCTCGCGCAATCGCCGGAACTCGGCAATCGCATCGATCTGGCGATCTACCAGTACGCGCTGGCCTCGGCGTTGATCGAGACGGGACAGACGAGCGAGGCAGAGCGGCTGCTCGTCGAGGTGACGTCCTCTCTGCGCTCGCCGGAGTTTGATTCGCTGAAACGTGACGTCGCGCGCCGGGAGTCGTTCGAAATCTACTCCTCGGCGCGCGGCGAGGCGGCGTCGTACATCTCGCTGCTCAATCGCTCGCAACTGCGGATGGGTTCACTCTATGAATCGCGCGGCGATGCCGCGCGTGCACGGCAGCAGTACGAGAACGTGCTGGCCGCACGAAGCGACGATCCAACGGCGCTGGCGGCAATCGCGCGGCTGTCGCAATCCGGCGAGCATTTCGCCGAAGCGTTCGATGCGAATCCGTTTTCGCTGTCGCTCGTGCGCGACTTTCAGCGTTACCTGACCAAGCATCGTGCCGAGCAGGCCGACGGTGATTCCGCAGGTGCGCGGATGCGGCGCGTGCTCATCGCCATGAATCGCGGCGAGTCGCACGCGGCGAAGACGGCGCTCGATGAACTGGACAAGCAGTTTCCCGGCAACGACACGCTGCGAACGCTTCGCGCGGAACTCGGCAAGCCGAATGAAACGCCGGCATTCCTTCGCGCCGGAGTCACCACCGCCACTCCCTCGGCTTCCGATCTCCGTTCGCTCATTGCACTCTTCAACGACAACTGCCTCACGCCGGAACAGCGCGCGGCACTCGACAGGATCGCGATGACGAGCATCGTGCAATTTGATGAGCGCAACGATGCGCCTGCGCATCAGACGATCTTCGAATCGGGCGAGATCGACGGCGTTCGCTTCCGTTTCAGCGAGCCGATGGCGTTCAACGGAGACCTTGCCGCGCGTGCGCCGCTTCGTCTTACGTATCGCGTCCTCGGAGCGAGTAATGACGAGTTGCTGCTTGAGCCGATTCAAGTCGAGGCCGCTCGATGAGGATTCAATTTCATGGAGCGCGACTTGCCAGAGCACAGACAAGAGTGTCTGTGCCACGCAGGCGCAATGTGGCACAGACACTCTTGTCTGTGCTTTTGCTGCTCGCGACGACTGCTGGCACCGCCCAACCGATCGCCGCAACGAACCGCGGCATCGTCGTCGCGCACGATCACGTCATCGAGCTCTTCGATCGCACCAGCAGAAATCTCATCTGGAAAACGGATGGACTACCAACGCCGCAGACCATCGTGGCGTCCAATGAACGAATCGCCGTTCTCGACCCGCTTGCGAACGAGATGCGCATCGTCGAACTGGCAACGGGACACGGAACCGCGGTGCGCACGGGCGAGACGCCGATCGCCGGCGTCTTCATCGGACCAACGCTTTACCTCCTCGAGCGCGATGCCCGGGCTCTCGAACGGATCGGCGCGGACGGCACGAGAGCGTCCATCAGCACCGGCGCCGATCCGGCCTTTCTTCGCGAGTCGAATGGCCGGTTGTATGTCTACGCGCGCGGCGAAGGGCTCGTGCAGGAAATCTCCACGTCGCCATTCGCGATTCGCCGCAGCGTCCGCGTGACACCGTTCGCGTCCGACTTCGAAATCGATTCGAAGAGCGCGTACATCGTCGATCCGCACAGCGCGAAGATCGGCATCGTCACTCTCGAGTCCATGCAATCCGGAGGCAGCATCGACGTCGGTGCCGTTCCGGTCTCGTTCGCGTTCGTATCGACCGGCACGTCGCTTAGCGCGCGCACAATCGCCGTCGCCGATCCCTCGGCGAAAAAGGTCTGGCTGATCGAAGGAGCGCAGTCGGTGACGCAGGCGTTCACGCGCGGCTTTCTGCGCGGCCTGATCGGACTCGGTCTCTTCGGCAGCGGGACGTCCAACTTTCCGACCGGCGTGGATCGCGTATTCGTGCGCGGCTCGCGCTGGTACGCCTTCGATTCGAGCAGCGGGACGTTGTATCGATTCACGAAATCGTCGAGCTCGGTGGTGGCGAGAAACATTCGCGCGTTCACCGTGACAGCCGAGGGGGTCGTGTGGTGGGACGACGCGGTACGGCGGTTGCACCAAGCGGACTAAAGAGAACGCGCAATGGCTGAACGAAAACCGTGTATCCGATGCGAGCGCCCGATCGATGCGAACGCGCGCTCGTGCGTCTACTGCAACTGGGACCAAGGCGCGGCGAAGCCGCTCCCCGCCGCCACCGCGCCGGCTGCTCCCGCATACGTGCCGCCCCGCGATACGCGCCTGCGCAACCGCATCCTCGGCGCGATCGCATTCGTCGCGCTCGTCGTCATCGCGTTCGTGGTCGGCTCACTCGTGCATGGCTCCGATCCATCGCAGGCGAAAGCGACGCAGACGCATCCGGCCGCTTCGACTGCACAAGCCGAGGGAGGTCCGAGGGCTGATGTGACGCTCGTGCCGATTGACGGCTCGATGCAATCCGAACCGCCGATCACCAGCGCGCCGGCGCTGGCGCCGAGCGCGGGCAATGTCGAAGTGAACGGCGACCGCACCGACGCAACCGCGCTTCCGTCCGGCGAGTACTCGGCCGCCGCGCAGCGCGCAAAGGCCGAGCGCGATGTGAGGACGAGCAACGGAATGATCGATCCGCGCACGATTCCGGGCGGCGTCGAACGCGCCGTTCCGGTCAATCGCAATCCGCAGCCGCAGCTGCCGCCGCATCGTAATCAGGTGATCCGCGTTGCCGCTCCGCCGCATACGGAACCGATCCCGCTCTACCAGCCGGTGCCGCCGTTGCGCGTGAGCCGGCCGACCAGCGCGCGGCTCTTCCTCACCGTCGGCACGGACGGCCGCGTTCACGACATCGACATCGCGCAATCGATCCCCGGCGAGATGCCGCGTTTGATCGCGTCGGTGCAGAACTGGCGCTTCCGGCCAGCCACGCAAAACGGCCAACCCGTGACATCGACGTTCTCTGTCGCTATAAACGTGCGTCCGCAATGACCGTCGAGCCGCAGAACTCCACCGATCGCATCGCATGCGCGTCGTGCCGCCACGACATCGACGCGGCGGCGAAACTCTGTCCGTATTGCGGCGCCGATCCGCGCACGGGGCAGAAGCCGGTCGATACGCAGGCGATGCTCAACAAGATGTTCCATCCGCGCGAGACGTCGGCCTCGGACACGGTCTTCGAATTCGCGCGTCAGCGGCAGGGCGTCGTCGTCGCGCTTGGGGTGCTCGTGGCGATCCTCATCCTGGCCGGCCTCCACGAATACGTGACGCGCCGCAACGCGCGCGACGTTTCTGCGGCGGCCGCGATTCCCTTGACCGAGGTAACGGACCTGAGCAACCAGTCCGACGAGAACAAGCCGTTGCCGCTGCCGAATCTGCAGTTTCAGTTCGACGGCCATCCGCAGACGATGCGGACGTTCGTCGTCGAGCCGGGCGCGGTGACGCCGCCCGAGGTTGTCGCCGCGCAGCAGGCGGCGGCGCAGACGACGACCGCGGCGAAACCTGCGCAACCACCGGCGACTCCAGCGGCGAAACCGCACTAACGGAACGCTGGCGTCCTCGCCGGCTGGCGCGGCGGCGTCTCGCCGCCGCTTGGGTTAACAATCAAATCTGGCACGTTGGCGGTTGGCGGCGAGACGCCGCCAAGCCAGCCGGCGTGACGCCAGCGTTCCGGGGCTGCGCTACTCGCTTGCCACGAGCGGCAGCTCCACCGTGAACGTCGCGCCTTTGCCGAGGCCGTCGCTTTCGGCGGTGGCGCTGCCGCCGTGGAGCTCGGCCAGGTGGCGGACGATGGCGAGACCGAGTCCGAGGCCGCTGTGGGCGCGGGCGGTGCTGGCGTCGGCCTGGCGGAAACGTTCAAAGACGTGGGGGAGGAACGCCTGATCGATGCCGGGACCGTCATCGCTGACGATGATGCGCGCGGCGTTTTCGGCGCGGGCGAGGCGCACTTCGATGTGGCCGCCGCGGGGGACGAATTTGATCGCGTTCGAAAGGAGGTTCCAGACGATCTGCTGCAGGCGATTGGCGTCGCCTTCGACGAGCGGCGTGAAGTCGAGATGGACGCCGATGCTGATCTGTTTCGCGGTCGCGGCAGGCCGCAGCGTCTCGATCGCACTCGTGATCACGCCGCGCAGATCGACCGGAGCCACGCTTAACCGGAACTTGCCGCTGATGATGCTGGAGACGTCGAGGATGTCTTCGATGAGCCGCGCCTGCGCCTGCGTGGAGCGGTCGATCGATTCGAGCGCGAGCGCCATCGTCTCCTCGTCGACGGAAGTCACCGTCAGCATGCGCACCCAGCCGAGCGTTGCCGTCATCGGCGTGCGCAGCTCGTGCGACACAGTGGCCAGGAAGGCATCCTTGGCGCGGTTGGCCTCGACCGTGGCGGTGTGCAGCTGCGCGTTCTCGATGGCCAGCGCAACGCGGCGCGCGAAGAGCGCCGCGAGCTCGAGATCGGCCTGATCGTAGCGCCGGGTTTGGCGCGATCCGACTGTGACCGCACCGATCGTCCCGCTGCGAGCGATGAGCGGCACGACCATGTAGGACTGCAATCCGAGGCGTCCGAGAAGACCGCGGAACTCGTCGCCGCGCTCCGCGATTACCTCGGGAGGAATCTCGTTCAGGATTTCCGGCTGACCGCTTCGGATCACCGCGGCGGCGCCAGACTCCAGATCGAGACGAGGAGCGTACGTCTGAAGCAGACGAGCATCCTCGTCCATCGCTGAATCGATGTGCTTGACCACGGCGCGGCGGATACCACCGCCTTCGACGACGTCGATCACGCAGAGATCGCCGAGGATCGGCAGTGCAGCAGCAGCGGCGTTTTCGAGCGTGGCCGGCGCATCGAGCGACGACGTGACCAGCTCGCTCACGCGCGCAAGGAAACGCAGCGAATCCTCGGCGCGCTTTCGCGAGGTGATGTCGAGCGTGACGCCGCGCATGCCGGCTGGCTTGCCGTCGTCGTCCTTCGTCACCATCGAATGCGACTCGACCCAGATAGCGCGCCCGTCTTTCGTCAGCCACCGGAAGCTGTTCACGCGAAAGTCGCCAGCCGCGAAGTGCACCTGCGCATGTTTCGCCGCGGCCTCCCGATCGTCGGGATGAACGATCGTCAGCCAGAAGTTCGGCGTGGCCAGCCACTCCTCGACGGTGTAACCGAGCATGCGCGTGACGTGCTCGCTGACGTAGTCGATGCTCTGCGACTGGCGCTCGGGATTGCCGTGCGCTTCCCACACCACGCCGGGAACGCTGGAGACGATATCCGCGAGCCGCCTCCGCTCATTCTCGATGCGGTTGGCCATTTCCTGCAGGTCCTGAACGCGTTCGCTGCGAAGCTTCGCTGTCTCCGCGCGGTACCACGCGATGATCCCGCTCAACACGACCATGAAGATGTCGAAGATCGTCAGCTGGACCGCGTCGGCGGTTTTCATCAGCAACGAGTGTTTCGGCGTGATGAAAAAGTACGTTGCGGAGAAGGACGAGAGGGCGATCGAGAAGAGGGCCGGCCCGAAGCCGCCGTACGTGGCGCTGATGACGATGGCGCCGATCAGAATCAGATAGCGCGCGCCGCCGAGGACGGGCGCGATCCACAGTTGCACCACGGTCGCGAGCACGGTCAGCGCAATCGCTACGACGTAGCGCTCAGCGAGCGAGCTGTACTCGACGGAATTCGGTTTGTTCGGCACGATACCTTGCTGAATCTAGCGGCTGTTTTGCCGGTCCTGTGCCGAGTCCGCTTGCGAGCGACGTGGCACTTCACTGGCAATATAAGAATCATGACTTCTGAAGACCGCACCTGGAAAGAAAAACTCGCCGCGATGCCGCGCAGTATCCAGCCGCGCCTGAATGCGATGACGATGAAGGCGAACGACAGTATGCGCAGTAATTCCTCGAAGTGGGCCGGCATCGCAGCAGGAGCCGGATTAGCCATCGGCCTCGTCGGCCGTTTCCTGCATCACCGCGCGCACCATCGGTACATGCCGTCGGTGGTTATTATCGAAGCGGCGTGTTGAGAAGCAGTGGATCAGTAGATTAGTAAATCAGGAACGGTCGATATCGGCAGCGCGGAGATCGGAGTGCGTACGGCGCGCGGAGGCGCGCGTCACAATCCTAGCCCCGCGCTCGGCGCGGGGTTCGGGCGTGCCGACGGATGTGCGGCCGCGGAGGCGGCCGCTACAAAATCGCGCGCTGAATAAGCATTTTGTGGTGGCCGCCTCCGCGGCCACGGAATTTCGCTGCCCTTCATTTCCCCGCGCTGAGCGCGGGGCTGGATTGTCGAGTGCGCCTCCGCGCGCGGCCCACGCGGCTTACGCCGCTCATCACGTCGATCAAAACTTCGGCAGGAGTTCCCCGAGCGCGTCCGCGAGTTTCTCGTAATCGCCGATCTCGTTGTACAGCTGCGCGGAAACACGCAGAACGCGTTTCGGCTGATATGGCCAGGGATGGATTGGGACTTCGATCGCATAGTCGTAGAAGAGCGCGTCCTGCAGCGGATCGCCGTACAGCGTCGGAACGTATGGCTTGCCCTCGGCCAGCGGCACGGCGGCCATCGAGCCGAGCATGTCGTCCGGCGCAGGAGGTTCGATGCCGAGGCGCGAGCAGAGGAGGTCGCGGGCGCGCAACGCCAAGTCGTGATTGCATCGCATGACCTCGGGCCAGCCGCCGACGAGCCCGGCCATGAACTCGAGCGCGGTCGGAACGCTGAGAATCGCGCTCGGATCGAACGTTCCGGGCCAGTCGAATTCGAGATGGAAGCGGCTGCGGTCCGTGCGCTTCGCGTTCGCGCCGTGGCTGATCACAACTGGACGAATGCCGAGGCGGCGGTTCTCGCGGACGTAGAGGAAGGCCGCGCCCTTGGGAGCGCAGACCCATTTGTGTAGATTGCCGGTGTAGTAGGCGGCGCCGAGCGTGTCGAGATTCAGCGGAAGCATGCCGGGAGCGTGGGCGCCGTCGACGAGCGTGTCGATGCCGCGCGCGTTTAACTTCTCGATGAGCGTCGCGATCGGGAAGATCACGCCGGTCTGGCTGGTGACGTGATCGATGAGCAGCAACCGCGTGCGGTCGGTGACGGCAGCGAGGACGCGTTCGACGATTTCGTCCGAGGAGTGGAGAGGGAACGGAATGTCGACCGCGACGACTTTCGCACCGGCGATTCCCGCGACGTACTCCAGCGCGTTGCGCGACGCGTTGTACTCATGCGTGGTGACGAGCAGCTCGTCGTGGCGGTCGAGATCGAGCGAACGCAACACCGCGTTGACGCCGGCGGTGGCGTTCGGCACGAACGCGATCGCGGCCGGATCGGCGCCGACGAATGCGGCCAGCGTCGCGCGCGCGTCGTCGAGCAACGGCTCGAGCTCGCGGACCATGAAGCGCACCGGCTCGCGTTCGAGTTGCGTCCGCAGATCGTTCTGCTTCGCAAGCACGACCTTCGGCGCGGCGCCGAACGAGCCGTGATTGAGAAACGTGATGGTTGGATCGAGGAGCCAGTGCTCTTTCATTCGGCGCGCGAGCTCATGCGTTGCTCGTCGCGCCGAATCGTCTCATATCCACATTCAGCATCAGCCCGATCGCCATCAGGAACATCATCGTCGACGAGCCGCCATACGAAATCAGCGGCAGCGGAATGCCGGTGGTCGGCAGCACGCCGATCTGCATGGCCACGTTGATGAAGATGTGGAAGACGAAGAACGCGATCAGGCAGATGGCCAGAAACGCACCGCCGCGATCGCGCGCTTTTTTCGCGAACGTCAGCGCCTGGTAGATCAGAAAAAGATAGAGCCCGAGGACGATCACGACGCCGATGAAGCCCCACTCTTCGCCGAGTGTGGCGAAGATGAAATCGGTGTGATGTGCGGGAAGGAAATCGAGTTTGGCCTGCGTCCCCTGCCGAAATCCTTTGCCGTGAATGCCGCCGGAACCGATGGCGATTTTGGCCTGCGTGACCTGGTAGCCCTTGCCGAGCGGATCGCGGTCGGGATTCATGAACGTGATGATGCGATCCTTCTGATACGGCTTCATCACGCTGTAGCCGGCCAGGCCGAGGAGAGCGACGACAACGATCATCGCGGCCCAGATTCGCCAGCGGATGCCGCCGAAGAACATCGCTACCGCGACGAGAGGGAAGAACGTCGCCGCGGTGCCGAAGTCAGGCTGCATCAGGATCATGCCGACCGGGATACCGATGATCAGCATCGCGCGAAAGAACGATTTGAAGTCCATGTACGCGCGCTCGTGGTTGTCGAAGAATTTCGCCAGCATGATCGCGGTGAAGATCTTCATGAACTCGGAAGGTTGAAACTGAAACGTCCCGATGTGAATCCACGAACGCACGTTCGCCGTCAGCCGTCCGAAGGCCATCAGGTACAACAGCAGGGCGATGCCGAGGCCGTAGAGGATTGGCGCGATGTCAAAGAAGACGTGGTAGTCGACGAAGAGGCAGAACAGCATCAGCACGAAGCCGATGGCCAGCCAGAGAAGCTGCTTCCTGAAGATGTCGAGGCTGGGATCGTTGAAGTACGTGGCGCTGTAGATGAGCAGGCAACCGACGGCCGCGATCACCATCGCCGTGCCGAGGAAGTTGAAGTCGAGTTTGGAAAACGTGCGGATGTTGTCCCGGGCCATCGAACGTCCTCAGTGGCCCAGGGCGGGGTTCGATCCCGCCGGCGCGGCTGGCGCCTTCTTCACCTGGCCTGGAATCGGCGCCTGCCCTTCCTTGATCGCTTCGAGCGTGTCGGGGTTGGAAAGGTCGAGATTGGCCTTATCGAACTGCTCGCGGAAACGCGATTCGTAGAGCAGCTTCGCGAGCGGTGCGGCATCGACGCCGCCGTGTCCACCGTGCTCGACGAAGACGACGACCACCATCTGCGGGTTGTCTTTCGGCGCGAACGACGCGAACCACGCGTGGTCTTTGTACTTGTACGGCAGCCCCTCGGTTTTCACCCAGCCGTGCTGCGCAATGACCTGCACGGTTCCGGTTTTGCCGGAGACGTTCAACCCTTCGATGCGGGCGTTACCGCCGGTGCCGCCTTCTTCGTTGACGACTTTCCAGAGGCCGAGCTTCACAGTCTCCAGCGCCTTGGGAGCGAGCGTCACTCTGTGCAGCACTTCGGAGGCCACCTGCAAGCGGTCTACTTTCCCGTCAGGGCTCACCTTCTCGATCATCTTCACGACGTGCGGGCGGTACACCGTGCCGCCGTTGGAGATGGCCGCCATCATGTTCGCGACCTGAAGCGGCGTGACGAGGAGCGGCCCCTGACCGATGGCGACGGAGATCGTTTCCGACGGATACCACTTGCGATGCTGCTTGACCGCGGCCCATTGCGTCGACGGAACGAGGCCGGGCTTCTCGCCATCGAGATCGATGCGCGAGATTTCGCCGAACGTGAGCCGGTGCGCGTATTCGGCGATGCGGTCGACGCCGAGGCGCGCGCCGACGTTGAAGAAGAAGATGTCGCACGAGACTTTGAGCGCGTTCGCGACGCTGACGTCGCCGTGGCCGTTCTTGTTGTAGCAACGGAACCGGCGGCCGAAGAAGACGCCGCTGCCGCTGCAATAGAACGATGTGCCGGTATCGATCGCGCCTTCGGACAAGCCGGCCATGGCCATGACCGCTTTGAAAACGGATCCCGGCGAGTAGAGTCCCTGAATGGCGCGATTCAGTTCGACTTTGAATGGATTCGAGGCGATGGTGCGCCAGACGTCGGGCGTGAATCGTTTCGAGTAGACGTTGGGATTGAAGGCCGGCGAGGAAACCATCGCCAGCACTTCGCCGTCGCGCGGATCGAGTGCGACCGCGGCGCCGACGAATTCGTTCTCGGAGAAGTACTGCTCCGCGCGGCGCTGCAGATCGAAATCGATCGTTAGATAGACGTTGTCGCCCGCCACCGGATCTTTTCGCGCGGGACGGTACTCGGCGAGGCGGCGGCCGTGGCTGTCGTACTCCCAGTACTGTGCGCCGTCGCGGCCGCGGAGGTATTCGTCGTACATCAGCTCGACGCCGCGCTTGCCGAGGAGATCGCCTCCCTTGAGCTCTTTGTGGCGGGCCAAGTCCTTTTCAGTAACCTCGCCGATGAAGCCCATGAGGTGCGCGGCCATCGTCCCGTACGGATAGTTGCGGCGCTGCACCGGCACGACGTTCAGCTCCGGAAATGCCACCGCCTGCGCCTGGATCGATGCCACCTGCGGCATGTTCAGATCCTCGGCGATCGGAATCGGACGCGCGTTCGGAATCGCTTTCCCTTTTTCGAAACGTGCTTCGATTTCCTGCGGCGGCACGCCGAG
Source organism: Thermoanaerobaculia bacterium (assembly GCA_035996815.1). Classification (GTDB taxonomy): domain Bacteria; phylum Acidobacteriota; class Thermoanaerobaculia; order Gp7-AA8; family Gp7-AA8; genus JADGNZ01. Next base: position 37,122 of record DASYJF010000006.1, on the reverse strand, counting down.
GACGTGTGTGAGGAAGGCGGCGACTTTTTCGCGATGCGTCGGATCGCTCTTCACGATCGGACGCATGATCACGCGGTCGAGCATGAGCGAATAGGCCGGCTGATTGTCGGCGAGGATCTTCTGTCCGCTGCGGTCGAGGATCAGGCCGCGCTTGGCGGGCGTGACGATCTCGCGCAGCGCATTCGCTTCGGAGAGATTGCGGTACTTCTCCGCCTGCACGCCCTGTACGACCCAGAACGAGCCGGCCAGGAAAACGAACACGACCACGATCGCCCAGAGCAAGGCGTTGATGCGGAAGGTGAGGAACTTCTGGTCATCTCGATAGACGCGCATGGGATGTTAGTTTCGGTCAATGCATGGGGCAGGCCGGGCTGGGGATTCGGGTGTCGGGAGTCGGGAGTCGTAGAAAAAACCACCTACGTTCTCCGACTCCCCACCCCCGACTCCCGACTCCCTCAAAGATCACCAACCTGCCGGCCGGCGCGTGGCCTCGATAGGCTCTTCGCGCAGGAACAGCGTCAGGAGGAGATACACGATCATTCCAAACAGGCAGGTGAAGATCGTCTTCACGATCATCCCCTGCTCGAACATTTCCACTTTCTGTTTGAGAAGAATGTTGACGAGGATGTAGATCACCAGCTCGTTCACGATCACCGCGCCGATGAGGCAGGCGCCGAACGGCAGCGTGCCGCGCAGAACGAGCCGCGAGTTGATGTACGCGACGGCGTACGCGCAGACGGTGAGCGCGAACGCGTGCAGACCGAACATCGCGCCGGAGTAGGCGTCCTGTACGAGTCCCGCGATGACGCCGGCGATGATCGCGCCGAAGACGTTGCCGCCCATCGAGTAGTAGACGACCAGGATCACGTACGGATTGAAGAACGCCAGCGCGTTCGGAAAAAAGCTGTCGAGCAGCGAGTGGAGCGTTAGGGCGATCAGCAGCCCGACGGCGAAGCGGAGCCACCTCACGGCGTGTACCTCACTACATCATTCGGAACTTTGCGCGTGTGCAGAACGATCACCTCTTCGATGGCGCCGAAGTCGATCGAGGGACGGACCGTGATGGTCTTGAAAAGGTCCTGCCCTTTCTCCGCCTTCGTAATCACGCCGACCGGAATGCCTTTCGGATAGATGCCATCGATGCCCGCCGTCATGACCACATCGCCCGGCTGCACGTCGGCGAGCGACGGGATGTCGAAGAGTTGCGCGCCGTTGACGCCGTCGCCGCGCAGCACGCCCTGGCGCCGCGTGCGATCGATCAGCACGCCGGCGGACGAGTTGCCGTCGGTGACAAGCTGCACCTTGGCCATGTCCTTCGTCGTCAGCACCACGCGGCCGATCAGGCCGTTCGCGTTGACGACGGCGTCGTTGACTTCGATGCCGCTGTTGGAGCCGCGGTCGAGGATCATCGACTTGAAACGGCTGGACGTATCGAGCATGACCGGCTCGGCCATCGTGGTCGGCATCGTGAACTGTTCGGAGTAACCCATCATGCTGCGCAACCTCCGCAGATCGCCCTCGGATTGACGCAGCCGAAGGTTCTCGGTGGTGAGCTGATCGAGCTGACGATGCAGGTCCAGGTTCTCGGCGACGGAGCGCCGCATATCCAGATAGCCGTGGTACATGTCGGAAACCGACTGGCCGGCCCAGTTCACCGTCTTCGGCACGGGCGCGAACAGGATCATCACGCTGCGCTCGAACATCGTGCGGGTCTCGCCGATGTAGCGCGTCCTCGTGCTGAGGCTCATCAGGATAAACAGCAGCCCGAGGACGACGATGAACAGAAGCGTCGGGCGCCGTGGAATTACGTCAGCGGGAGCGGCCATGATTCGCGTGCGTACTCAGCAGGTTTTGCGCCATGGGTGTGGGGGGTTGGGAGTGGGGGTGGGAGTTGGTTCTGCGGCGATGGGAGAATCCGTTCTCCTACTCCCCACACCCCACCCCCCACTTCCCTATTCAATCGATATCTTCCGCAGCAGATTGAAATCCGTCAGCATCTGGCCCGTGCCGAGGGCGACGCAGGCCAGCGGATCCTCGGCCAGCGTGACCGGCAGGCCGGTTTCTTCGCGGAGGCGCTTGTCGAGATTTTTCAGCATCGATCCGCCGCCGGCGATGATGATGCCTTTGTCCATGATGTCGGCGGAGAGCTCGGGCGGCGTCCGTTCGAGCGCGACGCGGACGGCTTCGACGATCGTGGCAACGGTTTCCGAAAGTGCCTCGCGGATTTCTTCGTCGCTGACCACGAGCGTTTTCGGAACGCCTTCGACGAGATCGCGCCCTTTGATCTCCATCGTCATCTCTTCGTCGAGCGGGAAGGCGGAGCCGATCTCCATCTTGATCTGTTCGGCCGTGCGCTCGCCGATGAGCAGGTTGTACTTGCGTTTGATGTACTGAATGATCGCGTCGTCCATCTCGTTGCCGGCCACGCGCACGGAGCGCGAGTAGACGATGCCGGCCAGCGAGATCACCGCGACGTCCGTCGTCCCGCCGCCGATGTCGACGATCATATTTCCGGTCGGATCGGTGATCGGAAGTCCCGCTCCGATCGCGGCCGCCATGGCCTGCTCGATCAGGTAAACCTCGGTCGCGCCGGCGCGCAACGCGGAGTCTTTGACCGCGCGTTTCTCGACCTGCGTGATCTCGGAGGGGACGGAGATGACGATGCGCGGCTTCACCAGAAAACGGCGTCCGTGCGCCTTCTCGATGAAGTACTTGATCATCTTCTCGGTCACTTCGAAGTCGGCGATGACGCCGTCTTTCATCGGGCGGATGGCGACGATGTTGCCGGGCGTACGGCCGAGCATCTCCTTCGCTTCCTTGCCGACGGCTTCGACGTTGTTGTTGATTTTGTTGACGGCAACGATCGACGGTTCGCGGACGACGATGCCTTTGTTCTTGGCGTAGACGAGCGTGTTCGCTGTCCCGAGATCGATCGCCAGATCGTTCGAGAACATCGAGAGCAGTGATTTGAGAGCCATTAAGCGATGGTTTCCTTCTAACGAGAGCTTCGGGGAGCCGAGAGGGCGCGGTGCAAAAGGTCTGCCCCATTCCGGAGGCGTGATGGGAAGTTACTCTTCGACCAGCACCGTGGCGGATTGTATCGTCTGTTTGCCCGAGGAGTTGATCGCTTTCACGATCACATTGTTCGATCCGACTTTGTTGAAGCTGACCAGCTTCTTGAAGTGGCCGTTGGCCTCGACGTCGGCTTCCTCATCGTTGATCAGCACCGTCGCGCCGGGATCGGTGTTGCCTTCGATCATGTAGAACGGACCGCCGATCGGATACGGCCGTTTGATGCGAAGGACAGGCGCGGGCGCTTCCTGCGACGCGGTGCCCGCCTCGTGCGCGCCGCCGCTGACACGGAAGCGGCGGAAGGCGGAGAACGGGCCGGGATCGCCGTCGGCGCCGACCGAGGCGACGCGCCAGTAGAACGCGCCCTCCGCCGTCACGCGCGCCGATGCCGTCGTCCTCTGGCGCCGCGAGTTGATCTCGAGCGACGTGAACAGCCGCGAGCGCGACACCTGCAGCACGTACGCCGTCGCGGAGGGCGTCGGTTCCCACGAAAAATCGACGCGCGAGTCGGCGCCGACGAGGAACACCTGGTTCTCTGCCGGAGTCACGACGGCCGGCGGCAGGAGCAGCTTCTTGATCTGCGACAGCGATCCTTCCGGCGTGGCCGTGACCTTCTCGCCGACGGCAAGTTTGACCGGAGGTCCGCCCGTGGTTGCCGCGATCGACGCCGATCCTTTTTCCGCCACAACCGCCGTGGCCTTGCGCGCGTCGACGCCAACGTGCGTTGTCGATTCGGAGTCGATCGTGATCTGGCTGCCGGGCGTGCGGACGCTGGAGACGTCGTCGGTGGTGGCCACCTCGACCGTTCCGATCGTCATCTGCACCGAGTTGTTTTTGCGGCTCGTCGACGGATTGAATTGCGAGTAGACCTCGAGCAACGCGTTGGAGCCGACGGTGTAGAGCGAGCCGTTGGAGAAGATCAGCTCCGCCGAGGCGCCGCTGCCGGTCTTGACCCAGTCGCCGTTGAACAGCGGCGTTCGGGTCTCCGCCGGAGCCCAATCGCCCGTCGCCGATTTCTGGAACTGGACATCGCCCTCGACGGTGAGGAACTGTGCATCGTTTTCGGCTCCCGCTTTGCCGCTGAGCGCAGCGCGGCTGAACGTCTGCGACTCAATGGCCGCGCCCTCTGCCTCGGCGTACTTTCCCGAGCCGAGCAGCGTGCCGGCTTCGTCGAGCTTGCGCTGGGCCCGGTCGAAATCGCCGCGGTGGCTGGCAAAATCTTTCGACGCCGCCAGCGTGTTCAACGCCTGCCTGGCTTCGGCGATCGTCGCCTCGGCGGAGCTGCGCGGGTTCCGCTTCTGATTGCTGTAGTACCACCAGCCGCCCACCGCGAGGGTCAGCAGGAGGATGACCAGGCCGATCTTCTTCAGGCGGTCGACGGAGACGAGGTACCAATCGATCTCCGGGCCGACGCGTTTCTGGTTCCTGGCCATTAGTCGAAACGAGCTTTATAGCATGGCGGCTCCGGCCATTTGCTACCTCGGGCGGGAATAGCTACACTGCCGCGTTTTTTACGGATTTTCGCGATCGCCCGGCTCCCCGAGTCCCGCGCCGCGGTTGCCATCCAAATCAAAGTCAAGACAGAGGTTCGTCCACATGCTCAAGTTGATGCGCGATAGCTTTCAGCACCTTAAATGGATCCTGGTCGCCATAGTTGCGGTCTTCGTCCTCTTTATCTTCGTCGACTGGGGCGGCGGCGGACCGAACAGCGGCGGCACGGCTGACCAGGGCGCCTACGCGGCCCGCGTCAACGGCGAGACGATCTCGACTCGCGAGTACGAACGCTCTCTGTACTACATGGAGAAGAACTACGAGCAGATGTACCGGCAGCCGCTGACGCCCGATCAGATCGCGCAAATGGGACTTCCGAAGCAGGTGATGGAGTCGCTGATCGATCAGCATCTTCTCCTGCAGCAGGCCAAACGTCTTCACCTCTCCGCATCGCCCGAGGAGATCCGCCAGAAGATCCTGGAAATCCCGACGCTGAATCCGGACGGCAAGTTCGTCGGCCAGGACCTTTACACACGCTACGTGACCGGCATGATGGGCTTCAGTTCGCCCGCCGAGTTCGAAGAGGAACTGGCGCGCGAGATCACCCTCGGCAAGATGGAGAGCGCCCTGCAGACCTCCGTCGTCGTGTCGCCGAAAGCGGCCGAGGCCGAGTACCGCCGCAACAACGAAAGCGCGAAGATCAGGTACATCCTCTATCCCGCCGCGCGCGAGGCCGCCAGCGTCACCGTCACGCCGGCCGAGGTCCAGCAGTACTACACGATGCATCAGTCGCAGTACACGCACGGCGAGCAGCGCGCCGCCAAATACCTCATCGCCGATTACGCGAAGCTTCGCGCGCAGTTGAGTCCGAGCGATGCCGACCTGCGCAAGCTCTATGACCAGCGGCACGAAGAGTTCAAGTCGCCCGCCGGCGCACACATCCTGCACATTCTCCTCAAGGTCGATCCGGGCGCTCCGCCCGCGGCAGACGCCGAAGCGAAGGCGAAGGCCGACAGCATCGTCAAGCAGCTCCGCGCCGGCGCCGACTTCGCCAAACTCGCGCAGGCCAACTCCGGCGATCCATCGTCGTCCAGCAAGGGCGGCGACATGGGTTGGGTGGACAAGGGCACGACCGTCGACGTGTTCGACAAGGCGGCGTTCTCGATGCCGCTGAACACGATCAGCGATCCGATCCGCTCGACCGATTTCGGCTACCACATCATCAAGGTGCTGGAACGGCGCCCCGAAGGCTATCGTCCGTTCGAGGAAGTCCGCGACCGCCTGCGCGCGCAGACGACCGATCAGCTGTCGAAGGATCGTGCGCGTGACGAGATCACTCGCATCGAGGCGCGCATCAAGGCCAGCAAGCCGAAGACGGCGGACGAGTTCACCGCCCTCGCCAGCGGCAACGTGGCCTCGAATGATTCGCAGTGGTTCGGGAAGACCGACACGGTTCCGGGCATGGGCAACAATCCGGCCTTCACGGCCTGGGCCTTCGCCGCGAAGGTGAATGACGTCGGCGAAATCCTCGGATCGCAACGCGGTCCGGTCATCCCGTTCCTCTACGCGATCCGCGCGGCCGGCGTCTCGCCACTCGATGAAGTCCGCGCGAAAGTCGAGAACGATGCGCGCATGGAGAAGGCGCGCATTCTCGCGCAGCAGGCGCTGTCCAGGGTCATGCCCGCGGCGACCGTGGATGCGGCCGGCGCGAAAGCCGGCCTGACCCCGGCCGAGGCGAATATCAGCCGCTCGGGCTTCATCCCAGGCTTCACCGGCGATACGTCGGCGCTCATCGATGCGGCCGTTTCCGCGCCGGTGGGCGTGGTGCGCGGTCCGGTCATGACCGGCGACGGCGCGGTGCTGTTCCAGGTCACCGAGCAGAAGAAGGACGACACGGCCACCGCGCAGAACCGCGCGCAGTACACCGACAATCTGCGCCAGCAGGAGTCGCGGAACCTGCGCGCGTCGCTGCTGCAGCGGCTGCGCAAATCTTCCACGATCGACATCAACAAGAAGCTGATCGAGCAACAGACGCAGACGCAGCAGCAGGCCGGGGTATGACGAGGTGACGGCGGAATCGCAAGACAGCGAAACTCCGCAACCGCGCTGGAACGAACCGGCCATCCGCGTCCTGATGATGCCGCGCGACACCAACGCGCACGGAACCATCTTCGGCGGCGTGATCCTCAGTTACATCGACCAGGCCGGCGCGATCGAAGCGCGCCGGCAAGGCAGCCGCTTCATGGTCACCGTGTCGATGGACAAGGTCGTCTTCCACGAACCGGTCTTCGTCGGCGATCTGGTCAGCTTCTGGACAGAAACGCTCCGCATCGGCACGTCGTCGATCACCGTCAAAGTGATCTGCGAAGCAATCCGCGGCAACGACCTGCAGCAGAAGGTCACGGTGACCGAGGCGCAGGTGGTCTACGTGAATGTGGGCGACGACCGCAAGCCCGCACCGATCAAACGGATCGCGAACGCGCTTAGTGGCTGATGACTGTCGGCGCGCCGCTGATGATCGGCGGCTGGTTGATGTAGCCGGCAGGTTTCTCGAAATCGGCGGCCGGCGGCGACGGAACCGTGCGGATCTCGTCGACCTCGGTCGTCGTTATTTCGACCGTGGGCATGCCGCCTTCGTAGGCGCGCGAAATCGTCTGCACGTCGCGTAACACGAACCCGGAGATCGCCGCGGTCTTCACGGCCAGCTCGTCATCGACCGAACGAGTGCCGAGCGTGTATGCCGGCCTGGGGAACGTCAGCGATCCGTCGAGCTTGTCCGTCGTCCAGACCAGTTCCGTCAACGTGTGGATGCGCTTCACTTTCGTGCCGCTGTAATCCTCGACGCTCGTGAAGCCTGCGTGGATCACGAACTTTCGCACGGGATATCCAGCGATCGGTTCCGACGGCTCTTCGGTCACCGAAACAGTCGTGTCTTTGATCTGGACGCGCCGTATCGATGAAGGGACGTCCGTTTCCGAGGGTCCGCTGCGGGTCAGTGCGAACCAGGTCCGTAGGCTGGTGTTCAGCGCAGTCACCGTTTTGCCGCCGTCAGTCGACAGCAGTACGTCCTGACTGAACGGTTCCGGCTGATTCTTGTACGTCAGACGGCGTTTCTCGCCGTCGGCGATTACCTGGGCGACGAGTGGCGGCTTCGTTACGCGTCGCGTCCTGGCGATCGTGGCGCGATACGCCGCCGCCGCGTGCGCGGCTGCCGGAACGATCAGGAACAGAGCGAGCATCGCGTAACGGCGCACGTTACGAACCCTTCTTCCGCGCGTCGCGCATCGCGTCGAGCCGCGCTTTCATCTTCGCTTCGGCGCCGATCTCTTTCGGCTCGTAGAAGCGGCGATCGGCCAGCGCTTCGGGCAAACAGTTCATGGGCACGGTCTCAGTCAAACAGTCACGTCAGGGCGGTGTTTGGGTCGTCGTTTGCGGAGGGGCCGGAGTAGCGGTCACGGGCGTCACCCCTTCGGCGTAAAACCGCTTGGGTCCCTGGTAGACGGTAAACGTGACGTGGTCTCCGGCTTTCAGCGGCTCTGGATTCGGATCGAAGCGGAAGTATGCCGATCCATTCGGTCCGCATACGGGTGATCCCTGCGTCGCGCAGTTGATCGTTCCTTCCCGCGCCGTTGGATTGAGGCTGCTGATGGATCCGAATACATCCGGCGTCGACCGCGCGGGGTTTCGTAGGAGCTGCGTGAGTGTCGCACCCTTGACGGCATCGACGGTAAAGGGCGTTTCATCTTCGAATTTCGGCCCGTGTCCGACTTGAATGGTGTTTGGAGCATGGGCCTTGCTCAGGGGCTGAATGCACTGAAGATCGAGCCCGGCACGGATGACCGTATAGGCAACGAGCTTTACATTGTCTTTTCCGGCCGCTGATCCGTACCAGACGCAGTTTGTTTCCCTCGGGTTCTGCGCCCCTACCTCACGGAGGTGAAACCCGAGATCGTGCAATGCCATATTGAGGCGCTTCTCGGAGTCAGTCGGTTTTTTAAAATATTCGATGGTGATGTCGGCGCGCGGTATCGGGGAGGCCGTCGCCGTGATCGCCGAAATCTGGACCAGCGCCGCAAAACTCTTTTGGACTTTATGAGGATCGGCTACGTCGCTCGGGGCGACTGCATATGGCTGGACAGCGACGATCTGTGCAGTCTGCTCTCCTCGGGCCGCGACCTTCGCTTGAGCCTTCGCAGCTTTCTTGTCCAGCTCCGCCTTGTCAGCTTGTATCTGGAGCTGGTTCGCTTTCGTCTGGAGCTGGTTCTTGCCGATGAGAGCCGCGATGACAACAACGGTGAGGATCAATGCCGAGACAAGCCAGGTTAAAGTTCTTTCGGTTCGCGCCGCCTTCAACGCGGCTGCCCTTTCCTGCTCCTGCTTCGTTTCGCGCTCTGCCGCGCTTTTCTGCAGGAACTCCATCGCTGCGGGGAATCCTGGCGCGTACCGCTCGGCCCATGCGGCGTCCGGCTTCATTCGTTCCCGCCAGTTCAGCGCTTCATCGAGCTCCGCATCTCTCCAAAGGCTCGCTTTGCCGATGGCATGCAGGGCAGCGGTCTCGCTCAGGCGGCGATACGTTCTCGCGGAGCGAGCCTCGTCGTCCGCCCAATCGCGCAGCCGGTCCCAAACGCGCATCAGGCTCTCGTGCGAGATGTCGACGACTGCCTGGGGTGCCAGAATGTCGGGAACAGGCGGCATGAGGAAGGAACGGCTCGGTTTGCGGAAGACATCGATCACCTTCCTCAGCTCTTCGATTTCCGCACCGGTGAGACGCAGCAGCGCCTCCACCGAGGTGGGCCGGCGAATTCCGCGCGGATCGGTGGCCTTGTCGGTGAGCGCCTTGAACATCTTCTCGCAGATCTCTCGTTCGCGCGGAAGGGTCAGTTCCGCAAACGCCTTCTCCGCGTGCTGATCGAGCGCGTGCGCCATCGTTCCGATGTCTTCGTAGTGTCTTAGAGTGATCGGACCGCCGCGCTCGTCCTTTTTCCATCGCGCCCATGTGCGGTTCAAGGCGTGTTGCAGGATGGAGAGCTGGTCCGGATTCGCGCCGACGTCATTGACCAGACGCGTGAGCAGGACCGGATCGATCTCAGCGCACTCGACACACACCGGCCCGGCAATGGCGTGCCTCCGTTCGTCGCGCGTCATCCTCGGGACGAGGTACTGACCCTCATTGATGGCCTCAGGAAGGCGGTAGAACTGCGCGCATTCACCCAGGAAATCGGAGCGCATCGTCAGGACTACGTAAATACGGCCGGATGCGCGTCCGCGGACTTCGAGCAACAGGTTGACGAACGCAACCACCTCATCGTCAGGCCCGCGCGGCCCCTCCCCGGCCGGTGTTCCGATCTGCTGATAGCGAAACAATTCCTCGAACTGGTCGACGACCACCAAAAGGTTCGTGTCGTCGGACAGGCGCGCGTCCTGAAAGACATCGAGCAGACCGAGTTTGCTCATGCGCAGGCTGGACTCGATGATGTCCGCCGGTGTGAAAGGGCCGGCAGGCTCTTCGTTGAAAAAAACTCCCGCCTCGGCCAGGGCTGCGGCCATTGCCTTGGTCGGACGATTGCCGGGACGGAACTGCGCCATGCGCCAGACCGTCCCCGCGCCGGCCAAAATGCCGCGGTGGAGTGCCGGCCGAAGGCCGCAGTTCACCAGCGACGATTTCCCTGAGCCGGACATCCCCACTACTGCCAGAAAATGGGTTGCGGCGAGCTTGTCCAACATCGCATCGATCTGCGGCTCGCGGCCGAAATAATGCTGCTCTTCCTTCTCGGCGAAGGGCCGCAGGCCTGGAAACGGATTCATGGCTTCCCACCGTCTCCGTCGAGATGCAGGGCCTGGAGGAGTGGCGTCAGTGCTCCTTCTGGAAGATCAACGAGGCCGTTGATAATGTTCTTCTCGGTGGCGACGATGGCCGTCTTTTCATCGGTGGCTGGCCCGGCGACATACGTACAGACAAATGGCGGATGACCGCGACGCATGCCGCGACTCTTCTGGATTTCGGACTGCTGAAAGAATTTCCATGTGTCGTCGCCTGCTCCATAGAAAAGAACGACGGCGTCGGCAGTCATCAGCAGTTGCGTGTTGGCTTCGCGCACGCGCTTCGCCTCTCCCGTGAAGACGGTTGTCTCGACGCGCGCACCACGGGCGATCAGGCTTTTCTTCAACGGCACGGAATTCAGCAGATCACGGGGATCGCACATCACATAGACCAGCGGCTCCGTTGTTTCCCTCGGTTCTTCTTTGGGAGTCTCGAGGTCTTTCAGCGCCGCGGAGATCGCGCTTTTCAAGTCCTCGATGCCGCCGGTGATGAGGTCCGCCCCGAATTGCAGGTCGGCCTCGCTGTGCAGCGCGTCGATGAAGGCCTGTTGGGCGGGATTCGCTCCGCGCGCCTGCGCTGGAATCGAAATGATCCGGCGTAAGCCGTGCTTCCTGCTGGCATTCGCCGCGATTTCGTTCTGCAGCAGAACGATCGATTTCTGTGTCGTGTCGGTGACCTCGCCTAAGGCATTGCCGATGAAATGAACCGAAAGGGAGGAGCGCGAAAGCATTTCCTCCACTTCGGCGATGTACTCGGTCTCATTCAGGGAAAGCTCCCGGTCCGGCAATACCGTGTAGCCGAGTCGCTGCAACTCTGCCTGCACCATCTCTCGCCCGTCGCGGCGGTCGCGCGCGCACTCGGCTAGAAAGACTGCAGCCTTTGGCGCTTTTACGATCGCGCCGGACAGCTCATCGAGGAGGTCCTTGATGTTCGATGCTACCGTGTTGACTTTCCTAAGAAACTCCTGCCCCAACACCTCGCTGAACGCCGGATCAAGCTCGATCGGTGTATCGCTGTCGTCGGTCTGATAAAACTGGTAGCCGAGCATTTTGCCCGCAAGGCCGGCGACGGCGGCAGGCAGCGCGTCGTCTTTCCCCAGCGGCGACTTGATGACTTTGAAGATGCGGCACTTGTTACCGATGAGGATGCGCCCATCCTTGGTAGCCACTTCATAGAAACGGGTGATTTCCTTGTCGCACGACTCCGATTTCACATAGCGAGGCGATACGACCGAAATGAGCACGGCCGCTCTTTCCAATTCGCTGTCGATCTCATCGGAGAAGATGTCATTACCTGCGAGCTTCGGATCGCGCCAAACCACTGCCTTTTTGCCCAGCTTGACACTGAGACGTTGGCGCAGAGTCTTGTCGAAGAGCGTCACCCAACCGTCGGTCTTCGTCGGCAAAGGCTCGTTGTCGATATGGGCATAGCTGATGAAGGCATCATTGACGAAGCTCATGGAGTGGCGGACCTCTTTGTATGGAGTGCCGTCAGTATACGCCCACGAGCGTTTACTCATCCGCGCACGACGGCAAGCCAAGCGCTCACTTTCCTTAGCTACGAACCTTTCTTCCGCGCGTCGCGCATGGCGTCGAGCCGCGCCTTCATCTTTGCTTCGGCGCCGACGTCCTTCGGCTCGTAGAAGCGGCGGTCGGCTAACGCCTCGGGGAGGCAGTTCATGGCTACGGTTTGCTCGTCGAAGTCGTGAGCGTATTGATATCCGCGACCGTAGCCGAGGTCCTTCATCAGACGGGTGGGAGCGTTGCGAATGTGGAGCGGGACGCCGGGGTTGTCGCCCTGGCGGACTTCGCGGACGGCTTCGCCGTAGCCGACGTAGGCGGCATTCGATTTCGGCGCGGCGGCGAGATACGTAACGAGTTGCGCGAGCGCCACGCCGGCTTCCGGCATGCCGAGGAAGTGGACGGTCTGCTGGACGGCGATCGCGAACACCAGCGCTTGTGGATCGGCGTTCCCAATGTCCTCGGAGGCCGCGCGGACGAGGCGGCGGGCGATGTACATCGGATCTTCGCCGCCTTCGAGCATGCGCACGAGCCAGTAGACCGAGGCGTCGGCGTCGCCGTTGCGGAGCGACTTGTGGAGCGCCGAGATGATGTTGTAGTGCTCCTCGCCGCCTTTGTCGTACATCAGCGAGCGGCGTTGCAGGATCTGCGTGACCTTCGTTTTGTCGATCGGTCCGTCTTCTTTCGTGGCGGTTTCGACGACCAGCTCCAGCGAGTTGAGCGCCTGCCGCGCGTCGCCGGCCGAGGTCGCGGCCATGAAGTCGAGAGCGTCGTCGGTGACTTCGATGCCGTACTTGCGCAGCGATGGATCGCCAACCGCGCGGCGGAGGATGGACATCACCTGCTCGCGCTCCAGCGCCGGGATGACCACGACTTTCGTCCGCGACAGCAGCGCGGAGTTCACCTCGAACGATGGGTTCTCGGTGGTCGCGCCGATGAGGATGATGTCGCCCGCTTCGACGTACGGAAGAAACGCGTCCTGCTGCGCTTTGTTGAAACGATGGATCTCGTCGATGAAGACGATGGTCTTCGATCCGCGAGCCTTGCGCTCCTTGCGCGCCTCCTCCATCAACGTGCGAATCTCCTTGATGGCCGTGCTGGTGGCGGAAAAGGTGACGAAGCGCGCGCGGGTCTTGTTGGCGATGATGCGCGCCAGCGTGGTCTTCCCGGAGCCTGGCGGGCCCCAGAAGATCATCGACGGGATGCGGTCGCTCTCGATGGCGGTGCGGAGGAATCGTCCTTCACCGAGGAGCTCGTCGAGCCCGACGATCTCTTCGAGCGTGCGCGGGCGGAGGCGCTCCGGGAGAGGAGCGTCGGCCTTGGCCGGCGGGTCGAATGGGGCGGTGTCGAAGAGGGTCATGGGAAGAAGAGGCTGTCATCCTGAGAGGTTGTGAAGAGTGGGTCAGTTTGATGTTACAGGTTGTGCCGGTTAGGGAGGTGTAACGCTCCTAATCACTGTTTGTTCACAAATGCGATATCGAGCATCGCCATCGATGGTGTCGGGGTCATCATCGATGCTATCGGGCTTCATCATCGATGGTATCGGGGGGCATCATCGATGGTGTCGGGGTTCATCATCGATGGTATCGGGGTTCATCATCGATGGTGTCGGGGTTCATCATCGATGGTGTCGGGGTTCATCATCGATGGTATCGGGCTTCATCATCGATGGTGTCGGGGTTCATCATCGATGGTATCGGGGTTCATCATCGATGGTATCGGCGTTGTCCTCGAAAGGTGTCAATCGACAGGAAACCGTGTTTACGCGGAGGCGCTCTGCGCCGCTCCGCGCATCGCGCTACACGGCTCCGGAGGCTTGAGCCGCCGGAGCGACGAAGCCCAACGCTCCGGCTGGAACACTTGGGATGCAACGCGGCTTGGGAAGCTTGAGATCCTTCGCCGTCCTCCGGCGTCTTCACCTCCGGCTACGCGCCTCCGGCAGCCTCAGGATGACAAGCCTCTCAGCAAAGCAACGAAAAGTCGATATTGCCGCCGCTGACGACGATCGCCGTCTTCCCGCGCGGTTTGATTGCGCCTGACAACAACGCCGCGATTCCCAGCGCGCCCGTCGGCTCGATCACCAGCTTCGTCCTGTACATCGCCAGTTTTACGGCCGAGAGCAGGACGTCATCTTCCACGCTGACCACATCCCGCACGCGTTCGCGGATCACCGCGAAATTGCGCTCGCCGATGGCAAGGGTGCGGGCGCCGTCGGCGATCGTCTTGGGAGGGTCGATCGACACGATGCGGCCCGACTTGAACGACTGCTCGCCGTCGTTGCCGGCGCGCGGCTCGACGCCGTAGACATCGATGCCTGGTTTCAGCGAGGTTGCGGCGATGGCCACTCCCGAGAGCAGTCCGCCGCCGCCGAGGGGCGTGACGATCGTTTCAACCTCCGGCCACTCCTCGACGATCTCCAGACCGACCGTCCCGGCGCCGGCGATGATCCGCCAATCGTCGAAGGGAGGGATGACCGCGGCGCCAGTCTTGTCCGCAATCTCACGCGCGACCGTATCGCGCGTTGCCGACGTCACTCCCGCGGTCACGACCTCAGCGCCGTAGCCTTTGGTCGCGTCGACCTTCATCTGTACCGAGTTCTCCGGCATCACGATGGTCGCCTTGATGCCGAGGAGTTTCGCGGCCAGCGCGACGCCTTGCGCGTGATTGCCGGAGGAGAAGGCCACCACGCCGTTGCGCCGTTCGTTTTCAGTCAGTTGCAGCAGCGCGTTCATCGCACCGCGGATCTTGAACGAGCCGGCGCGCTGCAGGTTCTCGCACTTCAATCGCACCTCGACGCCGATCGCTTCCGACAGCGAACGGCTGGCCAGGAGCGGCGTGCGATGGATGGATGTGCCGAGGCGGGCGGCGGCGGCGCGGATGTCGTCGATCGTAACGGCAGCCACATCGATATTTGAAGAATTCACCGGCGCAGTATAAACTCCGGCAAACCGATCACAGACCGGCGCAAACGTCGCCGGCTCCGCAGTTACGGGCAGGGTTATTTTCGGGTGTTGGAGGGGTTTATGTGGAGAAGGGTTACCCGCGGCCTGGTTCTCGTGGTTCTGACGTCGCTCGCCGTTCCGGTGCTCCTGGCACAACCGGCTGAAACGCGCGGCAATCTCGACTTTCCCGATCCCACCGTCACGCAGACGGGCGTCATTCTGGTCAAGGGTTGGTTCCTCTCGCCCGAGTCGATCTCGCGTGTGGCGGTCTACGTCGATGACCAGTTCATCGCCAACTCCAACACCAACCTGCCGCGCATCGACATCGTCGAGGCCTATCCGAACTATCCCGGCATCCAGAACATCACGCCGGGCTTCCAGATCGGAATGCTGGCCAGCCGATTCACGAATGGGACGCATACGCTGTCGGCGAAGGTTTTTTACAGCGACGGTACGGTGACGGAGCTCGGCCGGCGCACGATCACGATCGACAACGGCCTGAACCAGTCGCCGTTCGGCAGCCTCGACATCCCCGACGGCGTCGGCATCTACAACGCCTCGGGTTCCTTCCCCGTCTCCGGCTGGGCTCTCGATACCGACGGCGTGGCCAAAGTGGAAGTGCTCATCGATAACGGAGTCGTTCAGAACGCGATGTACGGCGATCCACGGCCCGACGTCGCCAACACGATCGCCGATTGGCCGGATGCGCTCTACAGCGCCTTCATCGCCAACGTCGACACCACGCGCATTCAGGATGGCGTCCACGCGCTCGACGTCCGCGCCACCGATCGCACCGGGGTGTCGAAACTGATCGGCCGCCGCACGGTACAGATCTTCAATGAGAACGCGAACCTGAAGCCGTTCGGCTACATCGATGAACCGAAGCGCGACGCCGTCGTCTACGGCACGCGATGCTCAGTGGTGCCGCCGCCTCAAGTCTCACCGATCATCAATCCGCAGTCGCACATCACGCCCGTCCGCGGCTGGGCTCTCGACCTCGGCACGCGCACCGACACGGGCCGCGTCGCCTACGTCGAATTGATGATCGACGGCCGCCGCTGGTATTCGACCGACGATTGCGCATTCAGCCCGATCTTCAGCAACTACGTGAACTGCTACGGCCTGCCGCGCTTCGATGTGGAGCGTTACTACCCTGGCTATCCGGACGCGCCACGCGCCGGCTTCCTCTTCACGATGGACGTCGGCGCGCTGCTGGCGTCCGGCGTGCGTCCCGGCAATCACGTGCTGAAGGTCCGCGTCGGCGATCAGCAGCAGACGTTCACCGAGCTGCCGAACCGCGACGGAATCCCGATCTTCTTCGAATGCGCCGAAGACCGCGTCGCTGCCGCCGTCGGCTTCATCGACGTGCCGCACACCTCCGACTTCATGAAAGGAACGGTGACGTTCCAGGGCTGGGCAGTCGCGGAAAGCCTGGTGTCCTCGGTCGAAATCATCGTCGACGGCGATTTCAAAGGCCTCGCGCAGTTGAATTTCCCACGTCCTGACGTAGTGCAGCAGTATCCGTATCTGGTGAACTCGCAGAACTCAGGCTGGCGTTTCACCATCGATACGACGAAGCTCGCAAACTCCAAGCACCGCCTGACCGTGCGCGTGGCCGACGCCCTGGGCCTGAAGACCGAAATCGGCTCCGTCGACTTCTACACGCAGAACGCGAATCCGGTTCCGTAAGCAGGCATTCGGGACGAGGGACGAGAGAACAACTCTCGTTGCCTCGTCCCTGCTTCACTCACCGCCACGCATACACATCGACATTCGCCCTGGCCCGCAACTGCGTCGTCCAGGTTTCGATCTGCTGATCGAGCTGGCGCGAGCGGATCAGCGTGCGGATCTCTTCGCGGACGTCGTTCAGCGGCGGCACAGGCAGACCGCGCGCAACGCGCTGCTGGCGCCACGGACCGCTGTAGTAATCGGCGATGTCTTCATTCGCCACGAACACCATCGGCGCGAAGCGCTCCTGGATGTACGCCTCGACCTGCAACTGCCGCTTGATCAGCGCGCGCAATTCGTCCGGCGTCAGTTCCGCGCGTGCGAGTGCGGCATCGAGCTCCGCGGGCGACGCGAACCGGTGCTGGATTTCCACGAGCCGCGCCTCGATCGAATCTTTCGGGATGTCCTGCGCGCCAAATCGTTCGACGTCGCGGAAGCGCAGCGCCTGCGCGATCAGCGCTTCCACGATGTCGTGGCGATAGTCGTCGTCGCTCCGGCCGGCCACACGCGGAAAGAAACGCACCTCGGCCATCTGGTTGACTTCGCTCACCGTCAACACCTGGCGATCGATGACCGCGGCGATGCGATCGACCGTCACGGCGTACGCCGGCGCGGCCAGCAGGAATGCGATCAGGAAGAGGCGCTTCATCATGCGGAAGAACACCAGCAATCTTGACACCCTTCGCCGCAATTCCTACATTCTCCTGAGCGTTAGCGGCCGGACAGCGAGACTGCTACCCTTCGCTCCTGACCCGACATGGCCCAACACATCGATCTCCATGGTGACGATCTCGACAGCCGCGCCCGCGAGGTGCTGCGCGAGATCATCATGCAGCACGTCGCCACGGGTGAGCCAATCAGCTCGGGCTCGCTGGCGAAGGGCGGCCGCTTTCAGCTTTCTCCCGCCAGCCTTCGCAACGTCATGGCCGATCTCGAAGACCTCGGCTACCTCATGCAGCCGCATACGTCGGCCGGCCGCATCCCCACCGATCGCGGCTACCGCTTTTTCATCGATCACCTCATGCGTCACGCGCGGCTCTCGCAGCGCGAACGCGAGATGATCGACGACCAGGTCAGTCACGCCAACGAGATCGACGAAGTACTGCATCTCGCCTCGCGCGTCCTCTCCAAACTCAGCGATCAGGTCGGCGTCATCTTCATGCCGACGCTGCTGCAGTTCACCATCCGGAGCATGGACTTCGTCGCCGTAGCCGACAGCAAAATCATGTGCATCATCGTCGGCCAGAACGGTGTGGTCGTGAACAAGATCATCGAGACACGCCAGCCGCACACGCGCGACGAGCTGCAGAAAATCTCGCGCTACATCACCATCGAGTTCAGCGGCCTCACGCTCGACAACATCCGCCGCCGCCTCGTGCGCATGACCGAGGAGGAGCGCGCCAAGCACGATTCGATCTTGCAGAAGACGATCACCCTCGGCATCGAAGCAGTCAACGACGTCTCGCCGCTCGAGCACGAGCTGTACGTCGAAGGGGCCGCCTCGATCCTGATGAAGCCGGAGTTCTCCGACGCCATCTCCATGCGCAAGACTTTCCTCGCGCTGCAGGAAAAAGAGAAACTGGTGGAGATCTTGAACTCGTGTCTCTCTGAAGAAGGGCTGCAGATTCTGATCGGCTCGGAGAGCAACTTTACGCAGGTCTACAACTTCAGCATCGTGGCCAGGCGCTACGGAACGCACGCCGCGCCGCTGGGCATGGTCGGCATCATCGGACCGATGCGCATGGAGTACGCGCGCATGGCGCCGCTGGTCGACTACCTCGGCGTCGCCCTCAGCCGCAAGATCGAAGAGGAACAGGAGCAACCGCAGTGAGCGAAAACGAAAATGATGCGAATGATGACGCTTACGTCATCGAAGACACCGGCGAATCGGTCGCCGACATCGAGCAGGAGATGGAAGCTGCCGCGCAGGAAGCTGTCGCCGGAGCGCCTGCCGCGGTGCCGCAGAACGAAGACTTCCGCGATCGCTACATGCGCACGCTGGCCGACTTCGAGAACTTCCGCAAACGTTCGGAGCGCGAGAAGGCCGACTTCCAGCGCTACGCCCTAGGCTCCGTCATTCGCGATCTCCTCCCGGTCCTCGACAACTTCGATCGCGCACTCGAGCATGCCGACGAAGGGGACGAGTTCCACAAAGGCGTCTCGCTCATTTACAAACAGCTCTTCGAAGTCCTGCAGCGGCACGGGCTGAAGCCGATCACCGAGTCCGGCGTTCGCTTCGATCCCAACATTCACGAAGCCGTCATCCGCGAGGAAGATCCCTCCGTGCCATCGCACACGGTGACCGCCCTCCTTCAGAAAGGCTATTTCCTCCACGACCGTCTCCTGCGCCCCGCCATGGTCAAGGTCGCCGTCGGCGGACCCGAGGAGAATGAGCCCTCGGGCAACTAGCGCATGCCGAAAGTCATCGGAATCGATCTCGGTACGACCAACTCCTGCGTTGCGGTGGTGGATGTCGCCACGCCGCAGGTGATGGCGAACCGCGAAGGGAGCCGCACCACGCCGTCGGTGGTTGGGTTCACCGAGGACGGCGATCGGCTGGTCGGCCAGATCGCCAAGCGCCAGGCGATCACGAATCCGTTCAACACCGTCTTCGCCATCAAACGCCTCATCGGCCGCAAATACGATTCGAGCGAAGTCGCGCGCGCGAAACAGATCCTTCCCTACCAGATCGTCGCCGCCGCGAACGGCGACATGAAGGTGAAAATCCGCGACCGCGAATACTCACCCGAGGAGATTTCGGCGTTCGTGCTGATGGAGATCAAAGCGTTCGCGGAAGAGTTCCTCGGCGAACCGGTCACTGAAGCGATCATCACCGTTCCGGCCTACTTCAACGACAGCCAGCGCCAAGCCACGCGCGACGCCGGCAAGATCGCCGGTCTCGAAGTTCTGCGCATCATCAACGAGCCGACCGCGGCCGCACTCGCGTACGGACTCGATCACAAACACAACCAGCTGATCGCCGTGTACGACCTCGGCGGCGGCACGTTCGACATCTCGATCCTGAAACTCGAAGACGGACTTTTCGAAGTGCTCTCCACCTCCGGCGACACGTACCTCGGCGGTGAGGATTTCGACAAGCGCATCATCGACTGGCTCATCGAAGGCTTTCTGCGCGACACCGGCATCAGCCTCGCCGAGGATCGCATGGCCCTGCAGCGCCTGAAGGAAGCGGCCGAGAAGGCCAAACACGAGCTTTCAGTATCCGACGAATCGCGCATCACCCTGCCGTTCATCTCCGCCGACGGGTCGGGACCCAAACATCTCAACAGCGTCCTGACGCGGCGCGAGTTCGAGAAGATGGTCGAGGACCTCATTCAGCGAACCATCGACCCGGTCAACGACGCGCTGAAGCAGGCCGGCGTCACGGCGAAGGACATCGACGAAGTCGTGCTCGTCGGCGGCCAGACGCGCATGCCGCGCGTCGTCGAGGCCGTCCAGCAAGCCTTCGGCAAGGAGCCGAACCGCAACATCAATCCCGACGAAGTCGTCGCCGTCGGCGCCGCGGTGCAGGCCGGCATTCTGCGCGGCGACATCAAAGACATGATCCTGCTCGACGTCACGCCGCTCTCCCTCGGCGTCGAGACTCACGGCGGCGTCTTCACGAAAGTCATCGAGCGCAATTCGACGATCCCGACCAAGAACTCGCTGATCTTCACGACCGTTGCCGATCAGCAGAACAAGGTCACCGTGCACGTGCTGCAGGGCGAGCGCGAGTTCGCGCGCGACAACAAGTCGCTCGGCAAGTTCGACCTCGTCGGCATCCCGCCCGCGCCGCGCGGCGTGCCGCAGATCGAGGTCACGTTCTCGATCGATTCGAACGGCATCGTCAGCGTCACCGCGCAGAATCAGGCCACGGGGCAGTCGACCGGCGTGCAGATCAATCCCGCCGGAGGTCTGTCGCAGGACGAGATCGATCGCCTCGTCAACGAAGCCGCCGAGCACTCGCGCAGCGACGCCACGCGCCGTGAAACGCGCATGCTGCAGAACAAGCTCGAAGGGATGATCTACACGAACGACAAGGTCTTCCGCGAGTTCGGCAAGATGCTCAGCGACGACGACCGCGGCAAGGTCCAGCAGTGCATTTCAAAAGCAAAAGAATCGGCGGCATCCGAGGAGAAGCAGCGTTTGAATGATGCGATCTTCGAGCTGCAGACGGCCTCGCGCATCCTCACCAGCGTGATGCTCTACAACCCACTGAAAATGAACGTGCCGGGCGACGCCCCGTAAAACTGACGAATGGCTACGACTGAAAAACGCGATTACTACGAAGTTCTTGCTGTGGCCCGCCAGGCCACCGTCGACGACATCAAGAAGGCGTACCGCCGCATGGCGGTGAAGTATCACCCCGACAAAAATCCCGGCGATGCCGACGCCGAGGAGAAGTTCAAGGAAGCCGCGGAAGCGTATGGCGTGCTGTCCGACGACGAAAAGCGCGCGCGATACGACCGCTTCGGCCATCAGGCCGGCGGCGGAGGCGGCTTCGATCCGAATCAGTTCGCCGACTTCGGCGACATCCTCGGCGACCTTTTCGGCTTCGGCGATTTCTTCGGCACCGGCAAACGCCGCTCCGCACGCGCCGCCCGCGGCAACGATCTCCGCTACGACTTGACGCTCGAATTCGAGGAAGCCGTCTTCGGCAAGGACATCACCATCGATGTCCCGCGCGTCGCCACGTGCGAAACCTGCAAAGGCAGCGGCGCGAAACCGGGAACGCAGCCGGTGACCTGCACTGGCTGCGCCGGCCGCGGCCAGGTCCGCTACTCGCAAGGCTTTTTCGCCGTGGCCCGCACCTGTCCGCAATGCGGCGGCGCCGGAAAAGT
Source organism: Thermoanaerobaculia bacterium (assembly GCA_035996815.1). Classification (GTDB taxonomy): domain Bacteria; phylum Acidobacteriota; class Thermoanaerobaculia; order Gp7-AA8; family Gp7-AA8; genus JADGNZ01. The sequence goes on along the minus strand of DASYJF010000006.1, from coordinate 15,707 downwards.
GATCAAGGATCCGTGCGCGAACTGCGATGGAGCCGGCCGCGTCCGCGAAGAAAAAACGATCTCCGTCAAAGTTCCCGCCGGCGTCGACGACGGCTCACGGCTGCGAGTCTCCGCCGAAGGCGAAGCCGGTTTCAACGGCGGCCCTCCCGGCGATCTCTACGTCTTCATCTCTGTCCGCGAGCACACCAAGTTCACGCGACGCGACTACGACATCCACTCCGAACAAACGATCACCTTCACCCAGGCCGCCCTCGGCGCTGAAGTCCAGACCGACACGATCGACGGCCCCGAGTCGCTGCGCATCCCGCCCGGCACGCAACCGAGCCAGGTCTTCCGCCTACGCGGCAAAGGCGTCCAGTTCCTGCAGGGCCCGGGACGAGGCGATCAATACGTCCACGTAACGGTGCGCATCCCGACCACGCTTGACGACACGCAGCGCGAGTTGTTGACGCGCTACGCCGTCGCCGAGGGCGAAACGCCGCTGCAGGACAAGGGAGTCTTCGGGAAGGTGAAGGACTTTTTCACGGCACCGTAAACGTATGCAGGTCAGCATGACTAGAAAGACACGCGCCGCCACGCTTCCCGAACAATGGGCACTTCGCGATGCGAAGGCCCGCCTCAGCGAAGTAATTCGCAAAGCAAAGACTGAAGGTCCACAGCACATCACTGTGCACGGCCGTGAAGAGGTCGTCGTCGTTTCCGTCGAGGAGTATCGACGCATCAGAGGCGAACCGACCGGCCAGGTCCTTATCGGCGCGATGCAGAACTCGCCCTTGGGGGACATCGAGTTCGAGCATGCACGCACGCCGGCTATTGCTCGACGTGTGAAGCTGTGACTTACGCGATCGTTTCGAGCGCGCGCTCTACCGTATGCGGCAATTCCACGCGCACGAAAAACTTCGCAGGGTACAGGTAGTCCTCGCCCGATTCATCGACGATGCGAATCATCTGATGCTCGTCCGCGAATTCATCCGGCAGCACGGGGTAGAGCTTTCGCAACTCGAGCGACGCGCGATAGCCGCGGTTGCGGACGCAGACGGCGAAATGTTGTTCTCGCGTCGCGGCGGCACGGCTACCGGATACGGAGCGGCTTCTTGAATTTGATTTCTTTTTTCCCGATTCCATGTGCTTCGTACCAGTGAAGTTCCGCGTCGCAGATCGTACCATCCGCCAATAGAACGGTGTTGATCCCCTTCACCTTCCTCCAATTGGCAGTGCCGTACTCGCGATTCAATCTGCGGCGATCGTGGACACCGCGACCCGAGGCAATCGTCTCGATTGCGCGAAAGACGCCAATGATTTTGAACTGCACTGCCGCAGTCTACGACCGCTGCTGACGCGCTAGAATGCGCCGCCTGTGGCCGACCTGACGTTTTCGCAATGGCGCCCGCATCCGTGGCATGGGCTGAGCGCGGGAGTTGACGCGCCGCGCGTCGTCAACGCGTACATCGAGATCACGCCGTTCGATCTGATCAAGTACGAGGTCGACAAGGCGTCCGGATATTTGCGTGTCGACCGGCCGCAACGAACGTCGTCGCAGCCGCCCGCGCTTTACGGATTCATCCCGCGCACGTATTGCGGTCCGCGCGTCGCGGCGCTGACGCCGGTCACGAAGCGCGGCGACGGCGATTTGCTCGACATCTGCGTCCTCAGCGAGCGGCCGATTGCGAAGTCGGAAATCCTCTTGTCCGCCCGGGTCATCGGCGGACTGCAACTCGTCGATCGCGACGAAGCGGACGACAAGATCATCGCCGTGCTGCAGGGCGACTACGTCTGGGGGGACGCGCAGGATCTGAGCGATGTGCCGACGGTGCTCGTCGAACGCCTCGAACACTACTTCTCTACGTACAAACTCGTTCCGAGCGAACCTGCCCGGATTCGAATCTCCGGCTCGTACGGCTACGCGCACGCCGCGAACGTCGTGCAGGCGGCGATGGAAGACTACGGCGAGTTGTTCGGCGCACACGCGTGAAGGACTTCATCCTCGACATCTCCTTCGACGCGCGCGACACCGCGCTCGAAGAACTCGTGCAATCGCGGCTGTACCTCACGCGGTCGACAGGCAGTTCGTCAGTTGAGCGGAAAGGCATGACGATCCTCTCGGCGTACTTCGATGACCTCATCGACCGCGACGAGGCAGTCGCCAACCTCGACGATGTTCCAGTCGAGTGGTCTTTTGACGACCGCGAACGCATCGACTGGCTGGATCGCTATCAGCAATCGCTCGAGCCGCTGTACATCGGCGAGCACTTCATCGTCGCGCCCGATGCGTCGCTGATCCCACGCGATACAACGCGTCATGCGCTGGTCGTCCCGCAGGAGCAGGCCTTCGGCACGGGGTCGCACGAGACAACCTCGCTCTGCATCGAGATCCTGGAGACGCTCGACGTTGCCGGAAAACGTGGCCTCGACATCGGCGCAGGCAGCGGCATCCTCGCTCTGGCCATGTGCCGCCTCGGCGCGGATCACGTCATCGCGTTCGACAACGACGTCGACGCCTTTGCCGCACTCCGCGACAACCGCGTCCGCAATGACATCGACGACGCGCGGATGCCGATCTTCATCGGCGGCCTCGAAGCGCTGCGAGGCGGCATGTTCGACATCGTCACGATGAACATCATCCCCGAGGTCATCATCCCGCTCCTCGGCGAGGTCAAGCGGCACGTGCACGGATTGCTCATCCTCAGCGGCATCCTGGTGATCAAGCGCGACGACGTGGTCACCGCTTGCGCAGAACACGGTCTCGAAATCGCCGAAGAGCAGACGAAGGGCGAATGGTGGGCGGGCAGGTTTAAACTACGCGCGCTATGAACCAGATCAGCGATCGTTTGCGTGGCCTCGTGCAGTCTGACATCCGCCGCATGTCCCGCGAGTGCGAACGCGTCGGCGGCATCAACCTCGGGCAGGGCATCTGCGACCTCCCCACACTTCCGGAGCTCATCGAAGGCGCCTGCGACGCAATCCGCGCGAACAAGGCGACGTACTCGAAGTTCGAAGGAATCGACATCCTTCGCGAGCGCATCGCGCGCAAGGTCGAGCGCCATAACGGGTTCACGGCCGACCCGGCGAAGGAGATTGTGGTCACCGTCGGATCGAGCGGCGGCTTCCTGGCCGCGGCCATGGCCACGCTGAACGTCGGCGATGAAGTGATCCTCTTCGAGCCCTACTACGGCTACCACCTGAACACATTCAAGGTCCTCGGCTTCGAACCGAAATTCGTCCCGCTGAAAGCGCCCGACTGGACGATCGACTTCGACGTTCTCCGCGCCGCGTTCACGCCGAAGACCAAGGCGATCGTCGTCTGCACGCCGTCGAATCCGTCGGGGAAAATGTTCACGCGCGAGGAGCTGGAGAAGATCGGCGCCCTCTGCCGCGAATTCGGCGCATGGATTTTCACCGACGAAATCTACGAGTACATCGTCTACGACGGCCGCAAGCACATCTCGGTCGCGTCCATCCCATCATGCCGCGATCTCGCCATCACCATCAGCGGATTCTCGAAAACGTTTTCCATCACCGGCTGGCGCGTCGGTTACGTCATCGCCGACGAACGCGTTGCCGGTCCCATCGGCCTCATGAACGATCTCTTCGCGATCTGCGCGCCGACACCGCTGCAATGGGGCGTTGCCCGCGCGCTGGAGATCGGCGACGAGTACTACGCGAACATGGCGTCGGACTACCAGAAGAAACGCGACATGCTCGCCGACGCGCTCTCTGAGGCCGGCTTCAAGCCATCGATTCCGCAAGGCGCGTACTACATGCTCGCGCAGATCCCAGACGACTTCCGCGACGACAAGGAAGCCGCCCAGGCGCTCTTGGAAACGACTCGCGTCGCCTCCGTCCCCGGCTCCGCCTTCTTCGTCTCGGAGGCAGGAAAGAGAATGCTGCGCTTCTGCTTCGCGAAGGATTTCGATTCGCTGGAAGAAGCCTGCAAGCGTCTGCGCGCATTCAAACCGGCGTTCTTGTCTGCGTAAATCTGCGTAATCTGCGGATGAAGTTTTATCCGCAGATAGACGCAGATGCTATTTCGCGTGCGCCGCGTCGAGCTCCGCGAGCACATCTTCCGCGTGACGCTTCGTATCGACCTTTTTCCAGATCTTCTTGATCCGGCCGTCCGGGCCGATCCAGAACGTCGTGCGCGCGACGCCCCAATAGCGCTTGCCGTACATGTTCTTCTCTTTCCAGACGCCGTACATCTTCGCGACGTCGGCCGTCGGGTCGGAGAGCAGGGGGAAATTCAGCTCGTACTTGCCGCGGAACTTGTCATGACTTTCGAGAGAGTCGGCAGACACGCCGAGGACCACCGCGTGGGCTTTGGAGATATCGGATTCGTGATCGCGGAAGTTGCAGGCCTCCGCGGTGCAGCCCGGCGTGTCGTCCTTCGGATAGAAATAGAGGATCACGTCCTTGCCGCGATTCTCGTTCAGCGTCATCTCTTTGCCGCGCGTCGACGGCAGTTTGAAATCGGGGGCCATGTCGCCGACTTTCGGCTCGTAGAAGTCTTGCATTGGTTCTCCTAGTGGATTAGTCGATTAGTGGATGAGTCGATTAGATGTGTGCTCGCCTTATCTGCTGACTTCCTAATCCACTAATCGACTAATCACTAATCTACTAATTCGTCATTCCGCTCCCAAACAGCACCTTCTCAGCGACGAGGACCGCATTCAGCGCGGAGCTGCGGCGGAGATTATCGCAGACGGCCCAGACCCAGAAGCCGCCGCGGATCGAGGCGTCCGCGCGCACTTCGGCGATGAGCACTTCATCCTTCCCGGCCGCGTCGATCGTGCCGAACGCCTGATCGCCCTCGGCGAACGCGATCGCGGCATTCGCGCGCAATGTCGCGGCAATCCGCCCGGCGTCGAGCGCTTCTTTCGTTTTGAGGAACAGCGAAAACGTGTGGCTGTGAAAGATGGTTCCCTGCGTGATGAGCAGCGCCAGCTGCGCGTCCGGATCGGTGAGCGAGCGAATTTGAGATGTGATGAACTCCTCGTTCCTCTCCGCCGCGGGATAGAGATTGAAGGCGAGCTGGCGGTCGAAAACTTCCTGTGGAACTGTCTGGACATTCAGCACGCTGATGGTCTGTTTCGCCAGCTCCTCGATGCCGAGCTGTTCGAATGTCGACGCCGGTTGCACGACCGTAGCGACACACGATTCGACGCGGCCAAGCAGCTCGATCTGATGAAGGATCAGCGCGATCGGAATCGCCACAGGATGAGGCGAGACGATCAGGCGATCGTCCGAGGTGATCTCGTCGAGGTTCACGCCGGCCACTACCAGTTTGCCTTCGGCGGTCGACGGCTGAGACAAATCGATCGCCACGAAGTTGTCCTCGTCGTAGCGCTCGATCCATTCGCGATTCCCCTCGGCCGGACCGCAGAAGAAAACGATGTCGCAGTCTTCCAGCTCGTCGTCGGAAACCGGCAGGACGATGGCGGGCTCGTCGCCGATTGCGGTCAACGCACCGGTGGCGGTCCCAGTGCTGTCGAGCAGCACGACTTTGTCGAATGGAAAGGCGCGCTCGCGAAGGATGGATTGGATTTCGGTACCGACGAGCGTGAGCGGATTGACGATGCCGAGGCGATAGCCGGCGGCGGATTTCGGATCGATCATTGCGGCGCGATTTGTAGCACGTCGTCCGCTTTGCGCGACGGAAACGCGATCGACCAGAGCCGGATCAGCGGTCCCGAGGCGAGGTACGAAATCGCGAAGACGACGCCCACCTGCCGCGGCCACGCAAAGCCGACAGCGATGACCGCGGCAATGACCACGATGTACATCAACGAGCGGCCTTGCCGGAAATTGAGCCCCTTCTGCGCGCGCCAGCGGATCGGCGACACCATCGCGAAAGCCGTGCATACGGTGAGCACGAGGATCACGAACGCGAAGCGGCGGTCGAGCACAGGCGCCGGCGCGTACCAGATCAGCGCCGCGATCGTCAGCGCGCCGGCGGGACTCGGCAATCCGACGAAGTAGCGGTAGTCCGTTTTGCCGGTCATCACGTTGAATCGCGCCAATCGCAACGAAACGCTGACGAGGAAAAGGAAGGCAATGCCGACTCCGAGCTTGCCGAGCGGATGCAATCCCCACGCGTACACGAGCACGGCCGGCGCGGTGCCGAACGTGACGACGTCCGCGAGCGAGTCGTACTCCTTGCCGAATTCGCTCGTCGCGCCGAGCTGACGCGCGATCATACCGTCGAATGTATCGAAGATCGCCGCGATCAGCAGCGAAACGCATGCGATCTCGAACGCGGCAATGGCCAGATCGGGACGACCCGCGGTCATCGCTTCGCGCGCGCGCAGGCTGTTCACGATCGAACGGAAGCCGAAGAAGATGTTCAGGATCGTGAACAGCGTCGGCACGATGTAGACGCCGCGGCGGAGGTTCTTGCGGACGTCCGGGCGCTGCATCACTTCACTCCGAGCTCAGCCACGATGGTCAGGCCGACCTTCACCTTGTCGCGCATCCTCACTTTGATGACCGCATCGGCCGGGAAGAACATATCGACGCGCGAGCCGAACTTGATCATGCCGACGCGTTCGCCGCGCACGATTTCATCGCCCTCTTTTTTGTCGAACACGATGCGCCGCGCCAGCAGCCCGGCGATCTGTTTGAAGGCCAGCTTCGCGCCGTGTGGATCTTCGACGACGATCAGATTCTGCTCGTTCTCCGTCGACGACTTTTCCGCGAACGCGGCGATCTTCTTCCCGGGGTTGTAGCGGTAGTGAATGATCTTGCCGGTGATCGGCGCGCGGTTCACGTGGACGTCGAAGACCGACATGAAGATGCTGACTTGTTTCGTCAGGCCCGGCCAGATATCGCCGTCCGGAACATCCTTGATGGCCACGACGGTGCCATCCGCCGGCGAGAGGACGTCGACATGATGTTCAGAGCCGGTGCGGCGCGGATCGCGAAAAAAATTGATCAGGAACAGCGCGAGCAATCCGAGGACGATCGCGGCGACCGTGTACTGGAGCAGCAACGCCAGCGCGGTAAGGATCAGAACCGGAATCAGGAACAGCCATCCCTCGGGCGCCCATGGCATTTTCCGCATTGCCGCGATGGTAGTGCAAAGCTGAAGCCGATGGAAAGGAACGTCGCATCGCAGCCTCAACCGGCTGCAAACGCGCCACTTAGCGTGGTCGAAAGCTGGCAGGCGGAGTGCTACAATTTCCGGGCGAAGGTACTTCGAAGGAGGATAGAGGATGTCGAATCAAATCGCTGACATTCAACAGGTTCTCAGCACCGAAGACGATGAGTTTCGCAAGATGCTCGATGAGCACCACGCGTGCGAGTCGCGCCTCGGCGAGCTCACAACGAAGAACGAGGTCTCCATCGATGAAGAGCTCGAAGAGAAAACGTTGAAGAAGCGAAAACTCCAGTTGAAGGACCAGATGGCCGCCCGGATCCGCTCCTACGAAACATCGAACGCGATGGCATAGCGGAACGACGACACACCTGATCAACGAAAGGCCGCGGGTTCCGCGGCCTTTTTGTTTCCTCAGTGATCGGTGGATTAGTAGATCAGTTTGAAAGTCCTGATCGACTGATCTACTAATCCACTAATCTACTGTCCGCATGCCGCGCCGCTTTCTAATCACCGCGATTCTTTTCCTCATCGCGGCCGCCTTCATCACCCCTCTGCAGCGCGACCTCTTCGTCGGCGATGAAACGAAATACGGCCAGGTGGTCCGCGAAATGCGCGCCACCGGCGCATTTTTTCTGCCGACGCTCAACGGCACGCCGTTCACGCACAAGCCGCCCATCCACTTCTGGATGATCGACCTCCTCACGTTTCCGCTCGGCGTCTACTCGACGTGGGCATTCGTTCTCCCGTCGCTGATCGCGTTCGTCTTTCTGCTCTGGCTGATGTGGAAAATCGGCGGACCGCTAGCCGCGTTCATCTGCGGCTCCTCGATGATGATCTGGGCCTCGGCACAATCCGCGCGGATGGACGTCAGCTTCACCGCCTTCATCGTCCTCGCACTCTGGCAACTGGAGCGCTTTTTCGACCGCGACGATTTTCGCGCGCTGCTCTGGTCCGCCATCGCCATCGGCATCGCCGTTTTGATCAAGGGTCCGATGGCGCCGGTGATCGCGATCGTGCTTTTCATCCTCGAGTGGATGCGACGCAAACGAATCCCGGACGGCAACTACGCGCCGGCGATTCTGGCGATGATCGTGATCCCCTTGCTCTGGCTCGTCCCCGCCATGCGTCTCGGCGGCCGAGTCTACACGCACGACATCATCGTCAAACAGACGGTCGGCCGCGCCGTCGCCTCATGGGTCCACAACGCGCCGCCGTGGTTTTACGTGATCCATCTTCCGGCGTCGCTGTTCCCATGGTTTTTCCTCGCAGTCGCCGCTGTCATCGCGCTCTGGCGGGCGCACCGCTTCCTCATCAATTGGATCCTGGCGGTGCTCATCCCCTACTCGCTGATGAGCAGCAAACTCGATGTCTACATGATGGCGATGATCCCGCCGATCGCGCTGCTGATCGCCGAGTACGTTACGTCCGAACGTGGCCGTCCCGCGCGTTGGTTGAATGCGATCTCGATTGCGATCATGGCGCTCGTCGGCATCGGCGGTCTGTTCGTGACTCCGCAAATGATCAAAAGTCCCGAGGGTGCGTTCGTGCAACTGCCGGCGGTGAAGATCTTCTGCATCATCACGATCGCCGCAGCGATGCTCGGCTTCGTCATCGCGCTTCGTTCATCGCTCGTCGCTTCCACGATCGCCGCCGGACTCATCCCCATCATCTCGATGATCGTCATCGCCATCGCCCTCATGCCGATCATCAATGACATGTCCTCGACGCGTCCGCTGGTCACCGCGCTGGAGAAACAGAATGTCCCGCCGGAGCAGATCGCGCTCTACGCCGCTCCGTATCTCTGGACGCGCGATATGCCCGCCAATTTCGAGCACGTCATGTACGCCACGCCGTACACACTGGCGCAGACGACGCCTACCGTGATCGTCACCGCCCGCGCGCATGCCGGCGAAATCGCGCCGTCGCTGTATCGCTACCAGATGGTCGACGCTGTCCGCATGATCGGAAAGTGGTTCTATGTCTACCGACGCTAAACGCCGCGTCGCGTCCGCGGCGTTCATCGCGCTGCTGGCGCTGTCAGTCTTCTGGCCCGCGCCGGCGATCGAGATCAACCAACTCTGCTGCCACGCTCACCTCACCGTCGACGATCTCTCCTTCCTCGGACGTGAAGCTCCGGCCTGGGACATCGCTTTCTGGTGCATCGCCGGTCTTTTCCTGCTGGCTCTTCTTCAGCCGAGTAATGTCTACAAGACATCCGACTTCCGCGAAGTCTGGGCGCTCGCGCGCGCGACACGAATCCGCCTCCGGAAAACCGACGCGTTCGCCGTCATCTGCGCAGCCGTCCTCGTCGCGATCATCTGGCGTTTCGCCGACGCGCCGATCACTGCATGGGCAGAGCGAGTGCAATCGGCGAATGTTCAGGACACCATCCGCATCGCGAACCGTTTCGGCGGCGGCATGAACCCGGCCATGGTCATCTTTTTCTTTCTCGTCGCCGGCGTCGTCTATCGCCATCGCCGCTGGATTGCCTACGGAGTCGCCATGGCCCTCGCCGGCGCCGCCGCCGGAGTCTCAGTTCAGATCGTCAAATACACGATCGGCCGCACGCGCCCCGAACTCTGGCTCGGCCCCTTCCACCACGCCCGCGCCGCCGCGACATCGTTCCCCAGCGGCCACACCGTCGGCGCCTTCGCACTGGCCGGAGTGCTGATGCTCGCCTCGCCCTCGCGCACGATGCGCATCATCGCCTTCCTCCTCGCGCTATCCGTCGCCGTCTCACGGGTCATGGCCTTCCGTCACTGGACCAGCGATGTCCTCGCCTCGGCCGCGATCGGGATGATCCTCGCGGCCATCGCGGTAAGAGGCGTGATTGCAAATGATGAAGGACACCCATGAGGGCCAGCTCTTCGGCTCGACCGAGGTACGATCCGGGCTATGCAATGGGACATCCGACGTGAGCCTCGTCGTTGGAGCAACGACGAGATCCGCAGCCGCTTGAAACTCACACCGGAACATTTCGAAGTGTTCGACGGCGAGATGCTTTTTACCGAGGAGCACCGGGTGAATCTTCTCGGCGTTGTCCTGGAGCAAGTCGGGATTGATGCCGCACTGCGGCTCGCACCGAAGGAGCTTTGGCGCGAGGCGCTCGATGCGTATGAACGAGAGCAGAGGCCTTTCGACAAATGATCCGAGCGGAGTTGGATAAGCGAGACCCCGAAACCTATGCGGTCATCGGAGCCGCGATGGCGGTCCACGCCGAGTTGGGACACGGATTTCTGGAGGCTGTGTATCAGGAGTCGTTACAAAGAGAGTTCGCAGCACGTGGTGTTCCGCATGGACGCGAGGTTGCGCTACCAGTGTTCTATCGCGGCGTCCTGCTCAACACGGCCTACCGCGCGGACTTTGTATGCTTCGGGTCCGTCATCGTCGAGGTAAAGGCGCTCCACCGTCTCACCGGTATCGAAGAAGCACAAGTCATCAACTACCTCAAAGCGTCAGGCATGCAGCGAGCGATGCTCCTGAACTTCGGTAGCCCCAGCCTCGAATACCGACGCCTCGTGCTGAATCTGCGCGAACCGGCGCCAAGTCCGAATGACACTCTTGTCCGCAGGTGAAGATCGAAGTGCTTTGTATCCACGGTTCTTAATCTGCGTAAATCTGCGTCATCTGCGGATATTCAGGGCTCGCGCTGGATGAACCTTGTGGCGAAGCGATCGCAGGAGGACGAATCCGCAGATTTACGCAGATTTACGCAGATTTACGCAGATTAAGGCCGCGCATTGTTCTCAATCCTGCATTCATCTGCGGATCAATCAGGCCCTACGGCGGATGAGTATTGTCGCGAACATCTGCGATGAAACTAAGCTTCAACCTCCGCGAAATTCACCGACACCAATCGCGAGCATCCTGCTTCCTCCATCGTCACGCCGTAGAGCACATCCGCGGCTTCCATCGTGCGGCGGCTGTGCGTGATCACGATGAACTGCGTGTCGCGCGACATGTCGCGGACGAGGCGGACGAAGCGTTCGTTGTTGATCTCGTCGAGCGGGGCGTCGACCTCGTCGAGGATGCAGAACGGGGACGGCTTGTAGCGGAAAATCGCGAAGAGCAGCGCCAGCGCCGTCAGGGCGCGTTCGCCGCCGGAGAGAAGAGCGATCGACTGATTCTTCTTGCCCGGCGGCTGCGCCACCAGTTCGATGCCGCTTTCGAGGACGTCTTCTTCGTCGAGCAGTTGCATGCGGGCCGTACCGCCGCCGAAGAGCGAGATGAAGATTTCCGTGAAGTACTCGTTGATCGCGTTGAACGCGTCGCGGAACAGCTCGCGCGACGTCAGGTTGATCTTTCGGATCGTGCCGCGCAGTGACTCGATGGCCTGGACGAGATCGTCGCGCTGCGTGCGCAGGAATGACTCGCGCTGTTCGAGTTCCGTGTGCTCATCGATCGCCAGCACGTTGACCGGTCCGATCTTTTCGATCCCGTCCGACAGTTTCGCGACCTCGGCTTCCAGCGCGGCGCGAGTATCGTCGTCTGCAGGCGCCTCGACCTCCGCCAGCGCATCGATGCCCGCGTGCAGATCGAGGGCGATCTGTTCGCGCAGCAAATCGAACGCCGACTTCGCGCGATCGCGGCGCCGCTCCGACTCGAACAGCGAATCCTTGGCCGTGTTCCAAAGCTCCCGCGACGCCACCGCGCGCGCTTCCAACTCCTCCACGCGCACCTGTAGATCGGCCACTTCGGCTTCGAGACCGACGCGCACCTCGCTCAGGTCGTGCAGCTTCTTCAGCGACTCGTCGAGCTGACCGCGCGAGCGCTCCACCGCCGCTTCCGTCTCCTCCCGCTTGCGCGCCAGCGACTCAATCTCCTGCTGGAGTTGCGTCGCGCGCGCGCCGAGGGAGATCACGATGCGCGAGAGGTTCTCGTGCTCGCGCTGAATCGCGTTCACGTTGCCCGCCGACGCTTCGACGTCGACGCGCGCCTTCGACGCCGCCTCGGTGACCGCCTCGAACGTCGAGCGCAGATTCGTCAGCTGCTCTTCATGCTCGCGAATCTGAGCCTGACACTCGCTCTCCTGCGATTCGAGCTGCTGCAGGTCGGCGATGGCCGCGTCTTTCCGCGCGATGAGCTGGACTTTTTCTTCGTCATACAGAGTCTGCTCTTCCGACGCCACCGCGAGATCGCGCTCGAAACGATCGAGCTCCTGATTGGCGCGCTCGCGATTGCTGCGCCGTTCGCGCAGCTCCTGCTCCGCCGTCCGTGCGCGTTCCTCGGCCAGGATGCGCGCGTCGTCCGCGGCGCGAAGATCCTCTTCGATCGTCTGCAACTCCGCGGCGATGCCGCTGGCGCGCGTCTCTTCGGTACCGAGGAGCGCTTCGAGATCGGAGAGTTGTCGTTTGAGTGAAAAGACGCCGGGCGTCGCATTCTCCGACTTGCCGCCGATCACGAGCGGACCGCGGACGATGTCGCCTTCGAGCGTGACGAACGTCGCACTGGGCCGTTCCTTCGATCGATCGAGCGCCTCGCCTAGCGTCCCGACGATGTACGCCTCGGGCATCGCGCGGCGGACGGCATCGGCGACCGGACCTTCGCCGACGACCGCGTATTTCGCGTCGCCGCGGCGTCCGCCTTCGCCGGTCACTTCGTAGTCGAGCGTGATGAACGCGCCGCGTCCCGCACCGCGCTGCCGCAGACGCGCGATCGCGTCGATGGCAACGCGCGCGGTGTCGACGACGACCGCTTTCGACACATCGCGCAGCAGCGTATCGAGCGCCGCCTCGAAACCTTCCGTCGCTCTCACGGCCTCGGCGGCCGGCGTGGCGTTCGGGATCAACTCGAGAATGGCGCGGCGGACATCCTCTTCCTGCGACTCGAGCGAAATCAGCAGCGTCCGCAACGAATCGATTTTGTACGTCATCTGCGACACCCGATCGCGCGCGCCGGCCATCGTTTCGCGCCGCTCGTTACGGCGCGTCGTCAGCTCGTCATTCAGCGCGACGGCCTCACGCGCGAGTTGCCGCGTCGTTTCCAGCAGCTCCTCGGCTTCGCGAACCCGCTGATCCCAATCGGCGCTCAGCGAACGCGCGCCATCGCGGCTCTCGGTCGCCTTGCGCGCCGACTCGCCCAACTTGCCAAGGTAGAACTCGCACTTCTCCACGGCGACTTCGATCTGATGCACCTGATTGCGCGCTTCCGAAATCCGCGCGATCGTCCGCATCAGCGTCTCGCGAGCATCGGTCAGCGCCTTCTCGTGTCGTCGCACTTCATCGGCGCGCTCTTGGCGATCACGCTCCGCCTGCTCGGCGATTTCGCGCAGCTGATTGCGCTCGCCGCGCGCCACTTCCAGCGCCTGCGCGCGCTCATCGAGGAGCGCCTGCTGCTCGGCCCCTTCGCTCTCCAACTGCGCGATCTGCGTCTGCGCGTTGCCGCTGCGCTGCACCAGATCGCCGAGGTTCGTTTCGGATTGCTGCATGAACGAGCGAAGGCGTTCGACGTCGCCGGAAAGCGACGCAACTTCCTCGCGCACATGCGACGCGCGCGACGACTTGCCCGTCAGCGACGTCCGGTTCTCGGCCAGCTCCGCTTCATCGGTCGCAAGTTGTGCGGCCAGCTCCGACTCGCTCGCTTGCGACGCGGCCACACCTTCGTCCGACGCCGACTGCTCCGCCTGCGCGAGGACGATGCGTCCCTTGTACAGCGCGCGCTTCGCGGTCGAGAGTTGCTCGCTCAGCTCCTTGTGCCGCCGCGCCTTGCCCGCCTGCCGCTTCAGCGAATTCAGATTCCGCGTGACCTCGGCCAGCGTGTCGTCGATGCGCAGCAGGTTCTGCTGCGTCTCTTCCAGCTTCATCTCCGCCGCGCGGCGCTTGGTCTTGTACTTCGTGATGCCGGCCGCTTCCTCGATCAGGCGGCGGCGATCCTGCGGTTTATTGGAGAGGATCAGATCGATCTTGCCCTGCTCCATCACCGAGTAGTTGCGGATGCCGAGGCCCGTGTCCATCAGGATGTCGGAGATGTCCTTGAGGCGGACGCGCTTGCCGTTCAGGCGGAACTCCGACTCGCCGGTGCGGAAGACGCGGCGGTTGATGACGATGCGTCCGTCGTCCGACATCGGATGATTGCTGTCGCCGTTGGTCGTCGCGAGCGTGAGCGTCACCTCGCCCATCGACAGCGGCCGGCGCCGCGCGGAGCCTTGGAAGATGACGTCGTCCATCGTCTCGCCACGGATGTGCGAGGCGCGGTTCTCGCCGAGGACCCAGATGATGGCGTCGCAGATATTGGACTTGCCGCAGCCGTTCGGGCCGACGACAGCCGTCATCGGCGCGGGAAACGCGAGCTGCGCCGGATCGTAAAACGATTTGAAGCCGTGAATTTCAAGCTTATCGAGACGAAACATTAATGAAGAACACCTGACCCGATTCTGATTTGGACGCGCCGGATGGTACTGCAATCGCGAGGCGCGCCGTGATGCGATTTCGCCGCGTGTAAACCGCTCATTGCAAAGGGAAATTCGCCGTTGACAGAGGAGCGGCGCAACCGTTCCTGTGCACGTAGAATGCGCGTCGATGCAGATCGACGATTTCCTCCGCCGCGAGATCGCCCTCGGCAGTTTCCCGAGCGCGGTGTACGCGATCGGTTCCTCCCGCGGCATCGAGCACGAGAACGCCCTCGGCAACGCCGTCGCCGTCCCGCTGCGCATCCCGGCAACGCTCCACACGCTCTACGACTGCGCATCGATCACGAAGCCGCTGATCACGACGGTACTCGCGCTGCAACTCCTCGAGGTCGATGCGATTCGCCCTCTCCTCACCCACACCTCGGGTCTGCGCGCCTGGATGCCGCTCTATACCTATCCCGACTACTTGACCGCGATCCGCGAACACGGCCCGGAGTACGAGCCCGGCACGCGCGTCGTCTACTCCGACCTCAACTTCATCCTGCTCTGGTCGATGCTGCCGGACTACGCATCTCTAGCCCGCACGAAAATTTTCGCGCCCCTCGGCATCGCGAACGACGCGATGTTCCACCCGCCGCTGACGCTCCGCCCTCGAATCGCCGCGACCGAATGGGGCCAACGCTTCGAAGCGAAACTCGCCGGGATGCCCTCCATCGCCGCGAACCGCGATGACCTGATGTGGGGCGAAACCAACGACGGAAACTCGCACCACGCCGGCGGCACCGCCGGCAACGCCGGCCTCTTCGTGACCGCGCGAGCGGTGTTCCGTCTCGCGCAGGCGTGGTCCAACGCCGAACTGCTGCCGCGGGATGTCATTTCCGAGGCCACGCGAAATCAGACGGAGGGCTTAAACGATTCGCGCGGCCTCGGCTGGCAGATTTCGCCGAACGGTATGTACGGCCACACGGGCTTCACCGGCACTTCCGTCTGGATCGATCCGTCACGCGATCGGATCATGGTGCTGCTGACAAATCGCGTTCATCCATGTGCTGCGCCGATTGCGATGCAAAGGATACGCGCGGAGTTTCACCGCTTGGGTTTGACTTCTTAGGCGTTGAGAGTAAGGTTTTCGGTCATGCTGCTCGACATACCGGAACCCCTCGTCAAAGAAGCGCGCACCCTACTTGGTGCTGAATCCGAAACCGACGCCGTCGTCCTTTCGCTGCAGGATGTCGTTCGACGAAAGCGCATCGACGAGCTCAAAGCGAT
>DASYJF010000005.1:0-2374 GCA_035996815.1 Thermoanaerobaculia bacterium | reverse complement strand
GGCCTCCAGTCGCGGACCACGCCTCCAACCCGCCTTCCTCGGAGGCATGGGATCACTCGAGCGCCGGCTCACGGCACTGGTGGCGCCGACGCGTCTCCGCCAGTTTCAGCAATACATGCTGCCTGCCCTGGCGTTTGGACTCCTGTGCGTCGTGATGTGGATGCCCCATCCCGTGCTCGCGGCCGGCTGCGATACCGATGCTAAAACGAAACCAGCAATGACCGCACAACAGTGACCGACCTACATCTGACACAACGCGAGCTGGACATCATGGGTGTGCTGTGGGAGTTCGGCGAGGGGACCGCCACCCAGGTTCGCGATCGCGTCGATCCGGACCTCGCGTACACGAGCATCTCCAGCATGATTCGCACGCTCGAATTGAAGGGGTTCGTCTCGCATCGGCGGGGGGAAGGGAAGACTCACGTCTACTTTCCGGTGATCGACGCCGAGACCGCCGGCGAATCCGCACTCGGCAGAGTACTGGACAAGGTGTACGGGGGGTCGCCGATCAAGCTTCTCGCTCATTTGATGGAGCGTCGCCGGCTCTCAGAGAAAGAGCTCGCACGTATGCGCGATCTATTGAAGCGCGCTCCGAAGAAACGCTAGCCCGCGAAAGGGCGAAAGCGGCCTCACGGTACGCGAAACTGCATCCTCGTGTGGTAAACGGCGGAAACCGGCTGCCCGTTTTGAAGTCCTGGCCTGAAAGTCGAGGCTTGGATGTACTTGTAAAGCACGTCCTGATTCGCGGCGGCTGCTGATCCGACTGCCTTGAACGTCGACATGAGAGGGACGCCGTTGGTCTCGATGACGACGTCGATTTCTACGCTTTGCGGAACGGAGGCATCCGTAGGCAAGTGCAGGTCTGCCATCGGACCCCGCGTCAAAAGTTGAGGCGGACTGATCTGGATCGTTGATGGATAGGGGCCACACCCTACCGCGAGGATCAGAGCCATAAAGCCTGCAACTACACGTGGTCTACTCACTGTTTATCTCCTCGAGAGCCGGGGGGACACATCCCCGTCAGAGGAAGAGTACGGAATAGCAATTCGTGGCTCCATCACACCTTAGGCTGGAACGAACGCAAAGGCACCGATTCGCGTTGTCTTTACCGCAATTAGCCAGTCTGAACTTCGGTTACCGCCATCCACACTCCGTGGATCGTCTGGCGCGCAATCGTCATCGTCAGAGTGTTGCTGTCCACGAAATTCCCGAACGTAATCTTGCCTTCCAGGTCAAACGTGGCGATGCTGCAGTTTCCGCTCTTCGCATAGAGTGGCGGCGGAACTCCACACGGTGAGCTCGTCGCGGTGACGCTGCTGGTCAGCGGCCCCGACCGCGAAAACCACTCCTCGTCCTGCCAAACGAACTGCACGAATCCCCCGTTCAAGGTTCCGAGAGGGCAATCGGTAAAACAACTCATCCCGACGTCTCCCCCAAAGAGCATTATCTGATCGGGCAGCTCCGTGGCTGAATGCGACTGCCAGAACACAAGCGTTAGGAGCGACGTGGGGAATGTGCACGCACCAGGAGCATGCGGGCTATACCCGAAGATCGCCTCCGAGCACGTGCCTGGCGGAAAACTCAGATGCAGTCCCAACGCATACATTGTCTGCCGAGAACCGCCGATGTTGACAGTCACCCTGTTGAGGAACGGCGCAATCCCGTCCCACGATTCGTCGATCGTGAGCGGGAACCCTATTCCAAGATTGGCGAACGCGTCAGACTGCATTCCAAGCGCAAGGCTATGGAGGGCTGACCTCGTTTCGGATTCGCTAATCCCGGTTGAATCGCTGCAAGCGGTCATGCCGAGAACCGCGAGCGCAAGAAGTGAAAGTTGGGACTTTAGAGATCTCATTACTGAGCCCTTACAAACCCCTTCGAGGCTGCAGAATCGTGCACTTCTGACGGGTGCTGCGCTAGTAGCCGCCGCTTGCGCCGTCGGCGAGGGCGATTCCTAACGGCGGCCGCCGAGCGAGCCGAGCACTCCACGGAGTACTGACCGCGTGATAGCGCTGCCAGCGCTGCGCGCCGCGCTCTTCGCCATCAGGTCGATGAGTCCGTCGTGCCTGCCGCCGCGAGGTCCGGTAGTGCCGAAGATCATTCCGCCGAGCGCCCCGCCAATCCCACCGCTCGTGGCGCCGGCGTTCGTGGCGGCGCCGGCGCCGACCGATGGAGTGGCACTGGCACCCGCGCGGGCGGCCGCTGCTTCCGCCCGGGCCTTCAGCATCTCCAGCGCCGACTCGCGATCGACTTCCTTTTCGTAGACTCCGGCGACGACAGAATTCGCGATCAGGGCGCGCCGCTCCTCTGGTGCGATGGGCCCGATCTGCGAGCCTGGCGCCAGCATCCACGCGCGCTGCGTTACGCTTGGCGC
>DASYJF010000004.1:0-3727 GCA_035996815.1 Thermoanaerobaculia bacterium | reverse complement strand
GCGAAGGTATGGACGGCGCCCTAGCCGGGCGCCTCGTTGATCGACCAAATTGGATCAGTTTCGGACATCACAGGTGACTTCCATGATCGACGTCCTTTTTGTAATCGTGCCCCAGTCGTTGCTCCTCGACATCGCCGGACCGGCGGAGGCGTTTCGGCTCGCCAATCAGCATCGCGGGCGACGCGGGCTGCCGCCCCACTTCCGGCTCCGCTTCACCGGGCCGGTAGCTACGCCCCCGACTTCCGTCGGTCTCGGGCTCGCCGATCTCCTCCCGCTACCGCAGCGATTGACCGCGCCGACGTGGGTAGTGGTGGTCGGCCAGCCGACGGAGCACCTGAGTCGAGTCACACCGGCGGTTACAACTACCGCGCACTGGTTGCATCAGCTGCTGCGCGGGCCTCTATCAGATCCGGACACGCCCCACCGTCTGGTCACGATCTGCTCCGGTACGCTGCTCGCCGCCCGTGCCGGTCTCCTCGGCACCCGCCGTTGTACCACGCACCACGAGCTGCTTAACGCGCTGCGCTCATTGGCGCCGCAGGCGCAGGTGATCGACAACCGTGTGTTCGTCGTGGACGGACCGGTGGCGTCGAGCGCGGGCATCACCGCCGGCATCGACATCGCGCTGCACCTCATTGCACAGGAATGCGGCGAGGCGCTGGCCGCGAGTGTCGCGGAGGACATGGTGGTGTACCTGAGACGCTCGGCTCGCGATCCCGAGCTGTCTCCTTTCCATATGCACCGACGCCATCTCCACGCTGCTGTGCACCGGGTGCAGGACGCGATCATCACCGCTCCGGAGCGCGATTGGAACATGACCTCGCTGTCGGCGATCGCTAACACGACCGAGCGACATCTGCTGCGACTGTTTGTGGATCACGCACGCGTGTCACCGTTGCAATACCTGCGGTCGATCCGTCTCGAGCGCGCCCGACAGGCGATCGAGTACGGCACGACGGTCACGCGCGCCGCGCAGGTTGCCGGGTTCCACTCGGGCTTGCAGCTGCGCCGTGCGTGGAGCCGCGAATGGGGTGGATCACCGCGCGACGTCGCGCGTGTGGCTCTCTCAACGCCTTAGTTCAATTTTCCGCGCAATATCAAGGAGTTACTGCGACGCCTTGATCTCCCGTCCATTGAGAGGCTGCACGGGACGGGCGTTATGCGGGTACTTCCTGGCGAAGGTCAGGATTTCTCCGGCGGAGACCTGCGTCGGCGCTTTCAGCACGAACCATGTCACACCTTCCGAGCACGGTGGCGTCGTCAATGAGCCGCTGAATGTGAAATAACCGTGGGCGGACGGGAGCAGCTCCGTCGCGTCGACCGACGCGTTCTGCGGAGTCACCTCCTTGCCGTGCTCGGGAGGCAGGTACTTCCATAGTTTGGCAACAAGCGGATTGGCCGTGCCCTTGGTCAGCAATACCGCGACAACGGCCAGCTGCCCCGCGGCATTCTTGTGCACGAGGTGCGCGACCATCGGATACGACTTTCCAGACACTTTCTCTTCAGCGGGATGATGAAAGTGAAACTGCTGCAGCTCGTACCGTTGATCGCCCACTCTAATGAAGCTGCCGGGTGCGTAAGTCACCTGAACGGTGTGCCCGTTGTCGACCACTTTTAGCGGCGACGGCTTGTAGGAAAACGTGATGGCGGGAAGATCGACTGCTTTTGCCTCGCGGATATCGATCGGCGACTGCTGCCTGCCAACCGAACATTTCTTGTAGGCGCCATCCAGCGTTCCCCAATGCGCGGGGCCATCAGCTCCTTCGTATTGCCAGTGTGCGGTCGATGCGTGCTGGGCATCAGCAGGTGCTGCCATCGACGCAAGCGCGACGGTGGCAGCGAACAGCGCGAGGGCGGGGTTTGGTCTGGTGCTCATACTGTAGTGTGCGACCGCTGCCGGGCCAGGTGAAATTGCACCTTCGGACTAGGCGGGGTCCGGACGTCCCCCGAAAGACACGAAATGGCCGTCGGGATCCTCGATGTAGAAGTCCTTGGTGCCCCAGGCGGTGGACGTCAGAGGTCTGTGGATGGATACTCCGTTCGCGATGCACCGTGCGTAGAACTCTTCGATGCCGTCAACGCCGGCTGCGGCGTCGAGGTGCTCGTTCTCGCGCCGGTGCTCGCGCTCCGGCATGTACTTGGGGGCTTCCTTCAGGTGGAGCTCCAGCCCATCCAGCTGGCCGATCGCGTAGAACCCGTCCCACGGCTCGCCGAATTTGAAGCCGATGCGCTCGTAGTACGCGATCGAGCGCGCGAGGTCGTCGACCAGAAACTGCGGAGCGAAAGAAGTCAGACGCGGTTTCGTTGTGGTGTTAGTCATATGTGCTTTGTGTGGGGGATGATTGCCGAGAGTCGTGCTGCACCCCGTAGTAAAGTTGCACAAGGCCGTCATCGAAGTGCTCGACGGACTGCAATTTCAACGGCACTCGGCGATGGCGTCGTGCAATCAGTGGAATACCATCTCCAATGAACACCGGGACCACGCTGACGACAAACTCATCGATGGCCCGCTACGACACGATCACTTCTGGACGCCCATCTCCAGTGAGGCGCACCGGTTTCCCTTGCGCATCAAACCAGACTACTCGAGTGTGTCTGAAGTCCACCGCACACATGGGCCCGCACCAGTACTCCCACGTGATTCTCAACTCGACGATGTAAGCGACACCGGGGTCGGAAGTCGGACGCACTGTAGCCTGATACTCGAACGAACCCTTGTCCCCGATATCCTTTGGGCTCGGGACAAACGGGTTGCGGCCAGCGGCCAAATCGCGAAGCCGGCCAAGATAATAATCGACGGCTCCCGCGGTAACGGCGAAGGGTAGCCAGGTTGCATCAAAGTGGTCGAGCCACCAACGGTCACCCGAAGCTCCAGCATCCCGCTGTGCTACTTTAAAAACTCCGGGCTTGCCCGACGCCATTGCAAGGACCCTGGCACGGTAAGCCGAGTCTGGCAAAGCGGCGAGTAGCGTCTCCGGATCGGGATACAGTCGCTCGGCCAACGCAATCAGGTCGCGTTCATGGGGAGTTCGAGCAGACCGAAGCACGGTTGCTCGGAAACGCCCTCCGGCGAATACTTCCACGAGCGAGTCGGGAATGACGACGCCTGCTCCGACATGGTACCCTGTCGGCGCTTGAGCAGAACCGGAGCTGGTGACAAGAGCGCAGACAGCAGCGGTGAACCGAAACGCTTTCGGGATTCGAGTCGTGCGCACCGGCAACTAGCCCCTCCTGTCCACGCAGTCTCTGCGGCTGCTCTTCACAAATCGCAAACGAGACCCTTCATGATGGAGAAAATCGCGGCAGGTCGCTACTCGCTGCAGGACGCCTATTCCAATGGCGCCCGCACGGGCCTACCGGGGGCGACGCCTTCGACCGCCCGCCCGTCCGCGACCACCGGGACGCCGTTCACGATCACGTGCTGAATACCGGCAGGCGGCAGCGACGGCTCGCGATACGTTGAGCGATCAAGCACCGTCGCCGCGTCAAAGACGGTAATGTCCGCATCAGCGCCAACGCGCAGGCGACCCTTGCTTCGCATCGCCGGCACCCGCTGCTCGAGTCGCTGCGCCGGCATGACCGTCATTTTACGAATGGCTTCCATCAACGAGAGTGCCTGGCTCTCACGAACGTAGCGCCCGAGCACCCTCGAGAACGTGCCCGACGTTCGCGGATGACCCGTGCCGTTCTGCCAATACGCGTCGCTGGCGATCATGGTGAGCGGAGT
>DASYJF010000003.1:0-3853 GCA_035996815.1 Thermoanaerobaculia bacterium | reverse complement strand
TTCGTTGTGGTGTTAGTCATATGTGCTTTGTGTGGGGGATGATTGCCGAGAGTCGTGCTGCACCCCGTAGTAAAGTTGCACAAGGCCGTCATCGAAGCGCTCGACGGATTGCAACTTCAACGGCACCTGGCGATGGCGTCGTGCAATCAGTGGAATACCATCTCCAATGAACACCGGGACCACGCTGACGACAAACTCGTCGACAGCCTGCTCGTCGAGAAAGGAAGCGATGAGATCGCCACCGCCCATCAACCAGATATCCTTGCCAGGCTGCGCGCGCAGACTCTTTACCAACGGGCCGATTGAATCGCCCACGAATTCCACACCCGGCGGGATTTTCGCCGGCGGCGCCTTACGCGAGAATACGATGGTTCGGCTCGTAGTGTCGTACTTTGCCCCGAGGCGCAGGCTTTCATCGTAAGTCTTCCGGCCCATCAGCATCGTGTCGATCGTCTTCATGAAGGCGTTCATGCCATAGAAGCCTTTGGGTGCCGGGCGCGATGTCAGCCATTCGAGGTCACCGTCCGGACGCGCGATGTAACCGTCGGCGCTGGCCGCGATGTGGACGATCACTTTCCGGCGTTTCGTCACGGGCACTGACCCTCCGCTACGACACGATCACTTCTGGACGCCCATCTCCAGTGATGCGAACGGGTTTCCCTTGCGCATCAAACCAGACTACTCGAGTGTGTCTGAAGTACACCGCACACAGGGACCCGCACGAGTAATCCCACCTGATTCTCAACTCGACGATATAAGCGACATCAGCGTCGGATGTTGGACGCACTGTAGCCTGATACTCGAAGGCGCCACTGTCCCCGTTATCCTTTGGGCTCAGGACAAACGGACTGCGGCCAGCGGCCAAATCGCGAAGCCGGCCAAGATAATAATCGACGGTTCCCCCGGTAACGGCGAATGGTAGCCAGGTTGCATCAAAGTGGTCGAGCCACCAACGGTCACCCGAAGCTCCAGCATCCCGCTGTGCTACTTTAAAAACTCCGGGCTTGCCCGACGCCATTGCAAGGACCCTGGCACGATAAGCCGAGTCTGGCAGGGCGGCGAGTACCGTCTCCAGATCCGGATACAGTCGCTCGGCCAACGCAATCAGCTCGCGTTCATGGGGAGTTCGAGCAGACCGAAGCAGGGTCGCTCGGAAACGTCCGCCCGCGAATACTTCCACGAGCGAGTCGGGAATGACGACGCCTGCTCCGACATGGTACCCTGTCGGCGCTTGAGCAGAAACGGAGCTGGCGACAAGAGCGCAGAGAGCAGCGGTGAACCGAAAGGTTTTGGGGATTCGAGTCGTACGCACCGGCAACTAGCCCCTCCTGTCGACGCAGCGTCTGCGGCTGCTCTTCACAAATCGTAAACGAGACCCTTCATGATGGAGAAAATCGCGGCAGGTCGCTACTCGCGGCAGTCGCCTATTCCAATGGCGCCCGCACGGGCTTACCAGGGGCGATGCCCTCGACCGCCCGCCCGTCCGCGACCACCGGCACGCCGTTCACGATCACGTGCTGAATACCGGCAGGCGGCAGCGATGGCTCGCGATACGTTGAGCGATCCAGCACCGTCGCTGCGTCGAAGACGGTGATGTCCGCATCGGCGCCAACACGCAGGCGGCCTTTGTTTCGCATCGCCGGCACGCGCTGCTCGAGTCGCTGCGCCGGCAGGACCGTCATTTTACGAATGGCTTCCGTCAACGAGAGTGCCTGCCTCTCACGAACGTAACGCCCGAGCACCCTCGAGAACGTGCCCGACGTTCGAGGATGACCCGTACCGTTCTGCCAATACGAATCGCTGGCGATCATGGTGAGCGGAGTCGTTAGCGCGGCTGTCACCATTTCTTCTGTATTCGAATGCACTACGATTGGCCCGCCGGTGCGCGTGTACCGTGCAAAGCTGTCGCGATTCAAACGCTCGCCTGTGCGGGGCCATTCTATGTCCGCCAGCCGCGCATCAGGGGCGGATTTGTAAATGTCCTGGATGGTGGCTGACTTGATTTCCGTCATACCCGCCGTATAAGGATATGCCTCCGCCGTCACGTCGTGTCCGTCGGCTCGCGCCGCCTCGATCATCTTCAGCATCATCGGCGTCTCGGAAAGCGCCGAGCTGTTGAGATGCACCACCTGCAATGGCGCGTTGGTCTCGGCGGCGAGCGATAGAGCGTCGCGCAGCCCGGCACTGCCCGGAACAATGTGCACGTGTACCGGCGTCTTCGTCCTTGCGGCGACGCGGAACACTGCGAGCAGCTCCTCCCGCGATGCGGCCGGCGTGTACTGAATTCCCGCGCCAACACAGATCGCGCCTTCGCTCAAACCCGTCTCGATGCTCTCGACCATCTTGCGAACCTGCTCCGGCGACGCGACCGCGTACGCCCCCTTATCCACCGGAAACCAGTCCCCGGAGTCGTGCATTACCGACATCCTGACTTTGATGTGGCCGATGCTGACGCCGTAGTTGATCAACTGTCCGGCGTTTCGCTCCCGATACCAGCCGGCGACGTCCGACGTGCCGAGCTCCAGCTCCAGCGTTGTTGTCACCCCGTCCAGCGACTGCAATCGATAGGTCTCGGCTGTCGTTCCGTGTGAGTGCAGGTCGATGAAGCCGGGAGCGACTATGAGCCCGCGTGCATCGGTCGTGTCCCGGCCTTCTATCCTTTCCGTCGTGATCACGGAGATCTTGCCGTCCAGCAGGCCGATATTTCCGACGGCATCGAGATCGGACTCCGGATCCATTACGCGTCCGCCCAGAATCACCCGATCGTAGACGCTGCTCGTCGGTTCGTCAGCCCGCATGCGCACGGAACCTCAGGCAGACGGGACTCGCTAACGCAATCTTCTGGCGCGTCGGCGTCAACTTGCCGCTCGCCTCGTCGCGACCGAACACGATGATGGTGTTCGACTTCTGGTTCGCCACCAGCAGCCACTTCCCGCTCGGATCGAGGCTGAAATTGCGTGGCCAGTCACCATCGGTGGAGACCACCTGAGCGAGCGAGAGCGCGCCCGTTGACTCCGCAACGGAGAATACCGCGATGCTATTGTGGCCACGGTTCGACACGTACAACGCACGTCCCGATGGTGCGATGTGGATGTCGGCTGGATAATTCGTCCCGGTCCATCCGGCGGGGAGTGTCGATCGAGTCTCCACGAGCGACAGCGCCCCGCGCGTGGCGTCGAAGCGAAGCGTGACTACCGTGGAATCCAGCTCGCAGCCGACGAATACCAGCGGCAGGGTCGGGTGGAAAGCAATATGTCGCGGCCCCGAGCCCCCACGCATCACCGCGTCGCCTCCTTCGACATGCTGTAGCGCTTTGCGCTCGAGATCGAGTCTGTAAACGAACACGCGGTCCGCGCCGAGGTCGGTGGCGAGCGCAAACCGGTTGGACGGATCGGCAACGATGCAGTGCGCGTGGGGCTCGCTCTGGCGATCAGTTGTCGGCCCGCTTCCGGTGTGCTTCACGACGGATGTGGCCGGCGCGAGTGAGCCAGAGAACTCAATCGGGAACATCGCGACACTGCCGCCGTTGTAGTTGGCGACGAGGACGACGCGCCCGCTCCTGTCCACGCTCACGTAACAAGGCGCACTGCCTTCCGAAGGTTGTTCGCCGAGCTTGGTGAGCGTGCCGGATTCGCCCGCAATCGCGAAGGCGCTGACGGCACCGGACGCCTTCCCGCGGTAGCGATCCACTTCGTTTACAGCGTACAGAACATGGCCATTGGGATGGATGGCGAGGAACGACGGATTCGAGCCGGCGTCTAGTGATCCCCCCGGGCGCAATTCCCCTGAGCGCGGATCAAACCGCACGAGATAGATCCCGGCAGATTTGCCGTCGTCGGTATACGTCCCGACG
>DASYJF010000002.1:0-55000 GCA_035996815.1 Thermoanaerobaculia bacterium | reverse complement strand
CGCGGCGAGCGCCCGCACGCGATCAGGACTGCGCGTGTACGCCGTCAAGGCGATGGCCGGGATACGCCCGTCCGGCGTCTCCCGAGCCCTCACCTTCCTGATCAGCGAGTAGCCATCTTCTCCCGGCATCTCGATGTCACTGATGATGATGTCCGGGCGGAAACGGCTGAGCCTCTCCAGTGCCGCCGGGACATTTTCGGCAGCCTCTACGGTTGCTCCGCACCGCTCAAAAATCGTCGTTAATAGCTTCCGCGCATCATCATTGTCTTCAGCCACCAGAACAGCTACGCCGCTCAGGTCGCCAAGCTCCGCACGGACAGTCGCGCCGTGCTCAACCAAGCGCGAAACTGGCTGCGCGGCCATCAAGGGCAGCCGGACCACGAACGTCGATCCCTCGCCGAGGCCGGAACTGAACGCCTGCACGGTGCCGCCATGAAGCTCGACCAGATGCCGCACGATGCCGAGCCCCAGCCCCAGGCCGCCGTGCTTCCGGCTGGACGTACTGTCTGCCTGGCTGAAGCGGTCGAAGACGAACGGCAGGAACTCCTTCGAGATCCCTTCCCCCGTGTCGCTCACGGTCAGCTCGCTGTGCGAGGTCACACGCTCCAGCCGCACCTGCACGCGGCCGCCGCGCGGGGTGAATTTCACCGCGTTCGAGAGCAGATTCCAGACGACCTGCTGGAGCCTGTCGGCGTCGCCCGACACAAGCCCGGAGCTGGAATCCAACACGGTCTCAAGGGTCACACCCTTCGCGTCAGCGGCCGGACGGACGATTTCGAGGGCCGCGCCAATGACATCGATCAGCTCGACCGGCCGGACGTCGAGCCGCAGCTTCCCGGCGTTGATGCGGGAGAAGTCGAGGATGTCTTCGATCAGCCGGCTTTGCGCCCTGGCGTTACGATCGATCGTCTCCAGCCCCTCGGTCACTTGATTCGGATCGGTCTCTTCGAGCAGCAGTTGAATCCAACCGATGATGCTCGTCAGCGGAGTACGAAGCTCGTGGGAAACGCTGGCCAGGAACTCGTCGCGCGCGCGGGTGGCCGTTTCGGCGACGACGACGGCCCGTTGCAGCTCCGCGCGCGTGACGTCCAGCTTCGCCGCCAGCTCCTTCGACTGCGCCGCGGCCTGCCGCGCCAGGATTGAATCCGCCTCGGCGTTGCGGGAAAGGCTTTCCGCGCGAAACAGCGCGCCGAGCAGCGGAAGGAGCGTTCGTAGCTCCGTCAGTTGCGTCGGTTCCGGCATACCCACGAGTACGGCCACGGTACCGTCGGCAAGTCCGATCGCCGATGCAGGTTGCTGCATGCCGTCAGACGCTGGCAATGATGCCGATCCATCGCCGATGGCGTGATCGACCAGATCCCGCCACGCCCTGCCGCCGCGGAGCGTTTGCGGAAATCCCGGCGCAGGCAGCGAGCGGCCGATCGCCTCATCGCGTACAAAGATGATGACGTCCTCGGCGCCGAGCTCCCGCGCGAGCGTCCGCGCAGCTTCGGCGCGGCCTTCCGGCTCGGCCATCACGGCGAAGCAGCCGAGCAATTCGGCGATGCGCGGCGATTCACTCACGGATCACTCGGGAAGCAGCGCTACGGTTGCAGTGCAATTGTGAAAACCACTGAACTGCCCCTCGGAGCGCGCAATCTGGCCGTACGTGTTGCAACCTACATAGTTGATGTCCCCAAGCGCGGTTTGAAGCGCGTCCATCTCCACGCCGAAGTCGGCGCCCATGCGCAGCCGCGTGGCGACGCAATCGAAGAAAAGCGCGACCTGCGGCTGATTGCCCTGCATCTGTTCGCGTGCCGAGGCCGCGGCCTTCATCGCCGCGTCCGATGCCGAGCGGTCCGTTGTTTTCATGATGCGAACCGTCGCGCCGGTCGGGATGTCGGACGCGCATCCGATCGAGCCGTCGTCGTTCACAGCCAGCGGCACGCGCAGCTTGTAGCCGGAGCCGGTGTCGATGCCGAGGACGTTGTGCAGAAAAAACGGGATCGGATCGTTTCGGTCGAACTGCTGGCCGGTCGCCGCGGCATGTTCTTCGAACGCCTCGATAGCCGGCATCGCATTGAGGCTGACCAGCATCGAGCCATGCGCCTCGGTGACGCGCAGCGGCTCGCCAGCGGCAGTCCAGCCGTGACTGACGCCGACGCCGATGGGCTTCGCGGAGAGGATCTCGAGCGCGACTGCGGCGTCCGTCGATGCTTCGGTGCCGCAGAAAACATGCGTCCGCGAGAACTTCGCGTCGTCGCCCGCGCCGCCACCGAAAAAGCGGTAGTCGCCGAGCGTGACCAGGCTGAGCTGCTCGATGAAATCGTCGGTGTAGCCGGCCAGCGCGTCGGCGAGCACGAGCGCGGCGCGATACGGAAATTGCGTCGAGCGGCGCCCCTGGAATGCTGACGCGATCTGTTCGGCGGCACCGCGACGATCCTCGCGAAGGTTGCGTCCCAGTCCCGCCGAAAACATCATCTGGCTCGATCGGATCCCGACGGCGGAAACGGCGCCCTCGGCACGCTCGCGGCTGACGAATTCGCCGGCCGAGGAACAGCCGACCATGACGCGCGGCCTGCAGGCGCCGTCGATTGCCTGCAGCAACGCTTCGTAGTCGTGGCGCGACGACGCGAACAGGATGACCGCGTCGGGAGTATGGCCGCCGAGGCCGGACTTGAGCCGTTCTCCAATGTCGCGGCCCGCCGCCGCGCTATCCGCTTCCGCTGAGAAAACTACAGTTGATTGAGTCATATAGAGGCTCCGGGTGAGGAAGGATGAGAAACTCCTTCCTCCCTCTGCACGGCTCAAGCCTGAAGCAACGAAGCCGCACCGCGTCTGCGGTCGCAGAGGCTTTACGATCAACAAAAACAAACGTCGCCCGTCGCCAGGTCCAGGGCGAAACCGCACCACTCCCGCCGCTGAGGGTGCCGCGCTTCGCCGATGAGCCGCGTTTCCGTGACCACCACCCCTCGAAACCCTCCGCAACTGATGCGGCCCGTCTTCCAGAGGCGGCCGTTCCTCCCGAACGCTTCGAGGCTCACGCTGTGGTTGACGATGAACAGCCTCATCGGGAACCCGATCACTTCCTCGACTTCCGTGCCGATCGTCTCCACCAGCGTCCGCGACCGCCAGTCGATGATGTAGCCGGCCCCTTCCGCCGATACGAACAGATGGTAGTCCGGCATCAGGAGGACCGTGCGGCCGCTCGTCGAGCCCGCCTCGAAGCTGCCGATCCACGACAGCTCGTCGAGTCCGATGCGGAGGAGAATGCGTCGGCGTCCGGAGTCTTTCCCTTCCTCCGGGATGTAGATGACCGTTTCGCCCGGCGGCGCAGAGTCGAGGGCCTCGGCCGCGGTCAACCGGTACCGCAGGTCGATCGAAGGATCCGCGGCGAGAGGAACGTCCACGGGAGCCGCACCCTTCTGGCGGCGGAATTGGCTGTGGTAGCGATCGCCGAGCCCCGACAGGAACTGCAAACAGCGGTACCGCTGCTCGGCTTCGCTGCCGGGACCGTGTTCTTCCGCCGACCGCTGCGCCTTCACGACGAACGCCGCGATCGCTTCCCGGACCTCCGGCCCGTTTTCCTCGACCATGCGGCCAAGCTCCAGCGTGACTCGTTGGAAGTCGTCTTGTGCCTGCTCGATCATATCGTCGCGCTGAACGGTCCGCTCACAGATATCGGCGAGCTCGTCGGACGTATGAAGGTTCCTGTAGTGTGGCTGCGCTTTCCGCTGGCGCAGGCGCATGGCGAGGCGCCGGAGCTCACGCCTCTCTTTCGGCGGAGTGAACGTAGTCACCGGAGAATCGGGCGCACTGCCGGCGCGCTGCAACACGTCGACGGCTTCCTGCACGAGCGCCACGGCACGTTGGGATGCGTTGTCGTTTTTCATGGCGGTAATGGAACCCGGGCGCGCCTCGAGCGCGCCCGGGTTCGCAATCTCCTCTACTCTACGCCGTCGGTGTGGTGGACGTGAGGTGTCCGGGAACCGGCGGCGGCGGCGAAGTCGGCACCGGCGTTTGAGGGCCTTTCGCCGCCTTCTTGCGGCGCGAGACGCCTTTCAGCCGTTTGACTTCCTCGACGTGCGGCAGGAGCACCGCTTTGGCCGGATCCTTCGCGAGCTGTGACCCGATCGCGTAGGCCTGCGTCGCGATGAGCGCGAGCCGCTGACGGCGATTGAGGTTTGCGCCCTCGATCCCTTTCACGAACGCGCGCGCCTCCTCGGCCGCGGCATCCCACCGGAGCGAGTCGTCCTGCAACTGACGGACGTCGTCGAGCGGCTGCCCGATCGCCTGCGACACGTTGTCGAGCACGCCGATGACGTTGATTGCTGCCTCGACAACGTTCTTCGGCTGGAACCGGAGACGCTGCTGGATCAGCTTGCGCTGTCCCTTTGACAACGGGGCGACGTCCTCGATCTGCGACCGCATGGTGCGCAGCTGCGCGATGACAGCGTCGGCGTTCAGACTGACGGTATCCGGAATTGATGTACCAGGGGTATTGACGGTGTTACTCATGACATATCCTCCTTCTGCGAGCAGTCAGGCCGGAGGTGACGTCACGGACTTGTCGACAAGTGCGAGCGGCCACCGGCTGGAAGTTTCGGCCACGCGCCGATTCTTCCGGTTGATGTCTACCCGAGGCATGTACACACCTCGAGTGCCCGCGGCAGGAGGAGAGAACTCAACTCCCGCACCGGTACAGGACTATGTGCTATCCAGCACGCCCATACCGACGACAGCCGCACAAAGCCAGAGATCTAACGATGATCTTTGGTCTTGTAGCGCAAGTATGAGTCCGCCGCGACAGAAAGTCAAGAGGCAAAATGGCGAGCAGCGCTTTCGTCCTTGCGCGGCTCGCAGGCGAATTTCGCGAGCTTTGGATTGCAGTAGCGATCGAGCTACGCTTTGGGAGGGAGGGGGACGGTAGTCCTCGCGCAAACGTCGCAAGCATCACGCGCTGCGGGACGTCACCATCCACCCTCCCTCCCAAAGCGGTGGCCTTGCCACCGCAGTCCAAAGTGCTGCGCACGAAACCGAGCGCACCGGCGATGGAGCATTGCGGCGCGGCAGGCGCGCACGTGTACACCGCCGACGGAGCATTGCAACGCGGCAGGCGCGCACGTGCACACCTCCGGGGGAGCATTGCGGCGCGGCCGGCGCGCAGGTGTACACCGCCGGGAGAGCATTGCGGCGCGGCCCGCGCGCACGTGCACACCGCCGAGGGAGCATTGCGGCGCGGCCGGCGCGCACGTGTACACCGCCGGGAGAGCATTGCGGCGCGGTCGGCGAGCACGTGCACACCTCCGGGGGAGCATTGCGGCGCGGCCGGCGCGCACGTGCGAGTGCGAGACCTCGGGGGCGGTGACGGATGACGAGGCAGCCGATGGAAAGGAGATTACACTTCGGGCCGAGGGAGACCGCAGGCACTTGAATGATGTCCGTTTTTTCGTGATCGTGACGGGACTTGCCCTCGTCACCCTCGTGCTTACCTTTGTTCTCTTCCGGTTTTTGCAGTCGCAGGCAGAAGGGCAGAGCAAACTTCTCGGCGGCACAATCAAGTACGGCGGATCGCTCGCAGGCTTCGTATTGGTCTTCAGTATTCTCTTCGGCGCGTTTTACAAGCTTCGGGCTGATCCCGGCGTAACGACACCGATCTCGCTCGAGGGCGAATGGTCCCTCGAATTGCGCACGTCCAAGGCGACGGTCGAAAAGGGCGTCGTAACCATTCGACAGCGCAGCGGCGATCCCGTCCTCCAGATGAATGGGAGCTCACCGGCGAGCAAGCGACCACCTTCACCACCAAGGTCGGCGTGATTCGTGACAGAAGCGTCTACTTCATCTACGAGAACCTCCACGGCGAGAGCGGAATCATCCGCGGCCTCGTCCCGAACGACACACCCAAGGCCTTGACCCTCGTCTACACGGACCTCATAGGTCACGACCACAATGACGACCCGTCCGGCACGTTGACGCTGACCAGGCGGCAATAGAGCAAGCACTTCGCGGACTCGTACGCGCTACTTCGCGAACGCGAATCTCGCTCCCCACAGTTCACTTAGATTCTTGACTTGACTCTACCTACAGAAGACCAGCCTGACCGAGCTACTCGTGCAGCGCAAATGGTCATCTACCGCTGGTGGAATCCGTGGACGCGCGCACACGCACTGTTACCATCTGACCCATGCTCCCGAAGTACGAGCACGAGATTCGCGATCCGATTCACACTTTCATCCGCGTCTCGTCCGACGAACGGCGCGTGATCGACTCACGCGCCTTCCAGCGTCTTCGGCACATTCATCAGCTGGCGCTCACGTTCATGGTCTATCCCGGCGCGACGCACCGTCGTTTCGAGCACTGCCTCGGCGTGATGGATCTCGCCGGGCGCATCTTCGATGTCATCACCCGCCAGCCCCGACACCCTGACGTTCTCCAGTTGTTTCCGTCGGACAAGGAGCTCGACTACTGGCGCACGGTCGTGCGGATGGGCGCGCTCTGCCACGACCTCGGGCACATCCCCTTCTCCCATGGCGCCGAGGCCGTGCTGCCGAAGGGAACACACCACGAGCAGCTTTCGGTAGACGTAATCCTGAGCGACGAGATGCGGGAGATCTGGTCGACCATGAAGCCGCCCATTGATCGGCTCGACGTCGCGAAGGTGGCGGTCGGACTGAAGGATTGGCCGGGCGATCCGAAAGACTTCACTCCGTGGGACGAGTTGCTCACCGAGATCGTCACCGGGAACGCGTTTGGCGCCGATCGCGCCGACTACCTCCTCCGCGACTCCCATCACGCGGGCGTGGCGTACGGCCGTTTCGACCACCATCGCCTCGTCGATACGCTGCGCGTGCTCCGCGCGCCGGGAACGGGCAAGCCGACGATAGGTATCGAGCGAGGAGGCATGCATGCTGCCGAGGGTTTGCAGCTTGCGCGCTACTTCATGTTCGAGCAACTCTACTATCACCGCGTTCGCCGCGCTCTGGACCTTCACCTGCGCGATTTCCTCCGCGCGATCCTGCCCGGCGGCGTTTATCCGACCGAAGTTCACGCACACCTCCGGCTGACGGACAACGAGGTATTGGTCGAGCTTTCGAAGGCGGCTGACGATGCGAACCATGAGGGCCATGAGGCTGCCGGCAGGATTCTCAACCGCCGCTTCTACCGCGTCCTCTACGAGCCGACACAGGACGACCTGAGCACAAACATCAACGCCGTCGAGGCGGTCCTCCGGGCAGCGGAGACGCGGTTCGGGAGCAGCGCCGTCGCACGCGACCGCGAGACAAAGCCGTCGAAGCCGATGGACTTTGCGGTCTGGCGCGATGACGGACAGATCGTTTCGTCGCTTCAGGAGTCGAGAGTTCTCGAACGTGTGCCCGCCGCGACATTCGACCGGGTATTCATCGTGCCGGAGTTGCGGGAGGAGGCGGAACGATGGTTGAAGGAGCATCTCCGAGGTATCCTTCAGATGCGCATCGAGGAGGAGATATGACGCGCGAAGAGTTGAGGGACTGGGCGATTCTCGGCCGGATCGTCGAGCGCGTGGAAGAGCAGAAGCGGTTCTGTGGCGAGACGCTTCTCCAGAAGTCGGCGTACTTCCTCAAGGAAATGTTCGACGCGCCGATCTCTGCGCCGTTCCGCATCTACTACTACGGCCCATTCTCGTTCGACCTGCGTGAGACGCTGTCGACGATGGAAGGACTTGACGTCGTGCAGACCGTGCCTCACGAATGGGGAGCGACCTACCGGGTCGGCCGCCGTTATGGTCAGGTCCGTGACCGCTTTCCCAAAACGATGAAGCGGCTCGAGCCGGCAATCGACTGGGTCATGCGCGAGCTCGCCCCCCTCGGCGTGAAAGAGCTCGAACCGCTCGCCACCGCTCTGTTTCTCAAGCGAGAACAGCCGGACGCGAACGACGAGACCCTCGCTGCCCGCCTTCACACGATCAAGCCCCACGTGTCAGTCGACGCCGCCCGCGTCGCGCTGCAAAAGGTGGGCGGGTGGATGGCGGAGAGGGCGGAGAGGGCGTAGCGGTAACGCGTCTCCCTCGAATGTCGCCTGCCGGTGCGGTCGGCCACCGTTTTTGGCGTTCGCCCCCACAACCTGCGGCGAAAGTTGTCTTGTTCTTCGAGCGCCCAGACAACGTGGGCCAAGGGAGACACGATGGCGTTATACAAGTACTCGCAGTATCTGGTCACCTCACCCGATGCCGCTTTCGATTCCACGCACTCGCCCGGATCGCCGGCGCCGCACGCTGGTATCTACCGCTGTCGTGGGTGCGGATACGAGATCGGTACTGCTGCCACTCACAAGTTGCCGCCGCAGGACCATCACACGCATGCCGACACCAAGGTGAAGATCGAGTGGCAGCTGGCGGTGTACGCGCAACATAAGTCAGCGAGCTAGCTGCACATGCGGTGGGCTGCCGCGACAGAACGGACACGGGCGAACGCGACTTCGTGCCGCGCCACGGCTTGGGACTCCCCGGTGTCGCCGAGGCAAAACGACTACCAACGACAGGTTATAGGATCAGACATTGGATCGGGTCGCGCTCCTGCGCGATCGAACGTCTGACCTGAAGGATTCCCTTTCTCAAGACGACGCGGTCTTGAAGAATGATTCTTCAAGCTCGTGCCACCACGTCGGCAAAGGCATCACGTCGTCCGCTTCTTCCTGCCTAATCACCACGTTGGCTATGAGTCTATTGCGTCTCTCACGAAATCCACCGGCAGTACGGGGATTCAGGGGCCGTGCAACTGCTGCGTGCCAAATCGCTGACATGATGGCGCGGTTCTTAAAGAATCCTCGGCATTCGTCGCGACCAAACGGGGCCCCTTCCGTCGCGCCGTAAAGGAGCATTGTTGTGTACTGAATGAAGTTCCGCTGTACAACTGCATCATCGGAGCTTGCGCTCGCGATTTTCATGAATCTTGCCCGCAGCTTCTCATCTTCGAAGAGAAGCGAGTCAGGTCTGAAGAGAATGTCTTTCATGGCTTGACTGCCACGGTCGCCCCAGAAGCTCTCAAGGCCGTCGGGTGTCATGAAGGACTCCAGAATGTGTTCAGCGGCCACGCGCTGCAGCTTGGCACGGAGTTCTTTCAGATAGGCTGTGAATGTTGAACCTTCGTTACCCTGAAAGTCGAACTCCCATCCAAGCGTGTCGAGTGCCGCGATCCCAAGTTCATCCGTCATGCTCTCAACGGCCAACGAAAGCAGGTTCCGGTCTTCCTCGCGCAGCGCTTCATATTCAGGCAGCTTCGTGAAATGCGCCCACTTCTGGACGTGACCTAAAAGGGCCTTCCACCCCATAACGCTGAACAATGGCGTTGCGAACGCCTTCAGATCCGTTACGAACCGAGAGAGGATCTCCGTGAGGTCTTCTGCCTCCACGAGAAGCTTCTTCCGGTCTTCGTCGATGTGGGCGTCGGCGGCTTGAGAGAACACGGCTTGGCGCATCTCGATTACGAGAGAGAATGCCGC
Organism: Thermoanaerobaculia bacterium; assembly: GCA_035996815.1. Taxonomy (GTDB): domain Bacteria; phylum Acidobacteriota; class Thermoanaerobaculia; order Gp7-AA8; family Gp7-AA8; genus JADGNZ01. The sequence continues at coordinate 45,544 of DASYJF010000002.1, read as the reverse complement.
CTCTGCGCGCCGCGCATCTACAGTGCCTTCAATGCTAACAAAGCCGCGCAGGAGAGCAGTGCGTTCGTCGCTCGTCGCAGTACGGAATTCATCTATGAACGCGTTGAGCTCCTTCCAGGTAATAAGCGGCGGCTCATCAGGAAGCGTGAAAAGGGCATGCAGACCGTACCGGCCGCGATCCCACGCGCCGCGGTTTCGAATGCCGTTGTAGAGCACATCGAAGCGGCTCTTGATGCGGCGTGTGGCGGCATCTGGGAGGTGTTGGGGGCTCGGATTTGGCCGGGAGTTCTCCTTCTTCTCGCGATCCATCCGATCGAACATCGCTCCATGCTCAAGATCCTTGATGACCGCGGGATCATCGATCAACTGCCGGGTCTCCTCAGGAAATTCGCTTCGAAGGAGCTGAACTGTGTACAGTATCGTGAGGTCGATCTCCGCAGGCTCGAAGCGCGCCACGAGTCCACGAAGACTCGCCATCAGCCGCAAGTACAGCTTCAACTTCCTAGGATTACGCGGAAGAAGAGGCGAGATTGCGCGGAGCACGTCCGCATCGATTGCCCCGGCGAGAATGGCTGTGCTCTTCTGAAGAAAGATCTCGATGTCGCGATCCGTGGGTGCCGGGAGATACCGAGGGAACTCCACGATCTTTTCTAGGAACTCTGCGGCGTTTTCCCATCCACCGTGGTGCGCTTGAAGTCCGCGCTGCACTATTTCGGGAGCGAGCGCCATGACGTAGAAAAAATTTGGCTGATCAAGCGCTTCCCGAAGCGTCAGCAGCAACTCGGCGATGAATTCCGATCGAACACGGTCCAAGTCGTCGATGAAGACGATGATGCGCCGACCAGCGAGCTTCTCCGCGACGGTAACGAAGAACCGATCCACCTCGGCAGCGGCCTTTGTATCGAAGTACTTCTGCACGGCCGATCCGAAGAGAGCGACGCCGCCCTTCGACCACCACGTCGCATCCTCGGCGGCTGCACGTGCTGAAGACGCCACGGTTGCTACTGTCTGAGCCTTTCCGAGCGACGATGCGTCAATCTCGAGCTTCTTGGAAAGTTGTTTGATCAGCTCGCCGAGGACCTCATCGCGTGTCTGAGCCGCCCACGGCGCGATCCATAGACAAATCTGGTCTTTCTGGTGAAGACGCTGATACATCAGAGCAAGGACCGACGTTTTCCCTTCGCCCCAGCCCCCGTAGACACCGATTCGAAGCGTCTGGCCGTCTGGTGCATGCAGGATCTGATCTGCCAATGCATTGGCGAATGATGCGCGGTTAAGAAAGTCCTCACCAGGCAAGCCAATCGCACGGTCGGGAAGCCCGGCGGCGGTGGCCGTCATATTGGAGTTCGGCGCTGTCATAGCAGAATGTTACCGCGTCGCCGCTTCGGCGGTGACCATAGTTATTCGCCGCGCCGTGTCACGCTTAGAAGCGGTTCGGGCTGAGGCCTAAAGACACGAGGGACGGGCGGCAGCCTTCGGTTTTTGATCCAGAAAGCAGGGCGAAACCTTCGATCCGCTGGAAAGAAACGGAAGAGCGAAGGTCTGCCCACCGACCCCCGACGACGCTCCGCTCAATTAAAGCGACTTCCCGCATGACGAGCATACCTTTGCGCGCACAGGAACGTCGGCGCCGCAGTGATAGCAGAAGGAATCCACAGATAGGTCATCCGTCTCCTGCTCAGAATCCATCGCTGCATCCTGTGACTGCTTCTCAAACGTTTCGAGAGAGCGCCATGCGATCTCTTCGCGAATCACCGCGCGTGCTTCGTCGGTATAGTTCTCTAGGTTTGCGGCGGCGGATCTGATTTCGTCATCAGATTTCCGCCTCCAGGCTTCGAGATGTTTTAGCGCTGACGGAAGTGGCGACCTCGTTGGGATTTCCTGTGCCACGGCTGTCGGCCCCGCTTGAGCACCTGAACCACCGTCGCGCTTCGAACCGAGAAGGGCGTCCGGCTGAGAATCACCAGCGGGAAATGCTCGCTCGGCGAGTCGTTCAGTCCTGAAGATCAACTGATCGAATCTCACGTACTGTACCTGTGCTCCAAACAGACCGGAGATACAGCCGGGCCGAATCTCAATGTTGACATCGGAGAGCTGGTGAAATGCCCAGCCTCGAGCGGCCTGCTCGTTGATCGCTCTCTCGAGTTGCTGTGCCACATTCGCTGCAGAGAGGTTGCCTCTACTCTGGCCGATGAAGGGAACGACCTTGTACTCATATTCCATGTTGCCCCTACCCTTCGTTCAGAAGTGACTGAGGCCTATCTACGAATGATTACCTCAAAGCAGAACAGCTACGGCCGCCTAGCGTATTGTTGAGCGAGCGTAAAGAGTGTCAGCAAGGACTTCGGTCGTCAAGGAGTGCCACGTATTAGTGGATGCCTACTGGCGACTACTTGCAGACGATTTATTCTGTCTGGGGGCAGCCGCACAACTGGCTCAGTCGGTGGGTTTTCGAGTTCTCGGCTGCCGCACGTCTGCCAGCAAAGGCCAACCGAATAGCCATCCGAAATTCTTCTCATTTGTAGGGTGATGACCGTGGCGCCACATGCAGTGCGCCGCCGGCCACTACTTCGGCAGGAGCGAGGCGAGCCCGGCCTTGTCCAAGGACGCGACGAGTGTAGCCACTTTGCAATCGAGAACGATCGCAAGGCGGATGACAGTGATGAGACTTGGAAGCATCACGCCGAGCTCGATAGCGCTGACGTGCGTCTGGGGAATGCCCGCCGCTTCCGCGAGCGCTTGCTGTGTCAAATGTCGCTTTGTGCGCAACTCACGCACGCGCTGCCCTAGCACCACGGCTGCCGCACTTGCCTCTTTCACAGGCGGCACCTGGCCTTGACAAGTGAAGAAGTTTGATACATAGTACTCTATGTAAACGCGAGGTGATCAAACATGCTCGAACTGACCGCCACAGAAAGCATCCGGAGCATCTTCCTACATCATGAGGCGCGCGTCACGATCCGTGAGGCGGCAGGGATGCTTGGGTGGTCGCGGCGGGAGATGGACGCGGCCATTGCGAACGGCGAGATCGAGGTCGTCGGGACGGGAAGCGGGACGCGGATCGAGCTGCGGGAGCTGGCGGAGATCGCGCTGCAGCGGTGGTCGCTTGTAACCATCGAAGAGGCGCTGGGGCGCGATGCGGCGTCGATCCTGCCGGCGGGTTGCGGACGCGGAAACTCACGGTGCGGCTGCCTCGGTATCAGATCGGGGCGCTCGAGGTGCTGGCGGAGGATGGGAGGGAGCCGGTCGAGGCGATGCTGATGCGGATGTTCGAGGAGCTGACGGATCTGCATCACGAGCGGCTCGCGCGCGTCATTCCCGGGCTCGGCGAGGCGATGGCGTGGCCGGGCGCTGATTCATCCACATGGAGGTGATGCGCAATGTCCTCACATCTGTCCAACGCCGTCCGCTATCTTTCCGTTCTCAGCCGCGCGCGGCGCCGCCGTGCCCGGAACCGATCGGGCGTGTGGCGGTGCGGCGCAATGAGCCGCGGCCGGCGAGGGCTCCGCAGAGGCTGACGCTGTCGTCGCGCCGCATCCCTCGGCAGACGATCCCGAGGCGGTCGTGCCATACCTTCGCATGTCGGGACGCTGGCTCGAGGAACATGGGTTTGCGATCGGCGCGGACGTGCAGGTTCTGGTCGAACAGAGGCGCGTGACGCTGATCAGCCGTCACGAGGGATGAGGGGAGGGCTCTTCGCGGCCGGAACGCTGGCGTCCTCGCCGGCTGGCTCGGCGCGCGTCCTCGCCGCCGAATGGGAAGCTTGCACGGGTGTCTCGAATACAGCGACAGTTGAGGGTTTGCCAAGGCTGGCAGCGAGACGCAGCCAGGCCAGCCGGCGGGGACGCCAGCGTTCCGGCGCGCGACCACGGGTCGCGTTAAGTCAACGGCCCGGAACATTCGCGATCTCCGTTTCCCGACGGCAGCGCTTGCTGTCGCAGAAGGAGAACTCCAGAGAGCTGCCTCGGAATCAATCTTGCTTACAGAAACGGCACAAGTACCCGGAGACAATATGACGATATCTACCTTGACTGCCGTTCGTGAATCGGCGATGTCCGGACACAATCACGCAGTCCAGTTTTATGAGAGCGACGACTTCCTGCGCGATATCGTCGCGGACTTTGTCGGCAACGGCCTCGTGGCCGGCGAGCCGGTGATCGTCATCGCCACCGAGCAGCATCGCGACGCCTTCGCCGACGCGCTGGCGGCGCGCGGACTCGATGTCGCGGAAGCCGAGGCGAGCGGCGATCTGGTTTTGCTCGACGCGCGGGAGACGCTCGCGACCTTCATGTCCGGCACGATGCCTGATGCGCAGCGGTTCCGGGAAAGCGTGGGCGGCGTCATCGGACGGACCGCTCGCGGCCGGCAGCAGTGCCGCGCGTACGGCGAGATGGTCGATCTGTTGTGGCGCGACGGAAATCCTGACGGAGCCATCCGTCTCGAGGAGCTCTGGAACGACTTGGCCGAGTACTACGCCTTCAATCTGCTGTGCGCGTATCCGATGGGCAACTTCTATTCGGAGAGCCACGCCGAGCAGTTCGACGAGGTCTGCCGCACGCATTCGCACGTCTTCCCTGCCGAATCGATTTCGGCGACCGCCTCGGATGCGCGAGCGCTGACGCGCGAGATCGCCGTTCTGCAGCAGCAGGCCCGCGCGCTGACCTCCGAGATCGAACATCGCAAGGAGCTGGAGAACGCACTTCGTGAGTCTCTGGCCGGACGGCGCAAGGTCGAGCGCGAGCTGAAGGATTTCGTCGACAACGCCACGATCGGTCTGCACTGGGTCGGGCCGGATGGAACGATCCTCTGGGCGAACAACGCCGAACTGGACCTCCTCGGGTTTACTGCCGAGGAGTACATCGGCCGCAACATCGCAGAGTTCCATGTGGATGGTGCCGTCATCGACGACATCCTTGACCGCCTGTCGCGCAACGAGGCCATTCACGACTACGAAGCGCGTTTGCGCACGAAAGACGGCTCCATCCGGCACGTTGCCATCAGCTCGAACGTGCTCTTCGAGGATGGCTGCTTCATCCACACGCGCTGCTTCACCCGCGACATCACCGACCGGAAACGCCTCGAAGCGGAAGCGCGCCGCGCGAATGAGGACAACGAGTTCCTGCTGCATACGGCGACGGTGCTGATTCAGTCGCTTGAATACGACCAGCGTTTGCGCGATGTGGCCCAGCTGGCGGTTCCGCGCCTCGGCGACTGGTGTGCGGTCGACATCGGCGGTGAAGAAAGGAACGGTGAGAAATCGCGGGTCGCGAGCGGGGCGCGTCCGGTCGATGCCGGCAAGGATTTGACCGTCCCGCTTCAGGTTGGCGATCGTTCGCTTGGATCGATCACGTTCACGCGCGCGACGCCGTACGAATCGGCTGACGTCGCATTGGCGACGGAATTCGCGCGCCGCGCGGCGATCGCGATCGAAAACGCACGTCTCTACCGACTCGCGCAGGAAGCGAATCGAATCAAGGATCAGTTCCTGGCCACGCTATCCCACGAGCTTCGTACGCCGCTCACCGCGATCCTCGGCTGGTCGCGCATGCTGACCATCGGCGGACTCGACGCTGACACGATGCGCACCGCGTGCGGCACGATCGAACGCGCAGCGAAGACGCAGGCGGCGCTCATCGACGATCTGCTCGACCTCTCCAAAGTCGTCACCGGCAAGCTGTCGCTGCGCTATGAGCCGGTGGAGCTGACGAGCGTCATCGAAAGCGCGCTCGAAACGGTGAGACTGGCCGCGGATACCAAAGGCATCCGCCTCGATGTCGCGCCGATGAACGAGCGCGCCGTCGTCACCGGCGATCCGACGCGCATGCAGCAGATCATCTGGAATCTGTTGTCGAACGCGATCAAGTTTTCCGACGCCGGCAGCAGCGTTCTCGTGGCGCTGGAACGGCGCAATGATTCCGCGCGCATCATCGTGCGCGACGAAGGGCGCGGCATCGGAGCCGCGTTCCTTCCACACGTTTTCGATCCATTCCGCCAGGCGGACGGCGCGATCACGCGCGAACACGGCGGCCTCGGGCTCGGACTTGCGATCGTGAAGTACCTCGCTGAGCTGCACGGCGGCTCGGTGAGCGCCACCAGCGCCGGCGAAGGACATGGCTCGACATTTGTCGTGACGCTGCCGCTCGCGATGCAGCGGACGACGAAAGGCGAGCCGGCTCCTGCCGACGATGTCGCCGACATCAGCGGCCTCGCCGTGCTCGTGATCGACGACGACAGCGACACGCGCGAGCTCGTTGCGGCGATGTTGCGGCGCGCCGGCGGCACCGTCGTCGCGGCCGATTCGGTCGCAAACGCGTTCAGTGCGCTCGGCGTCATCACACCTGATGTGATCGTCAGCGATCTCACCTCGGAGGACGGCGCCGCGTTGCTGCGCACGCTCGCCGCAGACCAGCGGCGGAACAGAATTCCGGTGATCGAGCTCACCGATCAGGACGAACGCGAGGCAGGATTCAGCGCGTCGGTTCGCAAGCCGATCGATCCGCTGCTGTTCGTTCGCGCCGTGGCCGAAGTCAGCCTTCGAGCTTGACGCCGCGGCAGCTGCGAAGCAGCAGGAGGTCGTAGACGATCTTCAGCGCGCCGGCCGCGATGAATGGCACCCAGCTGTGCGTGAGGCTGGCGATCAGAGGCATCGCGATCACCGGCGCCAGCGCCGCGCCGGTCGTCCGCGCCACGCCGGTGATTCCGGCCGCGGCAGTCCGCTCGGACGGATCGACGGCGGCGATCACGAACGCCTGACGCGTCGGCACGTCCATCTGCGAAATGGAGAATCGGAGCAGCAATACAGTGATCGCGAGCGGCAGCGTCGGCATCAGCGGGATGAGAATCAGCAGGAGGTTCGAAGGCAGGTGCGTGAACACCATCGTGTTCAGCAGGCCAAAACGGCGGGCGATCCGCGCCGCCGTCAGCGCGGAGACGCCGGCGGCGAGATTGGCGCCGAAGAAGAGAGTTCCGAGAGCCGCGGGACTCAGTCCGAAGTGACGGAAGAACCAGTACGCGACGATGCTCTGCACGACCATCCCGCCCGCGAATGCATCGAGCGCAAAGAGCGCCGACAGGCGCGTCACAACCGAGCGCGATTGCGAGACCCGAAACAAACCGCGGGTTGTTTTCGCGACGCGCTCACCTTCGATCGCAGGCGACACGCTCGCAAACACGATCGCCAGGATTCCACCGAGAACCGCGTACGCGATGATCGCGCTGCGATAGCTGGCCACCGCGCCGAAGCCGTGCGACATCAACGATCCGGCCAGGAATCCGCCCGCGAGCGAACCGGCCGCCGTCGCGAACGATCCCGCCAGGTTGTACCAGGCGAAGAGCGACGTTCGGTCGCGCCCGTGCGCGGCCTGCGTCAGCGCGACCTGCTCGACGGCGAGAAACGGTCCGACTTCGTTGCCGCTCGGGCTGATGACGCCAATCGTCGCCGCGAGCACGAGCAGTGTGAAGTCGCGCGTGATCGCGAAAACCACCGCTGCGCCGATCATTAATAGTGCGCCGACGAGCAGCGTTCGTTTTCGGCCGAGCGCGTCGGCGCGCGTGGTCAGGTAAAGCGAGACGATGACGTCGCCGGCCAGCGTCAGCGACAGCAGCAGGCCGATGCGGTGATCGTCAAGGCCGATCGCAGAAAGATAGAGAACGAGGACGACGGCGACGAAGCCGTACGCGAACAGGCGGACGATGCGCGCGGCGAAAAGAAGGCGCGCATCGAGCGGAAACTTCATCTACGCGCTGCGCACCGAGGCCTCGTGCAGCACCAGATCGAGCGCCTTCTCCTGGCTGAGCGACATCCGCAACTCTTCATAACCGCCGTCGTGCCGCAGCCGGTGCTTGACCTCCGCGAAGTCGCGGTCGGCTTCTTTCGCGGCACGGCGAATCTCGGCGTCGACTTCGACGTCGCTGACGATCAGGTTCTCTTTCTTCGCGATCTGCTCGAGGATCAGCGCCCGCTTCACGCGCTTGACGGCCTCGGGGCGAAACTCTTCCTGCATCTTGCGCCAGTCGATCTCGGCCTTCTCGATGTCGACGCCCTGCGACGCCAGAAAGCGCGCGTAGTTCTGCAGCGACTTACCGACTTGTTCTTCGACCAGCGTCTCCGGCACTTCGAACTCGTGCGCCGCGAGAAGGATCTCGCCGATCTGGTTCTGCTTGAGGCGCTTGGCCTCGAGCTCGCGATGCTTGCGAATGTCGGCGCTGATCGCCTCGCGCATCTGATCGATCGTTTCCCATCCGCCCGTGCTCTGTGCGAATTCGTCGGTGATCTCGGGCTTCTCCTGGACGCGAATCTCTTTCAGCGTGACGTCGTGCTTGATGGTGCGGCCGCGAAAGCTTTCGTTCTGCGCGTCCTCGGCGTACGTCTTCTCAAACGACGCAGACTCGCCCGTTTTCTTGCCGCGCAACGCCTCGTGCAGCTCAGGCATCGGAGTTTCTTCGCCGAGGCGGAAGTGGCCGCCGCGGGTTTCAGGTTCGATGTCGTCGCCGGACGTCGTCATCTCGATCATGGCGAAGTCGCCGTCTTCGAGACCACGGTCATCCACGGGCCGGTAGGCGCTGGCTTGGTCACGCAGACGTTCGACCATGCTTCCGATATCGGTCTCGGCCACCTCGATCTTCGGATCGTCGATCGACAGCCCGCGATATTCGCCGAGCTCGAACTTCGGCTTCACTTCGAATTCGGCCTTGTATTTGACCGGTGCGCCGAGGACGAAGGCGTCCATGTGCTGCAGCACCGGCTCGCCGACGATCTCGAGGCCCTTATCGGCGATGGCCTCCTGGAACGTGCGCGGCAGCAACTGCTCCATCACCTGCTCCTGGATCTCTTTTGCGAAGCGGGTTCGCACGATCCCGGTCGGCACCTTGCCGGGACGGAAGCCCGGAACGCTGGCCTGGCGGCTGAAGTCGGCCGTGACGCGCTGCGCCTCGGACGAAATGAGATCGGCCGGGATTTCTACTTCGACAATCTTCTTGACCGGGGAGACATCTTCATAACTCAGAAGCATTCGCTGACGACCTTCGGATGGATTTTCGGCTGGATTGGTGCGAAAGGCGGGACTCGAACCCGCACGGCTTTGGGCCACTGGATCCTAAGTCCAGCGCGTCTGCCAGTTCCGCCACTTTCGCCCGAATGCAAAAAGGACCGAGCGCGCGCCCAGTCCTCGTCATCGTACTTGATTTGGTGCCCCCACTAGGACTCGAACCTAGAACCAACAGATTAAGAGTCTGCTGCTCTACCAATTGAGCTATGGAGGCTCGGGACACCCGCTAACTGCTCGCGCCCGGTATCTATTTCGCCGCGCGAGCCGCGCATTCTAGGCAGACGATACAGATGCGGTCAAGGATGCGAACGCTGGTCTCACAGCTCCGCGCGGAACTGGTCGAGCGCCGTTTTGCGCAGGTAGATCGTCTTCCCCTCGGACAGCAGCAGGTTCTGCTTCATCAAATCGTGAATGAGCCGCGACACCGTCTCGCGCGACGTTCCGATCATGTTCGCGATGGCCTGATGTGTCGGCCGGATCACCGCGACGTACTCGTTGTCGAGCACCTTCCCGCTCTGCCGCGCCAGATCGAGGAAGAATCGCGCAAGGCGGCCGTAGACATCCATCGTCGCCAGCGACTCGATGCGGTTCGATGCGTTCCGCAGCCGCTTCGACAGTTCGCCGAGGACCTTCTGCGTGATCGAAAAGTTCTCGCTGAGGATGTGCAGGAAGTCGGTGCGCCAGATCGAAACGACTTCGAGCGGCTCGATGGCGATGACCGTGGCCGAGCGCGGCTCGTTGTCGAAGAGCGCCATCTCGCCGAAGAAATCGCCCGCGGCCAGGATCGACAGGATGATCTCCTTCCCCTCGGGCGAGGTCATCGTCACCTTCACCTGCCCCTCGCGGATCAGGTAGAAAACATCGCCGATCTCGTCCGCGTGAAAGACGGCGTCGTCCTTCGCGTAGCGGCGCGTCTTGGCGACGGCGGCGATCGATGCGAGCTCGCGCTCATCGAGCTCGGCGAAGAGCGCGAACTTCCGGTAGAACGATGATGGGAGCACGGTCGCGCGATTTTAGCAGCAAAGCGCGGTGCTACACTCCGCCGCGAAGTCCCCTACGAGAGTGGCCATCAAACGGATCATCCCGATCTCTTCCGGCAAAGGTGGGGTCGGCAAGACGACCTTCGCCATCAATTTCTCGCTTGCCCTCTCGCGCCACGGCCGGACTGTGCTCGTCGATCTCGACACCGGCACGTCCGCGATACGTAACGCCATCGACGTCCCGATCGAGAAGGACCTCTACCATTTTTTCCGCAAGGGCGAGTCTCTCAACCGCTGCGTCACGCATCTCGACGACAAGATCGATCCGAAGCACACCTTCCGCAATTTCGGATTCGTGGCCGGGCCGATGCACCTCATCGACGAGATCACGAACTTCGGCGCCGCGAACAAAGGGCGCCTGATCGAGGCGATCAACGGGCTCGATGCGGACTACGTCATCCTCGACATGCGGGCCGGCCTCGACTCGAACGTCATCGACTTCCTGCCGTTCTCGAACTCCGGCATCCTCATCTTCACGCCGCATCTCCCGAGCGCCACGCTCGCGGCGTCGGACATCGTCAAAGCGATCCTCTTTCGCAAACTGCGCCTGATCTTCAGCAAGGAATCGCCATTTTTCTCTACGGTGGATGGAAAACTTGACTTCTGGCGGCTGATCAACGAGCTGATCGACCAGGTAGAGGATGTCTACGATTCTTCGGTCGGCAATCTCGACGCGTTCGCCGACGACCTTGCGGGCAACCTCGGCGATCACCCCATCACGCGCACCGTGCAGCAGACGCTCGACGAGTTCCGCGTCCACTACGTTCTCAATCTCTTCAACGGCGTCGACGATTCGTTCCAGACGGCGGTGAAGCCGTTCATCGAGAACCTCACTGCCAACGTTTCCGCACGCTGCGGCGTCACGAACCTCGGCTGGATCACGCGCAGCGATGCCATTCATCGCGCGAACTGCAACAAGATCCCGGCGATGCTGCTCCCGCCGGAAGGCAAGAAAATCGCGAAGAGCAATCGCGTCGCGCAGGAGCTCGACGATCTGCGTTCGATGGCCATCGGCATCGAGCACCCGCGCCGGAAAAGCGCGAAGCAACAGAAGGCGGCGCCGTCAGCAAGCGACCCCGCCGATCATCTTTCCAATCAGCTCAACGTCCTCCGCTCGATGTTCGATCAGAAGAAGGACGACGACTTCCACGCGAACTTCGACTACGCCTCGCAACGCGCTCTCTTTACGATGAAGAACCGCCGCCCGAGCGAGTTCGGCGACATCCGCATCTACACACCACAAGAGATGCTGAACACGATCTTCGCGAAATCGAACGTGCCGACCGCCGTCGATTGGGGCGAACTGGAGTTATGATCATTTAGGGAGTTGTTGTGGTTGGCAGCGGCGGCTTCGCAGAGGGCGCAAAGGAAGCTGGAGAGAACGCAGGCGCAGCCGTCCGAGGTAGAATCAACGCATGAGAATTGCTCCCGGCGTGGTTGTATCTGGTCAGGTAATCGTCCAAGGCGAGCCTCTGCCGGAGGGCTTGCTCGTTACGGTTCTCGCTCGCGAAACGGACGAATCTTTCGAGCTCGACGCCAATCAGGAAGCGGAACTTCTGGCATCGATCGCTGAAGCGGACCGAGGCGAATTGATTCCAGCGGAAGAGGTTCTCCGGAAACTTCGGAACCCGCGGTGACCGATCGGCTACCTGTCAAGTTCACGCGGCGGGCGGACAGGCACGTTGATCAAGCCCGCATCTGGTGGTGGAAAAATCGCACGAAAGCACCCGGAACTCTCGCTCAAGATCTCGAACAGGCGATCGCGCTCATCTCCACTCAACCGCACGTTGGCGCGTTTGTACGCGACGTTCGGATGCGGAACGTCCGCCGCGTGTACCTGAATCGTGTGAGTTACTACTTGTATTACCGAGTTCACGGCAATCCACCAAACATGGTTCAAGTTGTTGCCTTCTGGCACTCGGCGCGTGGATCGAGCCCGCGTTTGTGATCCGGCGTCTAACTGTTGCGGTCGGCCCCTCCGCCGCACCGATTCCGCTAAACTGCGCGGCCATGAAAACAACGCTTGCCCTGATCGCGCTCGTCGCGACCTCCGTTCTTGCCGCCGACACGCCGGACGCGATGATGCAGAACCGCATCCGCCAGGAAGGTTTCCGCAACTCGAAGGTCATGGAGACCGCCGAGGAGTTGATGGACTTTGTCGGACCGCGGTTGACCGGATCGCCGAACATGAAGCGCGCCAACGAATGGACACGCGACAAGCTCACGGCGTTCGGTCTCACCAACGCGCATCTCGAGAGCTGGGGCCCGTTTGGACGCGGATGGTCGTACGAGGAATGCACCGTCCGCATGACCGCGCCGGACGTCGCGCAGCTATGGGCGCTGCCGCGCGCGTGGACGCCGGGAACGAACGGCGTGATCACCGGCAAGCCGATTCGCGTGAAGATCGAAACCGTCGAAGACATCGAAAAATATCGCGGCAAACTAGCGGGCAAAATCGTCCTCAACGGCGACGCCCGCGAGCTGAAGCCGCACGACCAGGCGCAGTTCAATCGCTATAACGAGATGCAGCTCAGCGACATCGGAAACTACGAGCTGCCCGGCAAACCGCGCTTCACGCGCGAGGAAATCGTCAAGCGCAACGCCTTCCGCAAAGCGCTCACGAAGTTCCTGGCCGAGGAGAAGCCGCTGGTCATGATCGACTCCGACAGCGCCGACTTCGGCAACTTCCATGTGCAGAGCGCCGGCACGCAGCGCGACGGCGAGAGCTATCCGGTTCCGTCGATCGTGATGTCGACGGAGCACTACAACCGCCTCGCTCGCCTCGTCGATCTGAAGAAAGACGTGGCGCTCGAGGTCAACGTCAAGACGACGTACTACGACGACGACAAGAACGCGTACAACACGATCGCGGAAATCCCCGGCAGCGACAAAAAGGGGGAGATCGTGATGCTCGGCGGTCACCTCGACTCATGGCACGGCGGCACCGGCGCGACCGACAACGGCGCAGGCGTGGTCGTGGCGATGGAAGCGGCGCGCATCATCAAAGCGATCGGCATCGCGCCGAAGCGCACCATCCGCGTCGCGCTTTGGAGCGGCGAAGAGGAAGGCCTCCTCGGATCGCGCGCCTACGTCTCCGAGCACTTTGCATCGCGTCCTGAGCCGACCGCCGCGGAACGCGACATTCCCGCGGCGATGCGCGCCAACGCCGGACCGCTTACGTTCAAGCCGGAGCACGCCAAACTGTCGGCGTACTTCAACCTGGACAATGGCACCGGCAAGATTCGCGGCATTTACGCGCAGGAGAATTACGCGGTCGCGTCGATCTTCAAGTCGTGGATCGAACCGCTCCAGGACCTCGGCGTCACGACCGTCACCGAGCGCAACACCGGCAGCACCGATCACGTGTCGTTCGACGGCGTCGGACTCCCCGGCTTCCAGTTCATCCAGGACGAAGTCGAGTACGAGCAGCGCACGCATCACACGAACTACGACGTCTACGATCGGCTGCAGCGCGACGATCTGATGCAGGCCGCGGTGGTCATGGCCACGTTCGTGTGGGAAGCGGCCAATCGTCCCGAGCTGATGCCGCGGAAGCCGCTGGCGAAGAGCGATCTACCGGCTGCGGCAACAGCACCGCACTGACGTTACCGCCAGAAGTACTTCGCGCGGATCACCGTCCACGCGATGCGCAGCGTGTCGCCGAGCGGCTTGTAGTGGCTCGTCGACTGGCCGTCGACAAATCCGAGGTCGATGGGGATGGTGATGACCTTGAAGCCGCGGCAGCCAGCCTGGACGATCACTTCGCTTTCCAGGTCGAAGCCTTCGCTACGCAGGCGGATCCCGGAGAGGAGTCGCGCGGAGTAGAGACGGAAGCCGCTCTGCGAATCGGTCACATTCGTCTTCGAGGCGAAGGCGATGCAGCGCGCGGAAAAACGATTTGCGAAACGGCGGCGCGGCAACATCTCGCCGAAGAGATGCGCACGTCCTCCGATGATGAGATCGGCTCCGGTCTCCACGTGTGCGGCAAGAAACTTCGGGATCTCGCGCGGCAGATGCTGGCCGTCGGCATCGAGCGTGATCACGGCGTCGAATCCATGTTCGAGCGCGTACGCGAATCCGGTTTTGAGCGCTGCGCCTTTGCCGCGATTGATGGGATGCGTCACGACCTGCGCTCCGGCCTCTCGCGCAACCTCGGCCGTTCGATCGGCGGAACCGTCGTCGATGACAACGACATCTCCATTGACCGCTTTGCAGTCGCGAATCACCGCTCCGATGCTTTCCTCGGCATTCAGCGCCGGAATGAGCGCGAGGACCTTCATGCACGCTCCTTCGAGATCACAGCGCAAACGACGCCGCCGCCAGCCGAAATGGAGGTGACGAGAATGTTTCGCAGTTTCGCAGGTGTCGATTCGCGAACGGGTGTGAATCGCATGTCCGAATCCGCTTCGTCAAAGCCGAACGATGCGTGCAACTTCTGATCGCGCATCGCCAGCAATGCCGCGGCGAATTGCAATCCGCCGCCGGCCGCGTACTCGCCGAAATACGCCTTCGTCGCAACGACTGGCGGAACGTCATCACCGAAGAGGAGTTGAATCGCGCGGAACTCCAATCGATCGCCGCGCTTCGTTCCATTCGCTGAGGCGTAGATCGCATCGACATCCGAAATTGAAATGCCCGCATCGTCGATCGCCGCTCGCATTGCGGTCGCGACCTGCTCATCGCCCGTTCCCCAATCCGAAATCGTCGCGGTCGTATCGCGAGCGATGCCGAATCCTGCAATCCATCCGTACGGCTCGCGCGACGGCTCATCCTCGGCGATTAAAATCGCGCTGCCTTCTCCGATCGACATGCCGTTGCGCCGCCGGTCAAACGGCCGCATCGCCTCCGTCAGCTCGCCATCCGCATGCGCGAGCGCGCCGACCCGGTCGAGAACGGAGAAGACCATCTCGTTGACCTCTTCCACGCCGCCTATGATCGCTGATGGAACGGTTTCCTTCACGATCTGCCCGCTCGCGAACATGGCCGCGGCCAGCAGCGACGACTCGCGCTGCGTGACGGTGACGTTGAACCCGCGCAGGTCGTGCTCGATCGCAATGTGCGAGCCCGGCGCGTTGGCAACCGACTCGGCGAAGAGCTGCGGCGGCGCGAGCGCGGCGCCCTTGGCGACGTACTCCTGCATGTAGTCGACCGAGGTCTGCACCGGTCCGAAGGCCGTACCGATGGCGACTCCGGCGCCGTTGGGCAACGCGATGCCCGCATCGTCGATCGCCAATTTCGTAGCGGCGACGGCATAGCGCGACAACGTATTCATCCGACGCAGCTTCATGGCCGGGATGTAATCGCGCGCTTTGAAATCGATGACCAGCGCCGCGTCATGCGCAGAAAGTCCCTCGGTATCGAAACGCTCGACGGGAGCGACAGCACTCTTGCCGGCGTTGAGCAGCGCGCGAAACGCTTCGATCCCGATTGCGCCCGGCGCAACGATCCCGATGCCGGTGACAGCCACCCGACTCATGCAGTCACTTTACGACGATGCGCGAAAAAGCAGCGAGACGTTTGAGCCGCCGAAGCCGAACGTGTTCGAAAGCACGTTCGTCATCGCCATCTGCCGCGGCGTGTGCGGTACGTAGTCGAGCGTGCAGTCGGCGGCCGGAGTATCGAGGCGCAGCGTCGGCGGCGCGAGCTGATGCTGGAGCGCGAGCACGCTGATCACCGCTTCGATCCCTCCGGCCGCACCGAGCGTGTGGCCAAAGTACGACTTGGTCGAGGAGACAGGGACATCGCCGCCGACCGCGGCGAGGATCGCCTTCGTCTCGGCGGAGTCGTTGAGCAGCGTGCCTGTGCCATGCGCGTTGATGTAGTCAACGTCCTGACCATTGCCGCCCTCGGCCAGCGCGGCGCGCATGGCCGCCTGCGCGCCGCGGCCGTCTTCGTGCGGCGCGGTCGGATGATGCGCATCGCACGTCGCGCCGTAGCCGCAGAGCTCCGCGAGAATGGTCGCGCCGCGGACGAGCGCGTCGTCCCATCGCTCGATGACGAGGTACGCGGCACCTTCGCCGAGGGTGATGCCTTTGCGTGTCGCGGAAAACGGAGCGCAGGGATTCTCGTCGACGGCCTGCAGAACATTGAAACCGCTGTACGTGAGCCGGCAGAGCGCGTCGCTGCCGCCGGCAATCGCGACGTCCGCGTGATGGGAGCGAAGGAGATCGCCCGCCATTCCGATCGCGGCGCCAGCCGACGCGCATGCCGTCGCGTTCGACAACACGCCGCCGCCGAGGTTGAGCGCACGGGCGACGGCGTCCGAGGGGCCGGAGGTCGGTTGCTGCAAGACGCGCGAGACTGCCACGCGGCTGCGTCCGCGCACGAGACGGTCGAAATAGAAACTCTCCCCTTCGAGCAGACCGCCGGTCGACGTGCCGGTGGAAACGATGGCGCGCTCGCGTGAAAGCGGCGATGTCGCGCCGTCGTTGGCTTGCTCGATCGCCTCGGTCGCCGCGATCACCGCCAGCAGATCGCTGCGCGACATCCGTTTGGTTGCGCGTTTGTCAACCAGTTCGTCCAGGCCGCCAACTTCCGCGGCGACATCCGTCGGAAACGTTTCGCCGGGAAACTTCGACAACTTCCCGATCCCGGCGCGCGACTCGACGATCGAACGCCACACCTCGGATCGATTCCGCCCGATCGAGCAGATGATCCCAACGCCGGTGACGGCGAGACGGGTGGAGGTGTCAGCTTTGCGCATCCGGACTGGCGAGATAAAACCTGCCGCGAATCACTTCTACTCCATCGATTGCGCCGCTGCCGGTGAAGCGAAACGTGCCGCCGAAATCGGCATCGAGCGTGACTACGAAGCGGATCACATCGCCCGCTTCGATCGCGCGATCGATTTCGCAGCGATCGATGCCGGAGAGGAAGGCGTGCGAGCGCGAATTCGCGAATGCCAGGCCGCCGCCGAGTTGCGCCATCGCTTCGACTGCCATGACCGAGGACGGCATCACATCGTCTGCCGTGCAAACGTAGACGCCCTCAATCGTTTTGTCGTCGATGCGTGTGGCGGCGGAGGCTGCGCGGAACGGAATCTGATGCGGCAGGCTGGCCAGCCAGCTCACACCGGAGCCTGTTGCTGATCGGCGATCCGGTGTTTCACGAACTCCGCGAGCGACGCAACTGAATGGAAGTTGTCGCGCGCGGCCGATTCGTTCTTCACCTTGATCCCGAACTCCGTCTCCAGCATCACCACGATCTCGAGCGCGTCGATCGAATCGAGGCCGAGGCCGCCGGCGAAGAGCGGATCGTCGTCCTTGATGTCGTCGGGGGTCATGTCTTCGAACTTGAGCCGCTCGATCAGCAACTCCTTCAGTTTTCGTCTCAGGTCATCCATGGGCTGCGGCATTCTCACATACTTGCGGGGCCGGGCAACTCCTCCCACGCGATCGGCGGCGCGATGACGCCGAACATCTTCTGCATGCGCACGAAGAAGAAAAAGAGCGCGAGCTTCGCGCGGTTGTTCGTGGCGAAAATGTTGCCGGCCAGAATGCCGGTGATGACGGGGATCAAACCGTAGTCGGCTTTCGGCTGCAGGAAGACTTCGAGGAACTCGCGGCGATAGAAGTTGGCGATGAAGCGGAAGTATTTGTTCATCGCGGCCTCGAACGAGCGGTCGTAACGCCGCAGGCGGCGCATGTTTCCGTTGCGCAGCCGCTGTTCGATCGCGTCCGCGGCGATGTCGGCGGACTTCATGGCCATGAAAACGCCGGTGGAGAAAATCGGATCGAGGAAGCCGGCCGCATCGCCAATCATCGCGAAATTCTTTCCGGTCCTGCGCTTCACCATGAACGAGAAATCGCGGCGGACATAAACCTGCGTGACCTGCTCGGCATCCTTCATCCGCTCCGCCAGATACGGCGCTCCGTCAATCGTCCGCCGCAGCAACTCCTCGGGACTCAATCCGCAGCCGCGCAGGTGATCGCGGCCGACCACGAGCCCAACGCTCATCGTGTCGGCGCTGACGGGGATCAGCCAGAACCACGCGTCGCGCAGGACGACGATAATGGTGTTACCAGCATCGCGCCCCTCGGGACGCGGAACGTTCTTGTAGTGCGCGAAGACAGCAACTTTTTTCAGCTCCTCGACATCATCCTTGTCGCCATTGCGATTGCCGAGAAACGCGCCGTGGCCGCTGGCATCGACGAGGAAGCGCGCTTCGATGCGCTCGCCGCTGGATGTCGTCACGATTGCGCGGTTGGGTTCCGCGAGATCGACCGCGGTCACCGCCGTCTCTTCGCGCACATCGACGCCACTGGCCGCGGCATTGCGCAGCAGCAGTTCATCGAACTCGGCGCGCTTCACCTGAAACGAGCTGTGATACGCCTCCGGGAGATTCTCGATGAACCGAAACGTGTAGCCAAGCGCGCCGTCCGCGGTCACGAATCCAGCGCCGTACTTTGGCGTAAACGATCCCTGCGCCATCGGCATCGTGACGCCGAGGCGTTCGAAGAGATCGTTGTTGTACGGCAGGAGCGACTCGCCGACCTGAAACCGCGGAAAGCGTTCGCGCTCGAGGAGCGTGACGGAGAACCCTTTGCGCGCGAGCAGCGTCGCAGCTGTCGATCCGGCCGGCCCGCCGCCGATGACCACCACGTCAATCATGAGCGGATCGTAACTCGCGCGGCGCGGCTTTGATTTCGAAGACTCCGCTTCATTCGTCTCGGCAGGTGGGGCTATGATCGTGGCTCATCCTGCAAATCATGAAGGTCTTCGCACTGGGAGCGCTGTTCCTGCTCGCGGCGGCATCCGCGGCTGCTGCGGCTCCGCCACCGATCACGGACGCTGAAAAAGCGGCTTGTGAAGCAGTTGCCGCGTTTCTCTCGCGAGGCCCCGCCACGATCCGCGAGCGGCTCTCCACGGAATCGCCCTTCATCGCGGCCGCTCCTCAGGAGCAACTCGATGAATTGAGGTTTGTCTCGGGCCGCGGGACGCAGCCGTGTGGGAGTTGCGCACGACGACGGAAGACAGCGACGAAGCTCTGGTCGCGCTGACCGGTAAACCGATGCGCGAGATGGACGGCGAGTTTCATACGTGGGGCGCGACGCACGCCAGCGCGTTTACGGACAGCACGCCGTGGCCGTACATGCAGTTCTACAGCCTCGGAATCGATCCGAAGATCCAACAATCAATCCATTTCAGCAAACCTCACCAATGAACCCACTCGCCAGTTGCTCCGCCATGTTCGGTGCTCTTGTGATCATGCCGCTGTGGGTCTGCCTTCTGGTGACGAGCCTCGTCACCCGTCCGGAAGAATCGACCAGGATGCGTTGGCGCGAGCGGCTTCTGATCGTTGTATCCGCGATGATGATCGCCGCAATTTCGGCAACGTATTTCTCGCTGGAAGTGCAGCCGCGGTTCGACGGTGCAACAACAAGTACGCGACAATCTCACGAGCGATAGCGAGTAACTGCGATTGACGAGTTCTCAATGTGAATCTATCCTCCGTCTCCCATCCATGTTCGAGCGCTTCCTCGCATTGACGGCTGCCACGCCGACGGCCGCGGCGGTGATCGACGGCGAGACGGGTGAAGTGACGTCGCGGGCGCAACTGGCAGCGCGCATCGACGAGCTCGCTGCGGGATTTGCCGAGTTCACGCGCGGAGATGTGATCGCAATTCAACTCCCGAATTCTGTCGACATGATCGCCGCGTTCGGCGCAGTGCTGAAGCGGAAACTCGTGGCCATCCTCATCGATCGCGATGGAACCGAGTCAGAAGTCGGCAATGTGCTCAGTCACTTCAACGCTCGCGGCCTGGTGTATCGCCGTGGCAATGACGTGATGATCTCAACGCGCGCAGCGGTGCGCCCGAACCTTCCCGCCGGTGCGCGGCTGATCAAGCTGACGTCCGGCTCGACGGGGATGCCGAAAGGGATCGTGGCCACGGAAACGAACCTGCGCGCGGACTGCATCAACATCTGCGCGACCATGGACATCCGCCCCGACGACATCAACCTCGGCGCGATTCCGATGTCGCATTCGTACGGCTTCTCGAACCTCGTCACGCCTCTCCTCGTGCAAGGAACGGCGGTGGTGATCTCGAACGATTACCTCCCGCAGTCGGTGCTGAACCTTTGCAACCGCTTTTCGTGCACCGTCGCGCCGCTGATTCCGATGGTGTTCGATCATCTGATTACCGCCGGCGACGGCGAGTTCAAAACGGTGCGGACGTTTCTCTCCGCTGGCGCGCCGCTTCCGCCGTCTGTCTCGCGCAGGTTCCGCGAGCGTTTCGGAATCCCGATTCACACCTTCTACGGCTGCAGCGAATGCGGCGGAATCACCTACGACCGCGAAGGGGCAGCGGTGGAACGCGGCACCGTCGGGCGAGCGATGGAGAATGTGACGCTGACTTCGAAACGCGGGCGTCTCATCGTCCGCGGCGACAACGTCGCCCTCGGCTATCTCCACGACGCGATAACGTTCCAGCCGTTCGACGACGGAGTCTTCGTCACCGACGATCTCATCGACGTTCGCGAGAACGGCGAGATCGCCATCACAGGCCGCGCCAGTGAGTTGATCAACACCGCCGGCAAGAAGGTGAACCCGCGCGAGGTCGAGCAGGTGCTGCTCCGGATCGACGGCGTCCGCGAGGCGAAGGTCTACGGCGAACCGGCCGGAGCACGCGGCGATGTCGTCGCGGCCGCAGTCGTGGCCGACCCCGACGTCACGCGCGAGCAGATCCGCGCCTGGTGCCTCGCGCACCTCTCACCCCACAAAGTGCCGCGCATCGTGAAGCTGATCGAATCGATCCCGGTCGATGAACGGGGGAAGGTCAAACGCGCGGCGTTGGCGGCGCTTTAAATCGTTTGAACCACAAAGACACGAAGGGCACAAAGGAAACCTTCTGTGTCCTGGTGCCTTTGTAGTGGGATGCCTTTTTCACGTCGCGCGAAAGCCCTCGGCCGTCTCCTCAACCTTCGTGAAACCGGCGCCGCCCATTGCCTCGCGAACATCATCGCTGAGCCGTAATCCGATCACATCCACCCGCTGCGCGTGCCCGATCTGCGACAGGAGATGCGTCAGTTCATCCGACGGACGAAACACCGTCACGCTGATCTGCGGCCATTCCGTCGTTCGATTCATCGCCTCGGCGACCGCGGTTCGATTCGCGCTGCTCTCCACGATCCACACCGGCGTGCGCATGATCAGCGTCAGCAGGCGATCGCCGAATTCGCGATCGAACACGATGGCCACACGCCGGCTCATCCGCGTGCTTCGACGCCCTCGACCGCCGGAGTTGCAGCGGAGCGGCGGCGAAACAATCGCCGCAACTGCAACCGCACGTTGTCCGCTTCGGCGAACATCCACAACTTCACGCCGCGCAGGAACATGTGCATCGGCGAGAAGTTGAGGTTGAAGTACGCCTTGATGCGCCGCCCGTTGTTGCGCGCGCCCGACTCGCCCGCCGCACGCCGCGCCAGCGCGATCGCTTTGAAGCGGCGGTGGTAGAACTTGATGAAGTGATAGCTGAAAAACGCCGGCTTCGGACCGAGCACCGGCATCCACAAGAACTTCTTCGCGAAGCGATACGCGGGGATGACCACGAAGATGTAGTAGTGCGCCGTATCGAGAATCATCGCCGCCGTCAGCAGGTCGGCCTCGCCCATGTAGTAGTACTTGTCTTTGTAAATCGAACGAAAGAAACGGACGTACGAGCGCGCAAATGCTTCGTTGTGCTCGACGATCCGGGCGGCGACATCCTCCCCTTTCGCGTCGATCCCCACGATCTCCGCCGTCGCCTCGGCGGTGAACGATGCGTGGTCGAGTCCCGGCGAGTAGTACGGATCGAGGAACGCCGCGGCGTCGCCGAGAAGCGCCCAACCGTTGCCCATGTACTGCTTCGAGACGTACGGAAGGTGCGAGTAGAAACGAAGATCGTCGAGCCGCGGTGATGCGCCGTCGAGCAGCTCCGCCAATGCGGGAATCGCGTTCAGAAATGCGATGAAATCGGTCGCGCGGTCTTTGCTGTGATGCAGATCGACGAGCCGCTTGTCGAACACGACGCCGATCGATGTCTCGCCATTGCCGAGCGGGATCACCCAGATCCAATAACCGAAGCCGGTGTAGTGATTCGTCGCCAGACGCCGCGAGCTGACGTTGCGCGCGGCCAGATCGCCGGAACGCGCCGCGATGTCGTCGATGTGGCGGACGCCATTCCAGCGACACCAGATCGCGGCGACAGGATGCTCGTCATTGCGCTCGATGAGATTGAGACGGCGGCCGAGGAAGTTGACGCGTCCGGTGGCGTCGAGAAGCCAGCGGCAGCGTAGCTCGCGAACTTCATCACCGACTTCGATGGTCAACTTGTTGTCGAAGTCATTCAGCTCGACGTCGCGCGCTTTCGCGGGACGCAGCAACTCCGCGCCTTCATCGACAGCGGTCTTCAACAAATACTCATCGAGAGCGTCACGCCGCAACTGAAACGCCGGCACGGCGCTGCGAATGAATCCGCCGCCCTCCGTCGCATTGGCGTGACCGGTCACCTTGTCGTTCGTGAACCAGTAGCGCAGTCCCTCTTTCGGCAACTGCTCGGACTCGAGGTGATGCCACATGGCCAGCCGGCGCGTGAGGAACATCGCCGACATCTCCGTCGTCGCTTCACCGACTTTCGCATCGAATGCCTCTGCCTTCTCGACGATGAGCACACGAAGTTGCGGATGATCGCGGCGCAGCAGGATCGCCGTCGACGCGCCGCTGAAGGCGCCGCCGAGGATGATCACGTCGTAGCGATCGGGATCCATTGCGCGATCCTAACATCTGCCTTTCGAGTAGGATTGCGCGCCCTATGAGCTGGTTCCATCACTTCTTCCTGACCTGGATGCAATTCATCAACGACTGGGGCTACCTCGGCATCTTCGTAATGATGGCGTTCGAGTCGACAGCGCTGCCGATTCCCGCCGAAATCGTGATGCCGCCGGCCGCATATTGGGCGTCGCAGGGACGCTTCAATCTCGCGCTGGTGATCGTGGCCGCGACCGCGGGATCGTGGGCCGGCTCCGCCGCCAGCTACTGGATCGCCTACAAACTCGGACGCCCGCTCGTGAACCGCTACGGCCGCTTCGTGCTGATGTCGCCATCGAAAATCGAAGCCGCGGATCGCTGGTTCGAAACCTACGGCTCGGGCGGGATCTTCGTGGCGCGTCTGCTCCCCGGAATCCGTCACGTGATCTCGATCCCGGCGGGCCTCTTCCGGATGCCGTTCGCCCGTTTCTCGCTCATGACGATCCTCGGCGCCGGTCTTTTCAACGGCGCCTTGGCCTGGTTCGGGATGAAAGTGCTCGGCGACCAACCCGCACTGATGAAAGACCCCGACGCCCTTCGCCACGCGCTCTCCTCAAAATCCATGTGGCTGGTCGGCTTTGGAGTCGCGGTGGCGATCCTCTACGCCATCATGGTCTGGATGCAGAAACGCGCCGCTACGCGAGCTTCAGACCAGCGCGCGTGAAGTGACGGAAGTCGGCGTCGTAGGTGATCAGCAAAAGATCTCTGTCGATGCACGCCTGCGCTATCAGTACATCAGACAGTTTCGCCTTGTGACCTCTTCGCATGGTGTCAGCACGCAGCTCGCCGGCTCGAAACCAATATCCATAACGGAGTGTGACGACGGGTAGCGTTGCGATGACATGGACGAACGCCTCGGGAAGAACAACTTTGCTGAGAGCTTCTGTCACGACGACCGGCGGAAGAGTGGCCTCGCCGCTATCGATCGCTGCTTCCACCTGATCGACATCCCGACCGGTTTCCCCCTCCGCCCAGCGCCGCAACGAGCTCGTGTCGATCGCGATCAATCGCGATCCTCGCGCAGCTCGTCAAGACTGACGTCCCAGTGAATTTTGCCCTTCCACTTCTTAAGCTCTTCGTAAACACCCGCGACGCGCGCGCGGTCAATCTCTTTCTGCAATTCTGCGCGACCCTCTGCCACCTCTTCCGGCGTAAGGGCCATCCGAAGATAGCGTTCCCATCGTTCGTCGGGGCTTAGCTCTTTAATAGGTTCAGCGATTTGTATTTGAGCCATGACTACTCCCGGCGCAGCTCTTCGAGCGATACGGACCATTTGATTTTCCCGCGTAACTTCCGAATGTTACGAAACACACCTTCTTCTTTAGCCTGCTGCAGTCGGCGAGCATCCGAGCTCGCGACTCAGCTTTTTCGCTCGGGGTCAGTTGATGTGCGTAGTACCTGGCCCATGCGTCTTCCGTCCCCGTGTCAGGCATATCCGCCAATTCTCCTACTTCCCCACCTTCCGCACAAAATCGACAATGCCCACCAAAAACTCCGGCGCGAGGCGGAGATCGGGGTTGCTGTAGGAGGCGATCTGTTTGTCGCGGTCGTCCGGGACTTCCTTGAGGACGTGGTTCATCCCTTCGATCAGGAGCAGTTTCGCTTTGGGATTCGCGGCGGCGAGGCGTTTCGCGTCAACGACGCTGACTTGCAGATCGGTGGTCCCCTGAATGATGAGCACCAGAATCGTGAGCGCGGCGATCGACTTGGCCGGGTCGTAACGGAACCAGGAGATCAGATATGGCTGCACGCTTGGGCGATAGATCGCAGCTAGTTCCGGCGGAGTGTTGTCGGTGGTCTTGCCGGCTTCGAGATTCTTGAGGATCGCGTCGCTCTGTTTCGCGAGTTCCGGCGGATGAAGCCGTCCGCGCTGCAGCGTTTCGCGGCGAGCATGCCGATCAGCGACCTTTCGCTGTGGCCGGCGATGACGACGGCGGAGAAGCGCTTGTCCTTGCGGAGTTGCTCGCACCACGACATCGCATCGTCGACATGCATAGCGCATGTGCCGATTATCCTTACATTTGTCATTCCGCTTTCATGACTTTCGACACGGGGCGATCGGACGCGCACGCCCTACATTGGCGGCATGAATCCACTACAAATCGAGAACGTCGTGAAGACGTTCGCATCCCGCCGCGCGCTCGACGGTGTTTCGATCGAGCTGCGGCCCTCCGAGGTCCTCGGGTTGCTCGGTCCGAACGGCGCGGGGAAATCGACGCTCGTGCGGACAATCATGGGCCGCGTCCAGCCGGACAGCGGCTCCGTCACAATTTTCGGCAAACCTGCGCCGGCCGGCGATACCGATGCGCGCGCCGAGGTGGGCGTCGTGCCGCAGGAGATCGCGCTGTATCCAAACCTCTCCTCGCACGAGAACCTCACCGTCTTCGGCCGCTACCTCGGGCTCGGAGGCAAGACGCTCGACGATGCGATCACGCGCTCGCTCGATTGGGCGGCGCTGTCCGATCGCAAGACCGAGCCGGTGAAATCGTTCTCCGGCGGCATGAAGCGGCGGCTCAACATGGCCGTCGGCGTTCTGCACCGGCCGCGCGTGCTGCTGCTCGATGAGCCGACGGTCGGCGTCGATCCGCAGTCGCGCGAGCGCATCTACCAGATGATCGAAACGCTGCGCGCCGACGGCGTTTCGCTCATCTACACCACGCACTACATGGAAGAAGCCGAGCGCCTCTGCGACCGCATCGCCGTCATCGACTCCGGCCGCGTCATCGCCACCGGCACGAAGGACGAGCTGGTGCGCGACACCATCGGCACCAAGCGCGAAGTCATCGTCGAATTCGCCGACGGCTCGCATGTCACCCATCTCATCGACGACGCCGCGGAAATGCTGCGCGTCATGCGCGAGGCGGAAACGCAGGGCAGCGCCGTGCGCGACCTGACCATGAAGTCGCCCTCGCTCGAAAAAGTCTTTCTTCACCTCACTGGAAAGGGTCTACGCGAATGATCGTCTCTGTCGTCCGAGCCGGATGGCTCAATCTCCGCCGCGACCGCGCGGCCCTCATGCTCAGCTTCATCGTTCCGATCGTCTTTTTCTCGATCTTCGCCGGCATCTTCGGCGCGCAGAAATCGAAGACACCGAAGACGACCGTGGTCATCGCCGATCTCGATCGCAGCGACAGCTCGCGGCGCCTCATCGAAGCGCTCAAACGTGAATCGGCGCTCGACGTCGTGCTAACGCCAAAAAAAAGCGCAACGCCGTTCGATACGCAGTCAGCTGAGGCGTTCGTTCGCGCGGGCGATGCGCCGGTCGCGCTCGTGATTCCGAAAGGGTTCGGGACGACGAAGATTCAATTCGGCGGCAACAACAACGGCCCCGTCTTTCGTCTGCTGGCCGACTCCGCCGATCCGATCGCCGATCAGGTTGTGGGCGGCCTGCTGCAGAAGAACATGATGATGTCGATGCCCGAAATGATGATGGACGCCGGCGTGAGCGAGGTCGATCGTTGGAGCGGCGGATTGACGGCGCAGCAGAAGGCTGCCATCGATCAGAACATGAAGAGCTATCGCACGTTCAGCGCGAAACCGGCGGCCACAAAACCAGCAGATTCGCTCATCAAAATCGAGAAGACGGACGTCATCGGCCAGAACAAATCGAACGTCGTCGCCGCGCTGTACGCGGCCGGCATCGGCGTGATGTTCCTGCTCTTCACCGCGTCCAACGCCGGCGGCGCGCTGCTCGAAGAAAGCGAAAGCGGCACGCTCGACCGCATCCTCACCACGCGCCTCACGCTGACCAAGCTTCTCCTCGGCAAACTCGTCTATCTCTGGACGCTCGGCTTCACGCAGATCTGCGTGATGTTCATCTGGGGCGCGCTGGTGTTCCGGCTGCAGCTCGTCGAACACATCGCCGGCTTCCTGATCATGGCTCTCTCGACCTCCCTCGCTACCTCGGCATTCGGACTCCTGCTCGCCAGCATCTGCCGCTCGCGCGCACAACTGGGGGCGATCTCGACGCTGGTCGTGCTTTCGTTCTCCGCAATCGGCGGCTCGATGTTCCCCCGCTTCCTCATGCCGGCCGGCCTGCAGAAAGCGGGACTGGTGCTCTTCAACTCCTGGGCGCTGGATGGATTCACGAACGTCTTCTGGCGCGAGCTCCCGCTGTCATCGCTCGCGCTTCCCGCGGCGGTGCTCATCGGCTGGGCCATCGTCTTCTTCATCGCCTCGCGGCAATTGACGAAACGGTGGGAGATCGCGTGATGAGAGTGGCCAGTGGTTAGTGGCCAGTGGTCAGGAAGCGAGTCCGGATCTCTTCCCACTGACCACTGACCACTGACCACTGACCACTAGCCACTAGCCACTAGCCACTCACCACTACAATGCGCACCGTGCCTGCGCTGAAGAATCGCGACCACTTTCCCGTCCTCGTCATCGGCACCGGTATCGCCGGGCTCACCGCGTCGTTCTGCCTGGCCGGCGCAGGAATCAAAGTCCTCCTCGTCACCAAGGCTGCTGATCCGAAGGACTGCAACACATTCTGGGCACAGGGCGGAATCATCTACGAGGGCGAAGGCGATACGCCGGCCAAGCTGATCGCGGACATCATCGCCGCCGGTGCCGGCCTCTCGAACGAAGAGGCGGTGCGTTTTCTCGCCGTCGAAGGGCCGCGCGTCGTCAAGGAGTTGCTGCTCGACGAGATGCATGTCCCGTTCTCCGTCAGCGAAGAGGGCGAGCTCGATCTGACGCAGGAAGGGGCACACTCGCTGCCGCGCATCATTCACTCCGGCGATGCCACCGGCCGCGCCATCGAGACCTCGCTTCTCAATCGCGTGAAGAACGAGCCGAACATCACGCTCGTCACCGAAATGACCGCGATCGACCTCCTGACGACGCAGCATCATCCGACCGACATCCAGGTCCGCTACCGGCTCACGAACGAATGCGCGGGCGCCTATCTACTCGACAACCGCACGAACGAGGTCTTCACGATCTTCAGCGACTTCACCATCCTCGCCACCGGTGGCATCGGACAGATCTACCTGCACACGACGAACACCCGCAACGCCATCGGCGACGGCGTGGTCATGGCCCAGCGCGCCGGCGCGCGGGTGATGAACGCGGAGTACGTGCAGTTCCATCCGACCGCGCTCGCGGACAAGAAAGCCAATCACTATCTGATTTCCGAGGCTCTGCGCGGCGAGGGCGCGCGATTACGAAATGAGAAAGGCGAGTACTTCATGGAAAAGTATTCGCCGGTGCTGAGGGACCTCGCTCCTCGCGACGTCGTGGCCCGCGCGATCGTCGAGGAGATGACGACGAACAAAGACGAATTCGTTTACCTCGACCTCGCCAACTTCTACACGGGACACGAACCGATCGCGGAGCGCTTCCCGAACATCCGCAAAGCGTGCGCGGATATCGGCGTCGACATCGAACGCGATCCGATTCCGGTCGTTCCCGCGGCCCACTATTTCTGCGGCGGCATCCTCGCCAACAACGTCGGCGAGACGACGCTCACGCGGCTCTACGCGATCGGCGAGACGTCTTGCACCGGTCTCCACGGCGGCAATCGACTGGCCTCGACGTCGCTACTCGAAGGGTTGACCTGGGGCTATTTCTCGGCGGTCTCGATCCGCGAAAAGTACGAGTCGTCGACGACGCCCGTCGAATCC
Organism: Thermoanaerobaculia bacterium; assembly: GCA_035996815.1. Lineage (GTDB taxonomy): Bacteria > Acidobacteriota > Thermoanaerobaculia > Gp7-AA8 > Gp7-AA8 > JADGNZ01. The sequence goes on along the minus strand of DASYJF010000002.1, from coordinate 17,046 downwards.
GCAGGTCCTATCCCCCGCCGCGCCCGCCTCGGCGACGCGCCAGCGATCCGCCGTTCGTACGGCACGCGTCCGCCGGGCATCGGCTCGATCGACGACGCACTCCTGCTCTCGATCCCCGACTGGCGTCCGCCCGGCAAGGAGAACATGGAAGACCCCGCGCTGATCCTGCAGGACTGGACCACGATCCAGCACACGATGTGGAACTACGTCGGCATCGTCCGCACGTACGAGCGCCTCAAGCGCGCCGTGGCCGACATGCGCGAGCTCGGCAGCCGCCTCACGAAGTACTACCACGAGTCGACGATCAGCAAGCCGATCCTGGAGCTCTTCCACGGACAGCAGATGGCGATGATCGTGGCCAATTCGGCCCTGCGGAATCCCGTGTCGCGCGGAGCGCACTTCCGCCGCGATTGAGTTGGAACGAATCCGCGAGCGCCACCGTTTTCATAGCTCGCACAAGGAGAACCCCAATGAACACGATCCTCAAAAAATGGCTGCCGATCGCCGCCGGAACCATCATCCTCACCGGCGTTTACACCGCGGTCACGCAGCACCCGGTCGTCGCCGCGCCCGCAAACCCGCAGGTTCACAGCAAAGGAGACAGGATGGCCAACTACGTCAAACCTTCCGACGCGGAGCTGAAAAAGAAGCTCACTCCGATCCAGTACGAGGTTACGCAGCACGAAGGCACCGAGGCGCCGTTCCGCAATGAGTACGCAGACAATCACGCCGCCGGCATCTACGTCGACGTCGTCAGCGGCGAGCCGCTTTTCAGCTCGAACGACAAGTTCGAATCGGGCACCGGCTGGCCCAGCTTCACCCGTCCGCTCGAGCCTGCGAACGTCATCACAAAAACGGATCGCAAGTTCTTCATGGCTCGCACCGAGGTCCGCTCCAAACACGCCGACTCGCACCTCGGCCATGTCTTCGACGACGGTCCGGCACCGACCGGCCAGCGCTATTGCATGAACTCAGCATCTCTTCGCTTCATCCCCGTGGACAAACTCGAAGCCGAGGGCTACGGCGAGTACGTCCACCTGTTCAAGAAGGACGCGCACAAATGACGGAGACCGCCACGCTCGCCGGCGGCTGCTTCTGGGGCGTCGAAGAGCTCGTCCGCAAACTGCCCGGCGTGACCGACACGACTGTCGGCTACGCCGGCGGCACCCTCGACAAGCCGCGCTACGAGGACGTAAAAACCGGCCGCACCGGCCACGCCGAGTCGCTGCAGATCGTCTTCGATCCATCAAAAATTTCGTACGACGACATCCTCGACTTTTTCTTCCGCCTCCACGATCCGACGACCGCCAATCGCCAAGGCAACGACATCGGCACCCAATACCGCTCCGCGATTTTCTACCACGACGAAACGCAGCGGGACGCGGCCCAACGCGCCATCCAACGCGCGCAATCCAAATGGCCGCGCCCGATCGTGACGGAGGTCGTCCCGTTTACGAATTTCTATCCCGCCGAGGATTACCACCAGGATTACCTGCAGCGATATCCGAACGGGTACACGTGCCACTACCTTCGGTGAGGTGTGCCGGTTGAGTGGTCTTCAAGAAACACGGCGACGCCTGCCTTGCTGATTTTCCCTTCAGCTACGCTGATGACAAGGTCGACGAGCTCGTTCTCGTCGGCCTGAACTTCGATGTGGTTCGCGTCGAGAAACGTGAGTGCGGCCGACAGTGCGGTTCGTTTGTTGCCGTCAACGAAGGGATGATTGCGGCAGATACCGTACAGGTACGCGGCCCCCATCTCGAAGATCGTTTCATGAAGGAAGACGCCTCCAAAGGTTGCCTCGACATTGCCCATCGCCGAGAGGAGGAGGCTTGCGTCGCGAATGCCGGAGGCGCCTCCGAACAGACGGATTTGCTCTTCGTGAGCGACAAGGACTTCGTCGAGAGTGAGAAAAAGAAAACCCACTACTCACTCAGACGACGGAACACACCGGCGTATTTTTGATTGATCTTATCGAGGGACTTTCGGAATCTGCGTTCGCGGGCAGGATCGCGTTTCGGGGTCACGACGAGAACCTGACCGTTCGTTGACAACTCGACCTCTGCGTTTTCATCGAGACCAAGTTCGTCGAGGAGCGGCTTGTCCAGAACGAGGGCGACGCTATTGCCGGTGCGCGTGAGCTTTTTGATCATCGTTCGTACACAATAGCAGGTTCGTACGTACGTGTCACTTCTCGTCGCGCGACCTGCCCAGTAGCGCGAAAACCCGATCAGCACCACGTGCGGCCAGAGGTCCAATGATCGCGCACAGGAGGACGTACGCGGCGGAGACTGAAGCCACTTTCGGCTCGGCTCCCGCCGCAACCGCGAGCCCCGCGATTACGATTGAAAACTCTCCTCGGGCGATGAGCGTGGCGCCGACGCGTAATGCGCTCGCTCCGGTCAGCGCTGCGAGCCTGGCAGCCCACCAACCGGACAGCAGTTTCGTCACGGCTGTAATCACAACGAGAATCGCGGCCAGGGGCAACACGGGCAGGAGCTCCTTCGGTGCGACTTGCAGTCCGAAGAAAAAGAAGAACACCGCGGCAAAGAGGTCGCGAACGGGCGAAATGACGCGATGCGCCTGTTTCGCCAGCGGTCCCGAAAGCGCGATGCCGACGAGAAAGGCGCCGACCGCAGCCGAGACCTGGATGCGCTGCGCCAGTCCGCTTACGAGCAGCACGATTCCGAAACAGGTGAGAAGAATGATCTCGTCGGATCGATGCGAGAAGGCGCGGCTCAAGCGCGGTCCGAATCGCAGCGCGACCAGAAGCACCACTCCGACCGCCGCTAACGCTCCGAGAACCGAAATGACGGCTCCGGAGCCGCCGCGGCCGGTCAACACGACGCTCAGCAGCGGCAGGAATAACGCCATCGCCAGATCCTCGAAGACGAGGATCGACACGATCGTGGGAGTTTCGACATTCGATTCGCGCCCGAGCTCGTGCAACACCTTGGCGATGATTCCCGATGAGGAGACATAGGTGATGCCGCCGAATGCCGCCGCCACAACCGGCGGCCAGCCGAGGATCAGACCCGCGATCGCGCCCGGAGAAAAGTTGAGAACGAAATCGATGATGCCGCCGCGAACGCCGGTGCGAAGGCTGTTGGTCAGCTCGCTGCCGGTGTACTCGAGACCGAGCATGAAGAGCAGAAGCACGACGCCGATCTCCGCCCCGACGTGAACGAAATCCTTGCTGAATGCCAGCGGAAGCAGGCCGCCGTTGCCAAACGCCAACCCCGCCAGCAGGTAGAGGGGAATCGCGGAAATGCCGAACCGGCTCGCGAATCGCGAGAGCAACGCCAGGCCGAGCGTCGCCGCTCCGAGCTCGATGAAAACGCTGGAAACATCCGGCGGAGCTGTGGCGATCAGCAGCATGGAGCGAGCATAACGCCCGGAAAGAAAAGCTATCGCACCTGTGCGGTTGCGGCGCCGCCGATAGCAAGGGTGGCGCGATCCTGCACGAAGGCGGCGGCACTGAGGTTGCGCCACGCTGGATCGATGGAAGCAGTTGCTTGGCCCGGCTTCACTCGAATCAGCTTACGCACGATGGCGTCATTCGTGATCGTGCGGCCGGCGTTTTCGCCGTGTTCGATTTTCGTGGTGACGCCGTCTTCGACGATGGCGAGCATGAGGTCATCGTTCGCAGGGACAGTCGCGTGAATTGTGGCGATGAGGGAGTTGCCGTCGCGGCGTGCCGTCAGCGTGATCTCGTCTCGCTTCTCGTTTGACGCTCTCTCCAGCGCCGCACTCAGCGCGGAGCGGTTGGAGCCGACGAATTCGCGCGTGCCGTTGACGACCGCTTGCGGCGTGTAGGCGGAGTTGAGGTGCATCGTGCGGGCGTAGCGCGCCTGACGTTGCGTCCACTCAGACGACGAGAATGGATCGCGCCAGCCGAGGGAGTCCCAGTAGTCCACATGGAAGGACAGCGGGATGACGCGTCCGCGCAGCGCGGAATCGTTGGCGATGTCGTGGATCAGGGCGTCGGCGGGAGGGCAGCTCGAACATCCCTGCGAGGTGAACAGTTCGACGACGACCGGCGACGGACCGAGTTTCGGCGGCGCGCCGTGCATCGTCAGCGTGAGCGCAGCGAGGATTGCGATGGCGGCGATGACGAGCAGGATGCGGGGACGCATCGCAGGAGTCTACGCCGCCTTCTGCCTCGGCGCTTCGCGCGAAATCGTGACTCTTCGGCTTGCGCCGCGGCCGCTCTGGACCATCGCCACGCCGCCGAGGATGATGGCCATCGCGGTGATCGAGACCCAGGTTAGTTGCTCGTGCAGCACGAACCAGCCGAGGATCACGGCGACGAGCGGGTTGACGTAGGCGTAGAGCGACATGTTCGTCGAGCGCAGGTGGCGCGCGGCGTAGACGTACGACGTGTAGGCGAGCACGGAGCCGAAGAGCGACAGGTACGCGAGCGCGGCGAACGTGCGCGGCGTCGAATGAAAGTGCGGCAGCTCGCCGAGCCCGAGGCCGGCGATCGTGACGACGAAGCCGCCGGCCAGCATCTGCAGCGCGGACGACATCAGCGGCGGCATCGATGCCAGCGCGTACTTGCCGCGAATCGTGCCGTACTGCCAGGCGATGCTGCCGAGTTGGATGGCGATTGCGCCGATGACGAAGCGGCGATCGAACGCGCTGCCTGCACCGCCCGGCGTCACCAGCACGGCCACACCGGCGAAGCCGATGAGCAGCCCAACCGCGGCGCGGCGCTCCAGGCGCTCGCCGGAGCGGCGCAGCAATTCGATGAGCGTGGCCCAGAACGGCGCCGTGCCGACGAACAGCGCGGCGAATCCGCTCGGCACCCACTGCTCGGCCCACACCACGGTCAGGTTTCCGATGGCCACCATGAGGATGCCGCAGACGACGGCGTCGCCGAGCACGCGGCGGCTCTTCGGGATCTTGTCGCCGTGCAGCTTGGCGATGATGAAGAGGACGACGCCGGCGAAGAGGTAGCGCGCGCCGGTCAGCAGAAACGGCGTCATCGTCGTGACGGCGATGCGGATGGCGAGGTACGTCGTGCCCCAGACGATGCAGACGACGGCGAACGCAGCGTAGGAGAGAGCGCGATCGTGTTTCATTTCTCTACCGGCTTTCTCCCAGGTTGATCCCGCCAACTTTCTCGCAATGCGTCTTCATGACGATCGTGGTGCGCGTGGCCAGCGACAGCGGCGGCGCGGTCAGCTTCGACACGAGCTCGTCGAGCGACGTGATGGAATCGGTGCGGACCTTGATGAAGAAGCAGTCATCGCCGGCCACCGTGTGCGCTTCGACGACCTCGTCGCTCTTCAGGATCACATCGAACGCTTTCTTTCGTTTGGCGTCGAGCCGCTGACCGCGCGCGGCGACGAACGCGGTGACGGCGCGGCCCAGGGCTTTTGGCTCCACGACGACCGTAATTCCGCGGATGACGCCTTCGCGTTCGAGACGTGCAATGCGGTCAGCGACGGCGGGCCGCGAGAGTCCGACGGCATCGGCGACCTGCTGCGCTGGAGCGCGGCCATCGCGAAGTAGGTGCGTCAGGATTTTGAGATCGAGAGCATCCAGATCGGCAGCCATGACGGGATGCTACTCCCGTTTCGAAGGCGAATCCACCGATCTACTGACGAATTGGTAACAACTGTCATCCTGAGCCGCCGGAGCGACGGAGGCGAAGCCGGCGCATCCCAGCCCTGGCTCATCAGATTGGTCATCACCTGAGGGGCCTTCGTCCGTCCTCCGCTTCGCGCTCCTCGCTGGGCGGGTCAGGGGCTGTGAGGAAATCCACGAAGCGCGGCGTTCATCGTTTCAACGGTTTCGAGCCTGACCAGCCCAGACAGTCTGTGCTTGGCAGGATGCAGCGCCTGATACCGAACGCCGCGTCACGCTAACGATTTGGTCACCGGCTCTCCGCGAATGACCCGTATTGCCTCGGTATGGACACTCCTCGCCCCGCTCCGGGCGCGCGCTGCCTTGCGAACCAAGGCGTTCGCATCGACATTCGAAAAAACGACTTCGAGAATGAGAAAAAGCGTCTCGAGAAGGCGAAAAGCGTCTCGAGAAGGCGAAAAAGCGGATCGAGAAAGTGAAAAAGCGTCTCGAAAAAGCGAAAAAGCGTCTCGAGAATGAAAAAAAGTGCCTCGACAATGACGCAGTTGTCGCTGCGTATTGACGGCCGTTCATTCACGATCTGCAGGTTTTCACTCCCGAAGGCAGCCGTTCTGATATCGAGGTGAAAGTTTGAGATATCGAAGGTGAGAGTTCCTGATATCGAGGCGAAGGTTTCAGAGATCGAGGTGAAAGTTTCAGAGATCGAGGCGAAAGTTTCAGAGATCGAGGCGAAAGTTCCAGAGACCGAGGTGAAAGTTCCTGATATCGAGGCTGACGTCGTCATTCACGAGGCACGACTTCGCGCTCGCGAAGCGAACGCTAACGGGTGCTATCGCGCCGGGAATCGCGGAGTCACCCGGCGGGGTCATTTTGCGGCGCGCCGTCGAAGGAGACACGATTGGCGCAGGATGACGGCGATGACAATCTACCGCGCCTGCGCGAGCGGCGCGAAGCTGGCGGGCACGTCCTTGCGGACGATGCTCTTGCGCGGGTAGGCGTACTCGATGCGCTGCGTGGCGGCGGTGCGGAGCTCGCGCTGCAGGTATTCGATCTTCACCGAGCCGGCGGGATCGTTGAGCAGGCGGCGCAGCGCCCAGCGGCGGAGGACGATGGAGCGCAGCTTCATCCCGGCGGCGCGGATGGAGAAGCGAATCGAGTCGCGGTCGTCCGAGCAGACCCGTACCGCGTCTGCATCCAGCGTCCCCACTATCTCCTCGGCAAGTCTCGTTTCGTCCGTCGTTTTGATCGCGCTGCTCATTGAATTCCTCCGTTGTCTCGCATGTATAGACGCCGGCAGGCGCCGAAAGTTTCTTCGCGAAATGCGAAAATCGTCCGAATGCGCGTGACGTTCACACCGTTGTGCAGCGCCGCCGAGGCCTTGGGCAACGAGACCGTGCTCGATGCCGCCCGCCGCGCCGGAGCACCGATCGGCAACTCCTGCGGCAGCGTCGGCGTGTGCGGACGATGCGTCGTGCGCGTCCTCGCCGGCGCGGAAAATCTCAGCGCGCCGACGATGATCGAGCTACGCGTCTCAGCGCAGCGCGGATTTGCGGCAGACGAGCGGCTGGCCTGTCAGGCCGTGGTGATGGGCGACGTTGAAGTCACGACCAGCTATTGGTGATTACTCCTCATCATCCGTCGACGCCATCGTCGCCCTTCCCGCCGCATCGTTTCCAGGCAGTTCGAAATAGAACGGCTGGCGAGTATGCGGATGGTTGCCGATCTCATTCATGGTCATCGCGTCGAAGATCCGGCCGTTCGCGATCGTGTAGCGGATGGACTCCGAGTTGCGGATGTTGTCGAGCGGATTGGAATCGAGCACCAGCAAATCCGCGAGCTTGCCCGGTTCGAGCGAGCCGACATCTTTGTCCATGCCGATGTAGCGCGCGCCGCTGATCGTGGCGGCGCGGATGGCTTGCAGCGGCGTCATGCCGCCCTGCACGAACATCCAGAGCTCCCAGTGCGCGCCGAGGCCTTCGCGCTGGCCGTGTGCGCCGAGCTGGACGGAGACGCCAGCGTCGTTAAGCTTCTTCGCCAGCGCCGCATTGCTGAAGTGATTCCACTCGTCGTCCGGCGCGAGCGTGCGGCGACGGGAACGCGAATCGATCACGCGGCGCGGCACGAACGTCAGCAGGCGCTTGTCCTCCCAGACGTTCGTCTTCGCGTACCAGTAGTTCTCGCCCCACAGTCCGCCGTAGCCGACGATGAGCGTCGGCGTGTAGCCGCTGTGCGACTTCGACCAGAGCTGCACGACGTCGTCGTAGGCATTGGCGACTGGGATGGAGTGTTCGACGCCGGTGTGTCCGTCCACGACCATGGTCATGTTGTGCTCGAAGAGCGATCCGCCTTCGGGCACGACCATCATTCCGGTTTCGCGCGCGGCCTCGATGATCTGCTGGCGCTGATCGCGGCGCGGCTGGTTGTAGCTCTTCACGCTGATCGCGCCGATCGCTTTCATGCGGCGGAGGTGGAAGAGCGCGTCGTCGAGACTGGCGATATCGGCTTTGAACGCAGACTTCGCGCCGTAGAGGATCGTGCCGGTGGAGAAGATGTGCGGCCCGAGGATTTCGCCGGCGCGCTGCATCTCGGCCGAGGTGAAAATTTCGGAGGAGTTGTTGGACGGATCGTGCAGCGTGGTCACGCCGAACGCCAGCGCGGCGTAGTTGACCCAGCTCTGTTGCGGAATGATCTCGTCCGCGCCCATCGCGCCGTGCCAGTGCACGTCCACGATGCCGGGCATGATCGTCTTGCCGGCGACGTCGATGACTTTCGCGTCCGAGGGAACAGCGGTGCTGGCGCGCGGACCGACGGCGGTGATGCGATTGCGATCGATGACGACGGTGCCGTCGGCGATGACCTCGTCGCCGTGCATGGTGATGATGCGTGCGCCGGTGAGCGCGAGCTTGCCTGCCGGGACGTCGGCCGGCTGCGAGAAGCTGATGTTGGTTCCCTTTGCGGGAGCGTCGGGCAATTTCTCCGGCGCGCCGGCGATGAAGGAGAAGGAGTCTTTGAGATCGCGCGAGAAAAGTTCGGGTCCGAGGGACCAGTAGAGACGCGACGCGTCGCCGGCCCAGTGCAGATATTCGCCCGCTTCTTTTGTGACTTTCGCGACAGGGATCGACTTCGTATCCGGACCGATGTCGATGGTCTTCCCGGTGCGGATGAACGGCGCGATGTAGGCGTTGAACTTCTCGCGGAAGGCCACCCACTTTTCGTCGGGCGAGAGCGAGTACTCGGTGGCGAAGGCGGAGAGGAGATGGGCGCGCTCGTCGGTGCGGTCGATACCGATGGAGTGCAGGCCGCGCTTGTCTTCATCCTCGAACGTCATGAAGAAGATGCGGTCGTTCGACGCGCCGAATTGGGGCGAGGCGCCTTTCTTCGTGATGAGTTTCGGTGCGCCGCCAGCCGCGGGAACGATGTAGATGCCGGTCTCGCCCGACCAGAGCGCGGAACGGAGATACCCGTCGCTGGTGGTGCGGTAGACGACTTTCGATCCGTCCGGTGAAAAGGCTGGCTCGATGTAGTGGCCGGGCTTGTCGGTGACGACGCGGCCTTCGCCTCCGATCGTCGGCGCGATGCGGATCGTGCCGAGAGTCTGATCGTTCCAGGTCGTGTAGACGATCGATTTTCCATCGCGCGACCAGGCTGGGTAGAACTCGAAGTGGTCGGTCTGTTTCGTCAACCGGTGCGGCGTGCCGTTGGGGAGATCGCGAATGTAGAGATAGCCGAGCGCGCCGTAGACGACCTGCTTACCGTTCGGCGAGACGGTGCTCCAGCGCAGCATCTTCACGGGATAGCTCGATGGCGCGACTTCGATCGGAAAACGCAAGGCTTCCTGGATGCGTCGCGAAGCGTGGACGTGGAACGGGATCGGAGTCACTGCCTTCGACGCAACATCGATCCGGCTGATGTGGCCTGCGGCCCAGAAAACGATCGACTTGTTGTCAGGCGTCCACGCCATCGTCGGATAGAGTCCGTGGATGGCCCACGTTTCCTGCATGTCGCGATCGAGTCCGTCGTAGATCGGCGTTTCTTTGCCCGACTCGAGATCGAGGATGAAGAGTGTCGATTTGTAGCGGACGCGCCGGATAAAGGCGAGCGACTTGCCGTCCGGCGACGGCGTCGGACGCACCGATCCGCCCGGGCCGGTGACGAACGGCTCGATCTCGCCGGTCTGCCGGTCGAGTCGCTGGATGACGTAGATCTGCGTGTTGGGGTCTTTGTTGTATTGGTAGATCGCGCCGGGCGTGGTGTCGTCGGAGTAGTAGAGATAGCGGCCGTCGGGAGACAACGCGGGCTCGCCGGTGTCTTTCTGATCGGTGCGCTTCTTCGTGAGCTGCAGTCCCTCGCCGCCGCTGCGGTGATAGAGCCAGACCTCGCCCGCGCCGAGCGATCGCTCGGCGGTGAAGTGCTTGCGGCCGACGAGGTACTCGGAGTCGGGCGACCAGTACGGCTCGTTGAGCAGGCGGAAGGTTTCCTTGGTGACCTGCTGCGGTTTGGAGCCGTCGCGATTCATGATCCAGATGTTGTCGCCGCCGGCGCGGTCGCTGGTGAAGGCGATCCACTTTCCGTTCGGCGAGTAGCGCGGCTGCATGTCCCAGGCGACGCCGGTAGTGAGCGCCTTCGCATCGCCCCCAGCGCTGGGAATCGTGTAGATGTCGCCGAGGAGATCGAAGGCGATCTCGTTGCCGTCGGGGCTGACGTCGAGCGAAAGCCACGTGCCTTCGGTGACGTCGATCGGGACGTCGTACTGCGGGCCGGGTGGGTTGTTGACGTCCCACTTCTTGTCTTCCTTTTTCTCGGCCGGGCCTTCGGCGCCGATCGGATTCGGCGAGGCCTGTGCGTTAGGCGGCGGCGCTGCGTCCTTCTTCTGCGAATCCTGTTTCTGCTGCTCCTGCGACGCGGGACGCGGCTCCTGCTCTGCTTTCTCCGGCTTTTTTGATTCCGCTTTTTTATCGGTGGGCGGCGGCGCCTGCGCCGAGATATTGGAGATGACGATCAATGAGGCAAGGAGGGAGAAGAGGATGCGTTTCATCGGATCCTTTCGTCGAGGAACATACAGTCGCCGTAGCTGTAGAAGAAGTAGCGGTGGGAAATGGCTTCGGAGTAGGCGCGGCGGATGGTGTCGATCCCCGCGAACGCGGAGACTAGCATCAGCAGCGTCGACTCGGGCAGGTGGAAGTTGGTCAACAACTTGTCAACTGCGCGGAACTGAAAACCGGGCGTGATGAAGATGTTCGTTTCGGCGCTGCCGGATTGAAAGCGCCCGTCGCCGGCGCGGATCGCGCTTTCGAGTGTGCGCACCGAGGTGGTGCCGACGGCAATGATGGTTCTCTTCTCATCGATCGCTGCATTGAGTCGCGATGCGGCATCGGCACTGATTTCGTAGCGCTCGAAATCCATGACGTGATCGGCGACGTCGTCAACCTTCACCGGCTTGAATGTCCCGATCCCGACGTGCAAGGTGATGCGAACGATCTCGACGCCGCGTGTTGCGATGCGATCCAGAATCTCGCGCGTGAAGTGCAATCCGGCAGTCGGCGCGGCGATGGCGCCGCGTTCGGCCGCATACACGGTCTGATACGCCTCGCGATCCTCATCCCTCGGCGTTTCCCGTGCGATGTACGGCGGCAGCGGCGGGATACCGATCCGCTCGATCTCCTCGGTATCGCCGTCGAAGGCAATCGTGACGGTGCCTGCATCTTTCCTCATCACACGCGCGCGCAACGTGTCGCTGAAGATCAGCTCATCGCCGGGCTTCACTCGTTTCGCGGGCTTGCACCAAGCCTCCCAAACGCCGCCGTCCCGTTGGCGCGTCAGGAGGATTTCGATCGGCCGCGACATCCCCGCCTTCGGTTTCGCGAACAGCCGCGCAGGAATGACGCGCGTGTCGTTGATGACGAGCACATCGCCCGCGTTCAGCCGCTCCGGAAAATTCGCGAAGGAGTCGTGCTCGATGCCGTTCTGATGCACGACCATCATCCGCGATTTGCCGCGTTCGCGCGGCTCCTGGGCGATGAGATCGGGTGGAAGGTCGTAGGCGAAGTCGGTGCGAAGCATGGAAGTCGTTCCGGCGCGAAGACGTTAGAATGACATCATGCCTGCAACGAAGCGCACCCCAATCTATCTCGATCCTGCGCTGCACGATGTGTTGCGCGAGAAAGCTGCCGAAGCGGAAACCTCGATCGCAGATATCGTGAATGAGGTTGTACGGCAGTCTTTGGCTGACTACGAAGAAGAAGCTGAGGACGTTGCTGATCTCGAACGGCGCCGCGCCGAGCCGAATATCCCACTCCAGGACTTTCTCGCCGATATGAAGCGCCGTGGCTCGCTATAACGTCGTCCTCAAGCCATCAGCGATCAAGGACGTCGCGCAGATCCCCCGCATTGATCAAGAGCGCATCGGAAGGCGTCTTCAGGCTCTGGTCGATAATCCTCGCCCCTTCGGATCGGAGAAACTTGAAGGCTTCGAGTTCACCTACCGCGTTCGTCAGGGCGACTACCGAATCGTCGATGACATTGATGATGCGACGGCGACCGTCTTCGTGCTCAAAGTCCGACACCGCAAAGACGTCTACCGCCGTGGCCGCGCATAGAATCCGCGCGAAATGATCAAGGCCCGCGTCATCACCTGTTCCGATGCTGCCTCGCGCGGCGAACGCGTCGACAAGTCGGGACCGGCGGTGCGCGAAATCCTGGCGGCAGACTACGACGTCGATGCCGTCGTCGTCGTTTCCGATGATGTCGATGCGATTGCCGAGGCCATCGAAACGGCGACCGGCGACGGGGTTCGGCTTGTCGTGACTACCGGAGGAACCGGAATCGCGCCGCGCGATGTCACACCCGAGGCCACGTTGCGGGTTTGCGAGAAAGTGATTCCGGGGTTCGGCGAGCTGATGCGCGCGGCCTCGCTGCAGAAGACGGCGATGGCGCCGTTGTCGCGGGCAATGGCGGCGATCCGCGGGACGGCACTCATCGTGAATTTACCCGGTAGTGAGAGCGGCGCGCGGGAGAACTTGCAGGCGATCCTGCACCTGATCCCGCATGCGCTGCAGCTCCTCGAAGGGAAAACAGAACATTGACGATCGTCCGGCCCGGCCTGGAAGTACTTCTTGATGATCCCAGCCCCATCGCGGGAAAAAATATTGGACTCGTAACGAATCAGAGCGCGGTCACGAGCGATCTCCGCCACGTCGTCGATCTGCTGCATCGCGGCCGAGGGTGGACGCTGACCACGCTTTTCGGTCCGGAGCACGGCATCTGGGGCGAGGCGCAGGACATGGCGCACGTCGATCACTCCACCGATCCGATGACCGGCCTGACGGTCTACTCGCTGTACGGCGCGCGCGAAAGCGATCTCGCGCCGCGCGGCGAGCTGCTGAAGAATCTCGACGCGCTGGTGATCGATCTCCAGGACATCGGGTCGCGTTACTACACCTTCATCTACACGATGGCGCTCTGCATGCGCACGGCGGCCGAGGCGGGCGTGCAGGTCATCGTGCTCGACCGCCCGAACCCGATCGATGGCTTGCACCTCGAAGGGAACATCCGCGAAGAGCAGTTCTCCAGTTTCGTGGGGATGTTTCCGCTGCCGACGCGGCACGGCATGACGACCGGCGAGCTGGCGCGCTTCTTCAACAAAGTCTTTCAGATCAACTGCGAGCTGGTGGTGATTCCGATGCACGGCTGGCGGCGCTCGATGTGGTGGGACGAAACGGGACTGCCGTGGGTGATCCCTTCACCGAATATGCCGACGGTTTCCACGGCCACGGTGTATCCCGGCATGTGCCTGATCGAGGGGACGAACCTGAGCGAAGGGCGCGGGACGACGCATCCGTTCGAGCTGTTCGGCGCGCCGTGGCTCGATCCCTTCAAGTTGGCCGAGCGGCTGAATGCGATCGGATTGCCGGGCATCCGTTTTCGTCCGCATTACTTTCTGCCGACGTTCCAGAAGCATGCGGGCAAGGTCTGCGGCGGCGTGGAGTTGCACGTGACGAATCGCGCCGAGTTCGAGCCGTATCGGACGGGACTGTGGTGCGTGAAAGTTGCGCGCGACCTGAATCCGGAGACGTTCGACTGGCGGCGCGAGACGTACGAGTTCGTCTCGGACCGTCTGGCCATCGATCTCCTGGCCGGCAGCGCGCGTTATCGAGAGATCGTCGAAAGCGGCGGCAACATCGACGAGTGGGTAGCAGAGTGGAAAGAGCCGTTGCGCGAGTTCGCGAAAACGCGCGAGGAGTTTCTGCTCTACGGCTCCACGAATATTTAAGCGATCACAGCCACAGATTACGTCCGTCGATCAATAAACTTCTGCCTCTTGTATGGCGCAGCCGCTTATGCGCTGCCCCTGCGCGAACCATTGCGGCCACTACATGGCGATTCGCAGTCGACACGGCGCCGGCTGGCGGTGTGACAGAATAGCCGGCGTGAACGAAGACGTGAGGGAAGCCGCGGCGCAATTCTGGGATCAGGAATCGGTCTCGCCAACCCATGTGAGCTGGATGGCCGAGCCCCGCGTGCGTGACTACATCAATGAATCGATCAGCGGTTCCCGGCACGTCTGGCCAATGGATTGGTTCCTCGAATTTCTCGGCAAGCGCCGTTTTCGCCGCGCACTGAGCATCGGCTGTGGCACAGGGCCGCTCGAGCGCGATCTGATCCGGCGCGGGATTTGTCAGCAGGTCGATGCGTTCGACGGCTCACCTCGGTCAATCGAAATCGCTCAAGAGCTGGCTTCGGAAGAAGGCGTCGCAGATCGTATTCATTATTACGTCGACGATTTCAATGATCCGAAGTTGCCCGCCAGTACGTACGACATTGTTTTTTTTCACCAGTCACTGCATCACGTAGCGAAGATCGAACGATTGGCGGGGACGATCCTGCGGACCTTGCGGCGCGGAGGATTACTTTATATTGACGAGTACATTGGACCATCGCGCCGCGATTGGAATGATGATCTGATCGCTCCGCACCGCGCGGTATTTGCGCGCGTACCGGCAGAGGCGAAACTTTCTGATCCGCTTCCATTGCCGATCCACGCAACTGATCCTTCGGAAGCGATACGGTCGAGCGACATTATGCCGCAGCTCGCGCGCGGATTCCGCGTACTGGCGCTACGGAATTACGGCGGCACCATTCTCTCGGTGCTCTTCCCATCGATCGACTGGAGTCACGCTCCGAAATCTCTTGTGGACGAATTGATCGCCGCGGAACGAGAAGCGTTAGCGAACGGCCTCCCCTCTTACCACACGATCGCCCTCGCCACTCCGAAACGAGTGCCATTCCGCTGGATCGCGCGCGCTGTCTATTTCGCGGCTCCAAAACTCCGCAGGCTGCGGTGGGAAATACTGACGCGGTTACGGCCGAACCAGTATGTGGAGTTTTGAAGCAGCAGTGTCATGCTCGACATTCTCTATGAAGACGAAGCGCTCCTCTTCGTCAACAAGCCGGCCGATATCGTCGTGCAGCGCGGCTATGACGCCGATGAACCGGTCCTGCTCGAAACGGCGATGCTGCACACGCAGCCGCTTTTTCTGATGCAGCGGCTCGACCGTGGCACGAGCGGCGTGATGTTTTTCTCGAAGCTGGCCTCGATCAACGCGAACCTAACGCGGCAGTTCGAGCAGAAGCGCATTCGCAAGCGCTATGTGGCGATTTGCGAGGGCGAGCTCGGCGAACGGCAGACCATCGACGCGCCGCTGATCCGCATCGGACCGATTTCGTTCGGCGTCGGCGACGGCGGCAAGCGCGCCATCACCATC
Source organism: Thermoanaerobaculia bacterium (assembly GCA_035996815.1). Classification (GTDB taxonomy): domain Bacteria; phylum Acidobacteriota; class Thermoanaerobaculia; order Gp7-AA8; family Gp7-AA8; genus JADGNZ01. Next base: position 1,693 of record DASYJF010000002.1, on the reverse strand, counting down.
GCCGTGCCGCTTCGCGCCACGCCGCGCGGATCACTCGTCGCCATCGATCTGCTCACCGGGCGCACGCATCAGATCCGCGTTCACCTGGCAGCGATTGGGCATCCGCTGGCGGGCGACTGGCTATACGGGCAGCGCAATGAAGCGCGGCCGATGCTGCACGCACGCGAGCTTTCGATGACGCATCCGCTGAGAAATGAACCACTTCGCGTCGCCGCGCCGCTTCCGGAAGATTTCCGCGACGTCGCTGCCGACCGCGGCATTGCGTCACGGAGCGAGGACATCATGACCCTTCGCGAGTGCAGCTAAGTTATTGAATCTGCTAGAATAACGACTCGCGACACGCCGTTATCCCGAAGCACTGGAGATCACCATGAGACTCTCGATGAAGTTCGCAGCCCTGCTCCTGTTCGTTCCGCTGGTCGCGTCCGCGCAGTTCCGCGACCTCGACACGGCGATGTCGAACCTGAAGCGCGGGTTCAGCAGCGGCGACCCGCAAGCGATCGTGGCCGGCATGGCCTCGGGAGACAAGGTGATGCTGCAGTTCCCCGGCCTCATGGAGCAGAGCGATTTCTTCGGCCGCGATCAGGCCGCGTATCTTCTCGACGGCCTGTTCAACAAGGTCAAGCCGAACGCGTTCGAAGAGCAGAAGGCCGTGAAGAGCTCCGCCGAGCAGCAGTACCACATCACCGGCACGTGGACGATTCAGAACGCCGGCAAGGCGGAAACGCGCGAGCTGTACATCACCCTGAAGCAGAAGGGCGATAGCTGGTCGGTGGTTTCGATCCGGTCGGCGGGGAAGTGACGCTAGTTGATTAGTGATTAGTGATTAGTGGATTAGTCGATTAGGAAATCCAGACGACATTCTTCCTAATCTACGAATCCACTAATCTACTAATCGACTATGCGGCCTGAGGTCTCACGGGTAGCCAACACGACCGCCGCGCGCGCCGCAGCGGTCTTTCTTTTGCTCGCCGGTCTGACCTGGCTGACGGTGCAGTTGCTCGTCGCGGAGATGAGCCGTGATTTCGATGCGAAGTCGGCGCGTCACCTCGGATACGAAGTCGATGCCATCCGCGGCGATATCGCCCGCACCGAGTCGCGTCTCGATGCTGCCGTCGAACGCGTGGCGGCGAAGCTGACCGCGAATCCGGCCGCGTCGCGCGCGGCGATGTTCGCGATGCTGCGCGGCGAAGCGAACGGTGTTCGTCAGGGCATCCGCATCGTCGCGCCGAACGGCGACGCCATCGCCTGGTGGGGCGAAGACCTTCGCACTCCCGGCGCGACCAGCTTCGAGTTCGACGCGACAAACCTCTACATCGTTCGCGCGCGGCCATTGCCGACTCCAGCCGTCTCCGTGCAGGCATTCGAGCGCGTCCCCAATCAGCCGAAGCTGCCCGGACTCTTCGATCTCGACGATGACGATTGGGTGAGCGGGACGATGTTCCACGCCGGCGCGCTGCGGCAGGAAAAAGGGTCGCTCCGTTTCATCCTGGAGCGGCGTCCGTCCGCGACGCTGTGGATCGACATGACGCCGCGTCCGCGCGCCGAGGTTGTCGACGCGGCAAGGACGATCGGGAACGACGTCGCTGCGGTGTTGCTGTCTCTTGCCGCTTTGTGCCTTTTGTGGGGAGTGGGGCGTAGGGAGTGGGGTGTGGGAGCAACGTCGGGCGGCGCCGACGATTTGCTTCCACAC
>DASYJF010000001.1:0-2280 GCA_035996815.1 Thermoanaerobaculia bacterium | reverse complement strand
TGGACCGTGAATCGCGCGCGAAAGGCGACGATGCTGGCGATGGCCCTGCTGATCGTGCCCACGACATTGGCCTCGCGCGCGCCGAGCATGTGGACGGCGGTGCTGATCGTCGGGGTGGCGGCAGCGGCACATCAGGCGTGGTCAGCCAACGTCTATACGCTTGCCAGCGACATGTTTCCGAAGTACGCGGTGGGATCAGTCGTTGGGATCGGTGCGTTTGCCGGAGCGATGGGCGGCGTGGTTTTCCAGCGGGTCACGGGCCGCGTTCTGCAGGCCAACGGAAGCGACTACGCGCCGATCTTCGTCGTGTGCGGTCTTGCGTACGTGACGGCGTGGGTGATTATACATCTGCTCGCGCCCAGGCTGGAGCCGGCGCGCCTCCCAACGCAGTCATGATGACCTACTCTAGAATGCAGTCCGCGACGGGATTCATCTTGGCGATCGTACTGACCGCCTGCGCTCCTCACAAGTCTCCCGAGCTCAAAGGAGCCGAGTGCCCTGGAGCGGACCACGCTGTTGTCGTTTACGGCATGCCGACCACTGACGGTGGGGTTTCGCAGCCCCGGGCGTTTGTCTTTTGCCCGAATACGTTAACGGATGACGAGCGGCGGGCGGGATGGCGTCTTCTCTTCGACGGCAAGACGTTTACCGGCTGGCGCGGACTCGGCTACGATAGCGTGCCGACCGCTCACTGGAAAATCGAGAACGGGGCGATCAGAAAATTGGCGGACGGCCAGGTTCCGCGGCTTCCAGACGGCCAACCAGCCGCAGGCGGTGACCTCATGACCCGCGACACGTATCGTGATTTCGAGCTGACTTGGGAATGGAAGATCAGCCGCGCCGGCAACAGCGGAGTGAAGTACAACGTCTCCGAAGAGATCTCGATGGCAAACGCACCCAACCACGCCGCACTTGGGTTTGAGTACCAGATGCTCGACGACAGTCTTCACGAGGACAACAAGGTTCCGTCGCACCGCGCCGGCGCCCTCTATGATCTCATTCCCCCCAACGCGAAGAAGGGGATGGCAATGAAACAGATCGGCGACTGGAACATCTCGACAATTATTTTTCGCGGAAATCACGGCGAGCATTGGCTGAACGGATTACAGATCGTCGAGTTCGAGCTCGGCACGCCGGTAATGGACTCGCTGCTCAAGGCGAGCAAGTACCGCGACATCAAGGGCTTCGCCGATCGCCGCGCCGGACACATCGTACTTCAGGATCACGTCGACGAAGTCTGGTTCAGGAACATCAAGATTCGCCGTTTGTAACCGGGGGTATTTCATGACGCCGAAGGATCCGCTCGACCGTCGCGACTTTCTGAAAAGGGCATCTGCCCTCGGGGTTGGCGCTTTCGCCGTATCGCGCGGAGCCGGCCCGTTGCTCGCGCTCCAAGGTTCCCCGGCGGAAAAGCTCAACGTGGCGGTGATGGGACTCAACGGCCGAGGCATGGTCCCGGCGCACGCATTTGCCAAGGGCACCAATACCACGGTCGGCTATCTCTGCGATGTCGACTCGAACGTGCTGGCCAAGGCACTTGGTGAAGTCTCCAAACTCCAGGCCACGCCGCCGAAGACCGTAACTGATTTCCGCCGCATCCTCGACGACAAGAGCGTCGACGCGATTGTGATCGCCACGCCCGACCACTGGCACGCCCCGGCGACGATCCTCGCGCTCGACGCGGGAAAGCACGTCTATGTCGAGAAGCCGAGCGGCCACAATCCCGAGGAGGACGAGCTGATTGTCGCCGCTGCACGCAAGCATCCGAAACTCAACGTGCAGCTCGGCACCCAGGCTCGATCGGGGCCGCACTTCATTGAAGTCCTGCAAATGGTGCGCGACGGGCAGATCGGCACGCCGTACCTGGCGCGGGCATGGTACGCCAATAACCGCACGGGAATCGGCAAAGGGAAGGTCGTGCCTGTTCCGGCGAATCTCGACTACGAGCTGTGGCAGGGGCCGGCGCCGCGAACGCCGTATCGTGACAACGTCATACACTACAACTGGCACTGGTTCACCAACTGGGGAACCGGGGAGATCTGCAATAACGGAACGCACGAAATCGACGTCGGACGCTGGCTGCTCGGCGTCGACTATCCGACGAGCGTCATCTCCACCGGTGGACGCTTCCACTACGCCGATGACTGGCAATTCCCCGACACCCAGGAAGCGACCTTCGTCTTCGACGGAGGGAAGAGCATCATCTGGCAGGGACAGAGCTGCAACGGGCTCGGTGTCTACGATCGCTCGCGCGGCACCGCGGTGCTTGGCACCAACGGC